>JAOAUZ010000002.1 GCA_025464625.1 Rickettsiales bacterium | reverse complement strand
TCATACGCTGTATAAGTGTTCTTTTTATTAGCCTCAGCCAATACCTTCGTAATCGCAGCAGTCAAGCTGGTCTTGCCATGATCCACGTGACCAATAGTTCCAATGTTGCAATGCGGTTTATTTCTCTCAAATTTCTCTTTTGCCATTTTAGTTATCCTTACCTAATTAGTTATAATTTTTGCACATACAATTTTCATATATTTTTAGGCGCAAGCACTGGAGCGGGTGAAGGGAATCGAACCCTCGTGTTCAGCTTGGAAGGCTGACGTTCTACCATTGAACTACACCCGCAAACCTGACCGCAAACATAAATCACTTGCGACATAAAAACACTTTGGCTCCAAAGCATATGCCAAATATAAATCAACAAACACAAAACCCACATGTGGATTTTGTAATAGTAGCGGTTTCTAGTCTAGCCTGTAATAAAAATCAACAGCAGAATAACATGGATAAGAATTAATGTGCAAACTTGGTTCTAAACTTGTAAATGTGTACTTGCTACACTACATGCATTTTACTGTAAGATTTATTAACCAACACCTTATGGAGATAAATATGAAAACCTCAATAGCTTTAGCAATTACCCTTGCTTCAATTTCCACCACTGCCTTGGCAGAAACTCCAGCAGCACCTGCACAACAACCAGCGCAAGCAGCAGGCGTGCCTGCTATGGGTGGAGATATGCCGATGGGCAAGCACATGCGTAGCGAAATGCGTGGACAATATATGAAAGATCGCATGGAGCGTATGTGGAAAGAAATGGATAGTAATGCTGACAATTCTATTTCTAAAGAAGAATCAACCGCTTTTGGCAATAAAAAATTTGATGAAAAAGATGGAAATAAAGATGGAAAAGTAACCCGTGAAGAATGGGATGCTTTCCACACTGCTAAAATGGAAGAAATGAAAGCCAAAAGGCAAGATAGGCAAGCAAAAATCCCAACTGGAGAAATGCACACCAATATGCCAATGATTGACAAAAAACCAGAAGTCCCTGTTGCTGCACCAGCAGCTCCAGAACCTAAGAAATAATAGTATCTGATGCGTAGTTCGTAGTTGCGCAAATATGTAGATAAGCAGCTACGAACTACGAATTACGAGCTACATATTTATGCTCCCGTCAAAATCCTATCAACTAACTCTTTGATAGTTGGCACGAAGCCATTTGCGTAGAATGGATCGTTCTTAAATTTATAGGCGTTATGTCCTGAAAACATTAGCTGCGTATCTATCGGATAGCCAAGGATAATTTCCTGCAAAGTCTTCTGGATGCAGAAACTGCGAGGGTCGGCACGCTTGCCCGTTGTATAATCATCATGGTCTTTCCAGTTGGAAAAACGGCAATGGCTTAGGCAACCCATGCAATCAACCTGATCAACATGAATTTCCTGCGCCTTTTCTGGCGAAACAAAAATAATAGTTGAGTCTGGAGTTTTTAGAGCTTCGGCAAACCCCTGCTCTTTCCACGCATCTGCCCGAGCTTTATCATCAGGCTGCACAAAAACAGGGCGACCGCGCGCGCCAACAGGAAACGGCTCTGAAAACAGCCCTTCCTGCTCCATGCGATATTCTATCTGCCTGTCGGTGCGACCACGCAGTTCTTTAATAAAGCTGTTATTTACACCTGAAGAATAAAAACCAGTTGGGCTGAATTGATTGAGGAAAACATCACCCTCTTCCAGCGTCATCAAACGTGCTTTCCACTCCGCGGACACAGGGCTTTCTTTGGTGAGCAACGGACGCGTGCCGAACTGAAAAGCAATCTGCCCAATTTCTGGATTATCCAGCCAATGCTCCCAATCTTTAAGATGCCACGCACCACCCGCCATAATAATCGGCACTTGCTGCAAACCAAAGCTATTCATCGTCTTGCGGAGTTCTGCCACACGCGGATATGGATCTTGCGGAACATTTGGATCTTCAGCATTAGACAAACCATTATGCCCACCCGCCAGCCAAGGATCTTCATACACCACGCTGCCAAGCCACTGCGAAGTTTTATTGTAAGAGCGTTTCCACAACGCATTAAAAGCCCGCGCTGATGAAATAATCGGATGGTAATACACACCATAGCTCGCTGCCAAATCACCCAGACGATAGGGCATACCCGCACCGCAGGTCACGCCATGCACCAAGCCTTTTGCCCCTTCTAAAATTCCAGTTAGTACGCGTTCAGCACCACCCATTTCCCACAAAACATTCACATGGATACGACCATTACCACCTGAAACATCATGCGCTATTTTTGCTTGGGTCACGCCACCACGAATACTTTGGTCAACCAATTCTTCATGCCGTTCCTTACGGGTTTTCGCATGATAGTGATACGGGATAATTTTGCCGTTCTCATCATAATATTGGGCATTTACACCTGAAAATGTACCAACCGCACCAGCCGCCGCAAACGCGCCAGAACTCGCGCCATTACTCGCACCTATGCCTTTACCGCCTTCGACAATAGGATAAACTTCTTTGCCAGATATTATGACGGGCTTCAATTTCTGACGGAAGTCAGTACCAACTTTAGATTCTAACAATTTAACAGTTCCTTGATAAGAGATAGCACACAATTAAAAACTGGATTATAGAGATATAAAACCATTAATACAATCATGAAAAATTTGGCATAAAAATTTCGTAATAAAACCATATGATTACATTTTGTTCAGCAAGTTTATGGTTCAGACGTTGTGGGTTGATACTACTGTGTCTGCAATTGCTGCTGTTCGTTGTTTGCCTTGAGCCATTCCGCGCTGGTACATGGTTTCAGACAGAGCCAGCAATGGTTTTAATGTTTGCACTTGGCGCGCTGAATGCAATTTGGCTGGCGTTTGGTATTGTTAAAAAATGGCTGGCTATAGAACGTCCAGTTCATCCTTTATTATATGGTTTGCTGGCATGGGCTGGCTGGCAAATAATATCGCTTCCCGCTGCTGAAAATCCGATACGCTCTTGGATGGGCTTCCCGCAATTAGGCGAAGGCAGTGGCTGGCAAATAATGCTACTGCTATCAGTGTCAATGATTATGCCGTTATGGCAATCACCTGCGTACAAAAAAATTATCCTGTCAGTTGGCATGTTCAGCCTATGCGTAGCAACTGCGCTGCATTTCAATCCACAAACATTATGCGATAAAACCATCAATAATTATGGTGCTGATAATCCCAAAGCTCCTGCTAACTGGCCTGATTATCTGCCGTTTATCGCTGGCTGGCTGTGGATAGCATATGCCAGCGCGCCAAGCGTCCGCACCCCATCACGTCACGGCTGGATGGTTCTTATATTTGGCATTGTGCTGCTCGTTGGTCAGAATTCCTCAGCAAGGGCGATGATGTTTCCCGTCCTTATAATATCAAGCCTGATATTGTGGTTACGACTGATTAAAAACAAACCAATCTGGGTAAAAAATCTCATCACCGTAAATAAAACATGGAGAACTCTGGCATTGCTCGGAATAGTTCTACCACTGGGTTGGCTAATAATCAGCCAGCAACATTATTTGTTCAAATGTAAAAACGCATCTCTTGCAGAACGGGCGATTTATAATCAGGTAGCAGTTGCTGCCATTGCCGATAATCCTGTTCGTCTTATCGCTGGCAATGGTTGGGCAAATTTTAGCGATGATATGTTCAAATATGGTTTGGTTGATGGCTTAACCAGTTTCCAGAACGGTGAGTTTTTACCCAATAGTTTGTGGCTATATAACGGTGTATTCCACTCACACAGCCAACCTATGGAGGCTCTGCTGGCAACTGGAATTATCGGCTTTCTGATTTTCATAACATTACCTATTCTGGCAATATTTCCATTACGCAAATCATTATTCTGGTGGTGTGTTCCTGTTTTTATCGTGCTAAACGCAATGAATAATTTATGGTTTTTATTGCCGCAGGTTATGGCGTTTCAAGCACTCGGGCTTGCAGCAATTTGTGCAGCCCGCCCTGCACGCATCCGCAGCATAAAAATTTTTCCGCGCTGGGTTTCAGGAATATGTGGCGTGCTGGCTTTATTGCTTACTATAAGCAGCTACGAACAATTAAATATCATCCGTTACGGCGAACGACTGAAAAATATTATGCAGGAAGACCCCAACCAAGCTGGAATAGTTGATTTTATAATGCAGGATCTACCACGCGGTGGCGAAAGAATGGCTGAAGGAGTTATGTATTTTGCAAAAAACATCGCAGCAAAGGCAAATTCTGACCGCGTTAGCGAAAATGACCGCGACTGGTATCGTAATTTTTTAGAAATTTCTCACCGCGCAGCACTAGACCCAAAATCTTTCATTGGGCTGATGAAATTAGAGCCAGAGCTTTCTATGCTGCTTTTCAAATTACCGCGAACTTCTCTCCTCGATGGTCTCAAGCCAGAGGTAAAAGCAAACTTAGTCGATTCTATAATCCGCTTTAGCGTGCGCTATCCTCAGCGTGAGGATTATATCGCACCATTCCTTATGAGCCTTGAAGATTTCACTAATAATGACCGCAGCAAACAACGTGATATTTTAGAAAGCATACTTAAAGTTGCACCCAATCACCGCAGCGCATTATGGTTACTGGGAACAATGGATGGAAACACTGAAATGAAAAAACAAGCTGTAAAACTTGGTGTGGAAAGAGTGTACACCGTTACCGAGCAGGAATTGTTACAGTATTAGTAAGGTAATTTTTCTCCAATCTTTAACACTTATCTGAACATTATCTGTATATTATTGCTAATTATCTGCACATTATTGCACATTATCTCCCATCTTTTGTATAGGATTTGTATGTTATCAAGCTAAGTGGAGATTCTTCAGCTTCGCCTCAGAATGACAATATTTGTCATACTGAGCGCAGCGAAGTATCTCATCCTAAAGCGAATGTACCAACTACATAACAAAGCCAGCATAGCACCGAAACAACGCACAGGAAGGTGATTTCTATTAGTATTTCATTAACATCTATTATGATAACATAACCATATTATTAACCTAAATAATATCTGCAACCAACCATGCAAAACAAATGCTTACCCCCCCCATCGACTTTAGGCTACAATAGCTCTGCCACTGCGAACCCCATGTCGCAGCACGGGGCGGGCTGCTGTGAGGAATCTTGTCTTTATAATGCAAAGATTTCTCTCTTCGCTGCGCTCGCTCGAAATGACAAGAAAAGAACGGGCTTCACTCTAATAGAGCTTTCTATCGTACTCGTCATTATCGGACTGGTTGTCGGTGGTGTTATGGTAGGACAGGATTTGATAAGTGCAGCGCGCATTCGCGCACAGATAAAACAATTTGAAACGTACAAACTCGCCGTTGGGGCTTTTAAAGTCAAATATAATTGTCTACCAGGGGATTGTGCTTCAGCGACATCTTTTGAGCTTGGTAATAATGGTGACGGGGATGGCGTGTTGGAACTAAATGATATTACAAGCTGTACTGGTTGGATTACCGATAACAGCTATACCTCACCAGATTGCGGGTGGAATGCTGAATTCCCTTGGTTTTATCAACATCTCTCTGCCTCAAAAATGATTGGTGGAAGTTATGGAAGCACCTTTGCCTTAGGAACGGGCTACCCCGAAGTATCTCTAAACCCAACCTCAGGAATAATGCCAGGGGGTTCATGGCAAAGTGGCACTACAACCACAACGCCAGATTCCCTTAAAACAACCTATGGGTTTCCTGCAGGATTTTGGCTTCATGCCCTAATTTGCAATCCTAATGGTGCTGGAAGCGATGCTGATTGGTCGAATACAAATGATGATTGCGGAGTATTCACTCCGCTGCAAATGCAGCAAATAGATGTAAAGATTGATGATGGAAATCCGCTTAAAGGAGTGTTCTGGGGATATTCTGGATATTGGTCTAGCGCAGTTCCCGAATGTCTAAACGCAGCAAGAACTGGTTATGCAATTACTACAACTAGTAAAATTTGCCATGCCTCATACAGGCTTTATTAAATCTGAAATTACTCCGCCTTGAAAGCCTGAATACCTGTTATAGCCCGCCCAATAATTAGTGCATGAATATCGTGCGTGCCTTCGTAAGTATTTACGCTCTCCAGATTCATCACATGGCGGATGACGTGATATTCATCAGAAATGCCATTACCACCATGCATATCGCGTGACGTGCGGGCAATATCAAGAGCCTTTCCTGCCGAGTTGCGCTTGATGACAGAAATCATTTCAGGGGCTAGTTTATTTTCATCCATCAGCCTTCCCACCCGCAGGCAGGCTTGCAAGCCAAGCGCAATATCAGTGAGCATATCAGCAAGTTTTTTCTGAATAAGCTGATTAGCAGCCAGAGGTTTACCAAATTGCACACGCTCCAGCGTATATCTCCGAGCTGCCTCAAAACAAAATTCCGCTGCACCAAGCGCACCCCAGCCAATGCCATAGCGCGCTTTATTGAGGCAAGAAAATGGTGATTTTATTCCACCGCTTTCAGGCAAAATATTTTCCTCTAGCACCAGCACATCTTCCATAACGATGCCACCTGTCACCGAAACACGCAGGGAAAATTTTCCCTCAATTTTTGGAGCGGAAAGCCCCTTCATTCCTTTATCAAGAATAAAACCTTTGATTGTGCCATCAGGAATTTTGCTATCACCAAAAACTTTTGCCCAAATGACAAATACATCCGCAATCGGCGAATTAGTTATCCAGTTTTTTGCGCCACTTAAAATATATCCACCAGCAACTTTTTTAGCGCGCGTTTCCATGCTCGATGGGTCAGAGCCATGATTAGGTTCGGTAAGACCAAAACAACCTATAAATTCTCCGCTGGCGAGTTTTGGCAGATATTTTTCTTTTTGTGCGTCGCTGCCGAAGCTATAAATCGGGTGCATAACAAGGCTGGATTGCACCGAAAGTGTGCTGCGATAACCAGAATCTACCCACTCAATTTCTTTGCAGATAAGACCAGAGGCAACATTACTTACACCAGCGCAGCCATAGCCTTTAATTGTTGCACCAAACAAACCTAGCGCACCCATCTCGCGCATGATTTCCACATCAAACCGTTCATGGCGATTGGCAGAAACAACGCGGGGCATAAGCTTATCACGCGCATAAGAACGCGCCGATTCCTGCACCATGCGCTCATCATCGGTGAGTTGCTCAGAAAGTAAAAAAGGATCTTCGTAAGAAAATGTCATGTGGTTAATATAGAGTAATCTGAAACATTAATACAATGTAATTTGCAATTACACATATATTCTATAAACTACAATAGAATATAAAAATTTTGGAGCAGTAAATGAAATTACAAAAATTCTTGTCGTTGGCGGTTATATTCTTACTCGCTTCTTGCGGACCTCCGCAGCCTGAATACCGCACCGATATAGAGCTGGTTGCGCCACGCACGGAAAGCGGTCGCTACTGCGCTAATAACTGTCTGTCAACGCAGCAGATGTGTTATCATTCATGCGCCGTGCAACAGCAAAATTGTGCACAGATGAACGCAATACAAGAACAAAATAACCGTCTGCAAGCCAAAATTGATTATGATGATTATGTACGCGAGCGCACAAGGCAGGGAAAAGAAATCAAGCGCGATATATCTAGTTTTAGACACCATAACGGAGTAGATTGCGAAGCTAGTAGCTGCAAAGTGCAGTGTGACGGCAGCTTCAATATTTGCTATGGCAATTGTGGCGGAAAAGTTATTCCTCACACTCAGTGCGTTGCCAACTGCAACTTAGCTCCGCAACCTTAAATCAAACAATCAAATTAAGTATTGTTCCGCGATCCCAGAACACGCCTTTGCGTAATGATTCCACTGCGCTGCGTATCATAGTCTGCAATGATTCTGGCGCTGGTATATTATTGACATCTGCCTTTGACGGAACGATAATGCGCTCGTCGCCATATGTTGATTCTCGTCTGCCAGCGTTTGACCTGCCAGCTCCACCAGATTGGATATTAATGCGGTTGGGATTGATGTTGATAACCATGCGCGACTCCGAATTTAAATAAAGAGGTTGCACTATGCCACCGCTTGTTTTTGCTTTCTACTGTTTTTTTAACCTCGCTCACCAAACCATGGAGAATAAATTATGAAACGTCTGATAAAATGGATTTTGGTGGTTGTTCTACTACTGATTATTACATTGGTTGCCGCTCCGTTTTTTATTCCACTCGATGGCGTGAAAAAAATCGCCAGCGAACAAGTAAAAAAGATAACAGGACGTGATCTGGTTATCGCGGGAGATATAAAAGCAAGCATGTGGCCGAATATCGGGGTGAAGTTGCAGCAGGTAACATTATCCAATGGCGAAGGCTATAGCGATAAGAACATGGCGGAGATTGGCGATATAACCATAGAGGTTGCGCTGCTGCCATTGCTACATAAAGAAGTTCAGGTAAAACAATTCATTATAAATAAACCAACTCTACATTTAGAGGTAAATAAAAATGGCGTTCCTAACTGGCAGTTTACTGCACCAAAAACAGAGAAAATAGAAAACAAAGAAGCGTCCTCTGCCCCGTCTGCAAAAGAATCGGAAGCACCACCGCCTTCGCTTGGTAAAATAGTAATAAACGATGGAAATTTTACCTATAAAGATCAGCGTAGCGGCAAGAATTATAGCGTTGCCAATGCTAGTCTCGACATAGATATGCCGTCGCCAAACTCTCCGCTGGATATTGTCGCCAAACTTACATTTAATAAAGAACAGGTAAAATTATCACTCCACGCCGAGCGCCCTTTCAAATTAGCAGAAGGCGGTGATAGCAAAGCAAAGTTAGATTTAAAGATCGGCTCACTAATTTCGCTGGTGTTTGATGGCAACGCAAATATGCAAAGCGCGAATGGAAATGTTGAGTTAAGCAGTTCTTCACTGGTTGCTCTCTCTGGTCTGACTGGTAAAAAATTAGATTGGAAAGGCAACACACAACTAGCTTTTGCTGGACAGGGCGTGCTTACTTGCAGCACATCTGAATGCAACCTGAATAAAGCAAAAATTACCCTTGATGACAGCACCCTTAATGGCGATATAAAAATTAATTTTGCCAGTGCCGTGCCATCTATAGAGGCTAAACTGGCAACTGATAAATTTAATCTCAATCACTATATTCCTAAAACAGAGAAACAGGCTTCTCTATCTCTGATAAGTGATGCGCACGCAGAGACCCAAGATTGGGATACTAAGCCTATCGATCTATCAGGACTCAAAGCAGTTAATGCAAAAGTTTCGCTGGAAATAGCCAACCTGTTATATCAGGCAACTACCTTAAGCAAAATGTCTTTGAATCTACAATTGGCGGGTGGGGCATTAGCTCTTAACATCCCACATGTAGAATTATATAGTGGAACAGCAAAAATCTCGGCAACGGCAAATGCGAGCAACGCAATTTCTGCCAATCTTGCTATAAATAATATCCAGATTGAACAAATGCTGAAAGATTTTGCTCAGTTTGACAGGCTGACTGGCACTGCCAATGTTACAACCAGCATCACAGGTCGCGGTGCTTCACAACGCGACATTATTTCATCGCTCGCGGGCAAGGGCGACATTAAACTTAGTGATGGAACAATTCGCGGAGTAAATATCGCACAAGTAATTTCCAGCGCGAAAGCGATGGTGACTGGTGTGGATACTTCCTCCGAAAAAACTAATTTTTCTGAACTTGGCGGAACATACACAATCACGCAAGGCATTGTTAAAAATGATGATTTGATGATGAAAGCCCCTCTTCTGCGCTTAAAAGGTGCAGGAACAGTTGACTTACCCAACCGTTATGTTAATTACCGCCTGACACCAAGCGTGGTAGCAACATTGCAGGGACAAGGCGGCAAGGATAAGGCTGGTCTGGATATTCCTGTGAATGTTGAAGGTAATTTTGAGAAATTGAAGTTTACTCCAGATTTAGCTGGTGTTGCCGAAGATGCTCTGAAAAACCCTGAAAAAATAAAAGATACGGTGAAAAACATAAAAGATGCTGTTAAGAAGCCAGAAGACATAAAAAATTTACTAAAAGGGTTCAGATAGGTTGTAGATATGACTGCTCAAGATAATCACTTCGTAATCGCTGCGTTTTATCATTTTTTTGATTTTAATGATTTTGAAAAAAAACGCCTTCCGCTGCTTGATTTTCTTAAACAGCGCGATATTAAAGGCTCAATTCTGGTTGCACCTGAAGGTATAAATGGAACAGTTGGTGGCAGCCGTGAAGCTATTAATTCTATGCTTGATTATCTGCGCGGTGAAGTTGTTGGTGAAAAATTCGAGCATAAAGAAAGTTTCAGCGAAAAACCGCCTTTCATCCGCACCAAAGTTCGCCTGAAGAAAGAAATTATCTCGCTTGGAAAACCCAATGATCCATTTAAGACTGGCGTTCACCTTAATTGCGAGGAATGGGATAAATTAATCTCTGACCCAGAAACTATTATTCTCGATTCCCGCAATAGCTATGAAACCCACCTCGGAACATTCAAGGGCGCGATTATTCCCAACATCCGCAACTTCAAACAGCTACCAGATTTTGTTGATATGAATCTGCTTGATAAGAAAAAAGCTAAGATAGCCACCTTCTGTACTGGTGGTGTGCGCTGCGAAAAATTCGCCGCATGGATGCTCGCCGAGGGATTCGAGCAAGTGTATCACCTTAAAGGTGGTATACTTAAATATCTGGAAGAAGTGCCAGAGGAAAAAAGCAACTGGCAGGGTGAATGTTATGTTTTTGATAAACGTGTTGCTGTTGGGCATGGGTTAGTTCCCACCACTACTGCTAGTATGTGCAATGCCTGCGGACATGCGCTTCTGCCAGAAGACCGCGCAGAGCCAAGCTTTGATGAGCATGTGACCTGCCCTTATTGTGTGGATAAGCACACTAGGTAGATGAGTTGTATTTCCTAAAAGTTATACAACTAACTTAGTCAAAAATTTTATATCACCATATTTATACACATCTACACAATAGGCAACCATATGATTTTACTGAAATCTACTAACTTATCCCCAGCTTTCACAGGGGGAATTTTACCACAAAACCCCATCATCTAGTATTAAAATGCTTGTCAAGCACAATATGTAGTTGCATTACGGATTTGTAATGTTTAGAATTACCTCCACTTAATTGGTACAAAAATAACAGATAGTCGTGCGTTAAAATATAGTGCAAAAAATGCGTTTTTTGTTCTGGTTTTTCTACCCCTGATTATACTGTTGCTAAGAAACTAAAATATACTAATTCAAATTTTAAGGGGAGCTACGCATGCGCATTGAAAGACATTTCACCAAAGCCACCAAATCAAATAATAATGCTGCAGTATATGACAGCATTGCCTTTAAGAAGGTTGACGTTGTGATGAAAAATCCCAATGGGTCGGCTGTGTTTGAAGCTCTGGATACTGAAGTGCCAGAAGCATGGTCACAGGTGGCAAGTGATGTTCTCGCGCAGAAATATTTCCGCAAGGCTGGTGTTGCTGCTGCTCTTAAAAAAGTGGAAGAAGAAACTGTGCCGAGCTGGTTATGGCGCAGCGTTCCTGATGAAGCAAAACTAGAAAAACTTCCCGAAAAAGAACGTTTCGTAGGAGAAACATCTTCTAAACAGGTTTTTGATCGTCTTGCTGGCGCATGGACATATTGGGGCTGGAAAGGCGGTTATTTTGATACAGAAGATGACGCAAAAATTTTCTATGACGAAATGCGTTTTATGCTTGCCTGCCAGATGGCAGCTCCTAATTCTCCACAATGGTTCAACACTGGCTTGCATTGGGCGTATGGAATAGATGGTCCATCGCAAGGACATTATTATATAGATCCCGACAGCAAAAAGCTTATTAAATCGCGCAGCGCGTATGAACGCCCGCAGCCGCACGCCTGCTTCATTCAAAGCGTTTCTGATGACCTCGTAAATGAAGGCGGAATCATGAATCTGTGGGAGCGTGAAGCCCGCCTCTTCAAATATGGATCTGGCACTGGTTCTAATTTTTCTGACCTACGCGGTATTGGTGAAAAACTCTCTGGTGGTGGCAAATCCTCAGGGCTTATGAGCTTCCTTAAAATTGGGGATCGTGCTGCTGGTGCTATTAAATCTGGTGGAACAACCCGCCGTGCTGCAAAGATGGTGGTAGTTGATATTGACCATCCAGATATTCAGGAATTCGTGCGCTGGAAAGTTATCGAAGAACAAAAAGTTGCAGCTATTGTTACCGGCTCAAAAATCTGCGCTAAAAACTTAAAGGCAGTTATGGATGCCTGCAATCTAGGAACTGGCGATTCGCGCTTTACTCCCTCTGATAATCCTGCCCTTAAAAAAGCGATGCGCGAAGCAAAAAAAGCTCTTGTTCCTGAAAACTACATAATGCGCGTTGTTCAATTTGCTAAACAAGGTTTCACGCAAATTGAATTCCCTGAATATGATACAGATTGGGATTCAGAGGCATACCTTACTGTTTCTGGTCAGAATTCTAATAATTCCGTGCGCGTAACTAATGAATTCTTAGAAGCAGTTGAGCATGGCAAGCCTTGGCATCTGCTGAATCGCAAAGACAAAAAAATTAGCAAAACCATTTCTGCCAAAGAGCTTTGGGATGAAGTGGCGTACGCTGCTTGGGCATGCGCTGATCCCGGTTTGCAATATGACACCACCATCAATGAATGGCACACCTGCCCGCAATCTGGGCGCATCCGCGCTTCCAACCCATGCTCGGAATATATGTTCCTTGATGATACCGCCTGCAACCTTGCCTCTATCAATCTTCTTAAGTTCAAAAAAGAAAATGGCAGCTTTGATGTAAAGGCATTTGAGTATGCCTGCCGCTTATGGACGGTTGTGTTAGAAGTTTCTGTGGCTATGGCACAGTTCCCATCCAAAGAAATTGCAAAACTTTCTTATGAATATCGCACTCTTGGTCTTGGCTTTGCTAATATTGGTGGGCTGCTCATGGCAACTGGTATTGCCTATGACAGCGCAGAAGGCAGAGCAATCGCAGGGGCAATTTCTGCGATTATGACTGGAACTTCTTATGCCACTTCTGCCGAAATGGCGAAGGAGCTGGGCGCTTTTGATGGCTACGCCGAAAACAAAAAAGATATGATGCGCGTGATGAAAAATCATCGTCGTGCTGCTCTTGCTGAGACTTCTGGCTATGAGGAGCTTTCCATTCTCCCTGTACCGCTAGATGTGGATAGTTGCGAAGATAAAAACCTTGTGAAAGCTGCAAAAAAAGCATGGGACACAGCAATCATGCTTGGCGAAAAATACGGCTTCCGCAACGCACAGGCAACCTGCATTGCGCCAACTGGTACAATCGGTCTGGTTATGGATTGCGACACTACAGGTATTGAGCCTGATTTCGCGCTGGTAAAATTCAAAAAACTGGCTGGTGGTGGTTATTTCAAAATCATCAACCAACAAGTTCCGCCAGCTCTGAAATATCTTGGCTATACCGACAAACAAATTACCGACATAACCAACTATGCAGTAGGTCGTGGCACTCTAAAAGGTGGCAATGCTATAAGCCATGAATCGCTGCGTGCCAAAGGGTTTGACGATAATGCTCTGGCGACGATTGAAAAATCTTTAGCCTCTGCTTTTGAGCTAAAGTTCGCTTTCAATAAATATTCTCTTGGTGAAGAATTCTGCAAAGAAAAACTTGGCTTTAGCGATGCACAATTAAATGATTTTTCATTTGATATGCTCGCTGCACTGGGTTTTTCCAAAGCAGAAATTGAAGCTGCCAATGAATATTGCTGCGGAACGATGACGCTGGAAGGCGCGCCACACCTTAAGGATATCCACCTGCCAGTGTTTGACTGCGCTAATCCTTGCGGTAAGAAAGGCACACGTTTCCTCTCTGCCGAATCACATATCCGCATGATGGCAGCGGTGCAGCCTTATATCTCAGGTGCAATTTCCAAAACCATCAATATGCCTAATTCGGCAACGGTGGAAGAATGCAAAGAAGCCTATCTCCTTTCTTGGAAACTATGCTTGAAAGCAAACGCTCTATACCGCGATGGTTCAAAACTTTCGCAGCCTCTCAACTCTTCTATCGTAGCCGAACTTGAAGATGAGGAGGAAGAAGCAACACCAGAGCAATATCGCGCTGCCCGTCAGCCACAGGTGATTGCAGAGCGTATTGTTGAGCGCATTATCCATGAATCACAGCGCAGAAAACTCCCTGAACGGCGCAAAGGCTATACACAAAAAGCTTCTGTGGGAGGACATAAGGTTTATCTGCGGACTGGTGAATATGAAAACGGCAATCTCGGCGAAATCTTTGTTGATATGCATAAAGAAGGTGCAGCCTTCCGCAGCTTGATGAATAATTTTGCCATCGCTGTTTCCATTGGTCTGCAGTATGGTGTGCCACTGGAAGAATTTGTTGATGCCTTCACTTTCACCCGCTTTGAACCATCAGGCATGGTTGAAGGCAACGAAGCGATCAAGATGTCAACTTCAATTCTGGATTACATCTTCCGCGAACTAGCGATTTCATATCTCGGACGCAATGATCTCGCCCATGTTGATTTGAGTGACACACGCTCAGACACTATCGGGCGTGGCGAAGGTGATTCCACCCGCCCAAGCGATGAGCCAGAACTGCCAAACCTGTTTTCTAAAGTAACCAGCAATGGTTTCGTGCGCGGGAACAAGCTTTATGTAGTTTCTAATAATAACACTGGTGGTTCATCGTCTGCTGGTGCTGTTTCTGGTAATTTGGCTTTAGCTGATGAAACGCAGACTGTTGCTTATCTGCAAACGCAGCAGGATAATGTGAGTGTAAAAGTTGGTGTTTCCTTCCAAACCAGCAACGCAAGCTCAATCAGCGAAAAAATCCGCGAAGCAAAAGCCAAAGGCTATGAGGGCGATGCCTGCACCGAGTGCAATAACTTCACCCTAGTACGCAACGGCACTTGCATGAAATGCGACACTTGCGGGAGTACGAGTGGGTGTAGTTAGAGATAGGAAGAGGAAAATTATTATTTAAGAAAATTCTGAGTTTTGTTGGGAGTGCCTCTAGGACACTCCCAGCAGTTCATCACCAAAAAAAGTATGGTAATAAACAAGCCGCAATTTTGTTTCTAACAGTCTCTTTTTGGTGGTGCAACATTTTTATGTTCCTAGCAACGCCAATATATAAGGAGAATTCTTATGGCAAACAAAAATAGTAAAACGTTTAAACCTGGTCAAACTGCAGTAACTTCTGGACAATACGGCGTCTTGGGACCGAGAGGAGCAGACCTTCATAAGGAGGTTACAGTAACAAAAAAGGAACCCTTTCCTCCAACGCAAAAACCAGGACAGAAATACTATTTGGCTGATCCAACAAAACATAAATAGTTTTGCAAAAAAGGCAGGAAGAAATTCCTGCCTTTTTTGTGCAATGTCCAAAACCGAATTTGAAACTTGATTCATTAGTTAAGAGGGCGACTTCTAGAGCCATCTTTCTCTTTTCTGTCACCCCGCATTCAGATCTGTCATTGCGAGAATGCGTAGCATTCGTGGCAATCCAGAAAGCCAAGAACACTGAAGAAGCTGGATTGCTTCGTCGCTTACGCTCCTCGCAATGACGCGGAAGTCTATTGCTTTTTACTCCAATTCCCTTAAGTAAGTCAGTATGCGCCACCTAATCGAAACCAATTTTGGGATTGTACTGCTTATTTCCTGCGTGGTGGGGCTTGCTGTTCCTGCGCTGGCTGCTGTGCCTGACGCTTCCGCATCTGTGGCTCTTGCTATGCTTACCTACGCATCTTGTTTCAAATTAAAGGACGGCGGATTTGAAGAAATACGCTGGGGAAATATTTGCTTATTTTATGTGGTGAGATATATAATTCTGCCAATAATTCTGCTTCTAATTACCCAAAAAATCTTTCCTGATTATGCTGCTGCTATATTCCTTCTGGCATTGCTGCCCACGGCAGTTTCCAGCCCTGCTTTTGCCAATATGTTCGGCGGGCGCGTGCCACCAGCCTTTGCCATTGTAATTTTAAGCACCACACTCGCACCGTTTCTTATTCCCCTGCAATGCTCCTTGATACTCGCTGATGCCAATGTCACCCCCACTCCCCTGCCCTTATTTAGGACGCTGGCATTTTGTGTTTTTGTGCCAATGATTCTATATTTTGCGACGCGTAGCTTCACTAAATTCGGCGCGGTAATGTATGATAATGTAAAACTTATTTCTATTATTCTGGTGGGATTTGTAATCGCTCTGGTAATCGCCAAACAGCGTGATTTTATCGTCAACCATACTGCCGATATTATTGTTCCAATATTGCTCACTATCGTTTGTTATAATATATTCCTAGCTTGCGGCTGGTTATTTTCACGCGGGCAAACACGAGAAACTCGTATTAGTTTTGCTACCTGCTCGATGTTTAACAATGTCGCGCTGGGAGTTAGTATTGCCTTGCTGCATTTCCCACAAAACGTGATATTATTCGTCGCTGTAAGCGAAATGGCATGGGCGATGCTGCCAATTATGTTTCGCTGGTTTTTAGCCAGTAAGTTTAGTAATAAGTGGTAAAATGAACAAAAATAATAGAATGGCACTTAACCTTTTTGCCCTAGCAGCGGGAATGGTGATGCTCGCCTATGCTTCTGTGCCACTATACCGATTATTTTGTGAAATCACTGGCTATGGAGGAACTACCAAACAGGCATCCATAGCTCCACAAAATATTTCAAATAGAACCATCAATATTGAATTTAACACTGACATCGACCCTGCCCTGAATTGGGAATTCAAGGCGGGAGAACGCTCGCATAAAGTTAAAATCGGGGAACAAGCACTTACCTATTTCGTAGCCCATAACCGTGAAAACTATGCGGTTACAGGGCGGGCTGTGTATAATGTTGTCCCCTTTAAAGCAGGGGCATATTTTAGTAAGATCGAGTGTTTCTGCTTTACCGAACAAACTCTAGCAGCGGGGCAGAAGGTGGATATGCCTGTATCGTTTTTTATCGACCCAGCCATGCTGAATGACCCAGATATGGACGATGTTAAGACAATAACCCTGTCATATACCTTCTTTTCTGCAAAAAAATGATTTTACAACCCACATAAAAATTTGCTACACACTAACCAGATAGTAATTGTTATAATACTTATAATACAAAGAGATTATCATGTCACAGAACGATCATCACGCAACAGATTCACATGCAGCCCACCCTTACCATCTGGTAAATCCTAGCCCGTGGCCAGCTCTTGGCGCAGTTTCACTGCTGGGAGTAACACTGGGCGGGGCAATGTTTATGCACCATAAATCTGGTGGGGTGATATTGCTGCTAGTTGGTTTGGCAATGGTTTTATACACTATGTTTGTGTGGTGGCGCGATGTTATAAAAGAAGGCATGTTCGATAAAGCCCATACGCGCGAAGTAAGCACAGGCTTACGCTTTGGCATGGCGCTGTTTATCGTGTCAGAGATATTGTTTTTTGCTGCATTTTTCTGGTCATTTTTTAATGCCAGCACCCTGCCTAAACTGCCAATGGCGGACGATGTATGGAAGATAGCTGCTGGTGTTTGGCCTCCTTCAGGAATAAAGCCGTTCGATCCTATGCATTTGCCGTTACTCAATACGCTGATTTTATTGCTTTCTGGCACAACAGTTACTTGGGCACATCATGCTATCCTACATAGAGACCAAAAAACTGCTGTGACCGCGTTGTGGTATACGGTAATTTTAGGTGTAAGCTTCACCGCACTACAAGCATATGAATATACCCATGCTGCTTTCGGTTTCAAAGATGGCGTGTATGCTTCTAACTTCTTCATGGCTACTGGTTTCCACGGCTTTCACGTTCTAGTGGGAACAATATTTCTGGCAATTTGCTTAATCCGCGCCAAGAAAAATCAATTCTCTCCTGAGCATCATTTAGGTTTTGAGTTTGCTGCTTGGTATTGGCATTTCGTTGACGCTGTTTGGTTGTTCCTGTTTGTATTTGTATATCTGGATTTTGCCAATATTGCCATGCCAGCACTTACCACCATATTTACTGGCACCAATATGTTGATTGCCTTCCTGTTATCACTGGTTGGGGTGGTGTTTATGGCGTTCCGTGTGCTGGAAAACAGTAAAGCCAAACCAAAGAAGCATCATCATTGAGCGAAGAACAAGAACCGCAGGCGGCTGTTTCTATAGCCTATGCGTCGCTTCGTGCGCGCTGCCCGCGTTGTGGCAAAGGTGCTTTATACAGCAGCTTTCTTACCATTGCCGAAAGCTGCTCGGTGTGCGGGTTATCTTTTAAAGAGCATGAACAAGGTGATGGTCCCGCATTTTTCTGCATCTGCATAATAGGCTCATTCACAGCAATGTTCGCAGCAATCACAGAAGTGATGTTTGAGCCACCTTACTGGCTGCATGCAGCTATCTGGATTCCTTTTATTATTATAAGTTCTCTATTTGGCATCAGGGCTATGAAAGCGGCACTAATCGCTCTGCAATATAAATTCAAACAAGAAGATTTTACGCCACATTCTTAAACTGTAAATCTGCAAGTCTTGCATAAAGCATGCTTTTAGCAAGCAGTTCGCGGTGAGTTCCTACCCCCTCAATGCGCCCTTCATTGAGCAAAATAATCTGGTCAGCTTTGGTAATGGTGGAAAGACGGTGAGCGATGACGAAAGTGGTGCGCCCCTTCATCACCACTTCCAATGCCTGCTGGATATGATATTCATTTTCAGAATCCAGCGCGCTGGTTGCTTCATCAAGCAGCAATATTTTAGGATCACGGATAATCGCCCGCGCAATAGCAATGCGCTGACGTTGACCGCCAGAAAGCTGGATTCCTTTTTCACCTAAATGCGTATCCAGTCCATTTGGTAATTTTTCCAAAAATTCCCATGCTGAAGCAGCGCGGGCAGCAGCTTCTATTTCGCTATCAGTAGCATTTATATTTCCCAAGCGAATATTTTCACGGGCAGTGGCAGAAAAAATAACAGGATCTTGTGGAACTAAGCCAATAGAAGCGCGCAAAACTGAAAGCGGAATATCTTTTATGTCCAAACCATTGAGACGGATTCGTCCATTCGATGGATCATAAAAACGCAGTAGCAGTTGGAACATTGTGGTTTTTCCGCCACCAGAAGGTCCTACTAGAGCTATAGTTTTCCCTGCCTTAACCTCCAGCGAGAAATTATCTACTGCTGGTTTGTCTGGGCGAGTGGGATAGAAAAACGTTACGTCTTCGAAATCAATATTTGCTTCATGAATAACCACCTGCCCATGATCATCTGGTGCAGTAATTTGCGGAGCAATAGAAAGCAGTTCGGCGAGCCTTTCACCAGCACCAGCAGCACGTTGCAGATCTGCCACCACTTCCGAAATTGCGCCAACCGCGCCCGCCACAACAACTGAATAAAACACAAAAGCTGAAAGCTGCCCGCCTGATATGCTGCCAGTCAGCACATCATGCCCGCCAAGCCACAGCACGGTGACGATTGCACCAAACACCAGCAAAATAACTATGGCGGTGAGAAATGCACGGGTGCGAATGCGCGAATTTGCTGCCTGTAATGCACCGTCAACATGCTCCGCAAAACGCCGTTTTTCATGCTCCTCTAAGGTAAGTGATTGTATGGTACGAATGGCATTTAGTGATTCTTCCGCATGAGAACTTATATCCGCTACTTTCGCTTGTGATTCACGTCCAAGCAAGCGCACTCTTCGCCCTAATATAATGATTGGAACAACAACTATCGGCACCATCAAAAACAGGTAACTAGTAAGTTTTGCACTGGTTATCATTAGCAGCGTAAATCCCCCAAAAAACAAAATAGTATTGCGCACCGCAACTGAAACCGAACCACCAATCACGGTTTGCAATAATGTTGTATCGGTTGTCAGCCGTGAAAGAAGTTCGCCAGTACGCGTGGTTTCAAAATATCCAATATGCATTGAAATTAAATGCCGATAAACATCCGCGCGAATGTCCGCAACTACTCTTTCACCCAGCCATGACACCAAAAAAAATCGGGCGTAAGACGCACCAGCAAGCAGAATTGTTACTCCCAGCAAAATAAAAAATGCCTGATTAAGCAACCCAACATCGCCTTTAGAAAGACCATTATCCACCAGATAACGCAAACCTGCCCCCATCCCAAGAACCGCACTGGAAGCGAATAGCAACGCACACGCTGCGCCAATAACTTGTAATTTATATGGCTTTAAATAACGCAACAAAGGCCACAGATTTTTTATATTGCCTTTAGGACGGGTTGGAAGATTTGCTGAAGAATGTCTCATTATAACACGACCTCTATATTTGCGAGTTTTTTTAGCTCTGCTGATAATATTTCATTAATCAACCTACCATCTGTTAATTTCCATTTGTTCACCGCGAAATCATAGGAAAAGTGCAACCCACCGCTAACTGGTGATGACAACCAGATTTGTTGGCTAGGAGCATGCTTGTTTATAATAAATTGTTTACCTGAATTAAGCGTAATATTGAGAATCCCATTTTGGTATTCCAACTCCAAATCGCCAGCCTCATCGAATGAATCAAGCGCATCTGCTAGTTTATCCAAAGCCTTTTCTGCAAGCTGTCCGAAGTCTTTTTCTAACATAAAGCCTTTTTTAAACAATGGTGAATAATAAGCAAAAACAATATATTATAAAACAAACCATATGTCTTTAAGTTAATATCAGTTTAAAACAAAAATACAACAACCGACTTAAAATGATTTTGTTTATAAATTTAAAATAACAATTTAATCATTTGTTCATCAGAACAGCCCTACAATGGACTTAGTTTGATTTTTGTGTTACCATCGCAGCAAGAGGATAGATAATATTATGTTGAATGAAAATAGCCCGCTTTACCATCTGCATGAAATGCAGTACGCAGCTATCACACCTTTGAATATTATGGCAAGCGCAGCTGCTATGTTGCATAGCCACCCTTTTAGTCCGTTATCATACACTGGTTATAGCAAACACATTGCTGCTGGTGCGGAGGTTCTGCAACGCATGACACATCGTTATGCCAAACCTGAATTCGGTATTGCTCATACTATTGTCGACGGCAAGCAGGTTACTATTTATGAGGAAGTGGTCGATGAAAAACCATTCTGCCGTCTGCTGCATTTCAAAAAACACGGTAAAATCGTGCAGCCGAAACTGCTGCTGGTCGCCCCAATGTCTGGTCATCACGCAACGTTGCTGCGCGGGACCGTGGAAGCATTATTGCCTTTCCTTGATGTTTATATAACAGATTGGCTGGACGCACGTCATGTTTCTACTTCACACGGCGCATTCCATTTGGAAGATTATATTTCTTATACCATCGATTTTATTCGTGATTTGGGTCCTGATTTGCACCTTATGGCTGTGTGCCAACCGTCTGTTCCTGTGCTTGTTGCTGCTGCGGTTATGAACGAGGCGAACGACCCTCTTGCACCAAGTTCGATGACACTTATTGGCGGGCCTATTGATACCCGCGCCAACCCTACCAAAGTGAATTTATCCGCTACAGAGAAACCGTTATCATGGTTTGAAAAAAATGTAATCACCCGTGTTCCTGTTCATTATTCTGGTTTTATGCGTCGTGTTTACCCAGGGTTTTTGCAGCTTACTGGCTTCATGACACTTAATCTTGATCGCCATGTCACTGCCCATAAGGATCTTTATAAACACCTTGTAGTTGGTGATGGTGAAAGCGCGCGCGCCCACAAGAAATTCTATGATGAATATCTTTCAGTTGCTGACCTTCCAGCTGAATTCTACCTCGATTGTATAGAGCAGGTTTTTCAACGCCAGCTACTGCCAAAAGGCGAATTCATGTATAAAGGTAAAAAAGTTAAACCTGAGGCAATAACAGAAACCGCGCTACTTACATTAGAAGGTGAGCTGGATGATATTTCAGGAGTTGGGCAAACTGAAGCTGCACAAAAACTCTGCAAAAATATTCCCGCCAAAATGCGTAAACACTATATGCAAAAAGGTGTTGGTCATTATGGGATTTTCAACGGTCGTAAATTCCGTGAAAATGTTGTGCCGATTATTGTTGATTTCATCAATAAACAAGAAAAATAAAGCGTTATTCCACAGCCTTTAAAATATAACGCCTAGATTTGCGCCATATTTTCTTGGCAGGTTCTGCTAGTCCGAGCTTGGTTATTGTTTTTACTAGCACTCGTTTTATTATTCCGCCTTTTTTCTGTTTTTCTAGCTCTTTAGGGTCTGTTGGCTTCCATTCAGCAATTCGTGCCTTTAGAATAGTAAGCCACTGCCCATTCACATTGTGTGCCTCAGCATAAGACACTATGCTGACCATCTCTGCTAATTGGGCTTCAGTATGTATCTTAATATTATTTATATCATTAACGTCTAATTCATTACTAAAACATGCTGGATTAGATGTCGCACCAGTGGCAAGAAAATTCATCTGGGTACGCACACATTTTTCACATTTTCCACAATTCCCACTTTGGTTAGCACCTGCCCAACAAACCTTTAGTGTCTCGCATGCAACTTGATGGTTTTTTACTTCTGCAACTTTGTCGGTACGAGAAAAACCTGCGCCATCATGTATTATAGAAAATACTTCCCCAGACATTAGGTAGTCTGTTGCAGGAGTTGAGCCAAGAGGCATAACCAGAGCATCATATGCTTCCGAACTCCCAATTATACCAAACTCGAATTCATCAGAATACATATGCAAGCAACCAGCCAATTCCAACGCGAAAGAATCATCCCAATCTTGAATTTTTAGATCTCTGCTATTGGTGCGTACCATCCGCAGTTCAACATTCAGATCATCAACAAATGGCTTAATGCGCGACACCAACTGTTCAAAAGCAGTAAAATTATAGACATCAACATCAAAACCATGCACCATCAACAATGATTGTAATGGATAACCTATCGATTTTGGTAGTATCTTGGTATGGCGTAGAGCAGTGAACATCGCATCAACGCCACCAGAGAACGCAGCAATGGCTTTCTCCTCCCTAGCAATCTTATGTGAGTTATCAACCCGATCAGGTATAATTTCTATTTTCTTGTAAATCTCTGGTTTCCAAATGCGCCACGCTAACTGCAATTCTTCCAAATTACGCAGTGCAGCATGCGATACTGCCCCATGAACCCTGAGTGGCTTTCCTTGCGAAGAAGCATAAAGCAATATTGCAAATACATGCCCATCAAGCAAAGTATGTTCCGACCACGGAACAATACGATCAAATTCATAAAATATTTCCATTTTTTTTGTAGAGCCGTCCTCACGCAAATGCGTGACACGCCTGCTCTTACCATCAATAACAGAATTACTCGCTTCTAAATGTAAATATTCCATCGTTATTCCAACGTTAAATAAGTATTTTTATATTACAAATAATGATAAATTATAAAACATTCTATTCAACAACCTTCCGCACTGCACGCCGTAACCGTCTCCACAGTTTTTTTGCGGGAACTCCAAACCCCAAGCATGTAACAATTTTTACAAGAATCTTTTTTATAGTACCACCATGCTTTTGTTTCTCGAGTTTAGCCTCATCCGCTGGTAACCAATCAGCAATGCGTGAATCGGCAGCTTTAAGCCACTCGCCTTCTAGTTTATGAAATTTTGCATATGCTACTATGCTCTCAATCTCGCCTACATTAGATTCGCTGTTTAAAACCACATTCATTAAATCATCAATGCTGAAATCACGCGGGAAACATGGTGGGGTTTTCTTCACTCCAGCAGCAAGAAAATTAAGTTGGGTACGCACGCATTTTTCACATTTTCCGCAATTGCCACTCTGATCAACTCCCGCCCAACAAACTTTCAATGTTTTGCACGCAACAGGAAAATCTTTTATGACTGATACCTTACTGGTGCGACAAAAACCGCTTCCGTCATGCACCACAGATAATTCACTGCCAGACATAAGATGGTCAAGCACGGGGGTTGATCCCCACGGCAATCCAAAATTGTTATATTCACCCGAGCTTCCAATAAGACCAAACTTGAATTCATCCGAATACATATGTAGGCAGGCAGCCAGTTCAAGGCCGTGAGAAAAATCCCAATCTTGAATCTTCAAATCTCTGCTATTTGTGCGGATAGTACGCAGCTCAAGATTCAAATCAGTAAGTAAAGGCTGTACGCGTTTGGTTAACTGCCCAAAAGCAGAAAAATTATAGACATCAACATCAAAACCATGAACCATCAACACCGAGCGCAAGGGATAGCGAACTGGGTCGGGAAGAACCTTGGTATGGCGCAAAGCAGTAAAAGTTGCATCAACGCCACCAGAGAATGCAGAGATAGCTTTTTCTTCTGTGTGTATCTTGCGTGTATCTTGGATATATTCTGGAATAATATCTATTTTCTTATATTTTTCTAGGCTTAGACGGCACCACGCCAATTGCAATTCTTCCAAATTACGCATCGCCTTATGCGAAATAGCACCATGAACTTTAAGTGGTTTGCCCCGCGACATCGCATATAAAAGTACGCCAAAAACATGCCCATCAAGCACAGTATGTTCCGACCATGGAATAATGCGATCAAATTCATAAAATATCTCTATCTTTTTAGCATTACCGTCCTCACGCAGATGCGTAACCCGCCTGCCCTTGCCATCTACGACCGAATTACTCACTTCTAAATGCAAATATTCCATGCAGCCCATTGCCCTTTCAAAAGCAATCACACAACTAATTCATATAAATCTATTGGTTATTAAAATATTGTCGGACGAAGTTATAAGGCAGATTTTCTATAAACGCAACAAAAATACTAATAAATATCAGAGACTTTCTTGTACAAGCGAGCATCAATACAGGATTTTTTACTATCCGTAACATAGAAAAAATAATTAATTTTACTCTGTAATATTAATTTCATATAATTGTCATATAAATTATTTATATTTTATGCTACCTTTACCGTAAGTTTAGGAATATAAATAAATTTGTGAATTAAGGAGAAATGTTATGTCTATGTTAAAAGATATTAGCTGGGGTTCGATTATTCTTGGTGCAGCAGCAGTTACAGCTTTGGTTGCAGCGGCTCCTCTTGCTGCTGGTGGCGCAACAATTCTTAGTGCTTTAACAGCCGCAGAGACTGGGTTAAGTTCTACAGCCGTTCTTGCTGGCGCAGCAGTTACTGGCGGTGCATTGGGCAATATGGTAAGCAAGCTGTTTCATAGGGCGCAGGACGCAGCCACAACCTTGGTACAAAGGTAACTAATGTCGGATTCTATTGCTCAGGATAGTGCGTCTCGGTTGGTTACGCTGGTGCGCGGGGTGATGGAACAAGGTGGGTTCTATTGGTGCTATCTTGCCGTAAAGCCTGACCTCATAAACAAATTTCAGCAAGCTGTGAAGAGTAAATACAATATCCAGAACTTCGTTAAGGATGCTTACGGTGAGGTGGTTGTATCTGGCAGGGGTAAAGAGCCTCCGTCTGAGATCACTAAAAAAGTTGAAGAAATGTTCGGAGTGACTTTCCAACGGATAGAAGAAGGCAACGCTGAAATTGTCATTGCAGAAATGCTTAAAACTGTTGACGAAACTAAGAAGTAGCTCTCTCATTCCGAATGCATATGAGGAATCTCTACATATATAATCATAATAGTAAATCTCTCTCGGCTTCGCTCGAGATGAAAAAATAAAAATCATTGCAAATATAACTTAAACCGCTAGAAACAAACAAATAGTAACTATTTGGAGGTGGTATGAGTTTGTCAAAATTTATGGTTAAAAAGTCAATTGCCTCTATTCAGGCAGAATCACAAAAAGGCGAATTAAAGCGCACATTATCAGCACTCAATCTCATAAGTTTAGGTATTGGCTGCATTATCGGGGCTGGTATTTTCGTGATGACGGGACAAGCCGCCGCCCAATATGCAGGACCTGCTATTATGATTTCTTTTGTTATCGCGGGCTTGTGCTGCGCTTTTGCTGGTCTTTGCTACGCTGAACTTTCTTCCATGCTCCCTGTTTCTGGCAGTGCTTATTCCTATGCTTATGCCAGTGTTGGTGAACTGCTCGCATGGGTAATGGGGCTATTATTACTGCTTGAATATGGTATCGCAGCATCAACAGTTGCCGTTGGCTGGTCAGGATATGTGGTTAGCTTTCTTGGAAATTTTGGCATTGTCATTCCCGCCACCCTTACCACCCCTACCCTACAAATTATCAATGATGGAAAAGATTTAGTTTTCACAGGCGGAGTCAACCTGCCAGCACTGCTTGGCGTAAGCACAATGGCAGCTCTTTTGGTTCTTGGTGTAAAAGAATCTGCAAATATCAATAATGTTATTGTGTTTATAAAATTATCAGTAGTTATTCTTTTTATAGCTGTCGGTGCGTTTTATGTTGACCCAGCAAATTGGCATCCGTTTATTCCCGAAGCAACTCCAGAAGGAAAATATGGCTGGGATGGAATTTTGCGTGGTGCAGGCATCGTATTCTTTGCTTATGTTGGCTTTGAAGCTGTCTCCACCGCTGCACAGGAGGCTAAAAACCCGCAACGCGATATCCCAATCGGGATTTTAGGTTCGCTTGGGGTCTGCACAATCTTATATATGGCAGTCGCGGCGGTTCTCACTGGTCTCGTTCCTTACGCTACCCTTAACGTTCCTGACCCAATAGCTAAAGCAGTGGATGCGATTCATCTGCCATGGCTTTCATTTGTGGTTAAAATCGGTGCTATTGCTGGTCTTACCTCAGTTATGATGGTGCTGATGTACGGGCAGACACGAGTGTTTTATACAATGGCAAAAGACGGATTGATGCCTGCGGTTTTCAGCAAAGTTCACCCTAAATTCCAAACCCCTTGGGTTAATACCATTGTGGTTGGGCTGGTTATCGGCGTTGTCGCTGCAACCACCCCGATTGATATTTTGGGCGATTTGGTATCACTGGGAACACTCACAGCCTTCGCGATTATCTGTTTCACCGTGCTTTATCTACGCAAAGTTGAGCCAAACTTAGCGCGCCCTTTTAAAGTGCCGTTTTCACCGTTTTTCCCGATACTTGGCATATTATTCTGCGGATATCTGGTGTATGGGCTACTTTCCAACCCCGTTACGGTGAAGTTTTACCTTGTTTATCTGGTGGTTGGGCTGTCAATTTATTTTGCCTATAGCCAGAAACACAGCAAACTGCGCAAACAATCCTAAAAAGGTGAATTTTCCGTTAATTTGTAACATAATTGTCATGTAATTATTGTTTTTATCCGCTATAATCACATTCTAATCATATGTTTAGGTGGGATGGATAGTGCGGGTTTATCAATATTCACAAGGCAGTGTTATTGACGAGGTATCATTCGTAAAATCGGATGGTGGTTCGCTTCGTGCCTATTTGCATGCTCTGCCTGATACTTCAGAAAAAACACTGAGTGATATTTCGCTGGCTATGGCGAAGCGCGGTTGGCAGGTGGTGCCACATACACTTGATGGCAAACAAACTTTGGAGGTGCGCGGATTCGGTCGCGAAACACAAGTTAATAGTGTGCTTTTTGACAATAAATGGGCGCATGGTCCAGCCCAAATTACAAATGATGAAAAAAAATCCACCAAGTTTACCGATACTGTAAAAAAGCGTAGCTTGTTCTTGAGTGGTATTGCCTATCTTGCTGGTGATGGAGCTTTTATCAAATATGGTTTGAAAGAAAGCAGCCCGCTAAACATAGCAGCAGGTACTGCTTATGCTGGTGGCACTCTATCTTCCTTGCTTTTTGCCCGCAAAGACACACCCGATTTACAAATAAAAGAGATTGCTGGTAAAATGGCAGCTCATATGCGTGAGCAAAATATTGATGTACCAGATAATTGTTCACTAAAATCAATTACCGAAGATAAAAACAAGGGGTTTATAAAAACCTCTGATGATTTATTCCGCCGCTATCCATCCGAACTGATGAACACATTTTTTGGCATTGCTGGAGCTTGTATCGCCGCGGCTGCCATGAGAAACAAGGTATTATTTCCTAAAGTTTCAGATATTGCCTTGAAAGAAATGACCGATAAAGTTAAGGGACTCGTCCCACACCTGACTGACGAAGCATATACAAAAATGGCTATTGAAACAGTCAAGAAGAATATGCGCCATTCTGGTTGGCTTGATGTAGGACTTGGCACAATGACAATGGCATCGGCTACCTTTGGTAATATGGTAGAGGAAAAAGCGCATGATCCTGATACGCCTAAAAAACATGGCATGGCTGGTGTTTGGGAATGGGCGCAAGAAAGACCTCTCGCAGTAGCTGGTATGGGCTATATGGTAAGCACCATGTGTCATCTAGCAAGCACTATGAAAGACTTGAAGCATGCCGATAGTGAGGCAAAGAAATCGGTCGCTTGGCGTGGTGTGTTTGTTGTAACCAATTTATTGGCAGAAGCGTTGCTTGCCATCTCCTCCAAGGGACATGGTAAAGGGGTGGTTAGCGATAAGAGTGTTGATGAAAGCGTGATTTCACTAGCTGCCGAATTAATAGCAAAACAGCCAGCAGCTCAACAAAACCATTTGATTGATTACATGTCTGGTTTTCTTGGACGCGATGATGTTCTCGCCATGAAAGATGATGAAGTAAAAGATTTACTGCGTACACAGGTGGAGTTAGTGAAAAAAAATCCGTGGGCGCAGTGTAAAGAGAATTTACCTGCTACTGTCCAGACCACAGAAAATAAAATGCTTGTTCCAACTACCAATAAAAAAGATTGGCAGACGATAGTGAAGTCACCACCACAAGAATCCTCACCTGCATTTTTTATGTAATTTTTACCTTTCACTATTTCTCATCGTACAAATAATTATCTTACGGTTGTCATACCGAGTGCAACGAGGTATCTTTAGCAAATATATTTAAAAAAAGATCCCTCGACAAGCTCGGGATGACAACATCTGTTATTCCGAATGAAATGAGGAATCTTTGCATTAGAATTAATTTAAGTGCAAAGATCTCTCACATTCGTTCGAGATGACAAGGGTATAAATTAGGGTGGCGATGCGTCTGAATTATTACATACATAATTATGTTTTATGGCTATTGTGCGCGTGCATAGTTTTTATGCCTGTTGGCACAGTGTTTTCTGCCGATAATAACCAACTACCAGTTACTCGCGGAGAGATTATCCGTGACGTTGCGAGAGTGACTTTTGAGTGGCAAAAACCAGTAGAATTTAAATTAAACGCTAAAGATAAGACTGTTGCTATAACCTTTGAGCGCAAAGCCAATCCAGATGTCAGCGCAATACTTACAAGCCTTTACCCATATGTCACCCATGTAGAGCGCAAACCAGACGGCAAAACTATTGTCCTTATGCTCGACAAACCCTACCGCACCCGTAGTTTTATGAATCATAACATAAGTGGTATTGATATATTGGGAATCGACCCACAGGCAGGCAGAGTACAAATCACAAAAAATAAGGAAGATACAGTTCCTGCTCCCGCCGTTGAGCAGGCTGTTTCTGAAAAAATAATAATGCCACTTATTCCTTTAGAGTCTGTGCGTGACAGCGTGAAAGTTGTGGATTCATCTAAAAATGCCGTGAATAGCTATGCTAAAATTCTGGCCAATCTTGCGCCAACAGCAGGTGAAAGCACCGCCACAAAAGAATCATCGCCCAAAGAAGATGATGGGATTGCCCAACCAAGCTCTGCTGCTCCCATCGAAGCCGTGCAGATAAACAAAGTCACTGTTTCTTCCGCCAATGATAGTGCGACCATTCGCTTTCCACTAGCTGAACGCACAGCATTTGCCGTATTTAAGCGCAATCATAATTTATGGGTGATTTTGGAAAAAGGAGTAAAATTAGATTTATCTGAATTTGAAGATATGGAAAAAACCGTAATTGCAAAACCAAAAATAATTCCTAATTCTAAGGCGACAATTCTTTATATCCCAATTGATGATAATGTTTATAGCAGCTTAACAAAGGAAGAAAATTCAAATAATGTAGCCTTATTAATTACACAAAAAAAACAACCTATTTCCTCGCCATTACCTGTTGAAGTCAGCACCTCTCCTCCTGCACCGCCACATGTTTTAGTATCTACATTAGAAATGGCAGATCCTATCGCTGTGCGTGATCCAATAATCGGAGATGAGATAATAATCACTCCACTTTTTAAAATAGGAGAAGGCGTAACCAATGCCCGTGAGTTCATAGAATTTAATATATTAGAAACTGTACAGGGAATAGCAGTTGTTAAAAAAGCTGATGATATATCAGTAGTGCAATTAAGAAATGGTCTGCGAATTACCACCACGAAAGGCGCTACTATTTCTCCCGATCTTCCTAAACTTGATATAAAGGCAATAAACGATGCCGCACAAGCTAGTCCTACATTATTTCCTTATGAAATATGGAAAATTGGCATCACCGAATCACGTCAGAAGCAATTACAAAAATTATTTCATCAGACAGTAGAAACAGAGAACGTTCAAGATGCCAACAATGCACGGTTACGCATGGCTCAAATATATCTAAGTGAAGGTTTGGCTCCAGAAGCGAATGCCTTACTCGATGGAATAAATCGTGCAGATCCATCTTTTTACCGCAGCGCAAAACTAAATGCTATGCACGGTGTTGCCAATTTTTTGATGACGCGTTTTATAGAGGCAGCAAAAGATTTCTCAGCAACAGAATTAAACAACAACAAAGAAGTTGATTATTGGCGTGCTGTCCTTTCCGATTTATTGGGTAATGCTGGTCAAACCTATGATTATCTTGCAATGAACGAGGATTACATAAGTAAATATCCGCCTGTATTTCGTCAACGCCTAGCAATTGTCGCAGCGGATAGAGCAATAGCAGCAAAAGATTATAATATCGCGCTTAAAATCTTTGACTCCCTTCATCAAGACAATCTTCTTGATTCCATCAATGTCTATATCAATTTCCTTATGGCAAAAATCTCCATGAGTACTGGTCAGGAAAAAGAGGCTACAGAAAATTTGGATAAGTTAGCGGAAGATTTTAAGCATCCATTTGTTAAAGCTCGCGCTGAATTTACTCGTATCGCCCGTGATATGGACGGAGGTCTAGAAAAAGATAAAGCAATTGATAGGTTAGAACGACTACGGCTGAACTGGCATGGCGATAGTCTAGAGTTACAAGTATTGACGCTTCTGGGCGAGTTATACCACGAAAGAAAAGATTATGTGAACGCCATGCGTGTATGGAACAATGGCGTACAATCATTTAAGAATACTTCTACCGCTGTAGATATGGCACGAAAAATGAGCGAGGTGTTTGTTATCATGTTCAATGAAGGTGTGGCGGATACACTCCCTCCGCTTGAAGCACTCGCTCTTTACTATGAATATCGCAACTATATGCCTAGCGGTACTGCTGGTAACGAGATGCTTGACCGTTTGGCAGATCGCCTTATTTCTGTTGACTTAATGGAGCAAGCAGCAGGTCTGCTCGATCATCAAATGCATGCACAGGCAGAAAAAGAGCGGCGCAGCCAACTAGGCGCAAAACTCGCAACTATACACATCTTAAATCACCAGCCACAAAAAGCCCTGACCGCACTGCAAGATTCAGTATATGGTGAAAACCAAGTATTATTACGCCTACTGCGTAATCGCCTTGCAGCAGAAGCAATGGTGAGTTTGGATAAGTCAGATTTAGCACTACAAACTCTGGGGCAAGACGATACGCCAGAGGCAGAACGTGTACGAATTAGTATCTATTGGAAGGCAAAAGATTGGACAAAATTAACTGCCAGCATCGAAACCATTTTAAAAAAACGGCAAGATATCACCGCGCCAATAAATCTTGATGAAAGCGAATATTTAATAAAGCTGGCTTTGGCATATATTTTTACTGATAATAGAGAGCAACTACAATATCTGCGTGATTATTTTGGTCCATTAATGGCTGCAAACCCCAATAAAAAAGTATTCGAGTTTGTTACCTCACAAGATGTTATTCCTAACTCCCGCAATTTTGATGAGGTAATACAGTCTATTAACAATACACGCTCGTTTATTGAAAATTACAAAGCCCGTATTAATACAGCAAATCTAAAAACACCTGCCACTAAATGAATTTAACTAAATTACAGATTATGTTAGAATAAAACCTGTTTACTCAGCACCACCTACCCGCCCTAAGCAAGAAAGGATCAATTTAACATGACCAGTATAAAAAAGATTGCCGTTATCGGCTCGGGGGTAATGGGTAGTGGTATTGCAGCGCATATTGCCGCAAGTGGCACTCCAGTTGTTCTATTAGATATTGTTCCTGCTGGTGCAGAAAACCGTAATATTCTAACCGAAAAAGCAATCGAAAAACAACTTGCTAACAAGCCTTCTGGATTTGTTCATCCTAAAGTTACAAAACTTGTTACCTGCGGTAACCTCGAAGATAATCTGGATATGCTCGCCGATTGCGACTGGATTATCGAAGCAGTTTTAGAGCGGCTGGATGTAAAACAAGATGTTTATCGCAAAATAGATTCTGTGCGCAAAGCTGGAAGTGTAATTTCATCAAACACCTCCACCCTTCCCTTAAAAACTCTGACTGGTGGACTTCCTGATTCTTTCAAACAAGATTTCATGATAACCCACTTCTTCAACCCGCCACGCTTTATGCGTCTGCTGGAAGTTTTGGGAGGAGAAACTACTCGCAAAGAAGCGCTGCAAGCCATAGAGCAATTTGCCGATATAAAGTTGGGAAAAACTGTTGTTCATTGCAAAGACACTGCGGGATTCATCGCCAACCGCATCGGTGTTTATTGGATGATGCTTGGGCTAATTGAAGCTATGCGCCTTGGTATTTCTCCGCAGCAGGCTGATGCTGTTATGGGAAAGCCTGTAGGGATGCCAAGCACAGGCATTTTCGGTTTGTTCGATTTGATTGGTATCGATTTGATGCCACTAATCGCTAAAGCGATGCTTGCCACACTGCCTGAAAATGATGCTTTCCGCGCGCTCTATCAAGAACCTGAGCTTGTTAAAAAGATGATTGCCGACGGCTATACTGGGCGCAAAGGCAAAGGCGGTTTTTACCGCATGAATAAACAAGGTGAGAAAAAAATCAAAGAAGTTATCGACCTTAAAACTGGTGAGTATAAGCCAGTTTCTAGCAAGGTGGAATTAGCTAGTGTTGATGCTGCAAAAGCTGGGCTTGCGGCTCTGCTTACTCATCCTGATATTGGCGGACAATACGCTGCCTCAGTTTTGGGTGGAACATTGCATTATGCTGCCTCTCTCATTCCAGAAATTTCTGATGATATCGCTGCCGTCGATAATGCTATGAAGCTCGGCTATAGTTGGAAATATGGTCCGTTTGAAATGATTGATAAAATCGGTGTCGATAATTTTGTAAAAATGCTGCAAGCCAAAGGAATACCCGTTCCCACACTGCTTACCAAAGCATCAGGAAAAACTCTGTATTCGGTGGCTGCTGGTCAGAAATCCGCGATGAACATTAAAGGAGAATATTCTCCTATAGTTCCGCCTGCAGGGACATTAATGTTAGGTGATATAAAATTAAACAAGAAACCAGTTATAAAGAATGCCTCCGCTAGTTTATGGGATATTGGTGATGGTATCGCCTGCCTTGAACTAACCTCGAAAATGAATTCGGTTGATCCTGACATTTTATCTCTGATTGAGCAAACTGTAGGTTTAGTAAAAAAAGATTTCCGTGGACTGGTTATAGGAAATGATGCCGATAATTTCTCCGTTGGTGCAAATCTTGGTTTTATGCTTATGGCAGCGAATATTGCTGCATGGAAACAGATTGAAGATGTTATTCGTGCTGGTCAACACGCGATGATGGCACTGAAACATGCGCCGTTTCCTGTAGTTTCTTCACTAGCTGGCATGGCACTTGGTGGTGGTTGTGAAATTGTGCTGCACTCGAACGCAGTGCAAGCACATGTCGAATCATATCCCGGACTTGTAGAGGTTGGTGTTGGACTAATTCCAGCTTGGGGCGGATGTAAGGAAATGCTGCTGCGCCATGCCGATGTTAATAATCCTGCAAATGCAATGCCGACCATCAGCAAAGTATTTGAGATGATTGGCACAGCAAAAACAGGCGGTTCAGCACTGGAAGCAAAAGACCTTAAAATCATGCGTGAAAATGATGGTATTAGTATGAACCGCACCCGCGTTCTGGCAGATGCCAAGGCACGTTGCCTTGCAATGGTTGATGACTACACAGCACCTGCTCCACAAACTCTGCGCCTTACTGGTGAGGCTGGGAAGGTAGCATTGTTCATGGCAATTGATGGATACGCTGCCTCTGGCAAAGCAACTCCGCATGATGTGGTGGTATCGCGGGTGCTGGCACAGGTTCTAACTGGCGGTGATACTGATATTGCCGATGAAATCAGCGAGCAGCAGATTTTGGATCTCGAAGTGGCTGGCTTCATGGAACTGGTAAAAACCAAAGGCACAATCGCCCGCATAGAACACATGCTACAAACAGGCAAGCCACTACGCAACTAGCTAAAACTTGTAAGACACTCCAGCGTACACGCTGCGCCCGATTTCTGCCTGAGTCTGGTAGAGGAACGGAGAGAATTCTTTGTGTCTTTTATCAAACAAATTCTGCCCAACCAAGCTAACCTTTACCGAGTCTGTAAGTGGGTAAGAAAGTTGAGTGTCAAAACGGTAATAGCTCGGGACATTAATGCTTTGCAACTTGGAAACAGTATATAATGAATTATTCATCTCTATCCTATTTTGGAATAGATAGGTAGAGCGCAAATTAAACATATGTTTCGGGTTTTTTCCTAAAGAATACAGACCGACCTTACCTTTATCATCAAAAACTAAATCTATATAGCTGTAAGAGCCGAGAAGCCGCCATGATGAGTTTATGTCATACCTTGCCACTGCCTCAAATCCTAGAGAATGAGCCTTATTAGAATTTCCTGTGATAAGCGGTTGATACACATGTGTACCACCAATTACCGAAGGAGTTCCCAGCGAGTTAGTCAATAGATTGCTATAGTCATTGTAATAGCCAGTAAGATCCACAGAAAGATTTTTAACTGGCTGAAAGCGATAACCTAATTCATAAGAAATTAATTTCTCTGAATCTAAATTACTATTTGCCACACTATCTACCAAAGTTGGTATTGGCAGAGAAGCAGAGGGAGGAACTATGAGCTGGGATAATCTACCATTCTCATCAAACCTACTGGGAGTATGAACTGCGCGCGATACAGCACCCCACACTGTCTGAGTATAAGAAGGAAGCCAAGACATGCGGACACTAGGCTGCACCTCAAACCCAGAGTAATCATTATGTTCAAATTTAGACCCAAGAGTAAGGAACACTTTCTCTGGTATTAGTGCGATCTTATCCTGCAAAAATGCATTATAAAGGCTATCATTTCTGGTACGCGGAGTCAGAGCGTATTGCGTGCTGGGATCATTACTATCATTTATAAATCTATACCCGCCACCCCAGACAAATTCTTGCCTCTCCCACCCTGTCCACACATGCTGAAATTCAATATCTGCTGTATTGGCTTTATCATTAAAAAATAATGTTTCCGAAGCAGCATTATCAAAATATGCCTTCACCGATGTTTCCGACAAGTCACTTTGTTTTTGCTCCCAGTGCAACAAGATGTTGCCACCGCTTAATTTAAAGCCTTTTGAAGAATCATAATATGTGGCTGAAGATAAATTAGGAAACAAGAAAGAATCATCCTCATCAACCGAGTATATATCACCCTGAACAGTAATCTTATCATCACTGGAAATTTTCATATCACTGCGGAATCCTGCCTGTTGTTTGCGCCAAGAATCACCAGCGTCACCACCAGAACTCGTATATTGTGAATTATAATCATTGTATTTTGCATAAGCGCGAACATGACCATCATCACCAAACTTGGTACCATAGCGAACAGCACCGCCACTCATCTGGTTACCTACACTTGCCGACGCTAATCCCTTCTGAGTATCTCTAGCATTTTTTGTTATAATGTTAATAACACCGTTAACAGCGTTAGCACCCCACAAAGTAGCACCTGGACCACGGATAACTTCGATGCGTTCAATATCTTCCATCATAACATCCTGAGAATCCCAAATTACCCCAGAAAATAACGGTGAATAAATAGTCCTTCCATCCATCAACACCAAAAGTTTATTGGCAAACTGGCTGTTGAACCCGCGCGCGGTCACTGTCCAATTGTTTGATCCAGATTGTGCTACGGAAATCCCCGGTACCATGCGCAAAGCTTCAGGAATAGTCGTTGCGCCAGAACGGCGAATATCTTCCTGTGATACTACGAACACAGCGGCAGCAGCCTCATTTTCAGGTTCGGTTTTCTTTGAAACGGAAGTAACAACAACATTAGATAATTCTTCCAAAGACATGCTGAGCAACTTTTTTATCTCGGCATCTTCTGTGCTGCTCGCCAAAACTGTCGATGCAGAGAGAGCGACAACACCCGTAAACAGTGCGAACAAACTAGATTGTGACATGCCACTATCTCCGAATAATTATTTTGGTTAAATAATCCCAATTATCGGTGATAGCCTGATATAGTTAACAATCAATTAACTGCCTTAAAATAATTGCTAAACAGATTTCATCTAGTTCAAGATTTTGGAGGCTTCATTGTAATATGTTTTTGAAACACTATTTACTGAAGAATCAACATTTTTGCGGAAACTAGTCAGATCAGATAATACTAAGTACCACTTCACCTCATCGCCCAATGCCTTCTCAACAGGATGTATATTTTCCACAATCTTGGTGGTTTTCACTCCAAAACTATTAGCGATAGCTCTCCAGTTTCTGGCTAAAATATAAGATGAAACCGCAAATAAATAATGAATATCTGAACTCACCACCCTGTTATACATAGCCTTGCACAAGCCATAAAAGATATCGTCGTTCGCAGTGCCACCGTCTTCCATAATAACAAATCTAGATATCTCTGCGTGCTTAACACGATCCAGATGCAAATTCGGAAAAGTGTTACGAAGATTAAATTCTTCGTTTTCTACTGGTAGCGTCCAATCTTCATCACCTTCACGAATGGTGAGCCTACAACCGCCGAGACAAAGCTTTCCTCTGCGTGCTATTAATATATGACTCAATTTATCATGAAAATCTTCACCCCAGTTGTAATTCTCGGATTTCAATGTCTCCCCATATCTAATTTCACGAATCCTATAATATTGGTGTAAAAGTGCTGGGTCTTCGGTAAATTCATAAGTAATCTGTTCACCCTTAGCATAAGGGTTAAAAGAACGCTTCGTAGCTATCGATTGCAAAGCAGATAGAAAATTTAGTGACCTATAGTCATCTTTTTGTAACACTTGTTCGGGCATAATCGTTAATCCTATAAATTTGATATTAACCAAATATTAGTAATTATTAATAAAAGCAATAAGTTTCTTACCTAAAAACCCGTAAGCAAACAATTGTTACATTTTCACCCTGTGGATGTCATCTCCAATCTTATGATTTATAACATATTTTTGCCAATCGTGTCTTTTGTGCAACAGGGTGAGATTTTTTTATCACAGCACTTGAATGCCAAATTTTTACATTCTTTTCCAGAAGAGGTAGGCAAAATTGACCTACACCATGGCTTTTTTCATAGCTTCTTCAGTGGTAAATGGTGGCGACCAGTTCAACTTTTTTCTTATATCACTGTCGTCAACATGCAAAGACATACAGGTTCGGGTATATATCCCCTCCTTGCCCAACAAACGGCAGCCGAACCTTAATATAAACTCTGGAATAGATATTAATACTGGTGACACGCCAATAGATTTAGCAATATAGCGAATAAGCTCTGGCGTTGATACTGGCGCACCATCACTTATTAAGAAAATCTGCTTAGAGGCATTTTCAATAATTAGCATATACCACAACGCATCGACCAGATTATCAACCGAAAGAATACTTCGCTGGTTTTTAACTGCACCAAACGGCAGAGGTATTTTCTTTATTATCAAGCCTGCCAGCTTCTGCAAATTACCCTTCACTTGACTTCCGTAAATAAGTGGCGGGCGAATTATCACCCAATCCATTCCATATTCATCAGCAATAGTTTGCAGATGTTGTTCTGATTCCAACTTTGAACGTGCATACGCATCACAAGGATTTGGTTTGTCAGTCGCCATAAAAGGTTGGTTAGGAAAACTATATTCACCATGCACTTTTATAGTACTGATAAATATAAAGCGGCGCACACCAGCTTTTGCTGCACATTCCGCCAAGTGATGCGTGGCTTGTGAATTATTTATTATATATTCTGATTCTGGAGCGCTTGCGTCATGTGCTTTTGCTGCGGTGTGTATCACCACATCAACGCCATTCAAATCTTCGGGTGTTAATGACTGAATATCGCCTATACGCCACACTAAATGTTTTAAATTATCAGGTATGTTTTTTCTATCACGGGCAAGGAGCAACAACTCATACTCCTTCAGATTCATACCGCTCTGTGCCAGCTTCACGCCTACAAAACCGGTCGCCCCTGTGATAAAAACCCGCATCTAAACAGGCATCTCTGGCTTACGCCAATATTGCGGAAAGCGTGATAATATTTTGCGTATTATAAAAAATGGGGAGATATTAAAGCCGAGTGATTTACACGCATGATATGATTCCAAATTTCCCTTTATAATATTACGCAGGCTATTATTAGAAGCTCCACCAGTTCGCATCCGCGTCCATATTTTTGGCACATATCGGCTGCGTATTTTATGAAGTTCAAACCAGCGTACCGCAAGCTCAAAATCCGCCTGCTTGCGATAGCGTGTATCAAACCCTCCACAACGCTCAAATAACGAACGTCGCGCAAAAAAAGTCGGGTGCGCTGGCATCCAGCCTTTAAGACAATCCCCTGCCCTATGATCATGCCCCTGCCAATAGCGAATTATTTTGTTGGTATCCACCCTATCAACATAAATTAGATCGCCATGACAAGCATCTATATCAGGATTTGACATTATCTCTGCAACCTCACTAAGTACATTTTTATGCATGTAGCAATCATCCGAATTTAGAAAAGCAACTACATCACCAGTTGCTTTCTGCCATCCTTTATTCATGGCATCATAAATTCCCTTGTCTGACTCGGAAACAAGCACAGAAACATGTTTTTCATATTGCTTGATTATATCCAAAGTCCCATCCGTCGAACCACCGTCAATAATTATATATTCTATGTTCGGATAATTTTGTTCAGCAATCGAGCGCAGCGTATCGGCAATCGTATCCGCTGAATTATAACACACGGTTATGATGGAGATTAAAGGCAAAGTGCCAGAATCAGCTTTGTGCATTACTAAAACGCCCCTGCTTCATTATAAAGAACTGTTGATAGGCGGATATCAGCATGCCTGTCATAGCATAAAATTGATAGGTCACAAAATAATTACCTGAAAATTGCTCAACCAATAATACAAACCCCCATAGCAGAAAAATAATATGTAATCTACTACGCCCCTTAGTATTTCCCCTATATTCCACATTACGCTTAAAATAAAAAAGTAAGCCACCTACGATAAATACATATAATACACCACCAACAACTCCTAATTCTAAAAAAATATACAATGTAAGATTGTGAGGTGATGCTAAAGAAGATGATTCCGCTGCTGAATACGCCCCATAGTTATTAGCACCTATCCCTAGAATTGGGCTGCTTTCAAACATTTCAAGTGCATTAAGATATAAATAATATCTAGCTGAAACTGAATTGCAATTGGCTACGCAATATTCTTGTATCCTAGGATCTTTAAGTTGTGGCTGAATTTCCAAAATTGTTTTCTGAAATTCTGGTTCATTATGTTCTTTTATTGCCTGTATCAACTGGCTATAACTTCCCAACAAAAAGTTGGTTCTGGTCTCAGGAAGAAGAAGCAAAGAAAGTAAAATCGCCAAGATTAAAACGGCAATTTGCTTGAACAATGCCCGCCTGTTGTTGTAATTAAAAAATATAATTGCAATCATAGAAAAAAATAATCCGCTCAATATTGTGCTTCTGGTAGCTACAATTAATAAAAGCCATACACACCAAAAAATTGTCCCTGCTTTTATTAAGTTAAATATCTTACTATATTTCATTCTAAATATTGGGCAGTGCAACAATATCAACAATGGTCCTAATGCAAACCCAGCAAAAATGTTGCAAGGAATCCCGCCATAGAAATTTTTGCTATAAACTGAAAATAATGTTGAAATACGATCTTGATTGTATTCCTGAGGCGACATAAACAACAGCGCCAATGTCACAGCAACAGCTGCTGTAAAAGTTATGGTTAAGACTGTAAAAATAAATGGCTTCATCTCATTTGCAGATAGTAACCTACCTGCCATAAATGGTACTATCATAAAGCCAATATAATATTTAAAAAATAATTGATTGGAATACTGTCCGTGCAACAATAAAGAAGTAAGAATTAGTATAAAAAATACCACCATACAAATATCCAGCCATGCCAGCCGAAATATGTAATTTCCTGTAATAATACGAGCCACAAGTAATATTAAAAGTATAAGTGCTAATGACCACGCAGGATGGGAAACACCTATATAATAATTGGCAATCAGAAAAAATATTTGCCCAAATAATAAAACCGCTAGCGATATTGGAAATAGAAACGAAAATTTATTATTAAATAATTTCACTTTCTCTACAAATATCGACTTCATACACCACCACCTATCAAGCACAATATTTCGTGCATTCTTCTGCTGAAATCATCTTGTTTCCAGTTTTTGGCACGTTCATACCCCTTGTCTCGTAGCGATATACAATAAGCATCGTCATTCCACAATGTTTTTAGTGCGGTGGCGATAGAATCAACTGATGATGGCTCAATATAATACGCAGCATCCCCAGATTGCTCTGGCATTCCATACGTTCCAGAAATTATCACAGGACAACCAAGTGCCTGTGCCTCTAGTGGCGGAATATTGGTTGGCCCAAAAAATGTGGGCATCACCAACGCCTGCGCCCTTCTATATAATTCTGGCAAATATTCATCTGGCACATAACCAATAAAACTCACGGCATCTTCAACGCCAAGCCTTTTTGCCTCAACTACAATTTCTGAATATGCGTGATTTTTTGGTCCTGCTAGAACTAAATGTATAGCTGGGCAATCTTTGCGTATATCAGCTACTGCCTGCAACAAACGCAAATGGTTTTTATGCGGATAAAACTGCGCGGGATAGAAAAAATATTTTTGTGGCAACGGAAAACGCGTGGCAAAATCTTCTGGAACTTCTTTATTATAAATATAGCGCGGAGGAACATAAGGCAGCGGATAAATTTTTTCTGCTGCAACACCATAACTTTCTATTGCGTGTTTTTTGCCAGTTTCAGAATCAACCAATATTGCCCTTGCAGCGCGACATATTGAACGGAAGCGATGCTCACGCAGGAAATAACGCCCCTTGCTGGAAACTTCAGGAAACTGCGATTCATAGCGGTGCATCAAATCATGAATTACGCCTATGGCAGGAACACGCGCAAGATATGTCCAATGATCTTGTGCAGGAAAAATCCAATAATCCGCTTTGGAATTGGCAAAAAAACGTGCTGTTTTATCAAATCGCCAAAAACCAATTTTCCACAACAATAATGGCAGGCATAATTTACCCCAAAGCCAGCCCAAACCTTTGCGCTCACCTTGCTGCGTGCCAATATGAACAACCCCTATATTCTTCCCAGAAAAATACGGCTGCCAGCTAGGATCTTCATACGCCACTATTATTTTATAACTCTCAGCAGGCAGAGCGCAAAGTGCATCAAGTACACTAAGGCTATATTGAAAAATTCCGCCCTGCCCATAGCGAAACCCGAGATATAAACCAATGCTATGATGTTGCTTGTCATCCTGAGCTTGCCGAGGGATCTTTTCATTATTATTGCAAAGATTCCTCATTTCATTCGGAATGACAGATGATGTATTTCCTATTTTTTGTGGCATACAAAACTTACACCCCAGCTATTAAAACTTGGAGCATTTTCTGTAATCCATTCGTGTGAATCAACAACTTCAAAACCGCTATTTTCTGCAAATTGATTGAGCTCTGGAGTGAAAAAATAGCGCATCAGATGATGTTCATCTGTCTCGCTGTAAGCACCAGTTTTTTTGTTTCTAGCTATTAAGCGATAATGCACATCCACCAAATTTTTTGTCGCATCCATTGTCGGCGTAGCTATGCGGGTGATATGCACCTCGTCATCCGCAAGTTCTTTTACACGCAGCACTGGGCGGTCGGTCAGCACCGCAGGCCCATACCAAACATCAAAAAAGAAAATACCACCAGCCTGCAAATGCTCACTGGCAGTTGCAAACATAGCCCGCACATCCACGTCAGATGTTTGGTAACTCACAACATGAAAAAGAGAAAGAACTGCATCAACTTTTACATTAAGGCGTACGCTGCGAACATCGCCCTTATGCAGGCTAACTTGTGGAATTTTTGCACAACGCTCTTTCGCCGCTTCCAACATTGATTCACTTTGATCAACACCATAAACGCGAAATCCCTCCTGTGCCAGATAAGAAGCATGGACACCCGAACCACAACCAAGCTCAATTAATGATTTCGCCTGCGGAACATGTTTTTTTAATATTTTTGTTATATATGCCACTTCCTGCTTATAAGGCTTATCCTTATAAAGCAGGTCATAATATTTTGCATATTCGGCAAATACTATCATGCTCTGAGCACCTCTTTTACTGCTGTTGCCACTCTCTCTGCCTGTTGCTTGGTAAGAGCCATTCCGCTAGGAATATAAAAACCACGCCGCGCCAGACGCTCTGTAACTGGAAGTTTTTCACCAGAAAATAATCCCATTTTTTTGAATACTGGCTGCTCATGCATTCCAAAGAAAAATGGACGCGTTCCTATCCCTAATTTTGCCAGACGCTTCATGGCTTCTTTCGCATCAAAAGCCACATCATCGGAAAGCACCAAGCCATAAACCCAATAGATATTTTCTGCCCAAGGAGTAGCTGGAAGTGGCTGTTCAATTCCTTTTACGTCAGCCAGCAATTCCCTATATAATTTTCCCATTTTCTGCTTGATTTTGGTGAATTCATCCAATCTTTCAAGCTGCGCGCAACCAACTGCTGCCTGCAAATTCGACATACGGAAATTCCAACCTAACTCTTCATGTACAAAACGTTTTTCTGGCTGGAAACATAGATTACGCAGGCTATCGCAGCGAGCAGCCAGAGCATCGTCATCAACCATCACCATTCCGCCTTCACCTGTGGTTATGTGCTTGTTTGGATAGAAACTAAAACTGCTAATTTCTCCAAAACTACCGCATGGACGACCGCGCACAGTTTGCCCATGCGCCTGCGCTGCATCCTCGATTACCGCAATACCCAGTGGCTTGGTGATTGCCAGTAGCGCGTCCATATCCACACACAAACCATAAATATGCACTGCCATAACAGCTTTTGTACGCTCCGTGATGCGAGCCTTAACCTGCCCTAAATCCATATTCCAGTTTTTTGGATCGCAGTCCACCACAACTGGCGTTGCACCAGCACGCACTATCGCTGCTGCACAAGAAATAATGGTAAAGCTGGGTAGTATCACCTCATCGCCCTGCCCTATACCAAGCGCAGCAATAGCCAAATCCAGCGCGACCGAGCCATTGGCAACCGCAATACCGTGTTTCCTGCCCACACGCGCAGAAAAATCTTTTTCCAAACGTTTTACAAATGGTCCTTCTGAGGAAATCCAGCCAGTATCAATACACTCGGATAAATATTTTTTTTCATTGCCGTTAAGCAGGGGTTCATTTACTGGGATAAAATCGCTCACGCTGAATCCTTTATTTTTAGCTGCGATTCAGGGATAGGGGAAAAACGGGTTTTGTCTGATTCTCCCGCGTGTGGCCCTTGTTTTACCTCTATCATTTCCAACTCTTCCAAGGCAACAAAACCATGCCCACCAGTGGCTAGTAAAATAGTGTCACCAGAGCGCAAAATTCTACTTTCAAGATATTGCTGCTTATCATCATAAAAATCAACACGAACACTGCCACGGCGAATAAGCAGAACTTCCTGCGTGAAATGCACCTCACGCGGCACAGGATTATGCACATGCGGAGCAATAACTTTGCCCGCTGGGTGGCGCATATAGCCAAGCTGCTGCGACAAATCAGGCTCGGTGAAAAAATGGATGCCATGCTCACGAAAATCCGCGCGGATAATAATCGCAAGCAACTGTCCATTTTGTGTTAAGCGTTCAATCATCTCTGACATTTTTCCAGATATTCCAATATGTTTTTTGCTTCTTTTTCAAGCGTATCAATACTAAACTGCTTATATACCATCTCCTTACAAGCTTTAGCAAGCTGCTTGGCATATTGCCTGTCACCAACTAATTTAACGATAGCACCCGCAAAATCTTCAGCACTATCAGCAAGCAGCAGATGCTGGCCATTTTCGGCAGGAATCCCCTCTGCGCCCAGAACAGTAGAAACAATAGGAATATTGCAGGCAGCAGCCTCCAATATCTTAAAGCGTGTGCCAGATTCAAATTTCAGCGGCACAACCGAAACATCGGCGTAGCATAAATAGGGAAGTACCGATTTTAGTTTTCCAGTTACGGTCACATTTTCGTTTGTTTCATGCCCAAGCGTTAAATCCGAACCGCTGCCAACAATATAAAAATGGATGTTGGGAATGGTTTTCCTGACTATTGGCATTACTTCATCCAGCATCCAGCGCGCTGCCTTGTCCATCGGGCTATTGGCATGTCCAAAAGTGCCAGCCAGATAAATATAGGGTTTATGCAAACCATTAGCAGCGGGCTGAACATTGGCATAGCTATCCAAATCTATAACATTAGAAAATTGCTGTACCTTCTCGGTGCGATTTGTGAGGGAGCGATAATAAGCACAATCTACCTCAGAAACGCCTGTGGTAACATCACATAACTCAACCCAATTTTTCTCCTCAATTTCTTTAGCGCTTCCCTTACGCGTAACCAATAATTTACGCCATGTATTTTTTATATAAGGAAGTTCACGCAGCACAAAACGTGACCAGATACTATCCGTATCGCAAACCAATTTCAGACTTGGTCGTGCTACACGCAATTTTTTAATCAAAGGAAAAGAAATATTGCCATAGCCAAGCCACACAACATCTATTTTCCACTCATCAACACATCTTAGAATATAGGATGAGTCGCGCGCTGCATCCAAACCTGTTATGCTTCCAAAAACACGCTGCGCCTTGCGAATATAGCGGTTGTTACAATGCCCAATGCAAGATGGGCTGTAGCGAAATTCCTGCGCGTATCCAGTATAGAAGTCTTCTGCCTGCTGCCCACCAATCATCTGTTTGCTGGCACGCGAAATAATATGCAACTTTCCCACACGATGCAGGGCTTTTATGCTGTTTTCAATGCGAAGCTGCGGACCTCCTGCTGGCGGATGTTCGAGTATTGGTGTGGTGAATAAAATATTCATGCTGCACCTTTTAAGAGTTTTATATCAGCAGCCACCATTTCTTCAATTATAGATTCAAAGCTGCGCTCATTCTTCCACCCAAGAATTTTGCGGGCTTTGCTGGCATCACCAACTAACGGAATATCTGTTTCTGGTCTGAAATATTGTTCATTCACCTCGACAAAATTTTTATAATCTTTGCCAATAGCTGAAAATGCAACGCGCAGCACATCTTCAACGCTATGCAGCACACCTGTGGCAATCACATAATCATCTGGCACGTCATGTTCTAGCATAGCAACCATCGCCTGAACATATTCTGGTGCATAGCCCCAATCACGCTTAGCAGCAATGTTTCCAAGCTCTAGGCGTTTCAGAATACCAAGATGAATTTGTGCAACGCTGGAAGTTATCTTGCGCGTGACAAACTCAAACCCACGACGCGGTGATTCATGGTTATACAATATACCAGCGCAAGCAAATAAACCATGTTGCCTGCGATAATTAGCAACCAGATGATAGCTGGCGAGTTTGGAAATCCCATATAGCGAGCGCGGATTAAAACGGCTTTTTTCATTCTGTGGAAAAGCATCAGGCTCACCAAACATTTCGCTAGAACCAGCAAAATAAAGACGACATTTAGGCGCAAGCTCTTTAAGCGAAGAAAGCAAATAATGAGTTGCTGAAAAATTATGGCTTAAAATGGTATTTTCATCATCAAACGCATAGCTAACAAAACTTGCTGCAGCCAGATGATAACACTGGTCTGGACGCACGTCTGATACTATTTTGCGAATGGATAGCGGGTTATCAATATTAGCAACATGGAGATGGATTTTATCCTGAATTGCAATGATATTGGTAAGGCGATGTTTGGGATCTTCCAGTGCTTCACGCCGTATTATGCCGTGAACCTCAAAGCCGTTTGCAAGCAACATCTCTGCTAGATATGAGCCATCCTGCCCTGTTATGCCTGTTATAAGTGCTTTTGGTTTTACCATGAAAAATACTTCCTAACTAACCTATCCAATTTATTTCCAATCCTTGCAAAAATTCCTACAGGAGAAGCGACTTCTATAAAGTTATAATTATAAAGTTTTGAGGCAATTGCCATACGCTTATGCAAAGAATCCTTACTAAAACCAATATCAGGTGAAATTCCTGACTTTGCAACGTGCAATCTTTCACTCTCAATGGAATTCCTATAAATTGTTATAAGACTAGCTATACTGGATTCTGTCTGAGAATCAAATTTACGCTGCGAATGGCGGGTTAATTTTAGCTCTCCACTATCAGGAAATCCACTAAAGTGGAACAGCAGTGCGGGTATCTCTTTTTTCTCATCTATAAAAAATTTTCCTTCTGATTCCCTCAGTTGCAAAGCATGTAAATTCCAATAAGCGATGTTCACATTGGGTGCTTTTAGAATCTCTGTAATATCACCAAAAAATTGTGGCAAAAACCCTAGCCATTGCTGATCTCCATACATTCCATAGACTGGCGCAACAAACCATTTATAACTTATATTGCCAATTAACCAATTGAGAGCTTCTAAAGTGCGTTTGCTACTCCGCATATAAATAAACCCGCCATTAATAGCACCAGCAACAACCAACTCTAATTCATTGGGCAACTCTCCATCCTGCGGATAAGAGCTAGTGCTATGATATGTAAGCACTATATCTTTTCCGATTTCTTCTGTGCATTTTCTGAAATCGCCCATAACAAACATATCAGGATCGATAAAATAACACGCCTTTTCGCCATTTTTACGCAGTTGGTAATCAAGGGAAAGAATTTTGCAAGCAGAGCTAAATTCCAAAACAGAATAATAGCTGCGCATAGCTGGTAAATTATCAAAACCCAGATCATCACAGCATATAAAATCAGCAACATCAGAAAATTTTTCTCTGATATTTTTTATCAAATTTCTTGAGGCATCCGTGACCAATATAGATAGGCGGGAATCAGGAATATGCTGCCTAAGAGTCCGCGCCATAACTAATGTCATGGGCAAATAGTTCACGGCGGTGACGGTTTGAAAGAGCATATAGCTATTTAGTCAGAACATATGTGATTTGTTCAAATGGATAGACAAATGAAAGAATACTGTTTTCGTAACGAAACGGCCATCTAAGAGCAAGATTAGAGAAAACTCCACGCAGCAATGATGAACGATAATCCGTGTCGATATAGACTTCCTGCTTAGAAAAACAATCTTCAGCGAATCTATAATTTTCGTAACAATACGTTCCCTTTACAAAATAATCTAAACTATTGATAGTAAAGCTTCTGATATGTGTTGGGTCAATATGCGCCCATGAGGAACGAAAATAAGGTGTATGCGCTACCAAAACTCCACCTTTGCGTAAAACACGGTGAATCTCATACATCAAGCCAATCAAATTCTCGACATGCTCTAACACTTGGTTAGCGTGGATAACGTCATAGCTTTCACTTTCTAGCGGGAGTTTCTGGTTCAAGTCAGAAACTATGTCAACTCCAGCAAATGGTCTGCTGTCAAGCCCAGTTGCACCAGATAATTTTGATCTACCACACCCTATATCAAGAATTTTTTTTCCTGATAGAATTCCACTATCAAATTTTTTGTGTTTTAACATAGTATGTTGCCAATTAAGTTTATCTAACAAGGTTATAATTGAGCATAATACTAGCAGCAACTAATCTTTTAGGTATAGTCATTATGTATAATTCTTATACATAATGACTATGAAAATCGAGTCCGAGAGACCGATTTTCCGCGCCGTAGGCAGCGTGTCTTCAAATAAGAGCTGTATAGTTCTTATTTGAAATTAATAATATTCAACAAATCAAGGCTACTTTTATCTTGTAAGAATTTGGTAAATTGTTGCAAATCTGCGGGTAGCCCTTTCTGCTTGCTTGATGCTACTGGAATATAAATCAAATCATCTGATTCTTTTACCTTCGTCACACCATAGCGTAAGGTCGGTTTCAAGCCAGAAAGCTCAAATGGTTTTAGATTAAATAATCCGTAAGCGTAACGATTTGCTAGGGCTATCTGCTTATCATTAAGCGGTGGAACTTCGTGCAAATGCAGAAGAATATTCCTGTAATCATCTGGTGTTTTCGGATCTATCGTAAAGCCTTTGCCTTCATAGCGCCCTGTGCCTGCTGTCACCACTGGTTTGCCAAGGCATGGCATTTCCAGACCAGCCGTTCCGCGCACTGAAATTCCATAATCTGCGATTTGATACCAACCGTAAGGGCTGATTGGAGTATCGGCATAAATCATTTTGATGTGTGCTGGCAGTTCTCCAATATGCTCCTGAATAATTCTTTCTTCTTCATATTTCCCTTTGAGCAAAGACTGAAATTCACCGCGCCATAAATTTGATGGGTGTAGTTTTATATACCAATCAATATTAGGATTTTCTTTGGCAATTTTTATGGTTTCAACCAGCCATGTCGCATAATCCTGATATAGCTCATCACCATAATGAAACAGTGCGTCATATAATATATGGCTGAACAGAACCACAACCTTTCTCTCTGGCGGAATTCCTAGCTTATCCCTGCCTTCTTCACGAGTAAAAATTTGTGTGTCAGCATGGTTACGTTTTGAACGCAACCAGCGATTGCTATAACGATCAGAAAAATTCTTCGCCACTTCCTGCTGAATTTCTGCATCATTACCAAGTTTCATTATATATTCCCACGCACCACTGGTCAGAGCAGCATGGTGCAATCTTTCATTTTCTGCCCGTCTGCGCTGCACAACGATAGCATTATCGCGCACTGTCCCACAGGTTTTTATAATATCAAGCCCACTTGCCAAACCAGCATAATAAAACCCGCCATATTCCTCGATAAATGTTTCTGAGAACATCGCCGCTTTTACATTGTTATTTTTATAAAAACTCTCCGCGGCATCATATGATTTGCATATATTTTCTACCCACTTCCTAGCAAACGGTAGAAAATCAGGAAGTGTTGGGTCAATAAAACCTGTAGCATTATGACGGCAATAGGTAGAAAGCACCATCGCCCCCACAGGCATATTTTTATGCTTTATCTGCTTCCAATCTTCTACACTACGGCAATTATCCAACTGAGAGAGCGGAAATGATGATGATGAACTATTAAGGCAATCTTCAAGGATATAAATACGCGCATTTATGAGCCTAAAATATAATTTATGTATCCATTGTTTCCGCAGCAGAATCACGGCAGGCAAATAGCCAGCAGCGCGACAGGAAACTCCGAGATACGTCCACATCTGCGCCCAAGTTATATTCATCCCCCGCCCTGCCACAAACAGCAGCGTGCCTCTATTCCCGATGGCAGGAAGCTCAATTTTTTTGAAGGTTTTTCGGTAAACTAAAAAATCCCTCAGCCAGCCATAACGCAAACGCAAAGCACTAGGCAATTTCTTTAGAAAAATCGACAAGCTATCTAATATCATTAACTAGTGGCTCTTCTAACATGCAGAGTTTCATCCAAAGTCTCGCAGCGAGCTGATGATGATTCATAAGCATCCTGAAGCAATGCTGCAAGCGTTGGCTTGGCACGAATCACGAAGAAAATCTGATAAGAAAAAAGTGATTTGCTTAGATAAATAAACCAATCATTTATTTTGCACATAGCGCGACCAAGCATATTATTGCCAACAGCAAGAGGAAACGGCGCAGGAACACCTAAGCATTCGGCCACCTCATACCCGTTCTGCAAAAATAGTTGCTTTAATGTTTTTGCAGTAAAAAGACGAGTGTGGGTGAGATCTAATATACCGCGTTTTCCATAATTAAATTGTCCAAACAACAGCATAAGTCTCATTAGGCAAAATGCAACATTTCCGCTGCTTACCATAATCTCTGCCTTGTCCCTGCCCTTCATAGATTCCAGCAGATTTTCCACAAATTTTTCTGGTGAATTCAGATGCTCAATCACATCCATAAGCAATATGTAATCAAACTGCGAGGCATCAATAGGTAGCGGTTTATTCAAATCATGGATATGGAATTCGTCCAATGTGATGCCAGCTTCCAGAGGAGCAACATCTATACCCGTTACCACGCAACCACGCTCCTTAAGTTTTGCTGAAAGATAGCCACCAGCACAGCCCAGATCCAAAACTCTTGAGCCAGCTTTTACCTTGTCCAAAACAATGCTATGCGGGCTGGTATAGCCCAATTTTATTTGGTAGTGGCTATTGACTGGTGAGTCATTACGACAGTCAAATTTCCTATCATAAAACAACCCCATTTTCTGCATTCTCGCCTTAGCTGTGGCAATAAGCACGTCAATAGCATAGCGCATACCGTTTACATAACATATTTCATCACCGTAATAGGTTGGGATTGGCACTTCCTTAATCTGCAAACCAGCGAACATTAATTGAATAATTATTTCGGTATCGAAATGAAAAACGTTAGAATTTTTATCAAAAGGTATGCGCCTCAAAGCATTAACGCTATAGAGCCGATAGCCAGAGTGAAACTCACTTAGATTCGAGCCAAGAAGTTTATTCTGTATGAATGTAAGAACCTTATTGCCAACATATTTATACAGTGGCATTCCACCCTTTAACGCTCCGAAGCGCGAAATCATCCGCGAGCCAAATACAGCATCAGCAACGCCAGCAGAAAGTGGCAACAATAAAACAGGGAGCATCTCAGGAGCATATTGCCCGTCACCATGCAGCAGCACAACAAAATCAAAATTATTTTCTATGGCGTAATGAAATCCTATCTTCTGATTACCGCCATAACCCTGATTTTTTGGGTTAAAAAGCACGCGTAGCGGAAAAGGCAGGGAATTACCACGACGCATCAATTCGCCCCGTTCAAAGGTATTATCTTTTGAAGCATCGTCAATAACCAGAATCTCTGTATCAAAATTCTCGCCCAACGACTCAGGTATCCGAGTCAGAACACTCTCAATGGTCTTTTCAGCATTATAGGCAACAATAAATATAAGCAGTTTTTTCTTCGCAATCATGCTTGTCATGTCAGGCAATCCTATTTACGCACATAAATATCATACATCTCACCATCAGAACCAATGAGCCTTCTATATCCGAATTTTTCTGGTTCTTCCCTAAAATTTTTGAGAAAAGCCAATTCTGACTGCCAAAGTGACGTGTTTTCTAGTTCTGTAGCAACAAAGATATCATACTTGTGCTTTTTTAGATCTTCAACAGATAATCCGTTATAAGTGTTAATAGGAGTCGCCTCACCGCGAAAAACAAAAGATGCCACAGGAGCAACAAAATTGCCTGCAATAACTGGTTTTGCTGGAACTGGTGCGGGAAGCTGCTTTGCCGCCTCACGCATGGCATAAATCATCTGCTGATTTGATACTCTTTTAGGCTTACCAACAATCAGATGCGGGATGCTGAGAAATAATAATATCGCAAGAACAATATTCCTCTTATGGAGTGCAACCCATTTTATACTGAGAAAATTATCAATTGCCCATGCAAACCAGAGATATACCAGCGGAGCGCAGGAAATCCAATAGCGCGGGTCAGGAATCAGCAATATTATTGCAGCGGATGAAGCAGATGCAAAAGCAAGGAGAATCAATATTTTTAATTTATCCTGCAAGCTGGAATTTGATGCTGGCTGGCGGTTTTTGTATCTTAGGAAAATAGCTCTAATGCCAACAATCGTTCCAATAACTACAAGTATTTTGGTAAGAACTGATTTTGCTATGTAATTTGAAGCTGTCATAGCTGGTATAATACGGAGGGTATTTTTTACTCCATTGATAGCTAAATACTTAAATGCTTCGGCTGGATTATTTGCAACAGCTTCAAAAAAATTCTTCGGATTCCCAAAAGTTTTGTCTAAAATTGGCTGATATTCCGTCATCGGATCAAATATTTCTGATGGATTATTTTTTAGATAATACACCGCGTAACACTGCCCTAAACCCTGCAATAAATATTCGTTCAAGCTGCCACGCTCTACCTTTGCAGTAACGGATGACCACACCGAAGCGATAAGCAATGATGAGATAACCAATGTGGATATAAAACTGCATTTTTTTTTGGCAACCATCAACAATGCCACACCGCATAATGACACTGCCAGCAGCGAAGCGTAATATTCTGGTCTTACATTTGCTGCCCAAAACGCTCCGATTATAAATAGTAGCAAGCTATTTATAGTTGGATAGCGCAGTAACATGCCCAGCCCCAGCACAGCAAAAACAAAGGCAAAACCATTGATATTACCTATTTGAACATAAGGATTTGCGTAGGTCGAAGATGCCCATATCAAGCACGCTACAACCGCAGCAAGGCGACTTATTGACTTAAACGCGGTTATTACAAAATACATCCCCAGAGTTGTAGCAACAGTCACCACAAAACGTATTATTACATGAGCAACAACAGGATCATCCGTTACGGTGCGGAACAGAAGCGCGTAAATAGAGTAATATAGATTCATTGAGAATGTTTTGTTACCTGCAAGATTTAGTCCTTGCAGCGCGTGAATGCCTTCGTCGCCAAGAGGTATGCCAACATTCCAAACTCCAAGCAAAACTACCAAAATGCCTATGATTAATATTGCAAAATATTTATCAAATACGTTCTTGAGAGATGAGCAGCATGATTTCATAAATCTTCAATCATAATTCGCCCTTTTTCCACCAGCATTTCCAGCAGGAACATATCCATTTTTGTGTCAAGATTAAGGCTGCGTTCAGGCGGCATAACGTAGGGAATAGTTTTAGGTGGCATGAAGGTTGATTTGGTGAGCAATATATCACGATGGGTTAAATAAAAAGCTCCATTAAGGGAATAAACTTTAGGAAGCTGCTGACGTGCAACCATAGATTCTTTACCAAGATAAGAGCGTACATAACCATCATCAATTTTCTGAATTTTATCAGGATGCGGAGAATCATGCTCCACCAGACTCACTATCGCCTCCGCCTGTGCAGGGTCGGAATTATCAAAGGCGTTGCATAATGCTTGCAAATCCGCAAGCACCCGCAGGGGAGATGTAACCTGCAGCAACAAAATATAACCTTCATCTATATTTTCTGCGGCAATAGCCTGCTTCACCACATCAACAGTTTTTGCGGTATCAGTTGCCAATTCTGCGGGGCGCAAATCTTTCATCGCCACAGCATGTTGCTTTGCAATAGCAAACATCTCTTTGTCATCAGTGGAAACAATCACACGATCAACATACGGCGATGCTTTAGCAAGTTTAATTGTGCGCTCAAGCAAGGTATCCTTGCCTAATCTGCTAAGATTTTTTCCGGGAATTCCTTTTGAGCCACCACGCACAGGGATAATTGCCGTAAGTTTCTGTCCGCGTATCATTATATTATTTCTTTCTATGCTTTTTTAAAAATGGCAATTTGACGGCTGCCAAGCATATTCTGGTGGATATAATCAGGCGTAATCCAGTTAAACAGCCCCGCTGGGTCACCATAGCCATGATAAGGATACTCGCCAGACATATAGCTTTTTATGTTGTCAATTTCTGTAATCACCGTTTCATGAAATATTTTTGCCAGTCCATGACGCTCCATTAGAACGGTAAGACTTTTTGGTGAGAAATGCGACACATGCTTCCACGCAAACGTTGGAGACATTTCCCGCATCAAGCGCGTCGCCAGAGATTCAACATTTGGCACTAAAATAAACAGCAAGCCATTCGGCTTGAGCATCTTTATAAGCGCATCCAAGATCGCGTGTTTATCATAGAGATGTTCCAACACACTCCACATTGAAATTGCGTCATAATCGCTACCTAATTTATTTGGCTCTAAACGCTCAAAACTGGAATTGATAAACTGGATACCGCCTCCGTCATTGTAAATATCGCTGTAACGCTCATTTACATCAACCCCTACACACTGTTTCCAACCGTTGCGCTGCGCCATTTTTAGAAATACTCCAGCACCACAGCCAAGATCTAAGATCTTCCCGCGCGCAGAAGGGTTCAGCTTTTCTATCAAATCCAACCCATATTGATATTTTATTTCATCAATTTCAATTTGCAGTGGCTGAGTGTAAATATCAGATGCCGTTTTATCATCCATATACACCCGTTCAGCCACATCAAATTTTACACGCGGATGCAAATAGCGATGCGTGCAATCAAGGCAGCGATAAATATCTAACCCAAAACGTGACAGAAAATGCTCGCGCTCTTTACCGTCACATACTGGACAGCTATTTACATCCTCCCACATGCCTTCCTTGCGCTGATAACGGTCTATACCAGAGTCATCAACCAGCATCGCATGTTCACGGATAAGATAGCCACTCGAAGGCTTGCCCTTGCCACTACGATTGGTTTTATCATGAAAATTCTTCGCACCATGCAGCAAATTACCATCAAAACGGCTTTTTGCTTCCAAGCGTTCTTCAAAAGAATTTATATCAAAATCACCTATTTGTGCTGTTGCACGTTCTTTAACCTGAGTTTTCATTTTATCGCCACAAATCCTTCAAAACATATATATTTCATAATCGACATTATATCGATAAAACCAGCGCGCTTCAGCATATCGATATTTCCCTGCGTGGAAAATGGTTCAAGCACTCCCTTCAAGCTGCGAGCCTTAGAAACTATCTCATCAGGCGTGTAGCCCTGTGCCAGTTTATAATCATCATACATACGAGTCAGCATATCTTGAAAACGTGCGTCTGCCCCGCGCACTTTCTCAAACATAAGAAGCGCGCCACCCCATTGCAGATTATTGTATAATTTATCAATGAGCCTTTGACGTTCGCTGGGACGGATAAACTGCACAGTATAATAACACACAATCAAATCACATGGCTGCATTTCCATAGTCAAAGCATCATCAACAACGAATGATACATTATTAAAATCTTTGCCACGCTGCTTCGCTATTTCTACCATGTCTGACTCAACATCAACTCCGATAAAGCGCACATCAGCTTTTCCGCTGGTATGCTCCGCAAGCTTGGTCGTTAATGCACCAGTTGAACAACCTATTTCATAACAAAGCGAACTTGGCTTTAAGAAAAAATCACTCAAGTCACAAACCAGCTGATGACCTTCATTGTAAAGCGGTACAGACTTGGAAACATGGCTATCAAAATGCTTCGCTGTTTCCCCTGCAAAACTCCAATTAGCACGAGAAGCAGCTATATTATCACCCACCACATCTATCATGGCTTTTTTACCAACTGAAGACATAAAACCCCTTCCCACCATTAATTTCGCTAGGCACGTTATCGATGGTTATTACCTTTTTCAACCACTCCATCATTTTTTCAACTTTGCTGTTATCCAAATTCGCGTCACGCAAAGCATTAGTCAGGCGTTTACGCATATCCACAATCAAGCTCTCACCGTATATTCTATCATGCGCGAACGTACCCCATTCCAGCTTAAAATTATGTTTCTGCGCCATCTCTATAAAATCAAACGGTGAGAAAAAATGAATGTCCGTAAGCGACATTGGCACATCTAAAAGCAGCTGTAACGTCATCCAAACGTACCCACGCAGATTGGTAAAATTCGGGCAGGTCACAACCAATATCCCATCCTTTTTTACACGCTGCATAAGGTCTATAATGGCTTGCTCTGGATGATCAAGATGTTCAATAACTTCCTGCAAAACTACCACGTCATAGAGTTCAGAAATATCATGGTAATCTTTCGTATCAAAAATAAGGTTATCTCTCTTATGACGTTCCTTGCAGCCCTTTATTGCCTCCTGCGCATAATCCACAGCATAAACATTTTTTGCCCCAGCATCTGCTATTGCTATTGCCGTCTCTCCAGTACCACAGCCAACTTCCAGCACATTCTTGCCCGAAAAATCTACTCGCGCCAGCAAATACTGTGTAACGTCCATAGTGGAAAATGTAAAAAAACTATCCTTATCACCAGCATAATTTTTGCTGCCAGAATAGGCATAATTATAAACTTCTTTAAGCTGTTCGTTACGCCGCATTTCTCTGCCTTTTCTTAGCCACTTCCTGCATCACTACTGTTGCTTCTGGCTGCCAATTGAAGATTTGTTTTCCGTCTATTTTGTTGCAGAAACGCCCACGATAATAAGCTCTGTTAAGCAATTCTTCATGACTCAGAGGGCGATCTTCCTGCCCTAACATTATCTTCCAATCAGGAATTTCAGAATTCAAATATTCAAGCTGCGCGTCTTTACTCAAAGCAGCAAATTCTTTTATTTTCACGATATGTTCAGCACGAATTGATACGCGACCGTCACGGCTCTGCTCTTCAGGCAGAACTGTAAAATGCCGCTCTATAATTTCTGCACCAAGATAAATCGCAGCAAGCGCAGCTTTTACACCATCACGCGCTACCAGAGAATGATCGCTTAAGCCCACATGATCTGCATAGTTTTTCAGCCAATTCATCCGCGCCAGATGCATTTGCTCCAGCGGGGTTGGATAAATAGTTACGCAGTGCAGCATGCTATATTTTTTACCGCTCGCGCGCAGCAATTTTGCAGCATCTGCTATTTCTTGATTAGTCGATGCCCCAGTTGAAACAATAAGTTCGTCAAATGATTCGGTAAGAGCCTGAAGCAACGGCAGAGAACCGCAATCATAACTAGCAACTTTTACCACTTTCCAATCGAGTTCCGCGATGGCAGGAATACAAGTTAAGTTAAAAGCAGTGGTAAGGGGAATTAGTCCAGCTCCCTTACATTCATCAATAAATTTGCGCTGCTGCTCATAGCTTAACTCAAGCCCTTTAAGCCTATCATACTCAGGTTGATATGGACGTTTAATCACCTCCACCTTACCATCTGCACCAGTTTTTCCTTCCTCAAATTCTTGGCGAAAACTAACATCACTAGCAAATATAGTTTGGATTTTTCCGTGCGTCGCACCTGCCTGCGAAGCAGCAGCAATCATCTGTTTCAAAATATCAAAATCACCATTATGATTCTGACAAAATTCAGCAATTATTTTGAGATTGTTTTTCATTTATTTACCTTTCAAAGAAACTTTAACAGCATCAACCAATGCGCTAAGATGTGGCGTCATCTGCTCTTTATCACATATTCCTAGCATTTTGCTTTCTTTTTCACCAGTTATTTTTTGCAATCCATTACTCCCTATATCCAGCAGCAAAACTTCACGCCCACCGCCACTATTTAATGCCTCTCCGTCGCGTATTTCTAAGCCATCTAGCTCAATATCTACAGCAAAAACAAAGAGTAAGTTTATATCTCCATTTTCGCCAATATGCAGGAAGCAATTTCGTGTGTTTTCTACGCCAAAATGACGGGCTTGTAATTTAACGTTATGAAGAGGAATATATTTCAATTTCAGATGATTATTTGTTATTGGTGCAGCACTATATGTTGCATCTATTATTTCCTGAAATTCTTGGCATTGTGGAATGAGTTGCTCTCCATTTTTATAAATATGCAACTCTTCAAATAATTCGCGGGTAACAGATTCTGGTTTTTTCCATTCCTCCATACCCTCCGCCCTGCCAGTAAATAGAGAATATTTATTGGGATTTATTTTTGCGGTTTGCGCACGCTTAACCACTGGCATATAACGACCATTAATAAGAATCGTTCCGCCACCAGAAAGATAAAAATATACTCCCTTTCCCTGTGCTGCTTGCAATTCTGCATCATTAGTTATACTATCTTGCAGCGTGATTTTATCCAAATCCACCCGCACTAAATCATCTGAAAATTCTATGGAAACACCCTCTGTAAGACGAGCTATTTCATAATAGCGCATTAGCTTAAAAACCCTGCGGTTGAGTAGCCCATAGTTGCGTAGCAGACACTCGGAATTCGTTCAATTTCCCGCCAATCAAACATGCTCCAACCATCAAAGAATAACATAGGATGTTTGCATCCCTGCACTGCCTGAATGACATTGAATTTATTATTACGGTAGTGATTATTCATGAACAGCACAACATCATACTGCGCTAGTATTTCCTGCAATTCACCTGTGGCTGGCGTGCAGCCAAGTGCAGAAACATCAGAGGCTGGCACTACAAAATCTTTCACTGAAATATTTGCTTTATTTGGCAATTTTTTTACAATATTTGTGGCTATCGCATCACGAATATCCGAGGTTTCTGGCATACCCTTAAACGCCAATCCCACTACTAAAATCTTCAAAGACTCAACTGGCTTGTTTATTGTTTTAGAAAATTTTTCAATCTTCTCCAGAACATAATCCGCCCCGCGCTGATTGATGCTGCGGCTAGCGCGACCAAGAATCGGATTATAGACATTATCACCAATTGGCTGCGAATATAAAAGTGGATCTTTAGTCAAACAAATTCCACCAACACCAGGGCTAGGCAGAGGGATTCTATCACGTGGATAGCCTTCATTGGCAGCACGAATAATGCGGAAAGCATTTATATTATATTCATCGCACATATAAGCGATTTCATTGGCAAAAGAAAAAGTTAGATCGCGGTAGGTGTTATTCATCAACTTCACCATTTCCGCTTCTTCCAACGATTGCACTTCAACAATTATATTGGTTATTTTGCGAAATAAATGCGCTGCTAAATTAGTGCTTTCAAGATTAAATCCTCCAACAATCTGTGGCAATATTCGCAATTCTTCTAGTGCATTACCTTCTACTGTACGCTCTGGTGCAAAGGCAAGGTGAAAATCTGTGCCACAAACCATATCATTCTTTTCTAATATCGGAAGCACAACACGGCGCATCGTACCAACAGGAACAGTAGACCGAAAGATAACTAAATCACCTGTTTTTATAATATCGGCAATGGTATTTGCCACCGCCTCAATCGCTGAAAGATCTGGTTTACCAGCAGAATTTATCGGTGAACCAACACTTACAATGTGGATGTTGGCAGCATATTTTTTTGCATCATCAGTGTAGCGAATTGGGTTAGTGGCTGCGAGTGAATAAAGCATAGAATCCAGCCCTTTTTCATAAAAAGGTGCTGTATTTTTTTCTAACAACTTCAAACGTTCCGCATTCGTATCAATCCCGATAACTGAAAGACCTGCGTTGGCTAGAGTACATGCAAGAGTAAGCCCAACAAACCCAAGCCCATATACCGCGATAGTTTTTTCATCAACGCTCGGTTCAAGTATATCAGTAAGCATGATGACATCATAGAATTTGCCGTCATCCTCAACTAGCACCAGCTTGTCATATTTCATGAAATTTGTTCCGCGAGTCCGTGCTTCATCTATTAGCACGCGACGCATAAGTGACGGTGAGAGATTTTTATTCAGAGTAAGAGGCTTAAAATTAGCAATTTTTTCCACCTGCGAATTAACATCAAAACCTTTTGATAGCCCCCTGCGAATATCTCCATCTGTTATCACACCAACAACTTTATTCTGTTCATCAACAACCACTGCAAAGCCAGCAATATGCTTGTTCTCCTGCGAACTACCCATTAAGGTAATTGTATCTTTAATCAGGGTTTGTCGCTTTACTAGCGAAGCAAAGCGGTTTTTTACAGACATGCTATCACTTCCTCAAAAGAATTTATTCTCTGCCAATCAGAATTCATATAACGACCAGATCTATCTACCAGTTTACTAGCAATTCCTGCGGCTAGACTCAAGCGCATATCCGCCTCATCATCACCAAACATAATGCAGGCTTCACGCCCACAATTTTCCTGCGCGCAAATATACTCCACATGTTCTATCCCTTTGGAAAATCCCTGTTTACTACCAAAAATTCCAGCGATTACCGCTAAAATAGCAGTTGGAACAGCATGTTTCACCAATAATTGCAATTCTTCCATCGGAACAGAAGATGATATATATAGCTTATAAGGGGATTTTTTGAGTTTAGATAGCAGCATTTCTGCATCAGGAAATAACTTAGCTGTAAGCAGTTCCTGTGCATTACGCGCAGAAAGCAACGCACTCATTTTATCAGTATCGTTGCTATCAAGCTCAAGCTCATAATATCTAGCTACTTTGTTAAATATAACAGCTCGTGGTTCACCGCTATATTGCTTGTATAAATCACACACTTTCTGCACCGTTACCTGCTCACTGCGCGGGGATAAATAGCCAGCCACCACTTCACTAAAAGTTTTATATTTTGTCGGCATGGAATCAAACAAAGTGCCGTCCCAATCAAAAATCAGTACTCGCTTTGATTTATCCAACATAATCTATAATTTTTTTAGGTAATCTTGATAGGCAAGCTTAACTCCCTCACTAAGCGGAAATTGTGGCTTCCATCCCAGTCTTTTCATCCGTCCAATATCAAGCAATTTTCTGGGAGTGCCATCTGGTTTTTCGCTATCAAAAACAATTTTACCTGCAAATCCAACCGTTTTTGCTACCAACTCCACAAGTTCCCGAATTGTGAGATCCTCACCACAACCGATATTAATTGCTGGCAATATTTCTGGTTTTGTAAGCTCTGCCATAGCATCACTATCAGACAGCAAAAAAACACAAGCCTCTGCCAAATCATCGGCGTAGATAAATTCACGTTTGGGCACCCCTGTTCCCCATACGACAACCTCTGCCTCACCACGCATCTTAGCCTCATGACATTTGCGAATAAGCGCAGGCAGAACATGAGAATTTTCTGGGTGATAATTATCATTTATTCCGTAAGTGTTAGTAGGAAGAACTGCTAAATATTGCGTGCCATATTGCCTGTTATATGCCCAACACATCTCGACACCAGAGAGTTTTGCTACAGCATAAGGACGATTTGTTGCTTCTAATGAACCACTGAATAAATATTCCTCATGCATTGGCTGCGGACAATCTCGCGGATAAATGCAGCTTGAACCCATAAAAATCAGCCGTTTTACACCGTGACGATATGCGGCATCAATCACATTGGCTTGGATCTGCAAATTATTAATAATGAAATCTGCAGGATAGGTATTATTAGCCTGAATTCCACCAACTTTAGCAGCAGCGAGCAAAACAGCTTCTGGTTTTTCGGCAGAAAAAAACTCCTCTACCTTCTGTTGATTGCACAAATCCAATTCTTTATGGCTACGAGTTTTTAGATTTTTATATCCAGATTTTTCTAATGCACGAACCAGTGCCGAGCCAACAAGCCCTAAATGCCCTGCTACAAATATTGGTGAATTGATGGAAAAATTGCTCACAATAATTTCCTATTCACGATGCGCACAGGCACTAAATCCATGCTCTTTCACTAATGAATCGCGCCTAGCTAACTGCAAATCCGACTGCATCATTTCGACAACCAGCTCTTTGAAAGATATTTTTGGTGTCCAGCCTAGTTTGTTTTTGGCTTTTGTGGCATCACCAAGCAGGGTTTCCACCTCTGTTGGGCGGAAATAGCGCGGATCAACCTTAACCACAACCTGCCCTATTTTACATTTTATTTCAGACTTATTGCAACTGTCAGATATTTTATCAATAGTTGCAACCTCATCCACACCTTTTCCCTGCCAACGTAGAGTTATTCCCAGTTCAGCAGCAGATGCATTTACAAAATCACGAACACTATATTGAACACCAGTTGCAATTACAAAATCTTCCGCTTCTTTTTGTTGCAGCATCAACCACTGCATTTCCACATAATCTTTAGCATGCCCCCAATCGCGCAGTGCGTCCATATTTCCTAGATACAGACAATCCTGCGTTCCCAGATAAATCCGCCCCAGCGCACGGGTAATTTTGCGCGTTACAAATGTTTCCTCACGCACTGGCGATTCATGATTAAATAAAATTCCGTTGCAAGCATATATTCCATAAGCCTCACGGTAATTCACCACTATCCAGTAAGCATATAGTTTTGCCACAGCATAGGGGCTGCGCGGATAAAACGGTGTCGTTTCCTTCTGCGGAATTTCCTGCACCATTCCGTATAATTCACTGCTACTTGCCTGATAAAAACGGGTCTTTTTTTCCAACCCGCAAATACGGATGGCTTCCAATAAACGAAGCGTTCCCATCGCATCAACATCCGCCGTATATTCTGGTTCTTGAAAACTAACGCTAACATGGCTCTGCGCCGCCAGATTATAAATTTCATCGGGCTGGATAGACTGCACCAAACGCACCAGATTTGTGCTATCGGTCATATCCCCGTAATGCAAAATAAACTGACGATTATCGACATGCGGATCTTGATAGAGATGATCAATCCTATCGGTATTAAACAGAGAAGCTCTACGCTTTATTCCATGAACAATATAGCCCTTACCCAACAATAATTCTGCAAGATACGAGCCGTCCTGCCCCGTCACACCCGTTATTAAAGCCACTTTTTTCATGAACAACCTTAAACTAAATAATACTTAACTTAATCTTTCACTGAATCTTTAACCTCTTCCAGTCACGCTGTCAAAGTCTTACAAAAGATACATGGATAATTTATGAATATAATGGACAGGTTGCTCTGCAATGGTGTATTTACATTACAAATGTGGTAATAATAGGGCATTATGTTAAAAAATAAGGCTATAAAACGCGGTTTTGATATTTGTGCAGCTACGCTGGCTCTGGTGGTGTTTAGCCCAGTTATCGCTGCGGTTTCTGTTATGGTGCTTGTTACTATGGGCAGACCAATATTTTTTCGGCAAATCCGCCCTGGATTAGATGGAAAACCATTTGAAATCATTAAATTCCGTAGCATGAGGGATGAAACCGATGCAAAAGGCAACCCACTTTCTGATGAGCAACGTCTAACCAAATTTGGGGATATGATCCGCGATTATAGCCTAGACGAATTACCGCAGCTTATAAATATTCTAAAAGGCGATATGAGCATTGTTGGACCGCGTCCCCTGCTTTATGATTTTTTCCCCTATTATACTGCTCAGGAAATGCGTCGTCATGAAATGAAACCAGGGGTTACTGGACCAGCGCAGGTTAACGGTCGTAATAACCTGAATTGGGATGATCGCCTGAAAATGGATGTTGATTACGTTGATAACTGGTCGCTATGGCTTGATTTGAAAATTATTCTCAAGACTGTTTTGGTCGTACTTAAGCGTGATGACGTTAAGACTGAAGGCTACGCAACTTTTTTACGGTTAGATGATTACCGCAAAGGTATGAATGAAAATCCTGTAGAACTGGAAGCAAAAAAACGTTACGGTTCATGAAAAATAACAATATGTCCGATTTTTCTTCATAAGAAAGCACAATTTATGCTTCTGCCTGTAATAATTTCTGGTGGTTCTGGTGAACGTTTATGGCCAGTTTCGCGCGCAGCATTCCCTAAACCATTTATTACGATGCCAGACGGACAGAGCCTGATTCAAAAGGCATTTCTTAGAGCCTGCGCACAACCAAATGTGACTGAGATTTTAACTGTAACAAATCGCGACCATTATTTTAAGACTCGCAGCGAATATAGTGCGGTAAACAAAAATAAAGCCATCACTTCATTTATTCTCGAACCAATGGGAAGGAATACCGCTCCCGCCATTGCCATGGCAGCGTCTTATGCCAGCGCGATGTATGGTGATGACACAATTCTGCTTGTATTATCAGCCGACCAATTAATCAGTGATGTTGAAGCATTTTCCAAAGCAATTATTGAGGCAAAAACACTTGCTGAAAAGAATTACCTAGTAACTTTTGGAATAACACCAAACCGCCCTGAAACTGGCTATGGTTATATTGAGCGTGGTGATAGTCATATAGTAAAACGTTTTGTAGAAAAACCAGATTTAGAAACTGCTGAAAAATATGTTAGTGGCGGGAAACACCTTTGGAATGCAGGGATTTTCTGTTTCAAAGCAGGAGTTTTTCTGAGCGAATTAGAATCACACTCACCGCAAATAGCTGAGGCTGTAAAAATTGCCGCGCCTGATAACTGGACGCAAGCAACATATAATTATGTTGAGCTTGAAGATGATTTATTCGCTGAAATTCCTAATATATCAGTTGATTATGCAGTGATGGAAAAATCAAAAAATGTGGCGGTTGTCGCCTGTGATATAGGTTGGAATGACGTTGGTTCATGGAGTGCTATGGCAGGTATGCTGGATGCTGACAGCAATGGAAATAAGCTAGTTGGCGAGGTTTATACGCATAACAGCACGGGCTGTTTTATTCAATCTGAGGGACGGATTATTGCAGCAGTCGGGGTGCAAAATCTCATTGTAATCGACACACCTGATGCACTTCTGGTAACTGACCGCGAGCAGGCACAACATGTAAAACAAATCGTTAGCCAGCTTAAAGAATGCAACCACTCTGCCTCTAAGGAACACAGCACAATTTTCCGCCCGTGGGGGAGCTATACAGTGCTTCAGGAGTCCGCTGGCTTTAAGGTAAAACGCATTGAGGTTCTGCCAAAACATAAGCTTTCTTTACAGATGCATAAACATCGCAGCGAGCATTGGGTGGTGGTTTCAGGCAAGGCAACAGTGCAAAATGGTGATGAGGTTTTTGATCTCCTGCCGTCGCAATCAACTTATATACAAGCAGGTAACAAGCACCGCTTGCAAAACAATGAAGATGAGGCTCTGGTTATTGTTGAAGTGCAATGTGGAGCATATCTCGGTGAAGATGACATTACCCGTTTTGACGACCATTATGGACGATCCACTAACAAAACTTCCCTCAAAGTAGGCTAGTGACCGCTTAGGAACCGTTCCGCTTCAAGAGCTGCCATGCAGCCAGTTCCCGCTGCTGTTACTGCTTGCCTGAAGATTTTATCCTGCACATCACCAGCAGCAAACACGCCCGCAATATTAGTTTTGGTGCTGCCTTTGTCGGTTACGATATAATTATCATTATCCAAAGTAATTACGCCTTTGAATAATTCTGTGTTTGGCGAATGACCAATGGCAACGAACGCGCCATCAGTTTTTAATTCTGAAATAGCATTTGTTTTTAGGTTTTTAAGACGTACAGCAGTAAGTGAATTTGGATTTTCAGTTCCCAAAAATTCTTCCACCGCGCTATCCCAAATCACCGAAATCTTCGGATGAGCAAACAACCTCTCCTGCCCGATTTTCTCTGCGCGCAAACTATCACGGCGATGAATGAGTGTAACCTTAGAAGCAATATTGGCAAGGTAAAGAGCCTCTTCCACCGCACTATTGCCACCACCAATCACCACAACTTCTTTGCCTTTATAAAAAAATCCATCACAGGTTGCACAAGCGGAAACACCAAAACCAGAGAATTTTTGTTCACTAGGAATCCCCAGCCAGCGCGCGCTTGCACCTGTGGCAATTACAACTGCATCCGCAACATAGCTATCACCAGATTCACCAATAGCAGCAAACGGTCGTTTGGAGAAATCAACAGACATTATTGTATCATGGATAATATTCGTTCCCACATGCGCCGCTTGTTTTTCCATCTGTTCCATAAGCCAACCGCCTTGAACAGCATGCTCAAAACCTGGGTAATTCTCCACGTCAGTGGTTATGGTAAGCTGCCCCCCCGGTTGCAAACCATGCACCATGATAGGGTTTAAGCCAGCACGCGCAGCATAGATTGAAGCGGTGCAACCCGCTGCGCCAGAACCTATTATGAGGATTTTTGTTTTATGTTCCATGAGTGCGGGGTATAGAATGTTGAGTTTTGAGTGTAAGAAATTTCTTCACCAAACTCAACATTCTATACTCATCCTTTCTTATAATTTCTTCGCATGACCCTTTAGATATTTAGCAACGCCAGCAGCGTTTGCCTTCATACCTTCATCACCACGATTCCAACCAGCAGGGCAAACTTCGCCATGCTCTTCATGGAATTGCAGCGCGTCAACCATACGAAGCGCCTCATCAACATTACGACCCAGTGGAAGATCATTTACCACCTGATGACGCACAACACCATTGCCATCAATCATAAATGTGCCACGGAAAGCAACAGCATCACCAAGCAAAACATCATAATCACGAGCAATAGATTTGGTAAGATCGGCAACCATCGGGAACTGCACATTACCAATGCCACCTTTTTCAACTGGAGTTTGTTTCCATGCCAAGTGAGTAAAATGCGAGTCAACAGAAACGCCAATAACTTCGGTCTTACGCAGCTTAAATTCTTTCAAACGGTTGTTAAAAGCGATGATTTCCGATGGGCAAACGAAAGTGAAATCAAGTGGCCAGAAAAACAGCACGCCAATTTTGCCCTTTTTGGTAACCTTGCCAGAAGCATCTTTTTTAATACCTAAATAATTGTAAAGATTAAAACTTTCATCGAAACTGCCATCCGCCAAAACAGCTTTAGCAGTAAAATCTGGGGCTTGTTTGCCAACTAATACACTCATGGGATTCTCCTTAGAAATGCTAGGTTAAATTAAAAAATGCCTAGCAAATATATAGTCCCTCAAATATAAGGTTCAAGTGTTGTTTGTATAAAACCTTACTTTTTTTGTCAGATATTCTAATGCTCACCTTTTTCCAGCGTAATTTTCGCAAACCACAGCTTATTCCGTTGCTGTTCATAATTACGTCAACTATCGTGCTTACATGGCTTGGAGTTTGGCAGGTGCAGAGATTGCAGTGGAAAAATGCACTTATAAAACAAATTGAAGAGGTGCAGGCACTACCGCCACTGCAAATATTACCAGAAAAGCTGGAAGGGCTTGAATATCTGAAAGTCACATTAATTGGTGTTTTTAAGCATGAAAATGCTCTTCATATGATCGGTCGTCAACGCGGAAATTTCCCTGGATATTTTATAGTCACACCCTTTGAGCTTAAAGACGACGGACGTATTATACTTGTTAATCGTGGTTTTTCTCCATTGGGTAAAGAAACTAAGCCAGAAGGCACTCAAACTATAGAAGGTGTGATTCGTCCGCCTAGGGAAAAACGCTTCTTCGCACCTGAAAATATACCAGAAAAGAATGTATGGTTTTATGAGGATATTCCCGCAATGTCGCAGGCTACAAGTCTATCGCTTACACCTCTTATTGTAGAACAGGTCGGAAAAGAAAAAAATGGTGAATTCCCTATAGTTGGCGACGGCAAAATAAATTTACAGAATGACCATCTAGGCTATGCTATAACATGGTTTTCAACAGCTATAATAGGGCTTATCATGTTTGGCTTTTATTATAAGAAAGCCAAAGAATGATAAGTTACGGTTATATTATAGTATTGACAAATAGCCATATTAATATATGGTAATATATGAGTAAATATTTTGAATGGGATCAAGATAAGAATGAGTTAAACCAAGAAAAGCATGGGGTTTCTTTTGATGAGGCAACAAAGGCTTTTTTTGATGAAAATTTAGTTACAAGAGATGATTTGGAGCATAGCACAGAGGAAGATAGATATTTTTGTTTTGGTAAAGTAAATGGAAGGGTGATGACTGTGCGCTTTACAATAAGAGGAAAAACAATAAGAATTTTTGGGGCAGCTTACTGGAGAAAAGGAGCAAAATATTATGCGCAAAGAGACTAAATACGAAGAAAGTCCTTTCGGCAATGTAAAGGTTGGAAAACGTGTGTTTTTACCGAATCTTCCCTCACCTGCTGAACTGGCTAAAGCCGAAAAAACTACAAAGATAACCCTGTCTATCAGCAGTGATAGTTTGAATTTCTTCAAGAAAGAAGCAGCAAAACATAATGTTCCCTATCAGGCTATGATTCGTCGCTTGCTTGATGAGTATAGAAGTAAAGTATAAAAATGCTATATATCTCAACACGGGGAGCTGTCCCAAAATTATCCTTTGAAGATGCTGTGCTGGCTGGTCTTGCCAGCGATGGTGGGCTGTATGTGCCAGAGAACGTGCCAGCACTTTCTATGGCAGAAATAACTGCCATGCAATCACTTACATATTCAGAACTTGCCTATAACATAATCTCACGCTTTACAGGTGAAACTATAGCACCTGACGTACTGAAACACATAATTGATGAGTCATATAAAACCTTCCGCCATGCTTCTGTTGCGCCTCTTAAACAGCTAGATGCTAACACTTATTTGCTGGAGCTTTTCCACGGTGAAACCTTAGCATTCAAAGATTTTGCGCTACAATTTTTAGGGCGGTTGCTTGAACATATTTTAGAGAAACGAAAACAAAAAGTTGTTGTTATTGGCGCAACTTCTGGTGATACTGGTTCAGCGGCGATTGCTGGCTGTCGCGGACGAAAAAATATGGATATTTTTATCATGTATCCACACGGAAGAGTGTCTGATGTGCAACGTTTGCAGATGACCACTGTGCTGGATAAAAACGTGCATAATCTGGCAGTAGATGGCACGTTTGATGACTGTCAGAATATTGTAAAAACTCTATTTGCCGATAAAGAATTCCGCGAAAAACACAACCTCACCGCTGTAAACTCTATCAATTGGGCGCGAATATTAGCGCAGGTAGTATATTATTTTTATGCAGCACTAAAGCTAGGCGCACCCGCAAAGGCAGTTAGTTTTTCTGTACCTACTGGTAATTTCGGTGATATTTATGCTGGCTATATTGCAAAGAAAATGGGGTTGCCTATTGAGCAACTTATTATCGCCACTAACCGCAATGATATTTTAGCACGCACACTTGCCACAGGAACTTATGAAATGGCAGGAGTTGAGCCATCACTCTCACCAAGCATGGATATTCAGATTTCCAGCAATTTCGAGAGGTTGCTTTTTGATTTATATGATCGTGATGGAAAAACCATTGCCGAAATGATGGCTAATTTCCGTGAGCATAAAAAATTTACATTAACACCTCTTGCACTTTCGCGCTTGCGTGCTGAATTTGCAGCAGCTTCAGCGAGTGATACAGAAACCAAAGAAACTATAAAAACCTGCTACCAAACAACTGGTGAATTGCTCGACCCACACACAGCAGTTGGTTTATGTGCAGGAAACAAGGCACGAAAAGGCAAAGAAACACCTCTGGTAATTTTGGCAACCGCCCACCCTGCTAAATTCCCTGATGCAGTCAAAAGCGCAAGCGGAGTCCGCCCTGCCCTGCCTACACATCTAGCTGATTTATTTTCGCGCAAGGAAAAATTTGAGCATATTGGCAATGATGCAGATGCAGTGAAAGATTTTATTGAAAGTAATATATGACCTATAAAATCACCACACTGCCTAACGGGATGCGAGTCGCCAGCGAGTTTTTAGCTGGGGTTGAAAGTGTGGCTGTTGCTGTGAGTGTTGGCACTGGCGCGCGTTATGAAAGCGAAGCCGAAAACGGAATTTCGCATTTGCTGGAACACATGGCATTTAAGGGTACAAAGACCCGCAGTGCGCGTGATATTGCCGAAACTTTTGATGCTATCGGCGGGCAATTAAACGCCTATACTGGAATGGAACTTACAGTTTATTACGCAAAGGTTCTAAAACAGAATGTAGCTCTAGCTGTGGATGTTCTTGCCGATATTATGCAGAATTCCACTTTTGAAGAGAGTGAACTGGTGCGCGAAAAAGAGGTGATTATTCAGGAAATCGCCATGTACCAAGACACGCCTGATGAGCTAATTGTTGATTATTTTGATAGCACCGCCTTTGCGGGGCAACCTCTTGGTCGCTCAATTTTAAGCACAGCTGATAAAGTCGCTGCTTATACTAGCGATGATTTACGAAATTACATGACAAAACATTACCGCCCGCAGCGCATGATTATAACCGCAGCAGGCAATATTCAGCACGCTGATTTTGTTGCGCTGGTGGAACGATTTTTTGCCCTGCCCAAAGTGGAAAATGGAAAAAGTTTTGAAACAGCAAAATATATAGGTGGTGACAACCGCGTCACCGCGGATTTTGAGCAGTTGCATCTGCTTATCGGCTTGCCTGCGGTTTCCATGCACTCACCTGATTATTATGCATTACAATTATACTCAACGATTTTGGGTGGTGGCATGTCCTCACGCCTTTTTCAGGAAGTGCGTGAAAAACGTGGGCTGGCTTACACAGTTTACGCTATGGCATCCGCCTATGAAGATTTGGGAATGATGAGCGTGTATGCCGCTGCTGCTCCCGATAAAGCAGCGGAACTTTCGGCGGTACTCTGCGAACAAATTGCAGATATGGCGAAAGATATTTCTGATAAAGAAATAACCCGCGCCAAAAACCAACAAAAAGCCGAGCTGCTCATGGCACGCGAAAACCCGCAAACTATTGCTACTTGGATAGGCAGACACCTCTTACTATTCGGCGAATATCGTCAGGCAAGCGGCATAATAGAAAAAATAAATGCCGTAAATAAAGAACAATTGCTGCGCCTTGCAAAACAAATAGCCAGCGGAAAGCCAACAATTTCTGCACTCGGAGATGTTTCTAGGGTGTTGCCTTATGAGAAGTTGAGTGGGAAGTTATCCTAATCACAAAACTTCAAATCACCTTTAACTATTGCTAAAACATCCTGTTTTTTCAGATGCTCCAAATTGCGGGAAACGTAGGAAATTAAGCAGGCGAGATGTGTTTCATTCACCTCTGCACTGCGATATAAATTGCGTGCTAAACTATCCTTAAAATCATCTTTATTTGCTACAGTTTTTTCGTAAGCATCAATCCGCCCATAAAATGCCTGCGCCATTTTTTTAACGCGCTTGCCAATTCCTGTGTCGCTTGCGCCCATTTCACGCAGGCTTCTGTCCATATCCGAGAAAAACACTTCCCACAAAGCGCGGATGAACTCTGGTGATTCATTTTTCAAACGCTGGGTGAGCAAAAATATATGCAGAACGATAACATCAAACCTGCCGTCCAGAGTGTCAGCAACGCCACATTCCTGATAAAAAAACGGCTTCCTAGCCTGATTCACCAGAGCAACATAAGCCTCATGGGCAGGAATCTGAAAAGGATCTGCTGCAAATATTTTTTTTAAAGCAGAGAAACTCACGCTGCAACCTTGCCCAGCATTTCCTTTTGCAGCTTTTCCATCGCCCGAACTTCAATCTGGCGCACGCGCTCGCGGGAAATGTTATAAATCTGGCTTAAATCTTCCAGCGTATCTGGCTCATCTTTAAGCCTGCGACGCTGTATAATATCACGCTCACGCTCACTTAGTTTTGCCATTGCGCTGGTAAGGAGTGCCTGCCTACCTTGCTGCTCCTCGCGCTGCACTAACACAGCTTCGTGGCTTTCTGCTGGCTCAACCAGCAAATCCATTTTTTCACCATCACCATCAGCAGAAATTGCGCTATTCAGATAAACATCACTACCTGACATGCGCTGATCCATATCGATCACTTCCTCACGCGTCACATCAAGAATTTTAGCAACGTCACCAACCTGCTCATGCGTCATTCCGCGCTCGCCAATCGCACCGATTTTGCTTTTGATTTTACGAAGATTAAAAAATAGTCGTTTCTGCGCTGCGCTACTGCCGATTTTTACCATTGACCATGAACGCAAAATATATTCCTGAATAGCTGCACGAATCCACCACATAGCATAAGTGGAAAGGCGGAAACCTTTATCTGGTTCAAAGCGTTTTACCGCTTGCATCATGCCAATATTACCCTCGGCAATCAGCTCACCCATTGGCAAACCATAACCGCGATAACGGAAGGCTATCTTTGCCACCAAGCGCAAATGGCTGGTAACAAGGCGGTGCGCTGCCGACATGTCACCATGATCGTGCCAACGCTTGGAAAGTTCGTATTCTTCTTTCTGTTCAAGCACTGGAAACTTTGTAATGTCCTGCAAATAACGACGCAACCCATCAGGCGATGACGGGCTTGCAGGAATTGGTACATTAGTATTAGAAGCTATTGGAGCAATCTCAGTCTTCAAACTTGATTTCATGTTTTATCTGTCCTCCGAAGGAATAATATACACTTTTATGCCTATACTTTCAAGGGCAATAGGAAAATTATTCCCTGCGCCAGTCGGTCGTGCCGTCAGGGCGGTCTTCCAGTATAATTCCTTGTTCTGCAAGGTCTTTTCTAATACCATCCGCCTGCGCCCAGTTTTTAGCTAATTTTGCCATACTACGCGATTCTATCATACGACTAATCAATTCTTCTTCTGACTTTGCATAGTCTTGCCCAGGGACTCTATCAATTCCTCTAGCCTTAGCTGCATTGAATAGTTTTTCGGTTTTATCTGTGCTACCACCGCCCTTAAACCACTCATCAGCTGAATATTGCAATATACCAAGCAAGTTAGCCATCGCCTGACGATCGTCAGGAGCAGCAGTATACATAAGAGATATGCCCATAGGAGTATTAAGGTCGTTTTGCAAACTCATTAAAAACATTGAATTTAATGGAGGTAGAGAATCATAATAGATTTTAATCCCATTTGATTCCTGCAAACCTTTGTTTCTGTACCAGTGATCTAATGTACTCTTTGCGTCATCAAGCAACTTGTCACTCCAGTCTAGTGGTTCATTATATTTGGTCATGAGAAATGCTAGACGTATCACCTCACCGCGTACTCCTTTGTCCAGTAAATCCTTCACCGTAGTAAAATTGCCGAGTGATTTACTCATTTTTTCGCCATTCACGGTGAGGAAACCATTATGCACCCATGTTTTTGCAAATTTAGATTTTGGCGCAGCGCAGCAGCTCTGCGCTATTTCATTTTCATGATGCGGGAACATCAAATCTGCACCACCACCGTGAATATCAAAATCATCACCCAGATATTTGCTGCTCATCGCTGAACATTCAATATGCCACCCAGGGCGACCAGCACCCCAAGGTGAAGCAAAAACGCTGCTTGAGTCATCTTCGCTATCCGCTGGTTTCCATAGCACAAAATCGCCAGCATGTTCTTTATAGCTTTCTACCCCCACCCGCGCACCTGCGATTAAATCTTCTAATTTGCGCCCAGAAAGCTGCCCGTAATCCTTATAACTCGCCACGCGAAACAGCACATGCCCCTGCGAAACATAAGCATGCCCGCCAGCAATCAGCTTTTCAATTATAGTTATCATTTCTTTGATATGGTCAGTGGCATGTGGCTCATGAGTTGGCAGCAAACAATTTAATGCTCCCATATCTTCATGAAACCAGCCTTCCACCCGCTTGGTTAGAGCAGAAATAGGCTCATTATTTGCTTTAGCAGCAGCGTTTATTTTATCATCAACATCAGTGATATTGCGCACATAAGTGACATACTCTTTGCCGTAAACATGGCACAGCAAACGATATAAAACATCATACACCACCACCGATCGGGCATTGCCCAGATGTGGGCGATCATAAACCGTTGGTCCGCACACATACATCCGCACGTTTTTAGCGTCCGCAGGATTTAATTCCTCTTTTTTGCGAGTGAGGGTGTTGTATAGTTGAATGGTCATATAGTTAATCTTTTTACTGTTTTATCACGACCAAGTAGCGGCAATAGTTTTTTAAATTCTGGTCCATGATCCAAGCCTGTGAGTGCTTTACGGATAGGCATGAATAAATCTTTGCCCTTGCGGTCAGTTGTTGGCTTTATAGCAGCAAGCCATACATCCCAAGTGGATTCATTCCACGGTTCAATAGGCAGGAGAATGAGGATTTTCTGCAAGAAAGTACAATCTTCAGAATTCAAATCTGCCGATACCTCGCCATGCATAATATCCCACCAAATTTTTGCTTCGGTGATGTTTTTTAAGTTCGCTTGGATTGAATTCCAGAATTTTTCATCCGCGAAAGGAATTAACGATTTTACTTCTGAAAATGGTAACTTGTGCAGTAATTTTTCATTTAATTTTTCTAGTTCTGCTGAATCATAATTGGCAGGTGCGCGACCAAATTTTTTGAAATCAAATGTTTTTACCAACTCGTTCAATTCCAAATATGGTTCAACGGAATCCGACGTTCCGATATGTGCCAGTAGAGAATTAATCGCCATCGGCATGATGCCGTTTTCGCGGAGCGTGCGGATATCATTGCCACCTACCCGTTTTGACATCTCACCTTCTTTGGTTTTTAGCAGTGCCAGATGCCCAAATACTGGCAATGTATAGCCCAAAGCCTCAAAAATCTGCACCTGCACAGCAGTGTTAGAAACATGGTCTTCGCCACGCACAATATGAGTGATTCCCATTTCACCATCATCCACCACCGAAGCAAAAGTATAAAGCGGAACATCATCTTCGCGCACCAACACAGGGTCGCTCATGTGAGTTGCCTGAAATTTTGCTTCACCACGAATCAAATCCTGCCAGATTATTGGTTTGTCTTCGAGCAGAAAACGATAGTGCGGTTTGCGCCCTTCATTTTCATATTTTGCTTTTTGTTCATCAGTTAGTTTCAAGCTAGCACGATTATAAATCGGTGGAAGACTGCGCGAAGCCTGCATTTTACGCTGCACATCCAATTCTTCCTGCGTTTCATAACAAGGATAGAGCCTTCCTGAGGCAATGAGTTTTTGTTTGGCTATTTCATACTGCGCGAATTTGTCCGACTGCTTAAAAAACCCATCCCATTTTATACCAAGCCATACGAGATCTTCTTTGAGTGCATCTTCATATTCCACCTTGGAACGATCTGTATCAGTGTCATCAATCCTAAGCCAGAACTCACCACCAGTTTTACGCGCAAACAGATAGTTGACAAGCGCAGTGCGCACGTTGCCAAGATGCAAATAACCAGTAGGAGATGGGGCAAAACGGACTTTTACAACCATAAATAATCTATAAAGCAGCTTGCGCTGCAGCCAACCTTGCTACTGGAACGCGGTATGGCGAGCAGGAAACATAAGTGAGTCCAGCTTTCTGGCAGAAGGCAATAGATGCAGGATCGCCACCATGTTCACCACAAATTCCCAATTTCAAATCAGGATTAGTTTTACGTCCGCGCTGCGCAGCCATTTCGATAAGCTCGCCAACACCAGATTGATCCAGCGATACAAATGGATCTTGCTCAACAATCCCTTGCTTTTTATAAGCCTCAATGAAAGATGCCGAATCATCACGCGAAATGCCCAGTGTAGTCTGCGTCAAATCATTCGTGCCGAAACTGAAAAACTCGGCAGAATTTGCGATTTCACCAGCACGCAGAGCAGCGCGTGGTAGCTCTATCATCGTTCCCACCATATATTCAATTTTTACATTCTTTTCTTTCATAACTTCGCTCGCGGTTTTATCCACCAGAGCTTTCAGAATTTCTAATTCCTTCGGCATCATCACCAGCGGAATCATAATTTCTGGAATCACGTTTTCCTTACCTTCTTTAATGATGAGTGCTGCTGCTTCAAAAATCGCCCGTGCCTGCATCTCATAAATCTCAGGATAGGTAATGCCGAGGCGGCAACCGCGATGCCCAAGCATCGGGTTTTGTTCTTTCAGCTCATGCGCGCGGTGACGCACAGTTTCCACGCTAACACCGGCTGCACTTGCCACTTGTTTTATATCTTCTTCAGTGTGTGGTAAAAATTCATGCAATGGCGGGTCAAGCAAACGAATAGTAACAGGCAGACCACTCATAATGCGGAATAATTCTACGAAATCATTGCGCTGCATTGGAAGAAGTTTGGAGAGCGCAGCCTTACGCCCTTCCACATTTTGCGCCACAATCATTTCACGCATAGCGATGATGCGCTGCGCGTCAAAGAACATGTGTTCAGTACGGCACAGCCCAATACCTTCCGCGCCAAATTTACGAGCAACAGCAGCATCCATCAGTGTTTCTGCATTGGTACGAACTTTAAGGGTACGCGTTTCATCCGCCCAGCCCATCAGCGTGTTAAAATCTTCTGACAGAACCGGCTGCACAGTTGCAATCAAACCCAGCATCACTTCACCCGTGCCACCATTAATGGTGATAATATCGCCTTCTTTTATGGTAACGCTTCCTGCTTTAAGTTCCTTCTTCGCATAATCAATACGCAGGTCGCCAGCACCAGAAACACAAGGCTTACCCATACCACGCGCCACCACTGCTGCGTGACTGGTCATACCACCGCGCGCAGTGAGGATCCCTTGCGCTGCGTGCATTCCGTGAATATCTTCTGGTGAGGTTTCGATGCGCACCAATATAACTTTTTCTTTATGCTCAAGTGCCATCGCCTCTGCATCTTCAGCGGTGAAAACCACCTTTCCTGAAGCTGCCCCCGGTGAGGCAGGAAGCCCTGTTGCTATAACTGTTTTTTTAGCTTTAGGGTCAAGGGTTGGATGAAGTAGCTGATCAAGCGAGAGTGGATCAATGCGTTTAATTGCTTCCGCCTGCGTAATGACTTTTTCAGCCACCATATCCACCGCGATTTTTACCGCAGCAGCAGCAGTACGTTTGCCGTTACGAGTTTGTAGCATCCATAATTTGTCATTCTGGATGGTAAATTCAATATCCTGCATGTCGCGATAATGCGCTTCCAGCTTATCAAAAACCGCAGTGAGCTGCTTGTAAACATCTGGCATTACTGCTGGCATTTCATCAAGTGGCTGCGGTGTGCGAATTCCAGCAACAACGTCTTCGCCCTGTGCATTTACTAGAAACTCACCATAATATTTACGCTCACCAGTTGACGGATTACGAGTGAAAGCAACGCCTGTTGCACAATCATTTCCCATATTGCCGAACACCATGGACTGCACAGTAACAGCCGTTCCCCAGCTTTCAGGAATATCGTGCAAACGGCGATAAGTATTGGCACGCGGATTCATCCACGAATTAAACACGGCTTGAATTGCACCCCAAAGCTGCGCATTTACATCATCAGGAAATGGTGTTCCGAGTTCCTCTGCAACTTTAGCTTTATACTCACTAACCAGCTCTTTCAAATCCTGCGCGGTAAGTTCAGTATCAAGCTCAATATCACGGTCACGCTTTTTTTGCTCGAGCATTTCTTCGAAATAATAATGATCAACTTCAAGCACCACATCAGAATACATCTGTATAAAGCGACGATAGCTATCATAAGCAAAGCGTTCATTGCCAGTTTTCTTCGCTAGTGCCTTCGCGGTTACGTCATTCAAACCCAGATTCAGCACTGTATCCATCATCCCCGGCATAGAAGCGCGTGCGCCAGAACGCACCGAAAGCAGCAATGGATTTTCGCCGTCACCAAATTTCGCGCCAACATCTTTTTCTACTGCCAAAAGCGCATCTGAAACTTGCTTCTGCAAACCATCAGGTAGTGTTTTTCCATTGGTGTAATAACCAACGCATACTTCCGTGGTGATGGTAAATCCGGGAGGAACAGGCAAACCAAGAGAACACATCTCTGCTAGATTCGCGCCTTTACCACCCAACAAATTACGCATACTGCCATTGCCATCCGAAGCTCCGCCAGCAAAGCTATAAACCAATTTTTTAGACATATTTTCTTTTCTTTGTGTAGTTGTTTGTGCGTTCATTTTTTTACCCTTCAATTTTCGAAAAATCAGCTATGCCATCAATTAATGTTCTTATGCGATCAAGCAAGCGTAATCTGTTACTGCGTAGCAATTCATTATCCTTTACGTTTACCATGATTTTTTCAAAAAACAAATCAACAGGTGAACGAAGTGTCGCAAGCATAGTCATTGCTTCTTTATATTGTTCATTTTTAAGCATTTTTTCTATTTGCGAGGCATTGCTTAAGGCTGCCACCAATGACTTTTCCGCGTCTTCTACCAGAGATGATTCTTCCAGTTCTTTACTAGAATATTTGTGAGAATCTTTTTTCTCTTCAATATTCAAAATATTCACTGCGCGTTTATAAGCAGCAAGCAGGTTTTTTCCATCATCAGTTGCCAGAAATTCCTGTAGCGCCTTAGCGCGAGCAACTATCCGCACTAAATCATCGTCACCGTTGGCGATGACTGCATCAATAACATCATGACGAATGTTAGAGTCTTTAAGCTGTACTTTCAGGCGATCAGTTGCAAATTTAAGCAAATCATCTTCCAGAACAACCACTAATTTTCCAGATTCTTTTATTTTTAATCGTTGAATATAATTATCTTTAATTTTATCAAATTTATTCTGCGTAGCATCACCAAATATCTTTTTAGGAAAAAGCCTAAGTGGAATTTTAATGCCGTGCCTTTCAATAATATAATTTATACCAAGCATTGCTCTACGCACCGCATATGGATCCTTTGAACCTGTAGGTAAAGTTTCATCCATCGACCGCATGCTAAATACAATATCAAATTTATCCGCCAGTGCCACACAGATTGAAACTGGCGCAGTGGGAACACTATCCCCTGCCCCTTGTGGTTTATAATGGTCACGAATGGCATCGGCAACTTCTTGAGGTTCATTTTGTTGCATAGCGTAATACCGCCCCATGATGCCTTGCAACTCAGCAAATTCACCGACCATACCTGTAACCAGATCTGCTTTGCAAAGTTCGGTTGCACGAGCAACCAGAGTTTTATCTGCATTTAGAATATAATCTACCAGTGCCAGCGCAATGATTTTAACCCGTTCAACCTTATCCGCCACTGTTCCCAGTTTCGCATGATAGGTCACAGTTTTTAGACCTTCCGCCCAGTCAGAGAGTGGTTTTTTGCGGTCACTATCCCAAAAGAAGCGAGCATCAGCAAAACGCGCACGCAACACACGCTCATTACCCGCAATAATTGCCTTGCCACCATCCTCAGTTTTCATATTGGAGGTGATGAGGAAGTATGGTGAGATGCCCTCACCCTGCCCTCTCCCAGAGGGAGAGGGTATAAGGGCAAAATATTTCTGGTGCGCGCGCATCACCATGGTGAGAACTTCAGGTGGCAGATCCATGAATTTATCGTCAATTTTACCCACCAATATTTGTGGATATTCAACCAATCCAACAACTTCTTCGAGCAACGCATCGTCTTTTTTAACGCTTAAATTTTTGGCAGCAGAAACCGCCTCCGCCTGCTTGAAAATCTCAGCTTTACGCTTATCTCGGTTGGCAATTATGAAAGCCTTTTCTAAAGCAGTTTCATATTCTTCTGGCTTGTTGATGGTGATTGCCTGCGGTGCTAAAAAACGGTGTCCATAAGTTACATTGGAAGCCTTAACACCTGCAAATTCCACAGGAACAATTTTACCATCAAAAATGCAAAGTATATTATGTAGCGGGCGCACCCATGTACTGCTGCCACTGCCCCAACGCATAGATTTTTGCCATGGGAATTTTTCCAGTATTTCCTCAATGATGGTTTTTATAATTTCCGCAGTCTGCTTCCCTTTTTGAAAAGTGGTGGCAAAAAATACGCCATCGCGCTTTTCTAATTTTCCGTATTCAAGATTATTTTTCTTCAAAAACCCATTCAGCGCAGCTTCTGGCGCATCTATCTTTGGTCCTTTTAGTTCAGTAGTCACGTCAGGTTGAGTTGCTGGCAGATTTTTTATTATCACTGCAAGACGACGTGGTGTAACAAATCCTTCACTTGCAGCAACACTCAAAGATTTTTGCAAAGAATTCTGCAGATGCGCGAGCGCATCCTGCTGCATCCGCGCTGGAATTTCTTCAGAAAAAAGCTCAAGTAAAAAATCAGGCATTTGCTGCTCCTGTCATTCCGAGCGAGCGCAGCGACGAGGAATCTCGTCTTTGTAAAGATCCCTCACATACGTTCGGGATGACAAATAAAATTGGATCAGGCATTTTCCACCACGTTGTTATTTTCATCCATAATCAAAACCACTGGCTTATAAGTTTTTGCTTCTTCTGGTGCCATTTGCGCGTAGGCAATTATGATAACCAAATCATCAGGATCAACCAGATGTGCCGCCGCTCCATACACGCCTATGCGCTTGCTACCTGCTTCTTCTTCAATAGCATAAGTCGTAAAACGCTCTCCATTATTCACGTTAAGAACATCAACCTGTTGTCCTGCTAAAATCCCTGTGCGCTCGAGCAGCTCTTTATCAATGCCGATTGAGCCATTGTAATGCAGTTCGCTATGCGTAACGCGGGCGCGGTGCAGTTTGCTGTGGAGCATAGTAAGCATCATGCTTGAAGTTCCTTTTTATTTTTTGAGTTTGTTGGTTTTTGTGAAAAATTTATTGTACCCTTGATAGTCGTAACGCAATTGCCTTTGATAAGTGTGCGGTCACCAGCAAGCGTTACGTCTAGAACACCGCGTGCGCGTGATGCCTGCAAAGCGTGGAATTTGTTTTTCCCCAGTTTTTTTACCCAGTATGGAGCTAGGAAACAATGCGCCGAACCTGTCACAGGGTCTTCGTTAATGCCTATTGCAGGCGCAAAAAAGCGTGAAGCAAAATCATAGCCGTCAACACCGTTAGCGGTTGTTACAATAACTCCGCGTGCGTCAATTTTGGCAAGTTTTTTCATGTCGGGCTTGATTGCGAGTAGTGTATCAAAATCTTTTACCTCAACCAGAAAATCATCACGATTTTTTTCACAAGCGACAATATCAACGCCCAGAGCCTTTAGTGCAGAATCAGGTTTGGCAACACTTCCCGCAAGAGTTGGAAAATCAAGTTCTATACCATCTTTGAGTATTTTTGCTTTTAATACCCCACTAAGCGTATTGAAGGTGATTACGTCACCAGCTTTAGCTTGCCCAGTCTGCACTAAAACATGCGCTGCTGCGAGTGTGGCATGACCACATAATTTCACTTCAGTTTCAGGTGTAAACCAGCGCAAATCATAATTAGAAGCGAGTTTATGAACCACAAAGGCAGTGTCCGACAAATTTGCTTGCATCGCCAGCAATTGTAATTGTTTATCATCGGAAAATTCAGACAACAAATACACCGCTGCTGCGTTTCCGCGAAAAGCAACATCTGTAAATGCGTCTATAATCCACAGATTCGGCTGCGTCATACAACACACCCCACAGCCGTCATACCGACGCAAGTCGGTATCCAGTTAGAGTGTTTCATATAAATCATTCCATTCTGGATTACATTTTTCAATAAGCTCCAATTTCCAAATACGCTTCCATTCTTTAAGTTGTTTTTCACGATAAATAGCTTCATCAATTCTCTCAAAACACTCAACATATACAAGTGCATGTACCTTATATTTTCTAGTAAAACCTTCTGCCAATCCTTGCTTATGCTCCCACACCCTACGAGTGATATTATTCGTAACCCCAATATATAATGTACCATTTCTTTTACTTGCCAAAATATAAACATATGCACTGCTCATATATTCTGGATACCGACTTGCGTCGGTATGACAGTTTGGGTGTTTACATAACTTTCACAACAGCCTTTTGCTAGGGCGCGCACGCGACCTATATAAGCAGCTCGTTCCGTCACCGAAATAACTCCGCGTGCATCAAGCAGGTTAAATCGATGCGAGGCTTTTATACATTGGTCATATGCAGGAAGCGGCAAATTTTTTGCAAGCAATGAGTTACATTCTTTTTCCGCATCCTCAAATTGACGCAGCAATTGTTCAGTGTCAGCATATTCAAGATTATAAGCAGAAAATTCTTTTTCATTTTGCAAAAATACTTCGCCATAGCTAACGCCTGCGCCATTAAAATCAAGATCGTACACATTTTCCTTGCCTTGAATATACATGGCAAGACGCTCTAGACCATAGGTAATCTCGCCTGAAACTGGCTTGCATTCAATGCCACCGACCTGCTGGAAATAAGTAAACTGCGTAACTTCCATTCCATCACACCAAACCTCCCAACCTAAGCCCCATGCTCCTAGAGTCGGCGATTCCCAATCATCTTCAACAAAGCGAATATCATGCTGCATCGGGTCAATGCCCAACATCTTCAGACTCTCTAAATATAATTCCTGAATATTATCGGGCGAAGGTTTTAGTATCACCTGATATTGATAATAATGCTGCAAGCGGTTTGGATTTTCACCATAACGCCCATCCTTCGGACGACGTGATGGCTGCACATAAGCAGCTTTCCAATCTTTTGTTCCAAGCGCGCGCAAAGCTGTTGCAGGGTGGAATGTCCCTGCCCCCACCTCCATATCATAAGGCTGCAAAATAACACAGCCTTGATTTGCCCAAAACTGGTGCAAATTCAAAATCATCTGTTGGAATGATAACGCCACAATAGTCTCTAATTTTAAGTTGAGCCTTCTTTTATGGTGTTTTTACCCAAAATTCAAGGTTTTTTCGGAACATCAGAGCGTTTTTGCTTTAAGTCTACACAAGGCAACCGAGGCGAAGTGTAGAAAAACTACACGAGACGAAGGTTAACGCAGTGTAGGATTAAATGAAAAATGCTCTAAGCCTTTTTCTGCCATCCACCCTGCTCATTCTGGCTAAAATAGGTAAGCTCATGACCTATATCTTTATATTCAGCCCAACGTATGCGCGCTGCTGCAGTTGCCTGAACATCATTTCCATCAAAAATGTCAAGAACACGCTCAAATTTTTCTTCTTTAACACTACGCCCATCAGTCACCACCAATAAATTTGCAGAATTAAGTGTATTTATGCCTGTAGATAACAATATAGGCTGTTCTTCTGGCAATTCATCTTTATCGCTGCCATGTGGCAAAAAACTATCGGGATCATAAGTCCATAACAGTTGATTAAGCTGCTCCACACGCGCATCAGATTCAGCCGCCAGACAAACACGATATCCGCCAGAAAGCGCACGCTCCAATAATTTTGGCAATGCACGCTCTAACGGTGTGGTGGTGAGGTGGTAAAATTGGACGGTGGTCACATCACTACTCGTAGTAATCCTCAATCAACTGATTCAGCAAGCGAACGCCATAGCCTGTGCCACCTTTTGGAGTAATATCGCTATCTTTTTTGCTCCAAGCAACACCTGCAATATCCAGATGCGCCCATGGCGTTTTATTTACAAAACGTTGCAGGAATTGGGCAGCGGTGATTGAACCAGCCTCACGGTCTTTGCCAATATTCTGCATGTCGGCTATGTCGGAATTAATTTGTTTGTCATACACTTCAGCAAGAGGTAAACGCCAAACTTCTTCACCAACTTTTGTGCCAGTTTTGAAAATCTGTTCTGCAAGTTTGTCATCATTAGAAAATAATCCTGCTCGTGATGTTCCAAGCGCAACTATAATCGCGCCAGTCAAGGTTGCTAAATCAACAATGAATTTTGGTTTGAAATGTTTTTGTGTGTACCATAAAGCATCGGCAAGCACCAAACGACCTTCTGCATCAGTATTTAGCACTTCGATTGTTTGCCCTGAATAAGATTTAACCACATCCCCAGGGCGCTGCGCGTTGCCACTTGGCATATTTTCTACCAAACCAACCACACCCACAGCATTTACTTTGGCTTTGCGCCCAGCGAGAGCTTTCATCAACCCTATCACCACACCTGCACCACCCATATCCCACTTCATTTCTTCCATTCCGCCAGCTGGTTTTATGCTGATGCCACCCGTGTCAAACGTTACACCTTTGCCAACAAAAGCAAGCGGAGCAGCCTTTGAATTTTTGCCCAGACCATTCCATTTCATAATCACTAATTGTGATTCAATAGCAGAACCCTGACCAACACCAAGCAACGCACCAAAACCTAATTTGTACATTTCTTCTTCACCAAGAACTTCTACTTCAACACCCAGCTTTTCTAAAGTTTTGCATTGTTCAGCTAGAGTTTCAGGATTGATAATATTAGCTGGCTCGCTCACCAGATTGCGGGTAAATAAAACCCCATCCGTAATTGCAGAAAGCTCGGCATATGGCTTTGCAGCAGCCTTAGAGCCAGCAAGTGCAACTGTAAAACTTTTTAAAGTTGGTTTTTCATCATCAGTTTTTTTGGTGAAATATTTGTCAAAATTATAGCTGCGAAGCCTTGCACCATTAGCAATTCTAGCAGCAGCCTCTGCAGAACTCAAATTACCAATTTTTGCACTTTCTAGCACTAAAGTCGCCGATGCCACGCGCAAACTATTTAGCTTAGGAACAACACCGCCACCAATATTTTCTAAAGCCGTTGCATCCAAAGTTTTTGCAGCACCAGTGCCAGCCAATATAGCATAGTCCGCGCGCGCGCCTTGCGCTAGATTAACCGCTAGATATTTCCCGCGCTTGCCAGAAAAATCTGCGCTTGCCATAGCCTTAGTGAGCAACCCATTAGCTTTTTTATCTAAGGTCCCAGCCTCGCTTGAGAGTTTTTTATCCTCACCAACCAAAAAAATTACTGCTTTATCAGTTGTGGTTGCTGCCCGTTCGATAAAATTTATTTTCATTTGTATTCCCTTTATAATTTTTCCCAGCTAAAAACTGTGGGTATGTATCGTTATAATAAATATATAATCAAGCATCTTGTCCATTCGACTCTGCTTATTACCATCAGTCTTACCAGTATCGTATGGCTGACGCAAGCGTTGCGCTTTGTTGAATTTATCGTCAATCAGGGTGTATCCATCACCGTATTCCTGAACCTCACTTTATTGCTTATTCCATCACTGCTAATGATGATTTTTCCACCTGCCATATTTTGCGCGGTGCTGTTCACTTATAATAAACTTACGAGCGATAGCGAGTTGGTGGTTATGCAGGCTATGGGACTTAGCCGTTGGCGGCTGGCGCGCCCAGCAATAATAGTAGCAACTATAGTTACATTACTGACCTACGGCATCGCATTTTATCTACAGCCAGTGAGTTACAAACAATTCAAAGACATGCAGTATATTTTACGCGATAAATATGTATCGCTATTAGTGCAGGAAGGGGTATTCAGCAACCCTGTAGATGGGCTGACTGTATTCATCCGTGAACGTGATGCTGACGGTAAACTTCACGGAATTTTAGTGCATGACAATAGGCAACAAAACAGTAAACAACCCAATAAATCTATCACCATGATGGCAGAATCAGGTCGCCTAGTAGAAACACCACAAGGTCCAAGATTTTTGCTGGAAAACGGCAATAGACAAGAAATGACTGATGGTCGTTTAGCGTTTCTAAATTTTGAAAGCTATACACTGGATATAAGTTTTTATACTAACTCCATGAATGCTAGAAAACCTGATGTACAGGAATTATTTTTGTCTGAATTATTAGGCTTTACTGATGAAAAAGACCTAACGCCCGCTGATATTATGAAACGCCGCGCAGAAGCACATCAACGCATCGTTTGGCCAGCATACAATTTAAGTTTAACCTTACTCGCACTTGCTACATTATTTTCTGGTCAGTTTAATAGGCGCGGACAGTGGCAACGCATAACCATTGCTGTAGTAATAGCCACTATATTGCTATTTTCTGCTGTTGGTATCCGTGGCATGATGTCAGTGCAGCCGATGATGATTCCAGTTGCTTATCTTACCCTGCTGATACCTGCTTTTATAATGAGCTGGATAATTAGCGATCATATTTCCAATAGGGAAAGAACAGCATGAAATTGCCTTGGACATTATCACGCTATATCGGCAAGCATTTTATACTATCTATAATGCTCGCATTATTTGGTTTGATTGCCATAACCTCTCTTATTGACGTGGTGGAGATGATACGCCGCGCCTCTGGACGTGACGGTGTAGCATTTCATGTAATAATAACCCTTACCCTGCTCAAAATGCCGAGCTTTGTTATTAAGCTAATGCCTTATGCAATGCTAATCGGCAGCATGATGGCTCTGACCCGCCTAACAAGAACGCAAGAACTCGTGATTGCAAGATCGGCTGGTATATCGGTATGGCAATTTCTTGCCCCTGCTATGGTAGTGGTGTTTACCATCGGCGTGTTTATGACTAGTCTTTTTAATCCGTTTGCTGCTGCACTTATGATGCGCAACGAACAGATTGAAGCAAAATATATTTCTGGTCGATCTAATCTGCTTGCCGTTTCGTCATCAGGTTTATGGCTTAGACAACTAGAAAATAGTGATGACCCAAATAGCAATATTAGCGAACATATTATTTACTCCGCTAAATTGCTGCAAAATGATATGTCATTTGCCAAAGTTATAATTTTTGCATTTGATAAAAACAAAAAATTTGTTGAAAGGTTGGATGCGCAGCATGCAATATTAAAAGATAAATCATTGCGCCTAACAGAGGTAATTCGATCTGTTCCCAGTAAACCGCCAGAAGTTATGATGGAATATGAGTTACCGACCACTCTGACTCTGGAACATATTCAAGATAGTTTTGCCTCGCCAGAAACAATCTCTTTCTGGCATTTGCCAGCTTTCATAAGCATGCTGGAAAGCGCAGGATTTTCGGCACTGAAACACAAGCTTTACTGGCACACTTTGCTCGCCAACCCGTTCCTGATGATTGGAACGGTGTTAATTGCTGCGGTGTTTTCACTACGCTCACCACGGCGTGGGAAAATCGGGATTTTGATAGTATCTGGTGTGACCACTGGCTTTTTGATGCACTTCTTCACCGATATTATTTTTGCCTTCGGCGCAGCAGGAACAATTCCCACCATGCTCGCAGCATGGACACCAGCACTTGTCGCCAACATGATTGGCGTATCGTTGCTACTACATTTGGAAGATGGCTAGTTTTAGAAAAAACTAAGCCTCTTTTGCTTCCGCAGATGGTTTGATGCTGGCAACTGCTGCATCAAGATGGGTTTGGGTGCATAAACCAAGCAACACTGGGTCACGTGGACGGATATTACTGCTATTCCAATGGGTTTTTCCGCGCACCGCAGAAATAGTGTTTTTGGTAGTTCCCACCAACTTAGCAATCTGTCCGTCTGTCATAGTTGGGAAATTTTTCACCAGCCATGCAATCGCATCTGGTTTATCCTGACGGCGTGCCACAGGAGTATAGCGACTACCTTTGGTTTTCTGCATGATATACTGTTTAGCAGTGCCGAGCATTTCAAGGCGTTTATCTGCATCTTTTTCACATTCAGCAATATTCTCTCTGGAAAGCTGCCCACTGGCTATTGGATCATTGCCACGAATTCCACCTGATACATCACCATCAGCAATACCTTGCACTTCCAGAGGGTGCATTCCGCAGAAATCACCAATCTGTTCAAAAGTAAGGGCTGTATTTTCAACCAACCACACGGCGGTCGCTTTAGGCATCAAAGGTAAGGTCATAATTAATTCTCTGAGTAAAAAAATGATAATAAAACTTTGCTGCAAACCCACTTGCAAGATTTGCTACTTTGAACACTTATTTAGTGGTTTTTTGTGAATATTCAAGTATTTTAAGTGTCATGACATCGGAGCCTACAGTTAAATACGCAGTTAGTGACGGTAATATTGCCATAATTACCCTTTCGCGCCCGAAATTTGCCAATGCCCTAAATTCACAAATGGCATTGGAATTAAAGGATGTTTTTTCTAAATTAGCTAAAAATATACGGGCGGTCATTCTAACTGGCGATGGAGAAAAAGCCTTTTGCGCAGGAGCTGACTTAAAAGAACGCCGTGGTATGGATACAGCATCTTGGCAGATCCAACACCAGAAGTTCAGGGGGGCTTTACACTCCATAATGGATTGCCAGATTCCAGTTATTGCAGCGATAAATGGCGCGGCATATGGTGGTGGCTTGGAATTAGCTCTGGGATGTGATTTTATTTACGCTTCTAAAACGGCGCATTTTGCTCTACCCGAAGCTACTCTCGGCATCATGCCGGGTATGGGTGGAACACAAAATTTACCACGAGCGATTGGGCTGCGTCGCAGCAAAGAACTATTGCTAACTGGTAGCAGTTTTTCTGCTACCGATGCCTATTACTGGGGTGTAATTAACAAACTTTGTGAACCTGCATCCTTAATTGAGGATACTCTCGTCTGCGCGCGCGCTATAGCAAAGGCTGCGCCATTATCGGTTGTGGCAATTAAACGCGTCGCCACCCATAGCGTGCATTTGCCAATAAACGAGGCTCTTTCCGCCGAATCAAATCATTATAATCTATTGCTAAATAGCAAAGACCGCGTTGAAGGCATTAATGCTTTCAATGAGAAGCGAAAGCCTGTTTTCACTGGCAACTAACATATTTTATGCTTATATCAACCTATGGTTGATTCGACATTTAATAATGAAACTGTATTTACGCTAACACAGGCAATGCAGCTTGTTGGTCTAGTGCCAAGCCTGTTTGTTGCAGCATTTTTGCTAACTCTGTTACGCAGTAATAAACAAACTATTATTCCCATTCTTTATTTCCTGTCTCTAGCATGTGGCTTTGCTCTACCTTTGCTGGAACTATATCCAAACTATGCCACGAATATGTGGGTACATGGTGGCTTATTAATGGGAGACAGCTTGCTTGTAGCATTTGGTTTTTTATTAATCTGCCAATTTATCATGGCGCGGTTGCCATCGTGGGGGTATTGGCTGGTGCTGGCGATACCACTTCTGGGAAGCAGCACAATATTATATGCCAATATTCTGCAACTGAGTAATGTTTGCCAGCAAACATCTTGCCTTGATGCTGATTCCGTCAGCTCACTATATCATATTATTTCGTCATCATTCATGTTTTTGCTGTTACTGGTGTATTTTTCGCGCATTCGTAATATCAGATCTGATAGCGTAGATATGAAACATAAATACTGGCTGATAATATCACTTATCTTATTACATTTATTTTTACTGATCGTTGATTTGCTGCGCATTGCCGAATATGTAAACGTGGCGCAAGCACAGCTAAGTGCTGTTGTTTTACGCCTGACTTTTATATATCTGGTTCTGACATCACTTCTGCGTGTATTTTATCCAAACTTAGTTCGTGAAGTAATTGTAAAAGCACATCTGCCAACACATGACTACAATCTAGATCTACCACATGTTGAGCGTATCAATTCCTTACTCAAAGATGAAAAAATATACCGCGAAATGCGCCTGAACCGAGCGTCTCTTGCAAAAAAAATTGGCATTGGGGAACATTATTTATCACGCATTATAAACCACCATTTTGGCAAAAGTTTTAACGACCTGATCAATTCATACCGCATAGAAGAAGCAAAACAGAGGTTGCATAATGAGCCAGCCCAACAAATCACTACTATCGGCTTTGAGGTTGGCTTTAACTCCATAGCCTCGTTCAACCGTGTATTTAAGGAAAAAGTTGGTTTATCGCCCACAGAATTCAAAAACTCTAGCAAAATATAACCTATATCCCATGCTGAACTACTTAATGTGTTGTATCAAAACAACACATTAAGCAAAATAATGACTTCTTATTTTAGCAAAACAACTAAAATGAGCATCATCAGAAACTTATTTAAAAATTATTTCCTTATAAAATCAAAGTTTTTTAACTTACTAACGAATTATTAACCTTTGCTGTGTAGTTTTGGTAAATCTCTGGTTATTTTGTTATTCATTATAACATGAGTAGCGAGAGAACCAATTTTACTTCAACATCAACCGATATAGCCATACTGTTATATATCTAAAGAATACTTTATTTAACCAATTAAGGAGTTACCAAATGAAAGTTGCAACTGTAGAAATCATGCAGACTGAGGAACAAAATCCTAGCCTGATTAAACAAGTGGGCTTCACGCTCATAGAGTTGTCCATCGTACTAGTTATCATCGGTCTTATTGTCGGTGGCGTGTTAGTTGGACAGGATCTGATTAAAGCGGCGGAAATTCGCTCAACCATCGGTCAGTACGAAAAATACAACTCTGCAATGAATACTTTCCGTACAAAGTATAATGCTATGCCAGGTGATATTTCTGGTGGTACTGGTGGTCAGGCAGCTGCTTTTGGTATTTTTGCTTATACTGGTGCTGCAACTGCTGGAACTGGTCTTGGTGATGGCAACGGTCTTATCACCGATACTGCTGCTGCCAACCTGAATGCTCCTGTTGGCGAAACTCTAATAATCTGGCGTCATCTTGCTGATGCAAACCTAGTTGAAGGTGCTTATGGTACAAGCCTTGCAGCTGCAACTGGTCAAACAGCAGCTTCACCGACAGCAGCTTTATATTTACCAGCGGCAAAACTTGGTCGTGGTAACTACTGGCTCGCTGGTTCAAGTGCTGGTCAGAACTATTATGCTCTTGCTTCTGTAACTGGTATAACTGCTGGTGCTGCTGCAACTGCTACTTATGCAACAACAGTGGGTGGTGGTTTGACCCCAGTTGAAGCATATAACATCGACAGCAAACTTGATGATGGTATGCCAAACACTGGTATCATTCAGGCACGCGGTTATGCAACTATGGGTGCTGCTGCTGATACTATTTTCCCTACACTTTCTGGAACCAGTAAAGGTGTATGGTCAACCGCAACTGCTGCTAGTGCTGTAGCTGGTGACTGTATGACTACAGGTGCTACCGCTACTGACACAGCAAATACTTATGCTCGTGGCGCAACACCAGGTGGTACACCTGCTTGTACTCTGCGTATGCGCTTCAACTAAAAACTGGTTAGTTAGTATAATCAATACTGAACCGCCCCTTGATCCTAGATTAAGGGGCGGTTTTTTTATATTACAGCACTAAAAGCACTAGTTTTTATTGTAACAAATTTGTAAAGTGCTTTTATACGACAAATATTGTAGTATACAGCAGAGTAATATAGAGGTGATTAGGTAGAATATGGCTGCGAATGACGGTCCAAAACTGGAAGATCCCGCCGTAATAGCCCAGCGCATGTTGATGGGAGCAAATTCCGTCGGTGGTGGTGGAGGCGGTGGTAGTGGCGGAGACAAAGGGCATTTTGATACTGTTGCTGATGCTTTCGTTTCCCACATGTCGAGGCTTATTGGCAAATTGACTTTCGGTCTCATAAAAGTCAGGTTTAGGACGCTTGGTTCGACCAGCGCTTTTGCGCAATTTACACCACAACAGGGATGGGCTGACAAGTCTGTTAATCAGGGTGCGTCCGCACTAGGTGCAAAAGGTGGTGTGTTGGCTGATATAGCGACAAATAAAATAAATTTCAAAATGGATTTCAGCAATATCGCCAAGCCAGCGGTTGAGGGACTTCCCGTGCAAAGTATGTCATACGGCTCACTCGGCAACCTGACACCTTCTGATACAGGTGGTGGCGGTGGCAGAGGCGGACTCGGGCTATAATAAATTTCTTCTTTGCAGTTTTGCACAAAAACTATTACACATCAGATATAATTTCGACAGCTGGGATAAATTATGAAAATTACTGTATTGCGCGAACAAATAGAGGGAGAACGACGCGTTGCCGCCACTCCTGATACCGTGAAAAAATATATTGCCCTTGGTGCGACCGTAACAGTTGAACCCAATGCTGGTGTGGGTGTGTCTATTTCTGATGCTGATTACGAATCAGCTGGTGCAACTATATCTAATAATATTAGCGATACGGATATTGTTTTATGTGTACGCTCTCCCTCCTCTAATACATTAGTTAGAATGAAGGAGAATGCTATTCTCGTTGGAATGCTCGATCCCCATAGCGAACGCGAAAAACTTGCAATATATAATCAACGTAGGATTTCTGCATTTTCACTGGAATTATTACCGCGTATATCACGCGCGCAATCCATGGATGTTCTTTCTTCGCAGAGCAACCTTGCAGGCTATCGCGCAGTAATAGATGCCGTCTCTACACTCGGTAAAGCGGTGCCTATGATGATGACAGCGGCAGGGACAATTGCTCCTGCAAAAGTTTTGGTGCTTGGTGCTGGTGTTGCTGGCTTACAGGCGATTGCTACTGCAAAACGCCTCGGCGCGGTTGTCTCTGCTTTTGATGTGCGTCCCGTTGCAAAAGAACAGGTTGAAAGCCTTGGTGCAAAATTTATTGAGGTCGCAGCCAGCGAGTCTGGCGAAGCAAGTGGCGGTTATGCCAAAGAAATGAGTGAAGATTACAAACGCAAGCAAAGTGAGCTAATTGCAGAAACTATCAAAAAGCAAGATATAGTAATTTCTACCGCTCTTATTCCGGGTCGCCCCGCCCCTGTTCTGATTACCGAAGAAATGGTAAAAACAATGAAACAAGGTTCCGTAATTGTGGATCTAGCAGCAGCAAGCGGAGGCAACTGTCCGCTTACTGAAATTGACAAAACCGTAGTTAGATATGGGGTTATGCTGATTGGCTACAGCAATATGCCTTCGCGCGTGGCAATTGATGCCAGCCAACTTTATGCTCGCAACCTTTACAATTTTATCTCCACTTTGCTAATTGAAAAAAATAGCCTAAATGTAAAGTGGGACGATGAATTAATTAAAGGAACTTTGCTCACGCATAACAGCGAAGTTATCCATGTAATGTTTACAAAATAGCGAGGAATTATGTTTGATAGCGAAATGGTAAATCAAAAAGCACAAAATCTTGCACAACAAGCAGCAGAATTAGCTGAAGACATAAATGCAATGAATCTACAGTTGCAACAGCAAAGCTCGATTGATCCATTTATTTTTGGTCTCACAGTTTTTGTTCTGGCGTGTTTCGTGGGATACTATGTGGTGTGGAAAGTTACTCCAGCATTGCATACCCCGCTTATGGCAGTAACAAATGCTATTTCTGGTATTATAATTGTTGGTGCTATCATTGCACTAGGGCCAGAAGGATATGGATTTTCACATCTGGCTGGATTCATCGCAGTGGTTATAGCTTCAATTAATATTTTTGGTGGTTTTGTAGTTACGCAGCGTATGCTTTCCATGTTCCAGAAAAAGGCTGTTAAAGAAAAAACATCCTAAAGCTACTCCATCACCTCATCTTGATACACGCCCCAGAGAATATTTTTTTCTATCCAGCCCTTGCGACCGCTTATCTGAACTCGGCACCAGTCTTTTGTACACTCCACCAAACGAACAATAACTGTCGGTTCAATCTTTAATAATGGCTTGGCATCTTTCTCATGATCGATTCTCACAATCTGTGGTTTTTTTCCTTTTATAATGGCGTTGCGCTTACCTTCCAGCATGGTCTTATGTACCCAGCCAGTAGTATTTTCTGCATCGCGTATCTTGCGCCACATATCAAACTCTTCAATCACCTCAACTGGCATTCCAGCGCGCCTGTAAACCCATGAAATAGGATAGCGTGTACCTGGTCCTGTACGCGCATTCACTTCATCCGATTTAAGTGATACAAAACGTGGTACAGGCAACCCGCTGTTGCTTACCATCCCCGTCGCAAACGACGGTAACGAAAACAAACAAAATACATTAATGAAAATTATTATAATTGAATTTCTGTACGACATATGAACTGTCATATCAATATCACACTCTTTTGAAAAGAGGGTAATTAACTTAATAATTGGATTGCAAAATACTAATTTATGTAGTAGGTGGTGAGTCTGTACCTCCAGCAAATATTAAAATCACATAAAAACAAGGGAATAAATATGTATAGCCCAGCTCGTCGCCTCACCAATAATTTACTACTGGTAGCAATGACTACTTCAGCACTTGTTATATTACCAGTGGCTGCAAATGCGGTGGTTGTTCCGAATACTGCTCGCCCTGAAAATGTTCAACGTCAACTAAAAATTGAAGAACAACGTCCAGATGTAACCAATAAGCCTATCATCACCGTTCAGGAACAAGATGGTAAAGAGCTTAAGGGCGATGTTGCGTTTGCACTAAAATCGGTTCAGTTTGAAGACGGAAAACAGCTAAAATTAGAAGAGCTAAATCAATTCTATAAAGATAAGATAGGGAAGCAAGTTACTCTTGCAGAATTAAACCGCATAGCTGCGAACATAACTGCTTATTATCGTAACAAAGGTTTCATTTTGACGAAAGCTGTGGTGCCACCACAACGTATTAACGGTGGTGCGGTGAAAATACGCATCGTTGAAGGCTTCGTGAGCGATGTATTGTTGAAGGGTGATGTTGGTAACACTAATAGTGTCCTCTATAGATATGCAGAAAAAATTAAGGCATCAAAGCCTCTGGATGCAGCAACGCTTGAGCATTACCTCCTTCTTATGGAAGATTTACCAGGCGTAGAGGCACGCGCAGTGTTGCAACCTTCGCCAACGACCCCAGGTGCCTCACAAATTATTGTGAACATCAAACGGGACGTACTTGAAGGTAGCACCGTACTTGTAAATAATCGCGGTACGCGCTATTTGGGTCCTGTGCAGGCAACTGCGGTTTTAGCTGGAAACAACCTGTTAAAGCAAGATGAGCAAACATCTTTGCGTGTTATAAACACAATTTTCTACCCTGATGAGCTTAAATATTTCGGCGCACGCCACGAAGAGCAGATTGGCAATCAAGGCACAAAATTGATATTTGATGGTAATTTTGTAGCTACGAAGCCTGGCTACACTTTGGAAGCATTTGATGTTACTGGAGAAAATTATACTCTTGATGTTGCAGTGGTTCACCCAATTCTCCGCAGCCGTCAAAGCAACTGGTTTGTTAATTCCGATTTCTCAGTACAGAGAGTCAATTTAAACTCTTTAGATACAAATCTTTATCAGGATCATCTGCGCGTATTAAAAGTTGGCAGTTCTTATGACTTTATCGATTCATATGGTGCGGTAAACCGTATGGAAGGTAATGTTCACAAAGGATTTAGCTGGGATACTGATAACAATGGCCTATCTCATTCTCGATCAAACGGTCGCTCTAGCTTCTGGAAGGCGACAGCGAATGCCACGCGAATTCAGCCTATTACTGGTTCATGGTCAGCATTTTTCTCTATTGACGGTCAATATTCGCATGATCCTCTCTATTCTGCTGAGGAGTACGCTCTAGGTGGTCAACAGTTTGGCTCTGCCTTTGATCCAGCTGAAATCAGTGGTGATTCAGCGATAGCTGGTCGTTTTGAACTGCAATACAATGGAACATCAAACTACAAATATCTGCCTTCGTACCAGCCATATGGCTTCTATGATGTGGGTACTGTGTGGAACAGAGACATTGTGGCTGCGTCAGAAGCTGAGAAAGCATCCTTGGCATCTTATGGTATCGGCGCACGCCTTAATATGGCAGATTCTCTAACTGGGAATATGGAACTAGCTGTTCCAATAACGAGAAAAGTGGCTGCGTCTGGTGCGGATGGCTACTCTCCGCGCTTCTTTTTCAGCTTACAGTATAGATATTAGTTAATTTTTAAAAATGTAGGATTTTCAACTTCAAAAGTTAATATTTGCTTAATAATTTCAATTAAGTGTTACTTTTTTGTTAATAACTCTTGACCGAAGGGGGTAGTTTCGGTTAGAAGTGTTGCATTAAGTTCATATCATATCAATTTGTATTAAGAGAAAGTTTAAGATTATGCGTCACTCATCTACAAAGAATACTCAGGGACTATTGCCAAATTCTATGAAGCAACACGCTAATTTGTCGCGTCTTTTATGTGCCTCTGCGGCGTTTGTGTTGCTGCAAGCAAGCGATGCTTATGCAAACCCGACTGGTGCAACCGTTGTTTCTGGCGGAATAAGCATAAGCACTCCTCAGGTTGGGCAATTGGTTGTTAACCAAAGCACAAATCAGGCTGTAATTAACTGGCATAATTTTGACATTGGTAGTGGTGAATCGACGCAGTTTATCCAGCCATCATCAAATTCTGTGGCTCTTAACCGTATTACTGACGGCAATCCTACCCAAATCCTTGGCAATCTTTCAGCGAATGGTAAGTTGATGATTGTTAACGGAAGCGGCGTATTTTTTGGTGCCAATTCTCATGTTGACGTTGCTGGTTTGATTGCAAGCACTTCTGATACAACTGATGCTGATTTCTTAGCTGGTAAAACCAACCTATCTATCGCTGGAAAGCCAGACGCAAGCATCGTGAACAAAGGCTCTATCACTGCTGCTCAAGGCGGTTTGGTAGCACTTATTGCACCGAATGTTCGCAATGATGGCGTTATACAAGCCAATTTAGGCACTGTGGCTCTTGCTAGTGCGGAAACTGCAAGTGTTGATTTCTATGGTGACAATCTTTATAGCTTCGCACTTGATAAAGAGACTACTTCTGCTTCTGGTGATTCTAAATCTGCAATTGAAAACAATGGCATAATCTCTGTTGGCGGTGGCAAAGTTCTTCTTACTGCTAAAGTTGCAAAGAATGTTGTTGATAATGTTATTAACAACACGGGCATCATCGAAGCAAATTCTGCTCATATGGAAGGTGGTACTGTAGTTCTTGACGGTGGTGATGGTAATGTACGCGTGGCTGGAAAGATTGATGCTTCTGGTAAAGCTGGTGGAAAAATAACTGTAACTGGTGAAAATATTGCCCTTGCTGCTGCTGATATCAATGCCAGCGGAACTAACGGTGGTGGTTCGGTTAAAATCGGTGGTGATTATCAGGGCAAAGGCTCAACACCTCATGCAAAAACAGTAACTGTTGATGCTAACAGCAAAATCAATGTAAGCGCAACTGACACTGGTAACGGCGGCACATCTATAGTGTGGTCAGATGAAGTTACTGATTTTAACGGTTCAATACTTGGCACTGGTGGCGTGAATGGTGGCAATGGTGGCTTGGCTGAAGTTTCATCAAAGGGTGAACTGGGTTATAACGGCTCTGCTGATTTACACGCAACCAACGGCAATGCTGGTACTCTATTACTAGATCCAAACAGCTTGTTTATTGGTAGCTGGGCAGACCATTATATCGGTACCGATCATTTCGTGAATGCCTCTTCTATAATTTCTGCGCTTAATGGCGGAACTAACGTGCTGGCGACCACCGCTTATGGTGACTCTCTAGCTGACGTAAACAACCTGAGTGTTTTAAGTGATATAATTTGGTCTGGAGCTGGTTCTCTAACACTTCTTGCAAATAACAACATTGTTATTGAAGCTGATATTAGATCATCTTTTAACGGTAATGCTACGCAAGGCGCTGTTACCATGAATGCTGGTGATCTTGTGCAAATGACTGGCGCGGACATCAGCACTGTAGGTGGCGACATAAATATCACCACGGATAGAATGACTATGATGGGCAACAGCACAATTAAAACCCCTGCTGGTAACGTTACCATTGATAATAGCGGCAGATTTGTTAGCACCGCTAGTGATGTTATTGACGGTAATAATGTTATCTTGAATCAAAGTGCTGATGGCAGCATCCAGAACGCAATCAATGCAATTGGCAATGTTAACGATAGATCTATCTTGAATTTAGGAAATGGATCTTGGAACGAAGACGTAATTATCAACCAAGGCAGATTAGCTCTAAAGGGTAATGGAGTTGGTAATAGCGTTATTAACGCAGCAAATCCTCTATCTACAGTTATCACAGTTGGTGCTGGAAGGCATGACGTAACTGTATCTGATTTATCCATAGTTGGCGGAGAAATTGGCGTTGAAGCATCGAATAACATCCGCTTCACGTTGAATAATTCAGAAATCACCTCCGCTGGTGTAGGTCTAAAATTAGATACTACTACTAGCGCATCAGTTACGAAAAATATCTTCGCAAACAATTTTACTGATATTGCTGGTGAAAACACCAATTTTACTAGAGTAAGTGGCAATTCATTCCAAGACAGTTTCGCGGGAGCAGTATTTTCAGGTGATCAGAATCTGGCAATAAGTAACAATTCTTTCTCTGATCTTTTTGATGGTATCGTTCTGAATAATGTAGTTGGTTCGCCAATAACTGGAAATAGCTTCAACTTTGTTAATAATGGTATAACTGCTGAAGGCGGAAATTCTCTATTTATAAGCGACAATGATATGGAATTTGTTGATTTTGGTATCACTACAGACGGTACAACAGGCGTGAGCATAGTGGGTAACTATCTATATGGTGGCTTTGGCTTCTTTGAGGAGTCACCACAAGAAGAAATCTTTTCTGAAGGAGGCAGTGATTACGGTACATATGGTATCCATGTAATCGGTGGTCTCAATAGTGCTATAGTTGACAATGAAGTTAATCACTTTGTTACTGGTGTAGGTGTTGAAAACAGTAACAGCAGCAGTGTGTTGTCTAACGTTGTATATAACATAATAGACGATGCTATATTCCTAAACGGAAATTCTCATGTATTTGCTTTTGACAACACTGTAACTAACGCTTCAAATGGCATACATGCTACCTCAAATACCAATGTAGAAATTGTGGGTAATGACGTAAGCAGTACGTTCGAAGGTATCTTTGCCGAAGATAATAGCGGGATGTACATTTTAGAAAACACCCTAGTAAATAACTTTATTGGGGCAGATGTAGTAAACTCGCACGGAACTATTATAAACAACAATGATATATCCGAAAACTTCTTTGGTTTAGTGGTTGATGAGAGCAACAATGTTCAGCTAAATACCAATAATTTTGCTGATAACTTCACTGGTGCTTCTTTCTTCGATAGCAATGATGCAGTGTTGACTGGTGACATATTCACTGGTAACGCACTTGGTATTGCTCTGGACAACAGCCAGAACACCCTAATTCATGAAGCATCTATAACCTCTGGTTCAGAAGATATCGGCATTAATATACGGAACGGTTCTGATGGAACTTTGGTTCGTGGACTAACCATTGTTGGTGGTGATATCGGTGTGCTTCTAGATGGTGAAGGAAGTTCAATGCAGTTTGAAAGCAACACCAGTAGTTTCTCTGGTCAAAATTGGTACTTCCAGTTGCAGAATGGTGCTATGTTTGCTGGTGGCTCTACAGCGCAAGCTGATTCTTTGGATGCAAGCCAACAAAAATTTGAGGGCGTGCGTGCCAGCGATTTCACACTGGCTCAACGTGATGCAGCGGAAGCAAAAACTATTGACGTTGAAGATGGTATCCCAACTATCGGCAACGTATTCTATAAGGAATTTGCTTTGGTAGGGCTTGATGGTCTGAATCAGTTCCAAGAGTTTCCTTTCCCTGCTGGCTTATTCTCCTACGCTGGTCGTACAATTACTAATGACCCAGGCGTAACTCCGCCTACGTTTGATGTACCATCATTAAATCTGAGCCTTCTAGGTTCTGGTGGCGCAACACCTCCAGCTCCAGCAGGTCTTACCCCTGGTCAACTCGGTGGCTTGGAACCAGCAGCAGGTGGTGAAAACCCGCAAGCACTGGCATCTCTTGAGCCAGCAGCAGGTGGTGAAGCAAATTGTGGTAACAGCTTCTTAGGGTCTGGATTTAACAATAAATTTGATATTGCAAGCTGCTCAATTAAAGAACAGCAATAATAATGTCAACTGAACCAACTAAAAACAAGCCAGAAGGGACATCTCCTTCTGGCTTGCCTCTTTTATACAAGCTACCCAGCACACTAGATAAGGTACGCCATGCTCAAGCATCTATCCGTGCCAGTCATGATTTTTCTTTCGTAAAATCCACCAATTCTCTGCCTCTGAATACAATAGAATTTATCGAAGCAGCAAAAACATATCCCATTGTTTTTACCAGCGATGCTAACCCACTGCCCGTAGCTATTGTTGGCTTAGAAAAAGATAATTATTTTGTAAAGCCTAATAATTCTTGGCAGGATGGTGCATATATTCCCGCTTATGTTCGCCAATACCCGTTTATATTTTTCGAACGCTCTGAGGAAAAGAAATTTTACCTCTGTGTTGATGAGGCATCTCCGCAGTTCAGTGCAACTACTGTGGATAATGCCAGCCCACTTTATACAAAGGATGGACAACCAACAGAATTTACCAATAACGCTCTAAAATTCTGCACTAATTTTTATCAGCATCATCTGATTACCCGTAATTTCTGTGCTGACTTAAAAGAGCATAAATTATTGCAGCCATACCAATCGGAAATAACACTTTCTTCTGGGAGAAAGACCCAACTCTCTGGCTTTCAGATGATTAATGAAAAAGCGTTCAATTCCTTGCCTGATAAAGTTTACCTGTCATTCCGCAGAAAAGGCTGGATTCCGTTTATTTATTTCTCCCTAGCCTCTACTTCCAACTGGAAGAATCTGGCAGAATTAGAAGCAAAACTTGCAAGGTAAATCGCGTGGCAACACCACTTTGCGAATGTTCATAGTCAGTGCATCGATAATAAGTAAACTACCTGATAGCGACTGCCCTATAGCAAGCAATTCTTTTATAACTTCCAATGCCTGCATGCTACCAAGCATTCCCGCTAGAGGACCTATTATCCCTTCCTGCGCACAGTTTCTTTCACGTTCAGGAATTTGTGGCACAAGACAGCGATAACATGGGTGTGCATCACCAAGATATGGCTTAAAAGTGGAAAGCTGCGCTGAAAAACCGCTAATAGCAGCCGACACCAATGTTTTTTTCTCATGTAAACAGGCATCGCTCACTGCAAAACGGGTTTCAAAATTATCGCTGCCATCCACCACAATATCGAAATTACTAATCAATTTATTTGCATTTTCCGAAGTTATTCTTTCTTCAAAAATTTCTACTGCTGGGTCAGGATTTACTTCCTGCACACGATCCCGCGCAGAAGTTGCTTTGCTGCGCCCAATATCAGCTGTTTCAAAAAGAATCTGTCGCTGTAGATTAGAAAGTTCTACACGGTCTGGCTCAACAATCCCGATTTTACCAATACCCGCAGCAGCCAGATAAGCAATCGCTGAACTGCCCAGTCCGCCAGCACCTATTACTAAAACTTTGGAAGCAAGCAGTTTTTCTTGTCCTTCATGCCCTATTTCAGGCAAGACAATATGGCGGGCATAGCGACGACGCTGGTCAGGGCTAAGTTTCATGCTACTCAGAGAATAAATCCGTACTCAAATAACGCTCTGCTGATGAAGCAGCTATTACTACAATCAGCTTGCCCTTCATCTCAGGGCGTGCGCCGATTTCCAGCGCAGCGGCAATGGTTGCGCCAGATGAAATACCAACAGCTATCCCCTCTAATTTAGAGGCTTTTCGAGCAGTGGCAAAAGCGGTTTCATTGCCGATAGTAATAATTTCATCAATCAAATCTTTCTGCAAAACATCAGGAATAAAACCTGCGCCGATACCTTGAATTTTATGCGGACCCGGCTTACCACCAGAAAGCACTGGGCTATCTTCAGGCTCAACCGCCACAATTTTTACACCTGGTTTGCGTTGTTTAAGCACCTGCGCTGTGCCTGTAATAGTGCCACCTGTTCCTATACCTGTAACGAACACATCAACCTTACCATCGGTATCAGCCCATATTTCTTCAGCAGTGGTACGGCGATGAATTTCAGGATTCGCTGGATTTTTGAACTGCTGTAAAATCAATGCGTTTTTATTTTCAGCTTTAATTTCTTCCGCCCGTTCAATCGCCCCACGCATACCTTTTGCAGCGGGTGTAAGCTCCAACTCAGCACCAAGATGTTTGAGAATTTTACGGCGTTCCAACGACATACTTTCAGGCATGGTTAGAATCAAACGGTAGCCTTTAGCAGCACACACAAACGCAAGGGCAATACCCGTATTGCCTGAGGTTGGCTCAACTAAAACCGAATCTTTAGTAAGAAGCCCGCTTGCTTCTGCTGCCTCCACCATAGAAAGAGCGATACGATCTTTAACCGAAGAAAGAGGGTTAAAAAATTCCGCTTTCACCACAATATCAGCAACAACACCCGCTTCTTTTGTCAATCTGTGCAAGCGTATAAGTGGTGTATTGCCAACGGTTTCAATTATGTTGTCATAAATACGTCCACGCCCAGCTTTATCAAGTTTAGTTGTCATTTTTCTTCTCCTTTTGAATGATATATTTCTACAAGTTTAAGCTTTTTTAGCTTATGGTCTTTTTTATATTTTTCAAATCGCTCCCAGTAACCTAGCGACTTATCAGGTTTTCCATCTTCATCTTTATACTGCTCAGGCGCTGATAAACCATCGCTTGACTGTACTTCATCAGTTACAAACTTAACAAGCCTATTTAGTGTTTTTGTATTTACATCAATTTTATAAAATTCGGCTATACCTATATCGCCTAATCCTCTAAATTTATGTTGTGCAGAGAAAGTTAGACCATCAGCATAAAAATCTACAAAGCCGAATCTGTTTGTTTGGTCATACGTTAGCGGAAAAAGGTAATTACTTTTTTTATCGAACAAAAAAATCGCCGAAAATGAATTATACGCAGACAATCTCGTAAAAGCATTTACAATGGTATATTTTTCTCCTACGGACAGTGTCTCTATAGCAAAAAATTTATCATAGTCACCGTCAGGCTTATTGGCTTGATTTATAACGCAACTTTCCAACGTGGTGTTATTACTGCATTTTATAAAATCATCTGCATTCGCAACATTACAAAAAAATGCATTTATTATTAATGCTAGGAACACTGCGTTATAACTGATTTTCATATTAACTCTATATAGTAAAATCCGATTTATCTTCTGCATTTTTGCGAATCTGTTTGTTTTCTGCCTGTTCACATAAATCCGCCAGATTTATTTGTTTGAAATTATTCTTCATTTCTTTTTCCAATTTTTCCCATGCTGGCTGCACAATAAATTCGCCTAGCGGAGTTGGCTTATATCCAGAATGGTCTTCTTCTCTCTCTTCGCCAAGAGCATCATAAATATCGGCAATGGTAATACGCCTGCGCTCTTTTGCAAGCACATACCCGCCATGCGGACCGCGCATTCCACGCAGTAAACCGACACGCACCAAACGCTGCATAAGCTGCTCAAGATAGCGTGGTGGCAAGCCTTGACGCTTGGCTATGTCACGGCTGGAAACCGCGCCCTGCCCTGCATTATAAGCAATGGTTACCATGGCTTCCACCACATAAAATAATTTGCGCGATGGAGAAATCATCAAGCAACCACCTTCACACCTGTTGAACCAAAACCACCTGCGCTGCGCTGTGTCTCATCCAGACTTTCCACCTGCTGCCACTTAACTTGTGCCACTGGCGCAATAACCAGTTGGGCAATGCGCATTCCGCGTGAAATTACAAAATCTTCCTGCCCTAAATTAATAAGCAAAACTTTAATTTCACCACGATAATCGGCATCAATCGTTCCGGGGGTGTTAAGCAAGGTGATACCATTTTTCAGAGCAAGCCCCGAGCGCGGACGAATCTGCGCTTCAAAACCTGCGGGCAGAGCAAGGGCAATCCCTGCGGGAATCAGCATACGCGCAAATGGCGCAAGGGTAATGTCCGCATCTATCGCTGCCATTAAATCCGCACCTGCTGATTGTTCGGTGGCGTAGGCTGGTAGCGGCAAATCTGCACCATGCGCTAGTTTTATAATTTTCACCTGTGTCATAAGAAAGTATCTCCAAAAATCTTCCTAATACATTCAATAGTTTTTGTTGCCAGTGGCATTTCAACATCAATAGTTTTAGTTTTTAAGCTACGCAAATATGCGGAAGCAGAAAAAACAAGCAAACTATTGTAGTGATATTTTTCCTGCCCCTCTGCTTCCGTATTGATTTTATACTCAAAAAATGGCTCTTCGTTTTCATAATTTTCTTCAGGGTTAGTAACATAAAACCACAAGCATAATAATGGTCTTATCTGATAGTTTTCATAGCTTTTTGGAGGTTTCATTTTGAATAAAACTTTTTCTAATGATTTTTTATTTTTATTACAAAAATTACCATCTTTATCTAATATATGATTAGTCCAATTATGCCTTGCAAAATCATGAAGAATATTGTTTTTCAATGGTTTTGCTCCTATGGAGTGGGCAGACCAGTTTTTTATTTCCACTTGTAACAATTCTTTTTTATTTTTATTAGCCAACCATCTATCCAACCTTTGACCCTCATTTGTTCCTTTTGTTGGTGTTATTGGTATTCCATCATCACATAGTATCTCAATATCATTTCCCTTATCTTGCTGATATTTCTGAAATAGATAAGTACATAACTCTTCACCAAATAAGGCGTTTAGTTTGGTAGCTTGTTTTTTACTATCTGTATGTAATTCATCAAAAAAACTGAGAGCTTCTTCAATATTTAATGTCCAATACTTACAATTTTCTTCAGTATTCATTTTCAAATTTACCTAATTAATGAGAATGTTTATTTTTAGCTACCGCAATAAATGCGGGGTTACAGGCAATTTTTTCTACCAATTTTTTTGCAACTTCCTGTTTGCTCATCTCGCCCCAGCTTTCACTTTTTTGCTCACTTACAAACAAAATATCCGTGTTATCCTGCTCAAAAACTTTGCCACCCGAAACATCATTAGCCAGAATCCAATCGCAATTTTTATTCTTACGTTTATCTTTTGCATTTTTTTCTAAATTTTCTGTTTCAGCAGCGAAACCAATCACTAATTTCGGGCGTTTTTTGTGGTTAGAAATGGTTTTCAAAATATCAGGATTTTCTACCAACTGTAAAACTGGTGCAGCCTCTCCTGATTTTTTCTTTATTTTACTTTTAGCAATTTTCTGCGGACGAAAATCAGCAACAGCAGCAGTAAACACAGCAATATCTGTAGGTAAAGTTTTTTCCACCGCAGCAAGCATTTCCTGCGCGTTGGTTACTTTTATCAAAGTAGCATTAGCAGGTGCTGCAATGGCTGCCTGTCCGCTTATCAATGTAACTCTCACGCCTGAATCTGCCAGTGCTTCAGCTATGGCGTAGCCTTGCTTTCCTGAAGAATTATTACTTAAAAAACGCACAGGATCTATCGCCTCTCTAGTCGCCCCAGCTGTCACAATCGCTGTGCGATTGTGGAGTGCAGAGTTTGGGGTATGGAGTTTGGCAAGTATAATTTCTAAAATGGTTTCAACCTCCGCCATTCGCCCCTGCCCTGTCTCACCGCAAGCAAGAGTGCCAGAAGTTGGTTCGATAATTTGCGCACCATCAGCTTTCAGTTGCGTGATATTGCGCTTGGTAGCTTTGTTGCTCCACATCATACTATTCATAGCGGGTGCAATTAATAGTGGCTTATTACTAGCAAGCAGAGTTGCGCTTGCTAAATCACCAGCCAGACCACCCGCCATTTTTGCAATTATATCAGCCGAGGCTGGTGCAACCACCACCAAATCCGCCTCACGCGATAGGCGAATATGCCCCATCTCCGTTTCGTCTTTAAGTGACCATAGATCATCATAAACCGTGTTTTCGGTAAGAGCTGCTACAGAAAGAGGTGTCACAAATTGCTGTGCTGATTTCGTCAGAATACAACGCACCAGAACGCCACGCTCACGCAACCGCCGAATTAAATCCAGCGATTTATAAGCAGCAATGCTGCCAGTTATTATAAGCAAAACGGATTTTTGCGACATAATTATGTATTATTCAATAATATACTGTTATTTTCTGTAAATAGCACTTTATCAACGCTTAAGCAAGAGTTTCTGCCTTGTTCTTTAGTTTATACAGCATTTCCAACGCTTCTTTGGGGGTTAGATTGTCAGGTGAGATATTCTTTATTTCATCAGCAAGGGCAGTAATTTGTGGAGAAATTGCTGGTGTTGATGGTGGTGGCGCATAAGAAAAAAGTGGTAGGCTTTCTGCAAGATTAGGTGCGGAACGCTGTTCTTTTTCTAACTGGTGCAGAATATCGGCAGCTCTGGTAAGAACAGTCGCAGGAAGCCCTGCAAGCCTTGCCACATGTATACCATAAGAACGATCCGCACTTCCTGCTGCAACTTCATGCAGAAATATCAAATCACCCTTCCATTCCTTCACTTTCATAGTGTGGCAGGAAAGTGCGGGTAAACTATCAGTAAGCTCGGTTAGTTCGTGATAGTGAGTGGCAAATAGACCACGACATTTTGTTACATTATGCAGATGTTCAACCACCGCCCACGCGATTGAAAGCCCATCAAAAGTCGCTGTTCCCCGCCCTATTTCATCCAAAATCACCAGCGAGCGTGGCGTTGCTTGGTGCAGAATTGTTGCGGTTTCCACCATCTCCACCATGAAGGTTGAATGACCACGCGCTAAATCATCTGCTGCTCCTACACGACTAAACAACCTATCAACTATGCCAATTTTTGCTGAATCAGCAGGCACAAAAGAGCCAGATTGAGCGAGAATAGCAATCAGTGCATTTTGACGCAGGAAGGTGCTTTTGCCTGCCATATTTGGACCTGTGAGAAGCCATAGACGCTGCCCATTTTCCAAATTGCAGCCATTGCCCATGAAAGGCGCGCCAGATTCACGCAAACTTTCCTCCACCACAGGGTGTCTTCCTCCGCGAATATCAAACGCAAGACTATTATCGACCACTGGACGAACATAATTTTTAGAAACTGCCAGATGTGCAAGAGCAGTGCTAACATCAATTTGTGCCAATGCGCGAGCGGTAGCTATAATTTTTTCGCTGGACGCAATAATTTCGGCAAGGAGTTTAGCAAAAATTTCCTGCTCTAATTTCAGAGCATTTCCTGCTGCTTCATTTATTTTGCGCTCTAATTCCGATAGCTCCACCGTGCTGTAACGCAGATTATTGGCTAGCGTTTGGCGGTGGATGAAATCACCCGTAATTTTACTTTGGTGCTGCTGCGTTATCTCTACAAAATAACCAAGCATATTGTTAAAGCGGATTTTGAGAGTGGCAATGCCAGTAAGCTCAATATATTTTTGTTGTAATGATAATATCCGTTTTTGACTTTCATCACGAAGATTACGCAGTTCATCAAGCGCAGCAGAATAGCCATATTTTATAAAGCCACCATCGCGGGTGAAAATCGGTGCATCCTGATTCAGCGTACTGCGTATATTTTCGATTAGAGTTTCATGTCCACCGAGAGTCGGCGTAATTGCATAAAGCCCTTCTGGCAGAATTTTACTTTGTAATTCTAACTCAATCCGAACAGACTGTGCAGAAGCAAGCCCAACAGCGATAACCATTGCATCACGAGGACCTCCACGCGAAAGGCACAGGCGCGATAATGCTCTTTCTATATCAGGACATTCTTTAAGAAACCCACGAATATCACCACATAATTTTGCTTGTTCGGTAAATAACTGCACATTATCCAGCCGTTCATTAATCGTGGCAACATTGGTTTGCGGTGCTGAAATCTGCGCTGCAAGCAAGCGCGTACCTGCCGAGGTTATTGTCTCATCAATAACTGAAAACAGGCTTCCCTTTCGTTTTCCAGACAATGTTGCCATTATTTCCAAATTGCGCTGGCTGGCTGCATCTATCAGCATGTGCGCGCCAATATCTTCACGACGCGGTGCATCAAGGCGTGGCATATTATCTTTTTGTGTGAGCTTTACATAATCAAGCAATGCCCCACAAACTGAAAGTTCGGAGGCGATGAATTCCCCAAAAACTGCAAGCGAAGAAATATTATAAACTTCCTGCAACAGCCTCTGCGCCCGCCTTGCATCAAACAAACTATCAGGCTGCGGTGAGAATATCGCCTTAAAATCCTGCAGTTCAACTGTTGCGGTTATGGTCTCAGGAATCAGTAACTCACGCGGATTTATACGCGCCAATTCCATAGATATTGTTTGCGCTGTCGCGCCTGTTACATAAAACTCGCCCGTAGATATGTCTAGCCACGAAAGAACATAGCTACCTGTTTTTTCTTTCACAATCGCTGCCAGATAATTAGCTTGCCTAGAATCCAGCAAATTTTCTTCGGTGATTGTTCCTGCTGTTACTATGCGCACCACATCGCGCTGTATTATTGCCTTATAACCACGTTTTTTTGCTTCAGCAGGCTCTTCTAATTGCTCACAAATAGCAATCCGTACACCTGCACGAATCAACCTTTCCAGATAAGCCTCATGCGAATGCACAGGCACACCACACATTGGAATATCCTCACCATTATGCTTGCCACGCTTGGTTAGGGCTATGTCAAGAATACTGGCCGCCTTCACCGCATCATTAAAAAATAATTCGTAAAAATCGCCCATGCGATAAAACAACATGCAATCATCATGTTTTGCTTTAATCGCAAGGAACTGCTGCATGGTGGGAGTTACTCCCTCCTGCGCGTCAATGGGAATTACAATATTTTCTGCAAGTGCATTGCTCATACCGCTAGATTAGCAGCTAAAACTCTACACTCAAGAGCGAAAATAAAACAACAAACTAAGCAGCCCGAATTTTGGTAAGGAAGCCATCAACCTGATTATTGAGACTTTCTGCTTGCTTTGAAAGCTCCTGCGATGCCTGATACATCTGTTCAGCAGCAGCACCAGCTTGTGTGGAAGATGAACTAACATCAACAAGATTGTTGGATATTGTTTGCGTTCCTGTGGCAGCGGTCTGCATACTTCTTGCAATTTCATTAGTAGTTGCTGACTGCTCTTCAACCGCTGAAGCAACGCTTGAAGATGCCTGAGAGATTGAACCAACCGAAGTTTTAATCTCGCCAAGCGCGGCAATAATAGCGTGCGAAGCAGTGCGCATTTCATCAACCACACCTTTAATTTCAACCACTGATTTGTCAGTCTGACCAGCAAGATTCTTAACTTCGTTGGCAACCACTGCAAAACCTTTACCTGCTTCACCAGCACGCGCTGATTCAATGGTGGCGTTGAGGGCTAGTAGATTAATTTGACCAGAAATTTCTGAGATCATCTCCATGGCACTGCTAACCCTGTCCGAAGATTGGGTGAGAGCATTTGCCAGAGCATCGGCATTGGCTGTTTTCTCGCTAGATTCTGCAACCAGACCAGTTGTTTTCTGGAACTGATGCGAAATTTCTTTTACCGAAGCTGAAAGTTCTTCAGCGGCGGCAGCAACAGACTGCACATTGGCGGTTGTGACAGTGGCAGCATCAGTGGCACTGCCAGCTTTTCTGGCACTATCATCAATTATTCCCACCATGCTCTTTGCGGTTTGCGAAAGCTCAGTTGCCGCAGCAGCCACAATATTAACAATGCCTTTTACGCTTTGTTCAAAATCATTTGCCAGCTTTTCCTGCATAGTGTGCTTCTCACGCTCAGCTTCTGCTTTTTCATATTCAGCATAAGAAAGCTTGGATTGCATAGCCATGAGAGTTGTCATGATATTGCCCAGCTCATTATCCTCAGCAACTATATCTGTTTTCAAATTACCACCAGAGATAGAAGATAGCTTAGAATCCAGATCTTTTACCTTACCGCCAATAAATTTCTGGAGATATTTGGAAGCCATAACCGCAAATGCCAAACCAAACAAAATAATGCCTGCATTGATAACCACACCAGCCTTATAAGAGCTTTGTGCTGCTTTATATTCATCAGCAGCCACGTTTAGCTGCAAATTGAGCAGCTCTTTATTAGTGCCTACCGCTATCTGGAACAGTTTATCCGCCTTAGGCATTAGTTCCTGCAATTCAGAATCTTTTCCAGTTTTAGCAAATTCAATAGCTGGTTTTAAACCTTCTCCCACAAATTTCTTGCGTTCTTCAACATAACGATCCGCCAGAACTTTTTCTTCTGGGGTCAATGTCGTTGCCATATAGGCTTTCCAAATCTCAGTGATTTCCGCGATATTTTTATCAACCTGTTCAATCATCGCTGCTCGGTTTTCAGCTTTTCCGCTGGCAACAAGGGAGAGGTTCAGAACGTTATTATACATAAGACGATTAATGTCTGACAACTGCCCAGCGGGAACAGCGCGGTCTTCATAAACGCTGCGCAGAGATTCAGTTGTTTTAGACCCAAGATACATCCCTGTTCCACCAACTACCAACATCATCACGCATAGGGCAGCGGAAACATAGGCAACCTTACTTCCAATACGCCCAGAAAATCTGGATAATTTGGCAGAACGAGAATTGCTTATCACCTGACCATGGCTAATAGAAAGACCGCCAGCTTTTTTGTCTTTAAATAAACGATAAGCCTCATCAACCTTGGAGACAATTTCTGCCTCTGGTTTAATGCGTATGGAAATATAACCAGTAACTTTCCCATTCTCAATAATTGGGGTGGCGTTTGCCTTAACCCAATAATGATCACCGTTTTTACAACGGTTTTTAACATAACCCGTCCATGGCAGACCAGCCTTTAGATCACGCCAGAAATCTTCAAATGCCTCCACAGGCATATCAGGATGACGAACGATATTCTGCGGCTGCCCAATTAATTCTTCTTTAGAAAAGCCAGAAATCTCGATAAAATCCCTGTTTACATAAAGTATTTTTCCGCCCATATCAGTTTTGGAAACGATTAGATTATCGTCTTTTAAGTACACTTCACGGTTGGTTACAGGTTGATTTATACGCATAGCACAGGCTCCTAATGGATGTTGTTAATCAGCTCGGATGCACTGTATAGCCAATAATAATTAATAATATATTAAGAAGGTAAAATATTTTTTTTATTTCAATAGGCTGTTATACTTTTCTTTATTGCAACCTATAAACGAAATAACTCTTTTGCCTCTCCCAGAGGGTAAGGGAGAAGAAAGGAAATTACTCTTCCTTCACCACATAAGGATTATTGTTCTTTTTGATTTTTATGCGGATAGGGACAGAGGGTAATTTGAACGCCTCGCGCAGGCTGTTGGTAAGATAACGAATATAGCTGTCAGGAACATCACTAGTGTTAGAAAACAAAATAAAGCTCGGCGGGCGGGCGCATTTCTGCGTCATATAGCGAATTTTAATCCGTCTGGAACGCACCAGTGGCGGAGCATGAATTTCCAGCGCAGATTCCAACCAACGATTAAGCGCACCCGTGCCAATTTCCTTATTCCAAAGTGCATATAATTGAAAACAGGTTTTGAGTAATTTAGGAATTTGAAAACCAGTTTCTGCCGAAATGGGAACAACCGCCACACCTTTTAATTGTGGCAAAGTTTTTTCCAAAATCTCATTTATTGCTTTTAAGTAAGCTGGTTTATCCGCAACCGTATCCCACTTATTGATTGCCACCACCATAGCACGCCCCTCTTGCTCCACCAGTGAAGCAATAGTGTTTTCCTGCTTCTCCATCGGAGCTTGGGCATCTATCACCAGTATCACAACATGTGCATATTGCACAGCGCGGAGAGTGTCTGCCACTGCCAGTTTTTCTACCTTTGCAATTACATTGCTCTTGCGGCGCATTCCTGCCGTATCCACCAATTTTATGGGCTTGCCATCAAACTCAAAATCCACCGCTATAGCATCACGCGTTATACCAGCTTCTGGACCAGTAAGAACCCTATCTTCACCCAAAATCTTATTCACCAAGGTTGATTTGCCAACGTTCGGGCGACCAACAATCGCAATCTGCATCGGGGTATTTATGTCTTCACTTACCTCAATATTTTCATCGTCTAATTTTTTAGCAAACGGTGCAAGTGCATCATATAAATCCGAAAGCCCTTCCCCATGTGCAGCAGAAATAGCAACTGGTTCGCCAAACCCCAAACTATAAGCTTCGGAAATAGTATTGCTCGCACGTCCGCCTTCGGCTTTATTAACCACCAAAATAACTTTTGTTTTTTTCTTCCGCACCAGCAGAGCAAAATGTTTATCAATCGGGGTTATTCCCGTGCGTCCATCCACCACTAACAGCGCGACATCCGCTTCTTCAATTGCCCGCTCGGTTTGTGCCGTCATGCGCGCAGCAAGGCTTCCCTCTGGCGCATCTTCCAACCCTGCCGTGTCAATTACAGTAAATTCCATTCCGCCCAAACTGGCATCACCCTCACGCCTGTCACGCGTTACCCCTGGCATGTCATCAACCAGCGCGTGCTGCTTTCCCGTCAGACGGTTAAACAAGGTCGATTTCCCAACATTCGGGCGACCAGCAATTACTACAGTAAAACTCATAAAATTATTTCTTTTATCTAATTGTCATTCCGAATAGCGAAGCGACTGAGGAATCTTTTCATTGTAACTATTTATAGAACTTTGCAAAGATCCCTCTCTATGCTCGGGATGACAACATGGTTATTGGAATGAATATAATGTTGCGTCCTGTCCAACGAGATATAGCTTGCCACCAGCAACTACAGGAGCTGTTATGATATTATCAGGAATAGATTTTGTCTCCACGATTTTTCCTGTCGCGGCAGAAACAAAAACCATCTGTCCGTTAGAACTCACAACCACCAGCTTACCATCAACCAGTACTGGACCACGCCAACTTATAGGATCTTTTTTATTTTCTGGATCTTCATAGCTGGCAAGAGCTAATGCCCAGCGGATTTTTCCGTTATATTTTACAAAATCCACCAGCTCGTTATCAGAAGTGAGCAGGAACAATTCATCACCAGCCAACCACGGGCTGTTTAAAGCCCCAGCCTGCTGCTGCCAAATGCGTTTACCCTGAGGAATATTAATTGCCGTGGTCAAACCATTATTGCTGGCTACGAATGCTATTGAGTCATCCACTACAGGATCAGCACCAATGCCTGTGAACACCATAGATGGTCTGTATTTATTTTGCAGCAATGTATCACTCCATAACTCTTTGCCATCAGCAAGCGAAAGAGAAAACAATTCACCAGAAGAATATGGAACCAACACATCATCACCAGCAATAGTTGGAGACACGCTATTCATCACCGCTGCCGTTTCATTTATCCCGCGATGCTCCCATAATATATCGCCAGTTTTGGTAGAAAGTGCATAAGTGCGGCTGTCAATTGTCATAACAACTACGCGCTCTCCAGAAGCCCGCGGAGAACCGCGCAGAGGAATAGAAAAATTCTTTTTCCATAATTGTTTGCCATTTACTGTGCTAATTGCTGCAACCTGCCCTTGTCCAGTGGTGGCATAAAGAACCCCAGCATCAACCGCCAGACCACCACCAATAACTTCATGCTCATCCGCATCCGCAACAACATTTGATACAAATTTTACTTTGCTTATGTCTGTCGCATCATGTGCGGAAATTATCCCCGCAGAATCCATAGCAAATACTATCCCGCCAGCAACCACTGGACGTGGCACCAAACTGTGCGAAAAATCATTTCCATCACCAGCTCTTGCTGAATTTTTTACATTAAATTTACCGCCAGATATGTTACCTTTTGCAGCAGTAAGTAGGCCATTATTTTGCGCCCAATCCGCATTCGCTGTTACGGCAGGTAGAGCTGGTGGCTTATTCTTCAGTAATTCATCTGCTTTTAGCTGGCTATCAAGCTCAAGAGCAACCTTGCGTTCACCAGCCAATTTTGGTTTTTCCTCAACCCTGCCCCCCATCCATGACGGCATGTGGCTACATGCAGTTAAACATGCAAACATCATTACCGTCATCCCGCACTTGATGCGGGATCTAGAGCCAAAAGCTACACCCATATTGATGTCCATAGATCCCCGAATAAATCGGAGATGACAAGTATTTTTCTTATTCATTGACCACCTTCTTTTCTGTTGATCTTTCTGCTAATTTTTCTGGCGCAATAACGCGCAGCACCTCTCCTGCACGAGAGACAAGCGAGCGCGGAGAATCCTTATCATGCAGCAAGGATACAAAAATATTTGCTGCTTCTGCTTTTTTACCAGAATTAAGCAACCGCCAAGCGTTTTGTTCAGAGATAGTATGATAAAATGCTGAATCAGCAGACACTTCAATTACATTGTTTTTATCATCTGATTTAAGTTTTGCTAATGCTGAAAACTCAGAACTATTCTTTGCCAGAACAGCATATGTTTTTTTTGCACCTTCTACATCACCGCTAGATTCCTGAGACTCCGCTTTTTGCAGCATTGCAAGAGGGTAATAAATTGAAGTGTCATCATCCGTAAGCGAAGAAAATATTGAAATAGCCCCTTTATAATCACTTGCATTCATGCGTTCGCCAGCTTTTAATAATTGGCTAGTTTTTGCCTCTGCCTGATTCTGCGCATGATTATCCCATGCAACAAAAACTGCCGTAGCCACAACAATAGCGACACTTCCCCACACTGCAAAACGACCAACACTTCGCCACAGCTTTTCAAAACGTTCTCGCCTGATATCTTCTTCAATTTCTCTAAATAATTCACTCATAATTTTGTCCTAGTTTTATATATAAGCATTTATTTTACTGATGAAATATAATCTAATCGTTATGCAGACAAAAAGCAAAGTTTGCGAGAACCGCAGCGGAGCGTACATTTTAGTACATGAGCAGCGGAAGCGCAGCAAACAAAGCGTTTGTCCATAACAATTAGATTATCACTCCCATTCTATTGTTCCCGGTGGCTTGCTGGTTATATCATATACTATGCGGTTGATGCCTTTCACCTCGTTAGTGATACGGTTAGATACACGACTTAAAAAATCATGGTTAAAATGATAATAATCAGCAGTCATGCCATCGGTAGAAGTAACTGCGCGTAAAGCACATACATAATCATAACTACGCGCATCACCCATAACCCCTACACTACGAATAGGTAGCAACACAGCAAATGCCTGCCAGATTTCGTTATATAGCCCTGATTTGCGTATTTCATCAATATACACAGCATCAGCTCTACGCAGCAATTCTATTTTTTCGGCACTCAACTCACCTGGTATGCGGATAGCAAGACCAGGACCAGGGAAAGGGTGACGACCCACCATATCGGCAGGCATGCCAAGCTCACGCCCCAGCACGCGAACTTCATCTTTGAATAATTCACGCAGCGGTTCAACCAACGCCATTTTCATGTGGGCAGGAAGACCGCCAACATTGTGATGCGATTTAATGGTAACGCTTGGCCCACCCGTAAATGAAACTGACTCAATAACATCGGGATAGAGAGTACCCTGCGCAAGAAAATCCGCACCACCAGCATTTTTTGCCTCAATTTCAAACACCTCGATAAAAGTGTTGCCGATAATTTTTCGCTTCTGTTCTGGATCTTTTACACCCGCTAAACGATTCAAGAATAACATACTGGCATCAACATGAATAAGTGGAATATGAAAATGCTCTTTGAATAATTTTTCCACCTGCTCTGGCTCGCCTTCACGGAGCAACCCATTATTGATAAAAATACATATTAGCTGCTCACCAATTGCTTCGTGCAACAGTGCCGCAACCACCGAGGAATCAACCCCACCCGACACTGCACATAAAACTTTTTTATTTCCTACCTGTTCGCGTACGCGGGCTATTGCACTGTGGCGAAAAGCACTCATTGTCCATTCACCTTTGCAGCCAGCAATATTGCGCACAAAATTTTGCAATAATTTTGCACCGTCTTTCGTATGCACCACTTCAGGGTGAAACTGCACTGCGTAATAACGGCGTGATTCATCAGCAATGGCAGCAAACGGCGCAGAAGGAGTGGTCGCCACCACCTTAAAACCTTGTGGCAACTCAACCACGCGGTCGCCATGACTCATCCATACTTCTTGCTTTGTTCCTTTGCCCCAAACTCCAGAAAACAGCGCGCAATTCTCTTCTATATCAATTATTGCCCGCCCAAACTCACGGTGCGTGGAAGCCTCAACTTTTCCGCCAAGCTGTTGACATAATAACTGCTCACCATAGCAAATGCCGAGTATAGGAACATGTAAATCAAAAATACGCTCCGTTACTTTTGGTGAATAAGCCTCATGCACCGACGCAGGTCCGCCTGAAAGAATAATTCCTTTCGGAGCAAAGGCAGCTATCTCTTCAGCCGAAATGTTAAAAGGACGGATCTCTGAATATACACCACATTCACGAACGCGCCTCGCGATTAGCTGCGTAACTTGCGAGCCAAAATCAAGTATTAAAATACGATCACTCATTTAAAAAAATTTCTACCCTATTATTTATTTGTTTACCTACACCACCATTAATTTTTATGGCAGCCTCTTTTACACCTTCTTCTATCAACCGCATCTTCACTGCCTGAATGCGCTCAAGCGATAATTCTATATTATCTTTTTTCCCAGCTGCCTTATCTATAATTACTACCTCATAACCTTTGTTCGAACGAACTATTTTGATTATTTCAGCCATAGTTGAGTCAGATACAGAAGCAAAACTATCCTTCCCCGATTCAAAAAACACCACAAAAGACGTAGTTGTGGGCGCAAGTTTCTCAGAGGAAACATCGGATGTTTTTTTGCCCGCTTTTTTCAATTCTTTTTTATTTGATGTTTTCTTTTCATTAACATCTAACTTAGCCAACGCCCTAACGAACCCGTCACGACAGGCTTCTATATCATCCTTTTGCCAATTTTCTTCCTGCTGCTCTACCCAACAATCAAAATTAAACTGGGCGCGGGCAGCAATTTCAGGTTTATTTTTTATATTTTCTGGCGTTAATGCAGCAAGCAAATCAGCGCGTGCTTTTTCAAGGTGAGCCAATTTATCCTTAGGCAGATCCCATTCGTGCAAATCTTCTGGAGCAGTTTCTTTACCATAAACCGCGAGCAAGCCTTTATCCGCAAAATACCAAGAATCACGCCAATCATAATCCTTTTCTTCCAGATCTGAGAAATCCATATATAGCTTTGCCAAAGCAGTTTGGAATGCATTTCCTTTTGGCGTGGTACGGCGCAATTCCTCAAGACTATAAGTCGAGCAGCCAGAAACCAACAACAATCCTAAAAAAGATATTACAAGACGGTTTATCATTGCCCCCCCACCAACGCATGTCGTAAAGAAGTAACAGTAATATCCACAACATCACTATCCTGCATTATTTCATCACTACTCAAATAAACCGCTGCCCCAGAAGCCCCTTCTGGCTTTGCTTTGGCAAAAAAGATTTTATCCTTTGGCACGCCAGCTTTTAATAGCGCACCGCGAACATTAGACAAACGATTTTTTACCAATCGTCCCTGACTAGTTTTATTGTCATTAATATCGTGATATCCGTTCAATTCCAAAGCATAGTCAGGATGCCCCTTTATATGTTTGGCTATTTCAGAAACAATATCCTTCGCTTCAGTAGAAAGCAGTGCGCTATCAGCATCAAAATCTATTGTATATTGACCATCATCGCCATGAATCAACTCATCTGCCACAGACTGTAATTCATCATACGCCAAAACAAATTCCTCCGCACAAGAAACACCTGTAATGGCTATTTTATTGCCTTCCTGACTATTCCAACAATCAAACAATATCTGCACCCGTGCGGCATCCTGCGGAACTGTTTTCTTTATATTATCATTTAAAATATCCATGAGTGCTAAACGAGAGGCAGAAAGAGCTTTATAGGCTTTTTCTTTGGCATTTAATTTAGTATTCACCGCGTCAGGCTCCACCGCCTCACCTTTGGAGGCACGCAGTCCCTTAGAAGCAAAATACTCCGCTGATGATTTCCTACCCTGCTCCGCTTCTGATTCGCTATATGCAAGGTATTCCGTAGCAAGAGAACTAGGGAAATCCGTAGCAACGGGCGCAACATTACGCAATTCCTGCAAATTCGCCGAACAGCCAGCCAGCAACAATAATGGGACGAAACGCAGCGATATAGTTAAGATATGAGAGCGCATATGATGTAAGTACAGGTTAATTATGCCTAATTATGCCATAACATAGCCAATTTATTGCCTTTGTATAGTCTATTATTGGTAAAATTAATTAACACAAATCCTGCGTATAGATTTGTTGTTGCTTTCCTAGTGGTTTACCCTTATATAGCCAGCCAAGTTTAAAATTTTAGGAGTAAATGCAATGGCTAAACAACGTACTTTTTCTATAATAAAACCAGACGCTACCGAGCGTAATCTGACTGGCAAAATCATCTCTAAATTTGAGGAAAATGGTTTGCGCGTTGTGGCACAAAAACGCCTGCGCATGTCACGCCTGCAGGCTCGTGAATTCTACATCGTTCACAAAGAGCGTCCGTTTTATGATGAATTAGTTGAATATATGGTTTCTGGGCCAGTTGTAGTGCAGGTTTTAGAAGGTGAAAATGCAGTGCTTAAAAACCGCGAGATCATGGGCGCAACCGACCCTGCAAAGGCAGCAGCAGGTACAATCCGTAAAGAGTTCGGCGAAGGTATCGAACGCAATTCGGTTCACGGCTCTGATAGCGAAGAAAACGCAGCAGCAGAAATCGCTTTCTTCTTCAGTGGTGTTGAGATTGTTGGGTAGTTAATTCGGCAGTTTCTTTCCGCGCGGCTTCCCACTACCAGCCTTGCCCGTTTTCTTGCCGTCATATTCCAGCTTATCTATAATATTGCGGATGCGGGCAGCTTCTTCAAATTCAAGGTCGCTTGCTGCTTCCAACATCTTCTGGCGCAGTTTGGCGATATATTTTTCTTTGTCTTTTCCGTCATCACGCACATCATATTTTTTAGAAGTCGTTGCGACAGTGTAATGATCATGCTCATAGACTGATTCGATAATCTCACCAATTTTTTTACTTATTGAAGCAGGTGTGATACCGTGTTTTTCATTATATTCCATCTGCACTTTACGTCGCCTGTCAGTTTCATCGAGGGCAATTTTCATAGAATTAGTGATACGATCAGCATATAAAATAACTCTGCTATCGACATTGCGTGCTGCTCGCCCAATGGTTTGAATCAGCGATGTTGCCGAACGCAGGAAGCCTTCTTTATCCGCATCCAAAATAGCAACCAGACCACACTCTGGAATATCCAACCCCTCGCGCAGCAGATTCACACCAATCAGCACATCAAATTTTCCTAAGCGCAAATCACGGATAATTTCAATGCGCTCTAATGTGTCCACATCGGAATGTAGGTAGCGCACACCTATCCCTGCCTCATTCATATAATCAGTAAGTTCTTCTGCCATGCGCTTGGTGAGGGTAGTTACCAAAACACGCTGTTTCTTTTTTATTCGCAGGTGACACTCCGCCAGCAAATCATCAACCTGCGAAGCAACAGGGCGAATATCACATGGCGGGTCGATAAGCCCTGTTGGGCGGATAATCTGCTCAATAAATGCACCGCCAGTAGCTTCCAATTCCCATTTCCCTGGTGTTGCCGAAACAAACACGGATTGTGGTCTTCTTTCATCCCATTCAGCAAATGTCAGGGGGCGGTTATCAAGCGCGGATGGCAGACGGAAACCATATTCCACCAACGTGCTTTTGCGTGACCTGTCACCACTCGACATTCCACCAATTTGCGGCACGGTAACGTGGCTTTCATCAACAAAAAGAAGTGCGTTTTTAGGAAGATATTGAAACAAAGTTGGCGGTGGTTCACCTGCCTCAGTTCCTGCCAGATAGCGTGAATAATTCTCGATACCTTTGCAGCTTCCAGTTTCCATCAGCATTTCCAAATCATAAGTAGTGCGCTGCTCAAGGCGTTGCGCTTCCACCAGCTTTCCTGCTGCATATAGTTGTTCAAGCCGTGATTTAAGCTCGGCTTTAATTTTGATTATGGCTTTTTCTACGGTCGGGCGCGGTGTAACATAGTGACTATTGGCGTAGACGGTTACTTCGTCAAGTTTTGTCTTTACTTCTCCTGTTAGCCAGTCAAATTCATTGATTATTTCTATCTCATCACCAAAAAATGAAATTCTCCATGCTGTGTCCTCATAATGCGCTGGAAATAAATCAATCGTGTCACCGCGCACACGGAAAGTTCCCCGCGCAAAATCAATATCATTGCGCTTATATTGCAGCTCAACCAAAGTTTTTATCAGGCTGGCTTGGGTGCGAGTTTCACCACGCTTGATAGTTGCTATCATCTGCGAATACATCTCAGCCGAGCCAATGCCATAAATACAAGATACAGAGGCAACAACTATCACATCTTTACGCTCTAACATGGAGCGAGTGGCGGAATGACGCATCCTATCTATCTGCTCATTAATCGAGGAATCTTTTTCTATAAAAGTATCGCTTTTTGGAACATAAGCCTCTGGCTGATAATAATCATAATAAGAAACGAAATACTCCACTGCATTATGCGGGAAAAAACTTTTCATTTCTGAATAAAGCTGGGCAGCAAGAGTTTTATTATGCGCCATAATAAGCGCAGGACGCTGCGTACGGGCAATTACATGTGCCATAGTAAAAGTTTTGCCAGAACCAGTAACGCCAAGCAGCACTTGCTCACGCTCACCAGCAACCACACCAGCAACCAGCGAATCAATGGCTGTCGGCTGATCACCTGCTGGTTTAAAATCAGAAATTAGTTGGAAATTACTCAACACCAACCCACAAATAATTATTTATTAGCATTGCCAAAAATACCGCCCTGTTCGTTCAATCTAACAACCGCAGGTCCAAGTATTATCATAAAAAGCGCTGGCAGAATAAACAAAATCAATGGCAAGGTAATGAGTGCTGGCAACCGTGCTGCGCGTTCCTCCGCTCGCATCATGCGATCAGAGCGTTGTTCTTCAGCAATCATGCGCATAGTATCAACTAGACTCGTGCCAAATCGCTCCGCCTGTATTAATGATGAAACTAGCGTGCGAACGGCACCAACTCCAACGCGATCTCCAAAATTCTGCAATGCCTGAACGCGATCACTCATCATCGTCATTTCAAAACGGGTGCGCTCAAATTCCGCGGCAACAACTGGATGAGAATCTTTCATTTCCTTGCATACGCGGGCAAAAGCTGCATCAATACCAAGACCAGATTCCACGCAAATTAGTATAAGATCCAATGCCTCTGGAAAAGTCCTGATTAACTCCTGAGATCTCTTTGTTGCTTGATTATGCAAAAACAATGTAGCACCATAAGCTCCAGTTATAACCAAAAGAACTGCCGATATAAGCAAGGCAAGATGCTTCTTTACACCGTCACCATCAATAACAAATATCTTCGCCAAAAGAAAAATTCCAATAGCAAGTATAACTGGCTGTATAAATCTCTTGAAGAACAAAAAATGAACCAAAGATGCCTGCGTACTGTACCCAGCCTTAGCAAGCTGAAAAATGCTGTCATGTTGCCTGTCAAGATCAACGCCAAAAAGCACAAGAAATCTTTTTAGTATCATGGTTACAATACCGTGGTTCTCACCATCCTGATCGGGAAGCACATCAGAGATTTGTTCAGCGCGCAATTTACTGCGATCTTTGCCAAACAAATTTACCACCGCCATATAGGCAGTAAAAACACCGACAGCGACCAATGCGTAGCTTAAATATTGGGGGAAAAACATAATATTATATCTCCATATTCACCATGTTACGGATAATCACAACCCCAATTAAAATCGTCGCAACCGTGATACCGAGTATTATATGACCAAGTGATGTAATAAACAACGGAAGCAGATAATTTGGATCCATAACGTGGATAGCTAAAGCCACAAAAATTGGCAAAGCACCAAGTACCCAGCCTGTGAACCTGCCTTCAGAGGTAATAGCGTGAATCTTCTTCACCATCATTTTACGTTTACGAATTAGTGCCGATAAATTGCCTAGAACTTCCGCTAAACTCCCGCCGACTTCCTGCTGCAATGTTAGCACCACCACAAAAAATTTGATGTCTGGGGTATTCATTCTCCGCTCAAGACGAATAAGGGCATCCACCAGAGTGCTGCCATGAACCACTTCTGTAGACATCTGCTTGAATTCTTCGCTGGCTGGTGCCTGCATACTCTCTGCAACCATATTTACTGCGGCATTAAGAGGAAATCCAGATTTTACACTACGAACAATAATATCAAGTGCATCTGGGAACTGATTGATAAATTTCCTGATACGGCTTTGTATCCTACTTTGTATTGTTCGCCAGCCAACAAAATATGTAATAGCTACAGCTAGAATAATAACAACTATAGCATTTCTGCTAATATTTAGCACTGGCAACAGCACTAGTGCTGCCGCAAACACTCCTAAGCAAACTAGAAAAAATTGATCGACCGATGCTGCCATTCCACCGCGCACCAAATATGGATGCGAAAACCGTCCAAGAGGAAGTGCGTAATATATCTGCGAGAGAAGTTTTGTTGATTGATAGCGTTCACGCATCACATCAATTTCTAATTCATCACCAACACCTACACTTTTTTGTTCAAGATCCTTCAATTGCTTGGCAGCAAAATCGCCTGAGTCAGAAAGAAATTTTTTAGGCATCAGCATTACGCCGATTACATACACCGCAACTCCGACCAAAAAAGCAACCAACATTGGAAATAAATTCATAACCCACCCATATTAAAAATATTCACTCTACTCATCCAAATTAGTGCTAGGCAAACCAAGGCTAGTCAGCATTTCCTTCTCGCGACCAAAATATGCCGCCTGAGCTAAAAATGCTGGTTTTACCTTTGTACTATAGAATTCACCGTTAAGCACCCCATCTTCTCCCATAGCACCAGAACGAAACCCAAATAACAAGTTAGTAACTATTTCGTTGTTCTCCATACCGACAACTTCTTCAATATGGGTGATGCGACGCTTACCGTCTCTCTGGCGGGCAACTTGTACTATCAAATGCAAAGCACTTGCAATCTGGTTTCTAAGCGAACCTGCTGCCATATTAACCTTTGACATACCCACTAAATTCTCAATGCGGCTAAGAGCATCACGCGGAGTATTCGCATGAATAGTTGCCATCGACCCATCATGCCCCGTATTCATAGCCGACAACACCTCTATCACCTCATCGCTACGAATTTCACCAATTATAATTCGGTCTGGACGCATACGCAGAGCGTTTTTTACCAGTTGGCGAGCTGTAATTTCACCAGCACCCTGCATATTAGGCGGGCGAGTTTCCATACGCAGAACGTGTGGCTGCTGAAGTTGTAATTCCGCAGTATCTTCTACTGTAATAACGCGCTCGGTATGATCGATATTACCTGATAAAGCATTGAGCAATGTCGTCTTACCGCTACCAGTTCCGCCAGATATCAATATATTAAGACGAATATGCCCACATATCGACAGGAAATCGACCATTTCCTTGCTCATAGAACCAAAATCAACATATTCTTTAAGAGCTATTTTCTGACGGCGGAATTTTCGAATAGACACTAAGGAACCATCAAGTGCCAGAGGTGGTATAATAGCGTTAAACCGTGAGCCGTCAGGCATGCGCGCATCAACCATAGGACTCGCCTCATCGACACGCCTGCCAACGATAGATACGATTTTTTGAATTACGTTTAAAAGATGTTTTTCGCTGGTAAAACTTATATCTGTGAGAACTATTTTGCCGTATTTTTCAACAAAAACCCGCTTACTACCATTAATCATAATGTCGGAAACATCAGGATCAGCTAACAATACTTCAAGTGGTCCAAAACCCAATAAATCATCAATCGCCTGTTCTTTCAGCAACTCAACCTGAGCAGCAGTAAGTGGAATGGATATTTCTTCTTTAATGATTTGAGCAGCAACCTCTCCAACGCGTATCCTCTTCACTTCATCGGTCATATGCTCCAACAAGCCGAACTCTATGCGATCAAGTATTTTTTCTGTCAAATATGATTTAGCAACACGATATTCATCATTTTCTAGACTGGAATCTTTAAAAAATGCTTCCACCTTATACCAATCAGCATTAGCAGTCATACCTTTGTGAAGTTCAGACTGTTCCACGCTAAGAAACTTATTTTTGAGTTTAACTTTCTCAATATTGCGAGATTGTCTGGTATCCACCAGCTGGTTTTCTCCAGATTGTTTTTTACCAAACATAATCTATCATCCTTTTTTTCCTAAAAAGGTAAGTAAATTCTTACGCCCGCCAGATGTTTTATTATCACCTGACTTATTATTTATACCTCTGCGCGCTATAATCCCTTGCGTAAACTGCCGTATCTGCTGCTGGATTAATGTATTATGTCCTATTCCAAACAACGTCTTGCCTTGCGATTCAGCAGTCACAACAGATTTAATATCATTATTCAAATAAGCTTCAATTTTGCGTCGTGAAATACGTTCAAAATCCTGTGCGGTTATAGCCTCTTTGAACTTTGCACCGCTGCGGTTAATAACTAACGAAATAGCATTATCTGGAATGCCAATTGTCTGCCAAGCTGAAAGCAGGCGCGAAGAATGGGTAAGAGATCTAAACCATAACTGAGCAACCATCACCACATGGTCAGAATGGGTCAGTGATGCAGAAGTCCACCCTGTCCATATATGCGGAATATCAAGTATTACAAAATCAAATTTGCTGCGCAGCAAGCTTATCAAATCGCGTATCAATTCTGGACGAATGACTGGTAGTTGGCGCAATTCATGCGGAGATGCGATAATATGGAGGTTATTTCCATATTTTACCTGCATTTTTTCTACAAGCAATTCATCTACTCCGCGTTCTGGAAAATCAAATAATTCGCGGATGCCGAACGGTGCGGTAATGTCTAAGCTTTTTGCTATTAATCCAAACTGATAATCCATATCAATCAGTACAGTAGATTGATTGAATTCTTCTGCCAAACAATAAGCAAGATTAACCGCAAAAGTGCTGGCTCCATCACCAGAGGCAGCACTGATACATGAAATAACCGTACCTCTTTGAGATGAAGATGAAACTTGGGTATTATCATTATTTTGTAACAACACAGCCCGTATGTCGCTAATTTTAGCAGGTCGTGCGCAATATTCAGCTACACCGCGCGCGCGAAGCTCACGATAAAAATTAATATCATTTATAAGGCCAATAACTACCACTCGCACCTTGGACTCACAGTGCAAAGCAAGCGCATCTAAATCAGCAAAAACCTCAGAACCGCGATTAGCAATATCGATAATTAAATAATCGGGAGATGTCGTACGCGCATTAAGTGCAGCGACAGCGTCCGCAACTCCACCCACTATAATCTGCGCATCAGGATAACCAAGACCAGTTGCCAAAGTAATGAGGTTAAGCCTCTCTTCAGGATCATAACTAATAATTAAAAGAGGACTAAAAGCACTCATGAATCACCCCTTTAAGAAACTTATACTCAATAAAATACCCAGAAAATTATTCTCAAGCATCACCTAGCAAGCTATTTGGCAGATGTAGTTGAACTCCATTCAGCACTCTTAACTTCACGCTTTGCCGATGGCTTCAAATAATTGTTATAAGACTGGTTAGCCTTCTCCGCATCTGGCAAATCCAAGAGGCTTGGATTGGTGAATTGATGTTTGTCTCCAACCATCTGCACAATATTTCCAGCTACCGCACAGCCAAAGGCAGGGTGATTAAAGCTCCGGCTGCCACTCATATTATCAACAAAATGCTGCTCACAATCACGAGTTACCACTCTATCATACGAGAGTACAGCGCTATTAGATTGTTCGCTAGTTACACGCACAGGAACATAACGGCGTTCGAAAATTTCTTTAGCCTGAGCGCAACGCGTATTCTTTAGTGAACATCTAAGTTCAACGCTGGAAGGACGATCTTCTGCAACCATTTCCGATAGTTTTGTTAAAGAATTTTTTGCATTTAAACCAACGGTTACTGTTTCAGAAGAGCGATCAAGCAATCTCTCAGGATCACCACTACTTACATATTCTGGTGCTGGGTAATCACAAGCTGATAACAATAACAGGCAAACCAATATACTTTTATTCAATATTTTTTTCATAATTAATCCACCATAAAGCCAGTTGGCCCCTCCAGTTGAGGAACTTTTGCAGAATGTTCATCTGTAGTAATTGCGCCCAAAGCTCCGTAGAAGAACATTTCCATCTGGCTGGCTGGGCGGAAATCATCAGTTGGTGTTTTTACTTCTGAAGCCTTCATAGGATCAACAAGATACGGAGTTACTGTAATAACTAATTCCGATTCGTTACGCTGAAACTCTGTACTTCTGAAAAGCGCGCCAAGTACTGGAAGCTCCTTCATTCCTGGTAATTGGTCTATGACTGCCCTAGTGCTATCTTTAATCAAACCAGCGATCATAAAACTTTCGCCTGGTGCAAGCTCAACTGTAGTTTTAGCACGACGAGTAGTAATACTTGGAATAACAAATCCGCTCATAGTAATGGAATTTGTTGTAGAAACTTCTGAAACTTCAGGCTGAACCGTCATACGGATACGATTTTCAGACAGAACATCTGGCGTGAACTTCACCGCAACCCCATAAGGTTTGTATTCAACATTAGCAGTAGGAATTGTACCACCGCCACCAGAACTATTAACTGCAACTACAGGTATTTCACCACCAGCCAAAAATTCCGCCTGCTCTCCAGAAACAGCAACCAAATTAGGCTCTGCCAGCGTCTTTACTAGACCATCGCGCTCGAGAGCATTGATAACTGCACCAGCCCTATGAGTAGGGTTGCTCTGCCAAAACAGCCCTTGTGTACCGCGAAACGTATCTGAATCAGCCAATGTATAATTAGATGTCGCACCAGCAGCTAAACCAGAAATTCCGTTACCTAAAGCCCCCGCCATAGAAAAATTACGTCCAGAAAGCACAACAGAAGGATCAATACCCAAACGCTTAAGAGCATCACGATTGACTTCTGACACTCGAACCCTAAGCATAACCTGCTGCCCAGAGATTAGCTTCATCATATTCAGAATTTTTGGATATTTATCATTATCGGCAGCATCCCCAATAGGAGATGTTGTAGCAGCCATAGCATAAGAACTAGCTGCACCTCCTATATATTCCTGAGTTAGCTTTAAGGCTTTATCGATTGCTGCATTGTTTCGAACCTGACCAGTGAGTGCAACGCTGGTATTTACCATTTCCACACCGATTGTCTCATCGGGAATAAAGGTTTTTAACGCCTTACGAATAGCTGGCAAATCATAGCCAACCGTAACATCCAATGTTTGCAAAATTTTGCCTGTTTCATCAAAAATACGAACATTGGTGCTTCCAGCATTTTTTCCAATAACTGTTAAAGTTTTAGAATTATTGACATGAACATCGGCAATATCAGGATTGGCGATAACTATCTCCTTTGCTGGGCTTGGCATAACAACCAATGAGGAGCGATTAACTGGCAAAAAAAGACCAGTATTCGCTTCTGCGTCAGCAACACAAACGGAGAAAACCGCCAGAGCGCACACATATAAGCACAGATACTTGATTCTTTGCTTACGCTTAAAAAACAACACCTCAATACTATCCAACATAATTTTCGCCTATTTAGCACTATTTTTACTTTTATTCACGTTATTCGGCAGTTGCGTTACAGGCTGAGAATCTAGAGAATCTTCAGCACCGCCACCGCGCACCACATCAGTCACTGAGCCACTGTCCCGCGCATCACTTAAGGCGGTACTGGATGTTATTTTTCCACCAGCCCTACCAGGCCCACGCACAACTACTAGTTCAGAGGAATTCGACAAGTCTTCTAATCCAGAAGGATTGGCAGCGGTTGGGTTATCATCATGGATTGAACGCAATGAAAACGCCAATGTTCCATTTTTTTCTGCCAAGCGGATTAACTGCGCCAGTTCATCGCTAACTTCAAGAGTAACGCTGTGAGGAGAGACAGGAGAGGGCTTAGAAGGATCGCCTTCACGAAGATTCACTGCTAAAACGCGGATGTTTGAACCGAGAACTTCCGTCGTGGAGGGCTTACCACTAACGTTACCACCACCCCCTACAATATCATCATGCGTAAACAATACGTCCACACGATCCCCTGGAAATATAAAGCCAGCAATACCTGACACTGCGTCAGTAGCCACAGTAATAGCCCTCATTCCCGTAGGAAGACCAGCCGCTAAAAACCCTGGATCATTAGGATTTGCCAGCTTGGTTTTCATAAAAGGCTCATGTGCCTGAATTGCGGAGCGAGCAATTTTTCCTATTAAATTTTCATGCCCAGCTTTGTCACCTAGAACGAAATTCTCCATAACCAAATTTTCAGGCCAAGGCTGCTCGTCAATCATTGAATTATCTATGATGCTACCGACAGGAACATTGACTCTCGCTACCAGAACTTTAACAGTTCTAATATTTATTTCCGCAGGAGCAGATGCCTGACCAACTGAAGTTGGTGCTGCAGAATCAGCAAAACGGAACGCAAGAACGGCAGCTACAATAGCAAGGACAGCTATAATACTAAGAAATACAAATCTCATCGAACTTAATCCCTAATGCTTAATCTTGACTACAAGGCATATCAAAACATTAATATTAGATATACTTCTATTTCACAACTGTAAATAAAAAATATACTAATTTACGCTGTTTTCTTCGCTCTAGTCAGCTTTTTGCGCTCGTTAGAATCAAGAGCTATTTTCCGTAAACGCAGAGATTTTGGCGTTACTTCTACCAGCTCATCATATTCAATATAAGAGATCATCTGCTCCAATGTCATTTTCAGTGGCGGCACCAAACGTATTGCCTCATCCTTACTGGTAGTACGGATATTGGTTAATTGTTTGTTTTTAATAAGATTGATTTCTAAATCATTATCACGGCTATGCTCGCCAACTATCATGCCCTCATAGATTTTTGCACCGGGATCGATAAACATAATACCACGATCCTGCAAATTCCAAATCGCATAAGGCACAGCTTCACCATTTTCCATAGAAATAAGCGCACCATTGCGACGACCAGCAATATCACCTTTGTAAGGAGCGTAAGAATGGAACAGACGGTTCATCATGCCAGTGCCGCGTGTGTCAGTTAAAAACTCGCCCTGATAGCCGATAAGCCCACGCGAGGGAACGTGGAAAATAATACGGATTTTACCACCACCAGATGGGCGCATATCAACCATTTCACCTTTACGCAGGGAAATTTTTTCTACCACCACGCCTGTATGCTCTTCATCAACATCGATAACCACTTCTTCGATTGGCTCCATTTTTACACCAGATTCATCTTCACGAAATAATACTCGTGGGCGTGATACAGAAAGCTCAAATCCTTCACGGCGCATGGTTTCGATAAGAACACCAAGCTGTAATTCGCCACGACCAGCTACTTCAAACGCATCTTTTGCATCAGTTTCTTTTACACGAATAGCAACATTGCCCTCAGATTCGCGCAGCAAACGCTCACGGATCATACGGCTGGTAACTTTTGTTCCTTCTTGCCCAGCTAGTGGTGAATCATTCACTGATAAAGTAATCGCCATTGTCGGTGGGTCAATTGGAGTGGACGGCACAGGACTGGAAATAGTCAAATCACCAATAGTATCAGCAACAGAAGTATTGGAAAGACCAGCAATTGCCACAATATCACCAGCTTGCGCTTCATCTACAGGTACGCGCTTAATACCATCAAAAGAAAGGAGCTTGGTCAGCCTGCCTTGCTCTAATAAATTACCGTTCAAATCCATGGCTTTAATAGGCATACCGACCTTCGCCATACCGCTATAAATGCGCCCAGTTAAGATGCGCCCTAAGAAAGAATCATACTCTAAAATTGAAACGAGCATAGCAAAAGCAGCTTCAGGATCGACATCTGGCGCAGGTATGTGGTTTACTATACAGTTAAATAATGGCTCTAAATCAGTGCGCTCGCCTTCTAATGTTTCTGCTGCCCAACCGTCACGTCCTGAAGCGTAAAAAGTTGGGAAATCAAGCTGTTCTTCGCTAGCATCAAGGGCTGCGAATAAATCAAATACCTCATTTACTACCTGCTCAGGGCGAGCATCACCACGATCAACTTTGTTGATAACCACAACTGGACGCAAGCCCAATTTAAGAGCTTTGGTAAGTACGAATTTCGTTTGTGGCAGAGGGCCTTCGGCGGCATCCACCAATAAAATAACACCATCTACCATCGAGAGCACACGTTCAACTTCACCACCAAAGTCAGCATGTCCAGGGGTATCAACAATGTTGATGCGGATATTGCCACGCACTACCGAGGTGCATTTGGCGAGAATGGTAATTCCGCGTTCTTTTTCTAAGTCATTAGAATCCATAACACGTTCTGCAACCGATTGATTGGCACGAAAGCTGCCGCTTTGACGCAACATCTGGTCAATCAATGTGGTTTTGCCATGATCCACGTGGGCAATGATGGCAACGTTACGAATATCTTTCATGAACTCTTTCCTTAAAAAAATTATAGCCAGCCGAAGCACCGCTGGCTGACTCTACATAAATTCCATATAATAAATACTCTGAGGTGCGCTCGAAGAAGCCACCAGCGGCGACAACTTCTAACGCACATTCTCAGGATAAAAGTCTTTTAAGACTAAAGCAGTTTCAAGTTAACTGCAGAGGTTTTGCCCTTGCTGTTTTCCAGATCATATTGAATTTTCTGGTTATCATCAAGAGTATGCAGACCAGCTGCTTGTAGTGCAGAAATATGCACAAATACATCACTTCCACCATCATCTGGCTTAATGAATCCGAAAGATTTATTTGGATTAAACCATTTAACAACACCTGTAGCCATAACACTAATATCCTTAACTAACTAATAACACCCATTCTGATAAATACCAAGGTAAGCACCAAGAAATAGGTTTTGCAAAACTGCGACACCACCATGGCATCACCAGCGCGTCTATTAGCCCAAATTGCTCCTACATGCAAGCATGTTTATGTTAACAAGACGCAAAACATGATTTTATTGTTGTTATTGAAAGGGTATCAACCAACATCAAACTTAGTTAATAAGTGAACTGCTCTTTAATGATGCGCTCTGCAAGGTTATGCTCTGGGTCAAAAAGAAGGGTCACGCCAGACTTACGCTGCTCACTGACGATTACCTCACCGACATCTTTAATTTCGGTAAAATCTGCCACCGCTGCCACAGGACGTTTTTTAGGGTCTATAATGCTGAAAATCACGCTGGAATCATGTGCCAATAGCGCGCCCCCCCACCGCCTAGGGCGAAACGGAACAAGTGGAGTAAGTGCCATAACATTAGCACCAAGCGGAATAATCGGACCGCCAGCAGAAAAATTATAGGCGGTGCTGCCCGCGGGTGTTGAAACCATCACACCATCGCAGGTAAGTTCATTCAAACGAATTACATGGTCAATGGCAACACGGATTTTTGCGGCCTGCCTGCCCTGCCTAAACAGAGAAACTTCATTAAAGGCAAGAGCCTGCACTGTTTTGCCGTTAACGCAGCGCGCATACATATGCAGAGGATACAAAGTCGTACCACGCGCATGTTTTATCCTATATTCTAGATTTTCGAGCGTATTCTCATTCATCAAAAACCCGACTGTACCACAATTGATACCGTAAAACGGTAATTTCATTTTCATATAAAGATGTAAGGTTTGCAGCATAAACCCATCGCCACCCAGCACAACTATCGCTTCAGCTCCAGTACGCCTTTTACTGATTTCCACCACATCATAATGTTTTTTGATTTCCCTAAATGCCGCCTGAGCTTTTGCGGAAGTATCAGCAACACAGGCTATTTTAATCTGCTTCATATATTAAGCCTCTATTACTGTGCTACACGGCGTACCAGCGCAATAATATAAGAAAGATTTTCCACTGGACTATCTTCAGAATACTGCAAAATACGCTCAACTATTCGGTTCGAATAATAAGAAGTGCCGCTACGCTCTCCCTCTGCATCTAATTCGCGCACAATTTTTAACAATAATTTTACGGCTGGGAACATCGCATCAGGCAATCCCGATTTATTATAAATAGCACGAAAACCAAGCTCGCCGCGATCTGCGATTAATTTACGGGCATTTTCCACCTTAATATTTGAGAGCAACGCCAATGATGATTCAAAGAAATCAAAATTTCCCTGACATAATGCGCTTAGAATCATTGATGGTGTAAGCCTATCCGAATCCTTCAGATGGTTTATAAGACTGCCAACATCATCGTGCGAACGAGCCGAACGAACAAGATTTAAAGTTTCTGACTCACGACTTTTTTCTACTTCTTTTTGAATTGACTCATCTGGCAATTTATATTTTTGTTTAAGCGAATCGGAGATATTTGATGAAACAACATTCACTAGTTTTTCTACAGCACTGATAGGCAAACGCGCACGATTGGTCATCGATTCCATTAACGATGTATTCTCTTTGTAATTATCAATAATATGCGAAAAAACATCATCAGAAATAAAGGCACTCTTGTTATTCAACAAAGAACCAACGACCTCTTCATTGCCCTTATTTACCAGAGTTCCAGATATAACCTCAGACACGTTGTTGCGTCTCGAAACCGCCAAATATTTTGAGGTTTCTTGAGAAGAATGCAGCACATCAAGTAAGTCTGAATCACTTAATACCTGCGAATATTCCAATACAGGAAGCGACACTTCGTTTACATCATTAACCATAGACATTATAATATCGCGGGGAATAAGTGAGCTTTCTTTTAAATTTTGGGCAAGAGTTGCCCGCACCTTCACCTCCGTATCACGCACCAGTAAACGAAATATCTGTTCGGCTATTTGCTTCTCATCATCATTAAGGGAAGCATTGCTGTAAGATGAAGCTATTCTACCACTAATATCTGCTCTGCTGTCCGAAGATTTATCTTCAAGCAGACGCTGAACTTCTGCCTCTGTTAGAGTAATATGTTCATTGGCATTGCTAGATATGTTCATGGATTCAATGTACAGAAAACGATGAGTAATTACCAGATATTTTACCATCAATAATCGACAGCAAATACCCCATACCATCTACCGAGCGATGATACCCACCCACATAAATTTTTTCTACTACGTCCTTACGAAAATCTTTCGGCTTTGCATGACCATATTGCGTAATTTTATGCGCGATGCCAAGCAACACTTCAACTGCATCAACAAAGCCTTCAGGCATATTAGCAACTTTGTAAAGCGCACGAAAACCATCAGTTCCACCCATGAGCAAAATTCTGGCATTAGCGCGTGGAATATCTGCCATGCATGCAAGGCTTGCTTCAAACAAGTTCAAATATCCCATACATAATGCGCGGATAACCAATGAATGTGTCAGCCTTCCAGTTGCCTGCAACTGCTCAACCAAATCTTCAACACGTTCATCGTAATCTGGATTAGAAACATCACCAACAGGCATGATACCAAGCAATTCCCATTCGCGAGCATCAGCAGATGATTTCTGTAAATTAGATGGCACTAATTTATACTCACGCGAGATATGATTCTTTAATTCATTAGATACAACCGCAAACATTTTTTCAGCTATTGTAAGTGGTAACCCACCGCGTTTCACCAACACCTCTAACAAAGAATTACTAGCAGCAATATTGTCCCATGCTTTTGTCAGAGCTTTCTCACTTAAGCTCGCACCTTTATTTCTGAACAAATCGTTTAGCACCACTTCCTGATTCGTATCTATAAGCGCGTCAGACAATCTCTCTGAGACTTTATCACGACGAGCTATGGCACAAAGATTAAGCACCTCTTCAGTGCTTTCCACAATGGATATTAAATCATCATCGGTCAACACCAACGAATGTCGCAGTATCTTCTCGGCAACATCTGTTTCATCACAGGCAAGTTTAAAAATTACGTCATGTGGCGCACTTTCGTTATCATAAAGATGCTCTGCCAAAGTCATACGGACAGATTTCTCTGCATCCCTAAGTAAAAGCCTAAAAATATCAGATGCAATTGCTGATTCGTTTAAATTAAAACTGCCAGAATTAAAAGCGACAACAACCTTCGATGCGAGCGTACCAAGCGATACACTCGAAGGGTCTTTTATCAATTGGTGTACGTCCATAGCCGTTAATTGCATTTTAAATAACCAAAACTATTACAGACTTAAGGAAAATTTCTCCGCCAACGATAGCTAAAAATTCTTGCCATTGCAATAGAGAAGCTCCCCGAACCATCCATCCATCAGTTATCAAATATTTTATACCAAACCCAACCTAACAATAACCGTTTCTTCTGCGCTAAGACTGCAAGTCAAGTATAAAATCACACCAGCGCATAATTATTAATATATAGTTTATATTAAAGCATATATTTAGTTAAATATTAGTTAAAATTTTATTAAAAGTTGTGTTTACTTATCTTTAACTCGTTTCTGCTAAATATTATGAAATATCTACTGTTTATCCCCAGTTTTATAGGACTCTTCAAATGAGCAAAATTTATAAAAATGCTGCCTCTGCCCTCGACGGCTTGTTGTTCGATGGGATGACCGTTATGTCTGGCGGCTTTGGCTTGTGCGGTATTCCTGAACATTCCATCCGCGCAATATCTGATTCTGGGGTTAAAAACCTGACTTGGATAGCCAATAATTGTGGGGTTGATGATTTCGGCAGCGGGATATTACTGCACACCCACCAAATAAAAAAAATGGTGTCTTCTTATGTTGGGGAAAATAAAACCTTTGAAAAGCAATTCCTTTCTGGTGAATTAGAGGTTGAATTTAACCCGCAAGGCACCCTTGCCGAACGCATCCGCGCTGGCGGTGCTGGTATCCCTGCATTTTATACCAAAACTGGTGTGGGAACGGTGATAGCTGAAGGCAAAGAAACTAAAGAGTTTGACGGGCAGGTCTATGTGATGGAAACAGCACTGAAAGCTGATTTAGCTATAGTTAAGGCATGGAAAGGTGACAGCGAGGGAAACCTTATCTTCCGTAAAACTGCGCGCAACTTCAATCCAATAATGGCAACTGCTGCTAAGACAACCGTCGTTGAAGTAGAAGAACTAGTTGACGTTGGGCAGTTGGAAATCGAGATGATCCACACACCGGGAATTTTTGTGCAACGCATTTTCAAAGGCGAGAACTTTGAGAAACGCATAGAATTTACAACGACAAGAGAGGCATAAGCAAATGGCTTGGAGCAAAGAAGAAATGTGCCGACGCGCTGCCAAAGAGCTTAAAGACGGCTATTATGTCAATCTTGGAATTGGCATACCAACACTTGTTGCCAATTATATTCCAGCCAATATAAAAATAACCCTGCAAAGCGAAAACGGGATGCTGGGCATGGGGCCATTTCCACTAAAGAACGAAGTGGATGCGGATCTTATTAATGCTGGCAAACAGACCATAACCCAACTACCGCATAGCAGCTATTTTGATTCAGCAACCTCTTTTGGAATGATTCGTGGCGGTCATATCGACATTGCCATTCTCGGTGCGTTGCAAGTATCTCAGTATGGAGATTTAGCCAACTGGATGGTACCAGGGAAAATGGTAAAAGGTATGGGCGGAGCGATGGATTTAGTAGCAGGTGTAAAAAAAGTTATCATCATTATGGAACATAACGCTAAGGATGGCGCAGCCAAGCTGGTGCGTGAATGCTCGCTACCACTGACTGGAAAACGCGTGGCACATATGGTGATTACTGAGCTTGGAGAATTTACGATAGACAAAAATGGTCTAAAATTAACTGCTCTAGCACCAGATGTTACCCTTGACGAAGTGAGATCTAAAACCGAAGCTGAGTTTACAGTGCAGGGCTAACGTCCAAGCAACCCAGAAGCATTTTCTTTAAATTTCCTAGTTGCGCTTCTTCCTGTGCCAGCACCCGAAGCTCCATGAATGATTGAGCCTAATTCACTTCTAAAGCCCGCCCCAAGAGGCATTTGAGAATTAGATCTAGTAAGGGCATGAACCAGTTGCGGGGTCATTTTTATCAAGGTGCGGAAAGCAGTGCTAACCACAAAAAGAGAGAGGAAATGGAAAGCAAGGAAATATATAAACTTAGAATCCTTCATCATGTTCATTGGAGAAAGTAATCTGGCTTGCGGTATAAGAGAAATATCTTCTGGTGGTGATGGTTCAGCTGGATCTGTAGAACAAACTGGTGGGTCGCCAACTGGAGTACAACATGCTATTTTCGGTGCAGCAGGGACAATCATTATAAATGGGGTTACTGGTGAAGCGGCAATGGTTGTCATTGTATCACCATACCAAAGGGGACAAAAACCCAGTGAATCAAATACGGTGTAAACTCCACCCTTGTCCTGATCGCTGGGAACAACAGTCATTACATTTGAGATCTGATTTACAAAACCTAAAAAATCGGAAACGATGAGAACGAAAAATGAAAACATCGAAAAAACTATGAAAGGCTGCAGCGAATAGGAAACAAGAAATCTCATCCAGCCATCAAACAGGCTATAGGTAGAATTAAACAACATAAAACTCAGGAAAATCGGGCTAAGAGATATAAGAAAGGCAACAGCAACAATAGACATCACAAAACTAACCACCGCACTGGCGAAAATAGTTACGGTTGATTTTATTAATGACATCGCAAAACCAAACAACGGTATAGAAAAGTAAAAAAGCATAAGCAGGAATAGAAGTATTTCCCCATTTTCACTAAAAAGACCTCGGCTTACTACAACATTAGGCGTAACACTAGTGTCAGTCTCACCCATCAACAATGTATATACCTTGGTATCGACAGTGGAAAAGATAGAGGCAATATTGTTTGCATTCATATTAGGAAGGCAAAAAACTGTTGTGCAGTTAATAGCGGAAATCACCCAATCGACAGTCTCTATAATTAGCCCAATAAAAAATTTATATAGATAACCAGCCCCCTCAAACCCCCGAGTCGCAAACATGTAAACAACGCCCATCTTTACCAAAGCCATCACAACAGCTCCACGACCGATGCGCTCCAATCCCATCATCGTTTTTGCACCAAATGTTACAATATAAAGGGTTGCCACAGCACCTAACACATATTTCATCATAAACTGTAACGAACAGTAAAATTTGCCGAAAACATCATTCAATATAAGAATAAAACGGCAGCCAATGCTGCTAAATATTTTTTGGGAATCTATCCTGTCTCCGCACGGATCGGCAGCAGTGCCACCAGTAAAAATCATGCTTGGGTTAAAAAGCCCGCCAGCCGTAACATCATCTGAATTTGCTGCTGTTGTACCACACGCAAAATTTCCATAACCAACGGATTGCGCCATAACGGCTTGTGAAAACAACGACACCGATAGCAAAATAGTAAGCACAAAAACTAATAGCTGACGTACACACCTCATATTAATAATCCTTCGGCACACCAGCAAATAAGCCGCGTGCTGAAGCCAATGCTTTAAGATCATTCGTAAATATAGCAACTATATCTTCCAGCTCCGTCATATGCACGCGTAAGGCTATGCTTTCACCACTCTGCTTAAGTAAGAAATCGCCTTTCTGCCTGTCCATATCCAACAATAATGCCTCATCTTGCTCATTTATACCCATTTCATCCGATTTGTAATTAACTGGAACTTCATCAGGTATATATATCTGTGTAGATGCGCGCGCCATAATAGCAGACAAAGTAGCAGTTCCACTGCAAGCCGAGGTTTTACTGGTAGCAAATACTACCATGACATTTCTCTGACGCAGCATTTCCAGCAGACTATCAAGACGTGGTGCAAAAAAATGATTTTCTAACAACCCCCAAGCTTCATTTATAACTATAACTGTCGGCTGGTCATTAATTGCATCAATAACCCTGTGCATCAGATAAGAAAATAAAGGCAATAAAAACGCTGGTTTAGCAATAGCAGAGGTCATATCAAACCCTAGCATTTCCAATCCAGCATCCAACGAATCCTGCTCATAATCGAACAGACCAGAATATTCACCATGCCCAACCCATTTTCCGAGCAATTCAGATAATGCTGGATCATTTTGCGCAACAAGCGCAACCATCCTTGGTAAATTACGTTCTGTAACTGGAAGAGAATAAAGTTTTTCTACAGCATCACGCAATATCTCGCGTGCATTTTCTTCAAGAGGAAATTCTGGAGATACAAGAATACCGCACCAAGCAGCAAGAAAAGAGACATTATAATTTGAGTGTGGGAGCATGAAAGGATTTAAGGCAAGACGCTGGTTTTTATCATCCAACAAGTCCCTATTAACTTTTTCTAGCTGCCTCATTGTAAAATAACTTCCGCCAAGCTTATTTAACAAAAGGCGGGCAGACTGATTTTTATCAAATATAATCATCCGTGCTTTAAATTTACGGGTCTGCGTAATGAGAAAATATTCTAGTATTTTACCTGTCCTATCCTCAAAAGTATTGAAATCAAATATCGCCGTGTGACCATTATCCTGCGAATGAAAATTAAAGAAATAGGGTGAATTAACATTGGTTGGTATTAGAGAAAGATACCCACCCCAATGATTGCCTGCGGCACTTCCCGTGTGGAAACGATTTAGACGACAAAACCCTGCAACTTGTTCAGCAGATGATACATTAGGACGGCGTACAAATTCAAAATTACCTGGCAGCTGGGCAAGAAAAGCCTCTTCCATTAGTATATCTTCTCGTATGGTGATCAGACCTAATTTTGAAAAAAGATTCAGAAAATTACCTACTTCACCATCAAGTTTACGCAAATCATCCACTGGAATCATGACATTTATTTGATGTTCAACAAAATCAACTGGTCTATCATGATCAAAATTCAGCATTTTATTAATGCCAAAACTATCATTTGATTTTATATCACCACTCATACCAAATAAATTCTTTTGCGCCTTACAATCTTTTAATGCACGATCAGATGGTATAAATGAAAAGCTCTGACTAACAATAAGTTCCATAGGTGCCTGCAATACGCAATCCACGGCATCAACAGGCATGTTAACATATTGCTTAACACTAAGCATTGCCGCAAAACGTCGGCTGCCAGTATCGACATTGCGTGCCTCAATAGCATTAAACCCAAAAGCCAACCTAGTAGTTTGCAAAGCAACGCTTAAATCTAAATCGGGCAAAGGAAATTTTTCCTCGCGCAGATTAATCAATCTCCCTAAAAATTCCATGGGTTCAGAATAAAAAATTGATGGGCGCGCAACCTTACCAGAAGATGGCATAACACGCTCAACTAACGTAAGCCTTCTGGCACTACACTGGCTTCGTATTCCTTCAAGAATAGATAGAGAAATATTATCTAAGATGGCATATGCTTTATCAAAATACTGATTGCAATATTTTTTGTTTTTACTAGGAAAGGCAAGGGTTTTTATGTTTTTTGTATCCAACAAAGGTATAGTCTGACCTTCGTATAGTATGGTCAAATAAATCTCATTTTGATAGTCATATTCCCAACGGTGATCTTTTTCCCACTGGCTGCTAACATATTCAGCAAAATCGTTAGATGAGATAGTATGAGCAGAGGTTGTTTCCGTACCTGAAGTATTACCTAATACCGCACCACGCTTACGAACAGTATGAACCCAAAAAGAAAATTTTTCACTTATATTACTTTGAGTAATAACATGACGTATAGTAGTACACACAGAAGCATGCACACCGTCCAAGTTTTCACACCCGCTACCACGAAAATTACCTTCTATTTTAATAATCTGCAGCAACTCACCATTTTTGGTTATGAGTGTGTGCGGATTATAGTGACTGTGGTAGGGTATGAATTCAGACCTATCCCCACGCTGAAAAACATCGCCATTTTTTTTCTTTTCAGATGAAGATTTACCAAATGCCATGCTTCTACGACCCTACTACCTGAAAGACCTAGGTGAATATAAAAATTATCGAGCGCAACCCACCAAAGCGGCAGCACCATCAGCAGCAGCGATAGGATGGGCAACAGCAGCAGCAGCCATACTTGCAAGTTGAGCCACGCTAGTCGTAAAGGTAAGAGCAAGATATGGCGCGCCCATGGTTATACCGATACCGCTGATTACAATTAATCCCTGCCCCCAAGATACTTTCCCTAACAACGCACCAATACCAAGGGCAATAATAGCAAGGGTTGCTATGGCTCGACCAATATCAAACAGAACAAGAGCCACAACACTGCAAAGAACATAGCCGATTTCACTGGCGAATACCTGTTCGGAGAATAATAAATACGCTCCCAACGCAATTAATGTAAAAACAGTAAAGCGGTTTGTATCTTTAAGGTTGATTGAAACGGCAGAAGCCACTGTTTTATTCATAAGTCTTACTCCCCAATGTTTTCTTTGATTTTAATGCACATTTTTAAATTATTTGTTACCAACTCTACTTTGACTAGCTACCAGCATAGCACAGATTTGTGACAGTTTTTTGACAGTTTGCACTTTTATTAAGATTAGTTACGTTATAAATAGGTTACATACTCACAATTGTAACAATCAATGCTTAATAAAGTTTAAATAAAAAGCTACTCAATGTCCAGTTTTCTCTATTAAGCCAAAAAAACAATATTAAACAAATACTATTTGCAATCAATCGGTGCGTGGGCTAAACGCTAGAAGCACACCATTTTAACCAAAATAAGGAAGCCTCTATGAACGCAATTGACCAGAAACTCGCCTCTATGGGCATTACTCTGCCACCGTCGGTTATGCCTGCTGCTAACTACGTTCCTTATACCATTTCTGGCAATTTAGTGTTTGTTTCTGGCACGTTACCTATGAAAGACGGCAAACCACAAGATATCGGTAAGCTGGGCAAAGAATTCACCGTTGAACAAGGTGGAGCCACAGCTAGGCTTTGCGGAATCAATATTCTTGCCCATTTGAAGGCTGCGTGTGGCGGTGATTTAAGCCGTGTTGTCCGCTGCGTACGCATGGGGATTTTTGTGGCTTCTGCTGCTGGTTTCACTGATCAACCAAAGGTCGCCAACGGTGTTTCTGACATGATGGTAGAAATATTTGGTGAAGCAGGCAAACATGCGCGCTTCGCGGTGGGTGTTGCCGAGCTTCCATTCGGAGTTTCTGTTGAGGTTGATGCTACTTTTGAGATTAAGGCTTAGTTTTTCCTTGTCATCCCGAGCTTGTCGAGGGATCTTGTCATTATATAAAATCCACATGTGGGATTTTATTGTTAAATATATTTTGCAAAGATCTCTCACTTCGTTCGAGATGACAATTTACATAATTCCCTCAATTGGTGAGCTTGCGCTGGCATTTTCACGTTTAGGCATTCTGCCAGCAAGAAAGGCTAATCTACCCGCTTCCACCGCTTTTTTCATAGCTTTTGCCATTAATATTGGCTCTTTTGCTGCCGATAATGCCGTATTAAGCAATACGCCTGCGCAGCCTAGCTCCATGGCAATGCATGCATCTGATGCCGTCCCCACCCCTGCATCCACCAGCACAGGAACTTGTAGGTTTTCAGCAATCATGCGGATGTTTAATGGGTTTAAGATACCAAGACCAGAGCCAATCGGCGCAGCCAGAGGCATAACCGCGCTGCATCCCGCATCTTCCAGCTTCTTCGCCATAATTAAATCATCATTAGTGTATGCCATCACCAAAAAACCCTCTTTTACTAGAATTTTTGCGGCTTTTAGCGTTTCTTCAGTGTCAGGATAGAGGGTTTGTTTATCACCGATAACCTCTAATTTTACCAAATCCCAACCGCCCAGTTCACGAGCAAGGCGGAGTGTTCGCACTGCCTCATCCGCTGTAAAACAACCTGCGCTATTAGGAAGGTATGTATATTTTTTTGGCGAAATGGCTTCTATTAGGCTTCCCTCCCCTTTCTGCGCTAAATCCACACGACGCAGGGCAACGGTTACAATCTCTGCACCACTAGCTTCTATCACCGCTTTTGTTTGCGCCATGCTTGTATATCTTCCCGTGCCGACTAAAAGTCGCGAAGAAAAACTGCGTCCAGCAACTATAAGATTATCTCCAGTTTTTTCTGACATTTCAGCCACCACCAATAAATGTCACAATTTCAACTTCATCACCTTCATTCAGCAGCACATCACCATAAAGAGAACGTGGAACAATCTCACGGTTGCGCTCAATCGCCACCTGCGTAGGCTCAAGTCGTAAAAGTCCTGACAGCTCCAATATATTTATTGGTTTTTCAAGGTTGTGTGGTTTTCCATTAAGTGTAATTTGCATTGCTTCAAACGATAGTTTATAAAAGAGTTAAATTAACAAGGAATTTATTATGTCTGCTCGTATCCTCATCGTCAACGGTCCAAACTTAAACATGCTTGGTGCGCGTGAACCAGAAATTTACGGAAACGAAACATTATCCGATATTGAAGCAAAATGCAAAGCCCATGGCGCAAAGCTGGGGCTTACTGTGGATTTTACCCAATCCAACATCGAGGGGGAGCTGGTTACAGCCATTCAGAATGCGGCAAAAACTCATCAAGGGCTGCTGATTAATGCTGGCGCATATACCCACACTTCTATTGCTATAATGGACGCTTTGTTGCTACTAAAAATTCCAGTTATTGAAGTGCATCTATCTAATATTTTCAAGCGCGAACCGTTCCGCCATGATTCATATATTTCCAAGGCTGCTAAGGGTGTTATTTGCGGTTTCGGCAGTGAAAGCTATGTTCTAGCGTTGCAGGCGGTGCGTACTCTGCTTGAGAACGGTAAATAGACATGCTGCGCGTAGGGCATCGCGGAGCTTGTGGTTACGCGCCAGAAAACACTCTTGCCTCCATGCGAAAGGCTATGGATCTTGGCGTTGATGGTTTTGAATTTGATATTCAACTCAGCAAAGATGGTATTCCTGTTGTAATCCACGATGATACTCTGGAGCGAACTACCAATGGCAAAGGGTTAGTCAGCGATTTTACTCTAAAGGAACTGCAAGAGCTAGATGCAGGAAATGGTGAGAAGATACCATCTCTGCAAGATGTTATAAATATGGCGGATAAGCGCACAAGATTATTTGTTGAGCTAAAAGCAGAAAACTCAACCAAGCCAGTAGCAGATGTAATCAACAATGCGGTGAAAAATTCGGGCTGGAGCTATGAGCAGTTTTTTATCTGTTCGTTCAATCATCTGCAAATTGAAGAATCACGCAAATTTATTCCCGATGTTCGCACTTGCGCCTTGCTGGTTGGCATACCTGTAACTTTGGCGCAGATTGCTGTAGAGGCTGGTGCGTGGTCGCTAAATCCTGCGGTTCATCACACTAATCAAGCTTTAGTTGATGATGCACATAAGCGCGATCTGAAAGTTATGGTGTGGACTGCTGACAAGCCAGAAGAAATCGCCAAGGCTCGTTCTCTTAAAGTTGATGGAATATTCAGTAATTTTCCTGACAGGATATAGTAAGTGATTCTACCAGATTCAGAGGTTACATGGGAATTTCTGCTTGCTGCCTATGCTAACGGTTATTTTCCTATGGCAGACACTGCTGATAGCCCAATTCTGCATTGGATGTATCCTGAGGTGCGTGGGATTTTACCGCTGGATACATTTCATGTCCCAAAAAGCCTTGCAAAATTTATAAGAAAGGAACCCTTCACTATAACCACAGATAAAGCCTTTCCAGAAGTAATTCGTGCTTGCGCGGAGATAAATCATAATCGTGATGAAACATGGATAAATGAACAAATAATAAGGCTCTACTGCGAATTATGGGAAAATGGTTTTGCCCATAGCGTTGAGTGCTGGCAAGACTCAACCTTGGTCGGCGGGCTATACGGAGTATCAATTGGTGGCGCATTTTTTGGTGAAAGCATGTTTTCCAAAACAAGCAGCGCCAGCAAGGTCGCGCTAGTATATCTGGTTGAACTGCTAAAAAACGCTGGCTACACACTGCTCGATGCTCAATTCACCAACGAACATCTTAAACAGTTTGGAATAGTGGAAATACCGCGTAAGGACTACTTAGAAAAACTGAGAAAGTCTCTGACCATTACACCAGCAATATGCTTCAAAGTAGCTTAAGCTGCCTGCAAGCCATCAAGAAACTTCCTGATTTCCTTACTCAAATTACCAGCCTGTAACGCCAAAGTTTTAGAAGATTCCAACACATCCTTAGTAGCATGATCCGCGCTATTGGTTGCTGATTTAACTCCTTCAATATTTGTAGAAATTGAACCAACACCATTTGATGCCACCACCATATTTTTTGATATTTCATTGGTCACCGCACTTTGTTCTTCAACAGCAGCCGCGATCGTTGCAGAATACTCATTAACATTATTCACCACATATTTAATTGAACTAATGATGCTTACCATTTCCTTAGCGATACCTTGCACATTCATAATTTGCCTAGAAATGTCATCAGTAGCCTTCGAGGTTTGTGTTGCAAGGTTTTTTACTTCCGAAGCAACTACGGCAAATCCTTTTCCCGCATCACCAGCACGGGCTGATTCAATAGTTGCATTAAGCGCAAGCAGATTGATCTGCGAGGCAATATTACCGATAAAATCACTTACATTACCGATTTCAGTTGCAGCATTCGCCAAGTTATCAGCAAACTGCTCACCTTTCATCACTTCCTGCATAGCTTCCCCTGCCCCGCTAGAAGATTTACTGACTTGAAGAGCAATTTCTTTTATCGAAGCAGATAATTCCTCAGCAGCAGAAGCAACTGTCTGCACGTTGCTAGAAGTTTCTGAAGCGATCGACGCAACATCCGAAGCCTTACTATCTGCATCACTCACTGTTCTTGCCATATCTTCAGAAGTGGTTTGCAATTCAGAAGCTGCGCCAGACACAGATTCAACAGCAGCGGTCGCCACTTTTTCGAAAGAACGAATTGCTGAATCCATTCTCTCAGCGCGCTTTTGTTTCACCGCTTGTTCCATCTGTTCATTTTCAACCAAAGAATCGGCTCTGCGTTTATTATCAACAAACACCTGCATCGAACCTGCCATCTCACCAATTTCAGTTTTTGATACTGGTGGAAGAATAATGTTAATATTTCCAACTGCCAGCTCACGCATCGCCGTTGCCATAGCACGGATTGGAACTATCATTGATCTCATACTTATAACAGTAAATATAACTGAAAAGGCAACCACAACTAAAATTACCACAACTAATATAGAGAGATTATTTTTGGCACTAACAATAGATTCATCCATGCTGGCTTGAATTTTCTGCGCATATTCCATATTGCTCTGCGTAGCAGCTGTTGCTACTTCTTTTGCTGCCTTTGACTCTGCTTCTTGTTTTTTTACTACAGAATCCAAAATCGACTCAATGGAGAGGGAAAGTTTTCTAGCATCCGACAAGAGAGAATTCGCCTTAACACGGTTGCCATCAACAAAGGCATCAACAGCTTTAAGCGAAACATCATTAAATTCATTCACCATCAACTCTACTTTTTTGCTTTCTTCTGGAGCAAACGCTGCCATTTTTTTCAACGAATCCATCAATTGCTTTTTTGCTGCATCTGCATTATTTTCTGATTCGTTCAACCAGCTGGCAGAAAGATCCGTAATCCAATATCTGAGCATATTAAACTGGCGCATTGTACCACGGGCAATATCTAATTGATTATTTGCTGCTTGCTGTTTATCTAGGCTGGCTTTTATCTCATCACCTTTAGCCTTCATGTCGGCGACACTTTTCTGTGTTCCAAGCACGACATCATAAATTTTATAGGTAATCATGGAGCTATATGAATTAGTCGCCACTATGGCTAATAATAATAATCCAGAAAGAGCCATCAACTTAGCACGAATAGTGAATCTATCCATTAAACCACCAGCTTGATTCCCAACTTCTTCAGTCATACATGATCCCCCTTCAACTAATACATTTAGTTAAGGTAGTGCTGGCTATAGCTGACCAGCACTACCTATATAACTACTTAAACAAGGTTACGCTAATTGCGCCACCCAAATCATCCAAGTTAGCACCTTCTTTTTTGCCACCAGAAATATCAATTTCACCCTTAGGTCCACCATGGCAGCTTAGGCAAGATTGCTTATAATATTCAGGCTGAATAAATCTGAATGCATTTTTGCCATCAACTGCTGTGGTTTCCGAGAAAGGCTTTCCTTTTTCATAGCCAGCTTTTTTGAAAGTCTCTTCAATAGCTTTGTCTTCCCAAGCATCTGGTTTGTTCTTACGGTTACGCACCAATTCTTTAGGAGCAGTAAGTTTAATTACCGCTTTACCAGCTAATTTTTCAGTAGCTTTAGTTGCAACCTGTCCAGCAAACACGGCTGGAAGGAAGCCTTTAAAACCTTTGCCTTTTTCATTGATAACTGGCTGTGCATCTTTCATCACATCGCTGATAGCATCCAAAATAGCTTTCTGATATGGATCAGCAGCATCCACATCCTTACCCACTTTTTCTTTATATTTTTCTTTTGCTTTAGCTACTACAACGTCACCAGTAAGTCCTTTATCACCAAGTTCAGCATTATTAATTTGATCTTGAGTATCAGAAATTACCGCACGACCAGAGCTGAAAAGAACAGCCATTTCTTTTGCAACATCTTCGTCACCCGCATAAGCGGAAAAACTAAGAAGCCCCCCCATGCACATAGCTGCTGTATATAAATACATTTTCTTCATAAAAATAAACTCCTTGTTTAAGTAGGTTGAAAATAACTAATATTTTATCTGAACTGTAGCTATTACCTTGGTGGTGTCAGTATTCAGAGTATCAGCCTGATAATCTGCATATTTTAAACCAAGAGTAAAATGGTCATAAAAAGTTTGCTGAATAGAAGCATTCCACTCTGTACCATAATCGCTATTGGTGTGATCAGCTTGGTAATCATGATACGCAACCGCAAGATCCGTACCTTTAATTAGTTTGTCACCAAACGGCACTTTATAACCAACAGACACATATCTGTCTTCCAAACCATTTGCAGGAGTGGTCAAGAATTTATCAGCCCAACCGTTGAACGCATGAAGAGTAGCAAGCGGGGTTTGGAATGCGTGTGTCGCGGTTCCGTCACCTTCCAATACTTCATAACCAAGCTTTGCTGTAATACCGTTCCAAGTTACACCCGGTTCAATCAAATAATAATTTGCATCATAATTTACAGTATTAGAACCGTAATCTGATTGCCTTGCAAATTCAGCAGCATAAATCAGGTTAATGTCACTGTTTACAGCATATTTACCAGTGGCACGAATACCATAAGTATTAGATGAAGATGATGCTGCATCATTAAAATCTAGCGCGTAATCATAAGCAGTAAGTTTAAGTTCTGGAATAAACTCATAAGAAGCGTTTACGATATGTGAATCACTTTCATAAGCACCATTGGTTGCAGATGGTCCAGTGATACGGTTTACTTTGCGGAGGTAAGCGTAGTAAATGCTGGCTTTATCAATAAACTGGGTAGAGATACTGGCTGCATCAAAAGTCTGGTCATTCTGTCTCCAGCCCACATCACCAATGAAACGGTGGTTATCGAGAACTATACGTTGACGACCTACAGTGATATTGGTTTTTGGAAGACCTTGATAGCTGATATATAATTGGTTCAGCAAAGTATCTTCTGGATCAGAAACAATTGGAAACTGTGTTTTGCCATTGGTGGTGCTGTTATAATGATCTGCACCAAGAGCCTTTATATTTTCTGCTTCACCAGCAACTTGAAAGCCATTCCACACACCAGTTTTATAGCCGATTCTGGTACGGAGAACAGAAGCAAAAGCTTCATCAGTGATTATTCCGCCTTCCTGATCAACATTTTCATAACGATAGCGAGCGTCAATCCATGGGGTGCCTTTTACAAGAGCGTGTCCAAAACTGCCTGGTGTAAAATCAGCAAAAGGATCTGCTGGAGTAGCTGGAGCAGCCGCGGCTGGAGCCGCTGGGGCTGCAGCAGCTGGGGCTTTAGCTTTAGCCTTCGCTTTTGCCTTAGTTGCAGCAGAAGCATCTGTTGCAAAAGACACCGCCATCACAGGAAGCATCACAAACGCGCTGGTTGCAAGCAGGATTTTTTTATTTAATTTCATATTTCACTCTCCATGTACTCTTGTTGAAATTATCGTAATTTTTAAAATGCAAAAACCAAAATTCAGTTTCGACGTTATTTATATATCCGCACACCTATATTTTCTAGATTAATATCGGTTAAACTTTTGGCGGTTTATTAATTTTGTTCACTGAAAAATTTTCAAAAATTTTCTGCATCCAGCAAATTTAAAAATCTTCTAATAGTGATGAATACTAACTAAAATTGAAATAATATATGTCAATAAAAATTAAAATGTTGCGAAAACACGCCAGCGGCAAAAATACCACAGTTGAAAGAAAAAATAATTATTAAAAAGGTAATTGGTAAATTCATCTAAGGCAAAAATTATAATTTCACCTTCTGCCCTTTTTGTCTTTCGCTATCAGATTTCAACTGTCCGCAAGCAGCAAAAATATCTTGTCCACGAGTAGCGCGTACAGGAGAAGAAAAGCCAGCCTCATTAACGATTTCGGCAAAGGAACGAATTCTGTTTTTGCTGGAACATTCATAAGGTGCATTCGGCCATGGGTTAAATGGAATCAAATTCACCTTCGCATGAATGTCTTTAAGCAGGCGCACTAATTCCCTAGCATCAGCATCGGAATCATTCACGCCTTTCAACATTACATACTCAAAAGTTATGCGCCTAGCATTATTAGCCGCGGGATATTCACGGCAAGCTTTGAGTAATTCTTTAATAGGATATTTTTTATTGATAGGTACAAGCTCATCGCGCAGTTCGTCACGTACTGCATGTAACGAAATTGCCAGATTAACACCAAGTTCATTTCCACAACGGGAAATCTCTGGCACAACGCCAGAGGTGGAAAGAGTGATACGGCGTTTAGAAATGGCGATACCCTCACCATCCATAACAATCTGCAATGCCTTCGCTACATTTTCATAATTGAATAACGGCTCACCCATCCCCATCATAACGATATTGGTGAATAGGCAATCTTCACGGCGTTTGTCCCATTCTTCTAAACCATCACGGGCGATTAACACCTGCCCAACAATATCACCTGCAGTAAGGTTACGCACCAGTGGCATAGTTCCCGTATGACAGAAGCTGCAAGTAAGCGTACAACCCACCTGTGATGATACGCATAATGCCCCTCTATCCTCTTCGGGAATAAATACCATCTCCACCTTGTTAGCATCGGGAAATTCTAATAGCCATTTGCGCGTACCATCAACTGAGGTAAGAGCGCGAGAAATTTTGGGGCGAGTAAGTGAAAAATGTTCCGCAAGCAATGAATGCTGTTTTTTGGCAATAGTTGTCATCTGTGAAAAATCAGTAACACCTTTTACATAAACCCAGTGCCAAATCTGCTTGGCACGGAACGCTTCAAAACCATATTCAGCAAGTTTTGCAGTCAGCTCTTTACGGCTTAACCCTATAATTTCTGTTCTTTCTGTCATTCTATAACCTATATCCACCTTCAAAAGCCTTAATCATTTCGCAATCGAAAACATCTTTTATTTTTTTACGCAAGCGGTATATATGCGTCTCCAAAGTGTGGGTGTCCAGTACGGAATCTATTCCCCATATCTCTTTTAGCAAATATTCACGGGAAATTCCTGATTCTCCAGCCTGAGCAATTGCCTGTAACAATTGGCTTTCTTTATCAGTCAAATCAACGGTTAGCTCACTTGAGATATGGTTGAGTATTTTATTTCGCAATGAGAGGCGCAAGTCAGAGCCTATCTCTACTATTTCATTATTGATATTATTCTCCAATATTGACTGAATATCGGAAAGCAATCCGTTAATGCGTATTGGTAAATTCACCTTAATAACAGGTAATTGATGGCTTTTACTGAGTGAGCGATCCGTAACCAGCACAGCTCCACCACCATCCACCACCTCCGCCTCCGAAGCCACTACCCGACAAATTACTCCCAACTCCCGCGTGACAATGCACGAAAACGGCTCTATAAAGTCGCGATTATCGCTTAAAACGAATATAGTTGGCGAATTATTCATACAGAAAATATAAATGACTGATAAACGTAAAGATAGCAAAAATACTGCGGATGCGCTGGAAAGCGCGGTAAGCCACCTGCGCCGTCAAGAAGGAATAATAGTAACCCAAGAAAACGGCAAACAAATCGCTGTTTATCCTGCTGAATTTTTGGATGAATCCACAGAATCCAAGTATAAATCCGTAAAATCATCTACTCTAACTACCCTTGCTAAACGCGCAGGGTTATTACCAACTCTATTGGTGATTCCCATTGGCAAGGCAACCGCTGGCTGGGTTGTTTTTTCAGAAAAAACTCTGGAGCAGGCACTAAAGGAAACTGGTGGCAAAATATTTGAAACGGCGCGGGCGAAGCTGCCAATAGAAGGCGCGGAAGATTCAACCATTGTAAGTTTTCGTGAGCAGGATGAAGGATCGGTGCATCTCGCACTTATTATAGGCAAACCAAAGAACAAAAAATTACCGCTAGTGCGTGTTCATTCTTCCTGCGTAACTGGTGATTTATTAGGCAGCCTGCGCTGCGATTGTGGCGATCAATTAAAACTTGCCCTTACAGCCATCAAAAAAGAAGGGTATGGCGTTCTGCTCTATCTTAATCAGGAGGGGCGCGGGATAGGTATCACCAATAAACTGCGCGCCTATAAGTTACAAGAACAAGGCATGGATACTTATGCTGCCAACCACGCACTTGGTTTTGAAAGCGATGAGCGTGATTTTACGGTTGCCGGTTCAATCTTAAAATCTCTGGGAATTAGTAAAATAAATCTACTATCTAATAACCCGCATAAAGTCGCAGAAATAAGAAAGCAGGGTATAATCGTTTCAAAGCGTGTGCCGCTTATCACCAAGCCAAGCAAACATAACCGCGCCTATATCACTGCAAAATCACAAAAAGCAGGGCATATTATGGGGGATAATATAGGCGAGAATGAGTAGTAACCTACTGTTGATTACTTCTTATCCAAGATATTCAGTAAATCTTTTGAGGCTTCTTCACTCTTAGCTTTGCTGGCTATTTCCCAAGCACAGCTATCTTTTTTCCAAGCGCCGACATTGGCATCAAGATTCACTTCTTTCCATTTCGGGTGACCAGTTTCTTTAAGTGATGCTATGCCAGAGCGCAGAACATCAGCAAATTTTCCTATCTGTTCACAACGTTTATCATTTCCATTATTACTCTGTGAGAAATCACGGCTTATCAAAATCGCCTGCACAGAAATAGTAGGCACTGGCTCCTTAACAAACTTATAGTCATTAGGAGTTATTTCTGCTGGTTTATATTCTTCCAACATCTTGGCACTATTCATCGGAAGGAAATGCACCTGCTCCAACATAGGGGCATATTTCTGGTTTTCAGGTAGGGACAAATCTTCTAAATTTTTGAACAGACGAACTGGCTTACCACCAACAAAAATTGCTGCATCCACCTCGCCTTTAAGTACCGCTACGACTCCTTGAGCTGATGGAATTTTACGACTTTCGGCAGGGGTAATTTCCATCATTGAAAATAGATTGATAGAGGTAAGCATATTACCACTACCCTCTTCACCAATCGCAACTTTTTTACCTTGCAGGTCTTTAAAATCTTTTATTTCTTTGCGCGCCAAAACATGCACTTCCTCATTATAAAAAGGAAATATCATGCGGAGATTATTTGCCATTTTCATAGAATCTGGATTCTTAGAACGCCCCAAAAATCCAAGCACATCTGATTGCACAATACCCAAGGCAACGGTTTCATCGCCATTTATACGCTTGATATTATCAATCGAACCCTCTGATGGTTTTACAACAATATCCATTCCAGATTTTTTTGCGGTTTCAAAAATATCACGCCCAAAAATATAATAGGTTCCAGTCTTAACCCCTGTAACAATGGAAATAGGGGATTGCTGCGCTGAATTTGCAGGCTGTGCAAATATTGATGGTAAAATTACTGCGCTTAAAACCAATACGCAGCAAAAAAACTGGCTACAAAATTTTCTTAAATTTAATGACATAAAAATCCATCGTATCTAGGGGGTTACACCACTTTCCTAGCACGAAAGGTTAATAACTGTCAAACAAATTTTTAATTTGTATTAATATTTGCTAAGTATAGTGAGCAATTCCCGCTCGGTCGGTCTATCACCGCCACTAACTATCTTGTTTGGTATCATTTTTTCAGATTCAGAAGCTATTTTAACCATACTCCCAACGATAACTCCCTCATTATCCCTAAAATATAAGGTGGAATCCTCATGTTTATTAACAATATCGAACAGGTTTGCCGCTTCAGCTGGCTGGTCAACATCCTGAGTCCTAGGAGCAGTAGCAGAAGAGCCAATGCCATATTGATACGTTGCGAACATTAATACTAACGCCCCGAACAGAAGCACGCCCCCTCTAGCCATATAAGTGCTAGAACTGATTGATAATTCAGACTGATTACGAGCAGGAGGCAAGGGAAGCCGATTGACCTTCGGTCTTGGTGAAATTTCATGCATAAGGGCTTCACTATTCATAACAAGCAAAGTATACATACAATTTATATCAAATACAATATAACTTCTAAATTAAACATATAAAAACGCGTAAACCACAAGATGAATCCCCATTCTAACATTATTATTCAATTGCTTGAGATAGCAAAAAGCTGTGGGGCAGCGAGCGCAGACACGATTTTGTTTGAAAACACCAATTTGAGTACATCTCAAAGGATGGGCAAGCCAGAGGGGATAGAGCGTTCAGAAAGCTCCGCCATAGGGCTTAGGGTTTTTGTCACCAAAAACAATGGTGAAATAGGGCAAGCCAATGTATCTTCTACTGATTTTAGCAAAAATGCGCTACAAGAAATGTCCGAAAGAGCAGTTGCTATGGCGAAATTAGCTCCCGCTGATAGCGACAGCAACCTCGCTTCTGCATTATTTTATCCTAAAACCATCCCTGAACTTGATTTATTGGACAAAATAGAACCGACACCGACTTGGTTATTGGAACAATGCGCCGAAGCTGAAGATGCTGCACGCAGCGTGGCAGGCATTACCAATTCGGAAGGTGCAGATGCCAGCTATAGCCTCTCACGAATTAGTCTTGCAATAGTAGGAAATAATGGAGAAAATTTTTCTGGTAGTTATGAAGGCAGTTATTTTTCTACATCTGTTTCCGTACTGGCTGGCGAGGGTACTGGCATGGAACGTGATTATGATTTCACCAGCGCGCGCCACCGCAGCGATTTGAAGTCATCCAAAGAAATTGGCTTATCCGCTGCTAACCGTGCCATCGCCCGCTTGAATCCGCGCAAGGTTAGTTCCTGCCAAGCACCTGTTGTTTTTGATCCTCGTGTCAGCAAATCATTGGTTTCAATTCTTACCAGTAGTATCTCAGGAAATAGCATTGCCCGTGGCGCATCTTTTCTTAAAGATTCTCTGCATAAACAAATATTCGCCAGCAATATTTCCATTATTGATAATCCACATTTACTGCGCGGATTTGCTTCTAAACCTTTTGATATGGAAGGTGTTGGAGGTAAAAAAATGGCGCTGGTAGAAAACGGTATTTTGCAAACTTGGCTGCTTGATATTCGTACTGCTAACAAGCTCAAGATGCAAACAACTGGGCATGCTTCGCGCGGTATCTCATCCCCGCCCTCACCATCTTCCACCAATGCTTATATGGAAGCTGGGAAACTTTCCCCAAAAGAATTGATGGCGGATATAAAAAATGGGTTATACTTAACAGAAACTTTCGGCATGGGAATCAATACTGTGACAGGTGATTATAGCCAAGGCGCAGCAGGTTTCTGGATAGAAAACGGCGAAATTGCCTATCCAGTTTCAGAAATCACCATCGCTGGTAATCTAAAAGATATGTTTTTAGGAGCAACTCCAGCAAATGATCTAACCTTCCGTTACTCCACCAACGCCCCGACCGTGCGCGTGGAAAACATGACAGTTGCGGGAGTTTGACAAATATATCTAGACTTTCCTAATAATTTGAGCTACAATGTAGCCCAATATGTTATTTGTATGGGATTTTTATTATGCCTGAAAATGATGTTGTCCGCGCCAGAATTGATGGGAATATAAAGGAACAAGCTGCTGTTGTGCTGGCTGCTATGGGTCTTACTGTATCCGATGCTTTTCGTATGATGATGATGCGAATTGCCACAGAAAAATCTCTACCGTTTGAACCGTTGATACCAAATGCTGAGACGATAAAGGCAATGAAAGCAGCAAGGCGTGGTGAACTTACAACGGTTGGCACAATAGATAATCTCATGGCAGATCTTAATGAGGACGATTAAGCACACTAAAAAATTCAAACGTGACTATAAGCGTGAAAAATCTGGTAGATATAGCAAAAACCTAGATGTTGAGCTTAGAACAATTTTACAACTTCTAATTTCTGATACTCCCCTTCCACACCGTAATTTTGACCATCAACTTTCTGGTAATTGGAATGACCATCGTGATTGCCATATACGCCCTGATCTTGTATTAATTTACCGCAAACCAGACGATGATACTATAGAACTTGTCCGCATGGGTTCACATAGTGAACTCGGAATTTGAATTATAAACTAACCATGACCATCATAAACAACAAACAACATACTGGTAGAGAAGTTATAGGGCGGTTGCTGCGTGAGCATATTGCACCTTATAAACGCAAATTATTTATTGCCATATTCTGCATGGTGATTGTGGCAAGCTGTGTGGGGCTTAAAGCATGGATGATTCAGCCTTTGCTGGATCAGATTTTTATTCAAAAAAGTCGCGCCATGCTGCTTATAATTCCACTGGCATTCCTATTCATCTCCATAATTGGTGCGGTAGCAAATTACGGCAACATACTTTACATGCGCTATATCGGGCAGCGCATTGTTTCTGACATGCAAGTGCGGTTGTTTGAACATCTGATGAAAAGTGATATTGGTTTGTTCCACCAACAATCATCAGGCAGGCTGATTTCACGCTTTACCAATGATATAAATTTACTGCGTAATGCTTTTTCCAACGTGCTTACCGCTATTGCCAAAGAATCGCTCAGTTTGCTATTTTTGTTTGCTATAATGATTTATCAGAATCCGTTTCTTTCATTTCTTTCGTTGGTTGCTTTTCCTGTTGCGATTTATCCAATAATTCGCCTAGGCAAAAAGATGCGTAATATTTCAGGCAGAACTCAGGATGAGCTTGGCAATTTTACCACAACTCTTGATGAGATATTTGGCGGGGTACGCACTGTAAAATCTTATAACCGCGAAAGTTTTGAGGTTTCGCGGGTGCGCGGAATAATTGAATCACTCTTCCGCCTTTATTATAAAGCAATTCGCGTTCAATCGGCATCTACACCTCTTATGGAAACATTAAGCGGTGTTTCAATCGCTCTGGTCATATGGTATGGCGGTTCACAGGTTTTAGACGGAACAATAACTACTGGTGAGTTTTCTTCATTCATCGCATCTTTTGCTATGGCATATAAACCTGTGCGTGCCTTGTCTGGTTTGAATGGTGTGTTGCAAGAAGGCATCGCAGCTGCCAGCCGTTTGTTTAATGTTCTGGATACTCCCCCAAAAATTATTGATGCGCCTGATGCGAAACCTCTTGCCGTGCAAAATGGCAGCATCCGTTTTGATAATATAATTTTTCATTACACTCCCGAAATAATTGGAATTAATGGAATAACGCTGGATGTGCCAGCAGGAAAAACTGCTGCTCTTGTTGGGCTTTCAGGTGGCGGAAAATCAACGCTGATGAATTTGCTGCTGCGTTTTTATGATGTGCAGCAAGGTAGCATCTCTATAGATGGTCAGGATATTAAAAATGTACCTCTGCACAGCCTGCGTGAAGCTATGGCGTTTGTTCCGCAGGAATCAATGCTCTTTGATGACACAATCAAAGCCAATATTGCTTATGGGAAAACTGGAGCAAGTGATGAAGAAATTTTTGCAGCTGCGCGAAATGCTTCGGCTGATGATTTTATCCGCGCCATGCCTGAAGGTTACAACACAATGATTGGCGCGCATGGCGTGCGTCTTTCTGGTGGGCAACGCCAGCGCATCGCAATTGCCCGCGCCATGCTTAAAAATGCCCCTATATTGCTGCTCGATGAAGCAACTTCCGCGCTTGATAACGAATCAGAGCGCAACATCCAACAAGCTCTGCAGACTCTGATGAAAGGGCGTACTACTCTGGTTATCGCCCACCGCTTAAGCACCATCGTAAATGCTGATATTATTTATGTGATAGAAGGCGGAAAAGTAATTGAAAGCGGCAGCCACGCAAACTTGCTGGAACAACGCGGCAAATATTACCAGCTCTACGCCAATAATTTTGAAAAATAATGGCGAAAGCTACAACATTCTTCCTGCGTCAGTAGAGTTTTCACCCACAAACTTGGCAACAGCCGCCTTTTTGGATTGGATATTAACCATTGTTTTCTCAAAATCTTCTTGGGACATTTTAGATAGTTTTTCTAAATCAAATTTGATTTCACGAGTCTCTCCGTTTATCTTAGAAGCGTTCTCCACTATGAACTGACCATTATGGTCAGGATTAAACAATAAATTCTGGCGATTCCAATAGTTTTCCATAGTATCACTATGCGATGGCTTCATATAAGCCTCACCCAATATAGTACCCTTAATAAGATCTTTAACATTCTTGGCAACTCTACTTGCATCCCTACCAGAAAATCTTATGTAAAGCTCTGGTCTGCAATCACAGTCTTGGTCTGATGACGGCAAGCAAAGACCTACATCTCCTTTTACCTGCGAATTATTAGCTATTATATCAACTATATTACCCACCCTATGCGCCAGCAAAGAATGCTGCACCTCCTCACCACCTCTTTTGAATTCTTATCCCACGAGCTTTTCTGTCTCTTCAAATTCACTCTTAACATCTTTTTTGTTTGCCATACTATTTACTTTGCTTTTGTTAATTAGTTTGAGGGAGCATCATACCACACCACGCCCCTTGTATTAAGTTAATGTTTTGTTACACTTTGCTTTTATTTGTAATCTATTGATAAATAGATATATTTATTAACAAGTATCTCTGTATCCAGTACTTTTCCAACAAAATTTGATGACAAAGCAAAGAAAATACTATCAATATTTCAGCATATAATTTTATAAAACAAATCTCTTAACAATGTCCCTTTCCAAACGCCTCCTCAAACATCCATGCACGCAAGCAATTCTCAGCCATTTGCTGGCGGCATATATTCGTTTGGTGATGCTTACCAGTCGCAAAGAATTTCATATTCACCCTGATGCAGAAATTTTTATGCGTGGGGAGCAAAACGCAATTTTTGCCTTTTGGCATGGGCGAATGATGATGCTTCCTGCTATTAACCCACCGCGCAAAATGCATGTGCTGATTTCCGAACATCGTGACGGTAAATTAATCTCACAGGTTATCAACCATTTCGGGCAGGATACCGTAGTTGGCTCATCCAGCAAAGGCGGGACAGAAGCAGTGCGTAATATCGTCCGCCTGCTTAAAAAAGGTGATAATATCAGCATCACGCCTGATGGTCCGCGTGGTCCCAATCAACAGGCAGAGGCTGGTATAGTTACCATCGCAAAACTATCAAAAAAACCTGTGCTTTCTGTGACATTTTATGCTTCTAAACATAAACGCCTAAGAAGCTGGGATAGGTTTATGGTAGCAAAGCCGTTCGGCAGAATAGTGTTTTGTATTGGCGCACCAATTATGATAGAACAGGCTGATGAGGCAACAAGAATCGCCATCGAAACGTCTATGAATAGTCTGGTGGAACAAGCGGATGCGCTATAAGACATATAAAATAATTACCTCTGTTCTTTCTCCACTTGTTGGCTTGTGGCTGCGTATTCGCCTGCTCAAAGGCAAGGAAAGCAAAGAAAGATTTCGTGAACGTTTTGGTTTTACAAAAATCCCACGCCCTAAAGGAACTCTAGTATGGATGCACGCAGCAAGTGTGGGTGAAGCAAATTCTGTGCTGCTGCTTATCGAACAATTGCAATCACACTTTCCCGATGTGCATATCTTGCTTACCACTGGCACTGTCACTTCTGCCAAACTTATAGAAAAGCGCACTCCAAAAAATGTTGTTCATCAATTTGTACCTGTTGATACGCAAGAAGCAACTAATCGTTTCTTACGTCACTGGAGACCTGACATCGGTTTTTGGGTAGAGTCTGAACTCTGGCCTAATCTGGTGATGAATGCAAAGGCGCGTGGCTGTTTCATGCTTATTATCAATGGGCGCATGTCGGTGCGTTCTTACAATTCGTGGCAGAAACATGCTCTGCTTATGATGTTTGATATGCTTAATTGTTTTGAGCTGGTTTTTGTCCAAAGCGATGAAGATGCGCAGCGTTTTCGTGCATTAGGAGCTAAAGATGTGCGCTGTCTGGGAAATCTTAAATATGATGCTCTTCCCCTTCCCTGCAATGAGGCAGATTTATTTTCCCTGCAACAAGCGATAGGAATGCGTCCCGTTTGGCTGGCTGCCAGCACTCATGCTAACGAAGAGGAGCAGCTACTTAAAACCCATAATATACTTGCTTCTACATACCCAAATTTACTGACCATAATTGTCCCCCGCCACCCTGAACGTGGCGAGGAAATATCTGGGATACTTTCAACACATGGCAAAGTTGCTTTGCGTTCGCGTGGCGATAAAATAACTCCCGAAACAAAATTTTATGTTGCTGATACGCTCGGTGAGCTTGGTTTGTTTTATCGCTTGTCAGAAATTGTATTTATGGGCGGTTCGCTGATAACACATGGCGGGCAGAATCCGTTGGAAGCGGCACGTTTACGCTGCTGTATTCTCACAGGTACTCATACCGATAATTTTTCTGATATATACTCCGAAATGGAAAAATTATCCATCTGCATTCGTGTGCAGAACACCACAGATCTTGCTACGCAAATTGACAGGCTTATACGCAGCTCCGATGACCTAACAAAAATGCAGATGCTAACTAAGGAATGGTTGCGAAACAAAGGCGGAACGGCATCCAAAATAATTGACGTTATTGCACCTATTTTTACGCCAGTGAAAAAACCATGAAAGCACCTCGTTTCTGGAGTTCAAAAAATTTATTATCTACTTTGTTATCCACTCTGCTATTGCCGTTTTCGTGGGTTTATTTTCTTATCAGCAAAATAAATTATGCGCGAATTACACCTGTAACTTTGCCGATACCAGTCATCTGTGTTGGCAATCTAACCGTTGGCGGTGCTGGGAAAACCCCTGTTGCTTTGCATATTGGCGAGCTTCTCAAAAACAAAAACATCAAGGCATTTTTTGTTAGTCGTGGTTATGGTGGAAATCAGAAATCAGCACTGCGTGTAAACCCAGAAATTCATAGTGCGCAGCAGGTTGGTGATGAGCCTTTATTGCTGGCGCAAGTGCTGCCTACTATCGTTGGTAGAAACAGGGTGGAAGCAGCAAATCTTGCTATAGAACAAGGGGCAGAAATGATTGTTATGGATGATGGATTTCAAAATCCATCCCTTACCAAAAACCTATCCTTTATAGTTGTGGATAGGAGGCTAAGTTTCGGCAATGAAAGGCTACTTCCAGCAGGGCCTCTGCGTGAGCCTGTAACCTCTGGTCTTAAACGTGCGAACGCGGTAGTAATAATCAATCCGGCTAATTTTCTGCCCACTTCTTTACCCAATATTCCCTTCCTGCTCGCACGTTCACAGCCCAAGCCATCCATGCTTGTACTTAACGGAAAAAAAATTATCGCTTTTTGTGGAATTGCCATTCCCCATAAATTTTATTACATGCTTAGAAATGCTGGTGCAGAGATAGTAGAAAAAATATCCTTCGCCGATCATTATCGCTACAAACAAAAAGATCTGCTGATGCTGCATAAAAAAGCACAAGAACATGGGGCAATGCTTGTAACCACTAGCAAGGATGCAGCGCGCATGGCAACTCAGTTCAAAGAAGAAATTAAAGATATTCATGTTGCCGAGATGGGATTAATATTTGAAAATCACGAAAAATTAAACGCACTAATAGAAGCGACGATTAATGCTAAAAAAACTTAAGCACACGATTGAGGCGGTCGTATTACACCTGCTGTTTACTGCCTTCCGCCAGTTTTCGCTAGACAGCGCGTCAACCATCGGCGGTTTAATGGCGCGTTCAATTGGACCTTATCTTTCGGCAAACAGAACTGCGCGCGAAAATCTAAAATATGTTTTTCCTAAACTTTCTCGTATGGAGCAAAATAAACTTCTCGATAGAATGTGGGATAATTTAGGGCGGGTTGCAGCAGAACTTTCACATTTGCCGAGTGAATATATTGTAAAGCGTATTAAAATCACAGGAGCAGAAAATCTGCCCGCGCAAGGCAAGCCCGCATTTTTATTTTCAGGGCATGTTGGCAACTGGGAATTGCTCGCCTGCGTTGCCCAACTTCACAACCGCCCGATAACTGCAGTGTACCGCGAAGCGAATAATCCGCTGGTGGATGATATGATTGCTAAAATCCGCGCCACACGCTGTTTCAACATGATTCCAAAAGGCAGGCAAGGTGCGGTGAAAATTGCCCGCGCTATAAAAAATAACGAAGCGATTGCCATGCTCGTTGATCAAAAAATGAATGACGGAATTTCAGTTCCATTTTTTGGAAGACCGGCGATGACCGCCCCTGCCATTGCCGAGTTGGCACTGCGCTATGACGCGCCGATTATACCTGCCCGCGTTATACGCACTAAAGGTGCTAATTTTGAAACCATAATAGAAAAGCCGTTAGAATATAAGAAAACAGGCGATAAAGACAAAGACGTGCAGAATATCATGATTGCGATAAACCAAATGCTAGAAGGCTGGATTCGCGAACATCCCGAACAATGGTTTTGGGTGCATAAACGCTGGCCTAAGGCTTAACTATTAATTCTCCATCTGCAAAAATAATATTCAGTGATTCGTTGGTTTTCGCTTCTTTAGCAGTGGTTATAAGCTTATCATTTTTGCCTTTAACCAGAGCAAAGCCACGCGCTAGGATTTTCTTATAATTCACGCTTTCCAGCAGACTTGCAAGGCTTGCTAGTTTTTCCTTGCGCGTGTCAATTATGCGCAATGATGCAGTGTTTATTCTTGCCTGCAATTCCAGCAGACGTTCCTGAGTTTTATTAATTTCATTTTTCAGTGCTTGCGGGCGAAGCTGCGCCGTAAGCATTGCTAATTGCTGTTCCTTGCGGATAAGTAATGCAGGAAGTGCCGCAAGCAACCTTTCCTGCCAATCATCCAAACGCTGCGTTGCGGTTTGCAGTAGTTGCACAGGTTTGGGAAGTCCACGCGCCAGCCCTTGCAACTGCTCACTGCGCTGCGAAAGCAGTCGGGAAATCGCGCTGTCATGACGTAGTGAGAGTTGCCCCACAGCAAGACGCAGTTCATCACGCACAGGCACAGCCATTTCCGCAGCAGCTGTTGGTGTTGGCGCGCGCATATCAGAAGCATAATCAATAAGCGTGGTATCGGTTTCATGCCCAACAGCAGAAATAAGTGGAATTTTTGAATTTGCGGCAGCGCGCACCACTATTTCTTCATTAAATGCCCAAAGATCTTCGATTGAGCCTCCACCACGGGCGACTATCAGTAGATCAGGTTTCAGGATTCGGGATTCAGGATTCAGGGAATTAAAGAAATTGATAGCATTTGTAATTTGCTCGGCAGCCCCCTCGCCCTGCACTGCCACAGGATAGACCAGAACATGCACAGGAAATCGCTCAGAGATGCGATGTAAAATATCACGGATTACCGCACCAGTCGGTGAGGTTATAACGCCAATTATTTGTGGTAGAAACGGCAGCTTTTTCTTGCGTTCAGGCGCAAACAAGCCTTCTTTTTCCAGCTCCTTGCGCCGTTTTTCCAGCAGTGCCATAAGCGCACCTGCACCAGCTGGCTGCATGGAATCCACCACAATTTGATATGACGATTTTCCAGGATAAGTGGTGAGCTTGCCTGTTGCCACCACTTCCAACCCATCTTCTGGCTTGAAAGCGAACTTGCCAACAGTCCCTTTCCAGCAAACAGCATCTATCACCGCGTTATCATCTTTCAGGCGGAAATAAACATGCCCTGAACTCGCCACTTTCCAGCCTGAAATCTCACCACGCAGGGAAACACGCCCGAACCTATCCTCCACCATCCGCTTGATGGACTGCGCCACCTCGCTTATGGAATAGATTATCTGGTTATGACCTACGTCTGGGATGTTTTCCACGCTACAAAACTCCCAAATGTTCGAATAATATCTTAGTGCCGATGGCAACAAGGCATAAACCACCTAGTATTTCGGCGACTTTGCCTGCTTTTGTGCCGATATAATGCCCTGTCATTATACCAATTGTTGACATTACAAAAGTCGCCATACCAATCATCAAAGCCATTACGATTATATTTACATCAATCAAGGCAAGGGTCACCCCAACAGCCATAGCATCAATGCTAGTGCCGATGGCGGTAAAAATTAGAACACTTAGTTTATGTGATTCTTTTTTCTCTTTATGTTCATTACTAAAACCTTCAAAAATCATTTTGCCACCGACCACAGCTAAAATAATAAATGCCACCCAATGATCTATTGCTTCTATGAAACGACTAGCAGCCAAACCAATTAGCCAGCCAATTATTGGGGTTAGGGTTTCTATACCGCCAAAAATTGCTCCCACACGCATAGCATAGGTCAATTTTGGCTTACGCAGAACCACCCCTTTACTCACAGAGGCTGCAAAAGCATCCGCTGACATGCTAAATGCCAATAAACCATTAGAAATAACACTCATAATACACCTAATCTAAAACCTTGCTTGCTTCATAATGCTGCTTTTGTATATAAGAAGCAAATATTTATCCTATAATAAAAGGTTTATTCAATGAACAAAGTTCTGGTAATTGGTGGCGGTGGGCGCGAACATGCCCTTAGCTGGAGGTTAAAACAATCACCGAGCGTGTCGCAGGTTTTTTGTGCGGTTGGTAATGCTGGAATCGCGCAGGATGTGACTTGCGTACCTCTTACCAAGCCTGATGAAATTATAAATTTCTGCAAAAGTGAAAAAATCGCACTGGTGGTGATCGGGCCTGAGCAACCTCTGGTGGATGGTCTTAGCGATGCTTTGCGTGCTGAAAATATCCCTGTATTCGCGCCCAGCAAAAAGGCAGCACAGCTTGAAGCCTCCAAAGGTTTTATGAAAAATCTGTGCCAGAAATATGGAATCCCAACCGCTGCTTATGGTTTTTTTGCTGATAAGAAAGACGCTCTGCAATTTTTAGAGGGTAAAAATTTTCCTATCGTTGTGAAAGCGGATGGTCTTGCAGCAGGCAAAGGCGTTATCATCGCTGAAAATAAAAAAGAGGCGGTGGAAGCCATAGAAAATATGTTCTCAGGCGAGTTTGGAGCAGCAGGTTCGCAGGTGGTGATTGAAGAATTTTTGGAAGGAAAAGAAGCTAGTTTTTTTGCGCTATGTGATGGAAAAAAAGCTGTGGAATTTGGTTTCGCGCAGGATCACAAGCGCGCTTATGATGGCGATAAAGGGCCAAACACTGGGGGTATGGGAACATATAGCCCACCTCCGATTGTGACCGATGCGATACGCAGGGAAGTGATGGAAAAAATAATCCACCCGACCATGAAAGCTATGGAAAAAGAGGGTTGCCCATTTACAGGTGTGCTGTTTGCGGGATTGATGCTCACTAAAGACGGAGCAAAGCTTCTGGAATATAACGTTCGTTTTGGTGATCCTGAAACCCAATCTCTTATGATGCGTTTTGATGGTGATTTGTTTAAATTGCTGCTTTCCTGCGCTAATGGCTCTGTTGATGAAAAACATATTTCGTTTTCTGGGCAAGCTGCTGTATGTGTAGTAATGGCAGCAAAAGGATATCCTGCTGCTTATGAAAAAGGCAGCGTGATTAGTGGCTTGAAGAAAGCTGGTTCACTTCCTAATGTAAAAATTTTTCATGCAGGAACTGCTGAAAAAAGCGGGGAGATTATCAGTGTTGGTGGCAGAGTGTTAGGTGTTGCTGCACTAGGAAACAGCATAAAAGAAGCGCAAGCCAACGCCTATAAAGCTGTTGATTTAATCGATTGGAAAGAAGGTTTTTGCCGTCGCGACATAGCTTGGCAAGCGGTGTAATCCTTTTTGTCATCCCGAGCGTAGCCGAGGGATCTTGTCATTATCACGCAAAGATTTCTCGTTGCACTCGAAATGACAGAATAAAACCTAATCCTCCCCGTGCTTCTTAATCAGTGGCATTTGCAGAATGGTGAATAAAATAGTCAGCGTAAGCATTCCAAATACCTTGAAATTCACCCAAAAATCGGTGGAAAAATTGCGCCAGATAAATTCATTAAGTCCCGCCAGAAACACAAAAAACATTCCCCAACGTAGCGATAATATCCGCCAGCCAGCATCACCAAGAGACATTGCACTACCAAGAACATATTTAAGTAGCGACTTCTTAAAATAAACTCCGCCAAGTAGAATTGACGCAAATATCAAATTCACCAATGTCGGCTTCATTTTTATAAACATTTCATCATGCAGCACTAAAGTTAAAGTACCAAATATTGTGATAATCACCCCAGAAACCAGTGGCATAATTGCTATTTTCTTTTCAATCCAATAAGTTACAATCAGGGAAATTACAGTGGAAACCATAATTGCCGCCGTGGCTGCAAATACGCCAGAAAAGCGATAAGCAAGAAAAAATACTGCCAAAGGGCCTATATCAAGAAGCATTTTTAATTTAGAATTCATATGTTTATCTTTTATTAACAACTATTGTCTATAAATAATACTATGTTACAATACTCACTCGCGCAATCGAGTTTCGGAGACCACAAGCTTTGGAAATATCTGTTTTAATAGTTGAAGATGAAATCGCTATCGTTACTTTGTTACGCTACAATTTGGAGCGTGAGGGTTTCCGCGTTTATTCCACTGGCGATGGCGAAGAAGCAATCGGCATGGTGAAGGATTACAAGCCAGACATTATCGTTCTGGACTGGATGCTTCCTTCAATGTCGGGCATTGATATTTGCAAACAGCTAAGATGGAATCAGGACACTAAAGGCATCCCAATCATCATGCTTTCCGCGCGTGGCGAAGAAAGCGATCGCATAAGAGGTTTGGATGCTGGAGCTGATGATTATCTGGTAAAACCGTTTTCACCAGCAGAACTTGTTGCCCGCATCCGTGCGGTATTCCGTCGTTTCCGCCCTGCCCTATCAGAAAAAATTCTTGCCTTTGCAGGCATAAAAATGGATGTCGCTGGTCACAAAGTTACCCGCAATGATTGTGAAGTCCATTTAAGCCCAACCGAATTTTCACTGCTACGCTACCTGTTGGAACACCCAGCCCGCGTGTTTTCCCGTGAGCAGCTGCTTGATGCTGTATGGGGGCATGATATTTACGTTGAGCTGCGCACTGTCGACGTTCACGTCCGTCGCTTGCGTAAAGGTCTTGATTATGACGGCAAACAACCAGACCTAATCCGCACTGTGCGCTCTGCTGGCTACGCACTTGAAGAATTTTCTGGGAATGAAGGCGGAGAACCTTCAGAAATTGGTGATAAATAAATCTCTATTATCCGATATATTTATATAGCTCATCCCTGGTGAGTTTGTAATCGCTTTCTTCCCAAATTTTTTCCAGTTTATGCAGCTTTTCTCCTAGTATTTTTCCTTCGGGAATGCCAAGTTCAATTAAATCTCTGCCACTTACGGGCATTGTTGGTATCTGCCAATTTTCTGCCAGCGCAAGCATTGCACTAAAATTTCCCTGTGGCTGCAATTCCTGCTTGAGCAAAATAATATCCGAAAAAATTTCTGATCCTAATTTTCTGATTAAATGTTTCTGGCGAGAGATAGGAATGTTTGCTGATATATCATTTATGTAAGTGATGATAGTTAGAAGATATTTTTTTAGATCGCCTGATAAACGCCAGCGAATAGCTAATATATTTAGAGCATCAGCTGCTGAAATTTCAGCACTAAGAAGGAATAAAGCTATCATTATATGGCTTATATTATTGTCATTTCGAACAATGCGAGAAATCTTTACTTTATTCTGCAAAGATCCCTCGACAAGCTCGGGATGACGAAAGCAAATATCAAACCCAAATACTTGTTTTAATACACCGCAGCTCTGCATCAAATCAAGCGCAACAGATGCTGCTGGTGCAGCCAATAATTTCAGCATTTCATGCTGTATTCTTTCACCAGAAAGAGATTCTATTTTTTCTGCAAATTTTGTGCAGGCAGCAAGCGCGGCTTTATCAACATCATTCTTTCCATAAAAAGCAAAGAACCTGAAAAAACGTAAGATTCGCAGATAATCTTCTGTAATTCGCTGGTGAGCATCACCAATAAACCGTACCCTCCCCGCCTGTGCATCCTCTACACCAGAAAAATAATCAAATAATTCACCATCTGCGGAAAGGTATAGTGCGTTCATGGTGAAATCACGGCGCGCTGCATCTTCCTGCCAATTATCCGTAAATTCCACTTCAGCGTGGCGACCATCACAAGCTGTGTCACGACGTAGCGTAGTTACTTCAAAATTTTTTCTGTCAATCACAACGGTTATTGTCCCGTGCTTAATCCCAGTTGGAATTGCTTTTATACCAGCATTTTGTAACAACTCCGTAACAGCTTGCGGAGTAAGGGTGGTTCCTGCATCTACATCGCTGACGGATATTCCAAGCAAACTATCGCGCACTGCACCACCAACAAAACGTAACTCCTTTGCTTTACCCGCATCAGAAAATGCTTTTATAAGCTTTTGTGTTTGCGACCATGCCAACCAATCAGGATTTAATCTCATGGGTTAACCTGTGCTGGAGTATGTTTTTTTCCTTCTACCTGATTTGAGTATGTTGGTGGAGTATAAGAAACATTACTCTCCTTTCCGATAACAGAAAATCCTAAAACCAGAAAACATAAAATAGCCACCACAAGGCTTGATATTATCAGTAAAAACAGTGGACCATCACGAAAGCGCGGTAGTGGTTCACCTTTTTTACGAGCGCGACGGCGCACTATGAAAAGCCAAACCCAATATAACAATAGCGGTAGCAATACTGGATAGAATCTGAATAAAAACAATGCCATGGTTTGCCTCTGAATTACAACGGTAGGCGTATTAATACACGAAGTCCGCCTGAAGGTGAAGCATCAAGAGATATCGCCCCACCATGCGCCAGAACCACATCGCGGGCAATGGTAAGACCAAGCCCGACACCGCCAGTTTTGCTATTGCGCGACGGTTCAAGACGGCTAAACGGCTTGAATACTTCAGCACGCTTCTCTTCAGGAATTCCAACCCCTTCATCATCAACTATAATTTCGGCGTAGCTGCCAGAAATTCGTAAAGTCAGATGGCAGCTTTTGCCATAACGCAGAGCGTTATCAATCAAATTATGCAACATCCGTCTGCAAGGACTAAGTCGCAAATTTATTTCCAATTTATTTTCGATCGTAAGAGTAACATCATGCTGCATCCTCTTATAGTCACTCACTACATCTTCAAGCAGTTCGTTCAACCACACACGCACAGTTTCCTCTCTTCCCTCATTGCGGGCAAAATCCAGATATTCCTGAATCATGTGCTGCATCTGTAATACATCATCATTTAGCTCGATGATTGCCTCTTGCATATCTGCGCGCTTCACCACATCATCAGGCAGCATGGCAAGTTGCAATTTCATGCGTGTAAGCGGGGTGCGTAGGTCATGCGAAATTCCTGATAACATATCTGTGCGGGTGCGAATCTGGCGACGAATGCGCTCACGCATGACAATGAATGCCCGCGCCGCTTTACGCACTTCCATTGCTCCGCTTGGGCGAAAATTTGGTGTATCCACACCACGTCCAAAACTATCGGCTGCCATAGCAAGCCGAGTTATTGGACGAATCTGATTACGCAGAAAAATAATCGCAATTAACAAAAATAATGCTGACGCTCCTAGCATCCAATAAAGAAAAATCTTAGTAGTTCGGCTTTCCAAACGCTTTGTTCCTGTAACAATTCTTAGCGATTGATTGGGGAGCTGGATGCGTATCTCAATATATCCGCCATCTCTTATTTTCTGCACTGTAAACTTTTCTGTAATTTTAGTACGCAACACCGACTGAAATTCTGGAAAATCAATCGAAGATTTTTTTGGATTAAATGACTCAGCTCCTTCAATAGAAACATTTATACCAGTCGCTGCCTCAAACTCACTGACAACCTGTGGCTTTTGCTTAGTAGGCACATCTTTCAATTGCTTGATAAGAAATGCCACCTCACCCGCCAGAGAATTGGACATATGACGTGTTACATTTTCCCAATGGCGATCAAAAAATATGTAAGCAGTCACTAGCTGAATAAGTAAAGTCGGCAAAACTAAAATCAGCAATGCACGAGCAAACAGGCTTTTTGGCAAGTATTTCTTACTCATACATTGCCCGCCTTCTGAGCATAAAGCACATAGCCAGCACCGCGTATGGTTTGGATGTAAAGTGGCTTGCTATCATTTTCTTCTATCTTTTTACGCAACCTTACCATCTGCACATCCACGCTGCGTTCATTACCACTGTTCGGCATAAGTTTTGACAGTTCCTCTCGTGATACTGGAGTCCCTGCATGTTGTGCCAAAAGCTTTAGCATCAACGCTTCGTTGGAAGTCAGATATACAATTTCATCGCCACGTTTAAGCTGTGAATTGGAAAGATCAAAACGAAATTCGCCAAACTGCAATATTTGTGATTTTTCTTCCTGAGTAGAAACCCGCCTTAAAATAGCACGAATACGCAGCACCAGCTCCTTAGGCTCAAAAGGCTTGGTTAAATAATCTTCTGCACCAAGTTCCAAGCCACTTATGCGATCTTCTGCTTCGCCCATAGCTGATAACATTAGGGTTGGGATATGATTATTTTTTAGCGAAGAAAGAAGTTCCAATCCCGTTTCACCTGGCATCATAACATCTAAAATCAGCAAATCAAAAATTAATGCACTCAATTTTCTCCGAGCCTCATTAGTATCTGCTGCTGCCGTCACAATAAACCCCTGCTCACTAAGATATTTGCTTAGAAGCGAGCGCAAACGGTCATCATCATCAACAACCAAAATATGTGGTTTATCATGCGTCATAGATAGGTTCTTTATTTTCTTTTTCGTTTTAACAGAATATAATAAGCACCAGCACCGCCATGTTTTTGTTTCGCCACATCAAAAGCGAGTATCTCCTTGCTTAAGTTTGGTGCAGTCAACCAATCTGGCAATGACGAACGCAATATACCGCTTCCTTTGCCAGTAATCACCAACAAACGGCGACTTTCCAGTTTTATGTGTTTTTGTATAAAGGAAACAAGCGCACGGTGAGCTTTTTCACTAGTCATTCCGTGCAAATCTAGCGTCGCATCAATAGGCGCATCACCCTTGCGGAAACGCTCTGCTGTATTGCGATCAATGCCTGAATAATCACCTAATGATTTCGCCTTGTTTGGAAAATTGTCATGTTTAGATATGTCGACAGATTGCTGTTTTTTAGAAGATTTTGCGGTTGTTTTTGGCTGAATAATTTCAGCATTCTCTACTTCTTCAGGTTCTTCCGCATCATCATCATTAATTTGCAATGGAACATCATTGCGCGTTATATGTTTCCACAGACGCTTTTCTTCAGGAGTTAATGAACGTTTGCGCACCATAAACCTATACTCTAGAAATAGTCATTTGCAGCAAAGCATAGTAGATATTTATGGCATTTGCGAAGTTATTTCCTTCGGCACAAGCAAGCTATATACGCCTTGATTTTTCATATATCCTGCCAAATATTCAGCTTCATCACCTGCACCAAAGAATATATCCGCACGCACGGGCGAACGTATTGCTCCGCCAGTATCCTGCGCTATCATAAGCCTGCGGAAAATTGTTGTCCCATTGCTACTTGGCAGTTCAGTTTCCATATAAAGCGGTAAGCCGTACGGGATATAGTTATAATCAATTGCTATTGAGCGTTTAGCAGTCAAGGGCGCGCCAATCGAACCAACTACTATAGGCTTATCAATTATCTTAAAAAATACATATGACGGATTGCGCTGCATAAGCGAAATTGCCTGCTTAGGATGTTCATATAACCACTGGCGTATGGTAAAGAAATTCACCACATCTTTTGATAAATATCCCTCGTCACCCATAATTTTTCCCAGCGAAACGTAAGGATGTCCATTTTGATCGGCATAGCCAATGCGTAATTCACGACCATTTTTCAGACGCACACGACCGCTACCCTGTATCTGCATAAAAAACAGCATAACTGGGTCATCAACCCATACTATTTCCAAGCCTCGTTTTACCAGCGCACCGCGATCAATTTCCGCGCGTGTATAATATGGTTTTTGATTTTTTAATTCTGGTGGAGCCGCATAAAGCGGGTATTTGAAATCTTCACCTTTACGCAAAGAACCGTACAAAATTGGTTCATAATAACCTGTAAACAATCCCCGCTCTTTACCATTATTTGCTATACGGTAAGGCACAAAACGTCTTTCAAAAAATTCCCGCGCCTGAGTATTATTTGTCACTTGCTGCGCTTCACTGCAAAGCGAAGTCCATAATAGCGAATTTACGTTTATTCCACTTTCGCTGGTAGTCGGGCGAGATTTATTTGCCAAAATAGGGCAAGAATTTTTAAACACTTCTAATGCAGCAACGTGGTCTTCACGAGACCAGTCAGAAAGCTGCTCAAAACCCAATTGACGTGCCTCAAAATGATCTTTGCTTACTGCACAGCCAGAAAGTGCCAATAAAAGACCTAATATACAAAAATAATTACGCATTATGTTTCTATTATTTTCCAGTTAGGATTTTTTGAAGTAACATCACGCTCAAACACCCATTCATCATTCACATGATGGGTGTCTGATGGATCGCCACTAACAATTTCACCAGTTTTGCTGCGCTCTATGGTGACCTGCTCACTTTCAAAATTAACTGTTATTTGCGCCATATTTTTATCCAATTTAGCACCAACAATTTCCTTTGCTTTCACCGAAAGCAATGTGGTTTCTTGCTTGTTTTCCTGTTTCTCACGCTCATCAATATGGCGTATAAAATCATTATAAATTTCCTGCGAGAGCAATGCAGATAATGTCTGTTTATCGCCTTTGGCAAAGGCATCAAATACCATTTCAAACGCCATCTTCGCACCGTCAAGAAAAGTGGTGGAATTAAACAACGGATCTTTAGCCTTAATGTCATTAATAGACTGCAAAACTATGCCTTCACTCAAAGTCGCAGAATACGGATCCATCTCGACGCGCGGACGCAATTTAAGAGATTTTTCGCTTAATTGGATGATAGGCTCTGAATCCTCTGACGCTTTAGGTTTCGATGGTTGAAAAAAATTAGGTCTGTCATCATCGGTTTTTTGTCCGAGAATACTACGCAACCGCAACAGTATAAACCCTGCAATTAATGCCATAATCACTAGATCAGCATAAGGGAATTCTTCAGGCATATTGATTCTATCTCTTCTTTTAAATAATATTTTTATGGATATAACCTTATGTATATGTTCTATTGTGCAGCAGAGCAAACGAATATGATACAGATTTTAGAGGAAACATAATATGACTGAAAACAAGCCATCTCAAGAAAAAGCTCCTAGTTTTGTTATAAAAGGGCAATATGTTAAGGATATTTCTTTTGAAAATCCCAATGCCCCACAGAGTTTAATTTCCAATAATTATTCCCCGAAAATTGAAGTTAATGTTGAATTAAAAGCTCAGAAACTTCAAGAAAATATTTATGAAACCATGCTGCATATCACCGCTCGAGCAACAAATGAGGGCAGCGCACTGTTCCTAGCTGATGTGTCCTACGCTGGAATATTTGAAGTTGCCAATGTTCCGCAAGAGCATATTGAACCGCTAATTATGATTGATTGCCCATTTGTTTTATTTCCTTTTGCAAGAAGGGTTATTTCGGATTTGACTAGAGACGGTGGATTTCCTCCATTAATGCTTGATCCTATTGATTTTCATTCACTTTATATGCAAAATAGGGTCAAGTCTTAAGATAAATCCGTCTTAATGCTATGTAAATTACTGATATATACCTGTGGCAATCTGGCATCAGTTTGCTAAAAACATGCATTATATATATGGGTTTTTGCATAATTTACCTGACAATCAAGTGTTTACTAAGCTATTAAGCGTAGATTATGTCTGTGTCTGGTGTAGGAAGTGTGTGCTGCGCTCGTGGATAAATTGGTAGTTATCCAACGAATTCAGGGTCTTGCTTCGTAGATTACAACTGAAGATATTGCGTGTTTAACTAAATACTTGGAATTATAACTTTTAAAAATAAAGGATACTGCTCATGATTACCCTTAAAAAAGCCTGCCTGCTCGCAACTGTAAGCGTTATGCTTTCTCCAGCAAGTGTTTTTGCTGCTGAATCTGCTAAAGATGTGGTTAAAGATACCAACAAAAATATTGTTCACAGCACAAATGGTAACTGTGTAATCACCAAATGGGATTCTGCAAGCGATGAATGCTCTGGCAAAGTTGCTGGTCTAACCAAAGAAATGTTGAGCGTATATTTCGATTTCAACAAATCAACTTTGAATGCTAAAGAAAAAACGAAGCTTGATTCTGTATCTAAAATTATCAAAGAATCAAAAGAAATTGAAACTGTTGATATCGCTGGTTATTCTGATAGCATTGGTAAAGATGGTTATAACAAAAAACTATCTGCTAAACGCGCTCAAACTGTAAAAAGCTATCTTGCTAAAAAAGGTTTGAAAGCTCGTAAACTTACTGTTGAGTCTTTCGGTGAAAGCAAACCTGTTACTAAATGTGATGCTAACCTTGCTAAAGCAGACTTGATCGCTTGCTTGGCGGAAGATCGTCGCGTAGAACTCAAACTAGTTATGAAGAAATAATTTCTTCTATCAGTTGTAGAACGAAAAAGGGCTTCCGTTTGGAAGCCCTTTTTTTATCGGTCATACCGCCGAAGGGCGGTATCAATGCCATGCCCAAAATGCTTTATAAATAATGTAGGTTAATGTATTGATTTGTATTTTCTAAAGCGATATATAATGGTCTATCTCAAATCGCTTCCAACCATAGAGGGTTTTTAAGTTTGGTAAGCATCGCTTTATGAGCTTCTTCCTCTTCTTCAGAAACTTCGAAGAACCTAGCTTCTAGTGTAGTTCTTGTTTTCGTGACAGTATATTCGCTGGAAGTAATCGCTTTGCTGTTTGTATCAAGGGCAAATATCGCCTGTCTACCACCCATTAAATCCAGATAAACCTCTGCCAGCAGTTCAGCGTCCAGAAGCGCGCCATGCTTAGTACGACCAGACAAATCTATATCAAATCTTTTGCAAAGAGCATCCAGACTTGCTGGACTACCTGGGAATTTTTTGCGGGCGATGAGAACCGTATCAACAGTTCTATCCATTGCTATTGCTGGAAATCCTAATCTATCCAGTTCAAAATTCACAAATTTCATGTCAAATGCAGCATTATGGATAACCAGCGTTGCATCAGCTATAAATTCAAGAAAACTATCTACCTTCTCAGAAAAAATTGGTTTATCACTTAAAAACTGCGTGGAAAGACCATGCACGCGAAACGCCTCCGCTGGAACATCACGCTCTGGATTAAGATAGCTATGAAAAAATTCTCCTGTCCGCAAACCATCAATCAGTTCCACACAACCTATTTCCACCATTCGATGTCCGCTGAATGGGTCAAGCCCAGTAGTTTCGGTATCTAGTACTATTTCACGTTTCATTTTTCCTCTTACCTAATCTCTGAAAGCAATTCCTTCACCAGCTTAAAACTATAGGCTTTTCCCAAGCCTGTAGGAATCACAAAATCAGCACGATTACGTTTTTCTAGATCCTGCATCTGACTGGCGATAATTCGTTCAAATTTTTCTGTGGTCATGTTTTTTCGTGCCATAACCCGCTGCCTCTGAATAAAATAAGGAGCTGAGGTAACCACAGTAAAATCCACTCTCTCATGTCCATCTGTTTCAAATAAAAGCGGTATATCAAGAACCACTAATGTCGCTCCTAATCGCTTTACTTTAACAATAAAATCATCTTCCATTTTCTGTACAAGCGGGTGCAATATATTCTCTAGTTTTGTAAGTTTGGTTTTATCAGCAAAAACTATTTTGCCGAGTATCTGTCTATCAACTTCACCATCTCTTACCGCCTCTGGAAAATATTTTTCTATTTCAGTGACTGCCTTTCCGCCTTTACTCATCAATTTATGCACGCAGGCATCAGCACTACAAATTTTAGCTCCAAGCGCAGAAAATTGGCGCGCAATGGTGCTTTTCCCCATTCCAATACTGCCTGTAAGCCCAATAACAACCATAGTTTTATTTTCCACTTAAAACATATTGCCTGAGTTCCTGCGTAACTTCTGGTTTTACTCCAAACCACGCTTCAAATGCTGGCACAGCTTGATGCAGCAGCATCCCCAACCCATCAACAGTTGGATTTCCCCTAGCCTGTGCCTGCGCAAGCAATGGAGTTACCAGCGGATTATAGACAATATCTGTAACTAATGCAGTTTTAGGAAGTAATGATAAATCAATCTCTAGTGGTTCTTTACCTGTCATTCCAAGGCTGGTGGTGTTTACTAATAAATCGACATTTTCTAATATTTTGTTACGATTTTCCCAATTGGCTACTTGTGAACCAGATGTATATATATGTGCTAAAATTAAGGCTCTATCCCGAGTCCGATTAGTAATAATAATCTCTTCAAATTTTTCCATTTCCAAAGCAAAAATAACTGCTTTAGCTGCCCCACCTGCTCCAAGCACAACAGCTTTATTTTTACCTTTAATATGCTGGTGAATATTTTCGTAAAATCCATAAACATCCGTATTTGTACCATGAAGTTTTCCATCTTTTGCAATAATGGTATTCACCGCCCCAATTGCCATTGCAATATCATCTATTCCATCCAAAAACGGAATTACCGTTTCTTTATGTGGAATAGTCAGATTCACGCCAACAAAATCTTCATCTTTTCGCAAATCATCAATAAACCCTGCCAGATTTTCTGGCTTGACGGGATAGGCTTTATATTCACCAGCAATATTATATTTTTTTAGCCAATAATTATGCAGACGTGGCGACAGGCTATGCTCCACAGGAAATCCGATAACCCCTGCTTTTATTATTTTACTCACCACTTCCTGCCAATTTTTCCTGATGTTTTTTTAGGTATTGTACAATGGTTGCTGCGGTTTCTTCCACTGAACGCTTGGTTACATCAATCACTGGCCAACGGTGTTTGGAATATAGTTTGCGCGCTTCAGCAATTTCTTTCTGCATATATTCCATATCAACATAGTTGGTTTCGCCTTCCTGACTTAACGATTGCAGGCGTGATTTACGGATTTGTTGTAACCTATCAGGATTAATCGTGAGACCAATAATAAGTGGTCTTTTCAGCGTTTCTAAACTTGGCGGAAGCGGACAATCTAAAACTAGCGGGATATTGGCTGCTTTATATCCTTTATATGCCAAATACATACAGGTTGGTGATTTTGAGGTGCGTGACACGCCAAGAATAATAATATCCGCCTCTTCCATTTCCCAGTGTCCTTGCCCGTCATCATGCGCCAATGCATAATTAATAGCGTCCATGCGGGTAAAATATTCCTCGTTCAGCTCATATTGCTTGCCTGTTTGCGCGTGGCTTTCTATTCCTAGATAAGATGATAATTCGGAAACTACGCTAGATAACACCTCAATGCAAGGCAGCCCACGCTTGGCACATTCTATTTTCAGCATATCGCGCAGTTTTGGATCTACCAGCGTATACATCACAGCACCTGGATTTTCCCTTATTTCTTCAATAACTTTCTCCATTTGCGCTTTGCTACGCACCAGAGTCCAGCTAAATTCCTCTGCGTCCACATCCTCAAACTGAACTAAGGCAGCTCTAGCGACACTACCTACTGTTTCTCCTGTAGAATCTGACACAAGGTGGAGATTAAATTTTTTCATGATTTTCTATTTTCTGGATAGTTAAATATATAAAAACTGATGATTTTATAACATCTTAGTCATTTACTGGCAATATATACATTAAACCTCAATTATTGTCATTAAACATTAATTTTATTTATATATTCTGTTATGATAGCATTGTCTCGATAAATACCATTAAAGTTATTTTTATAGAGTAATAATTATGTTTGGTTTTGGAAAAAGCAAAGAAGAAAAAAGGCAGCTGGATATAATTGCTGCTCGAAGAGATTTCATACAACTAATTGATGGTGAAAAAAGCACACTATCAAAGATGAAAGAACATTTGAGTGATGCTGGGGTTGATGAAAAAGCTCTTGATCCTAGAGGGCAACAATCTGCTGAGGTTATGAAAGCTCTTTCTCAAGCTGTTCATGATATTTATTCATGTAAAGACATACCATCCAATGATGAACATATAAATACTGCTCGAGAAAGATTTAAGGAATTCCTTAGTGGAATTGGAAGTAGTGATGGAATGAAAGGTAAATTAAGATCTGTACAATATCATTTAGAATCTTCTGGTGCCGATGAATCTGCTCTTTCTCCTCAAGGTAATCAAACTGCCGAAGAGATGAAAAAAATAATTAAAGCTTTTTCTAATTTTTATGAGGGTAGAAAAATTGAATTGGATAATCCACAAATTCCTCTAATTAATCATGATAAAAACTTGTGTAGATAATTTATCTACTTATAACTTTGTGGATAAGTTTTGTGTATTTTCTGTGTGAATTTGTGAGTTATATTTTATCCATATAAACAACTATCAAGTCATCTATTTTATTCACATGTGGAAAAGTTTATTTAAATACTGTTAAATACAGTGATAATATTACTTATCCACAGATTTTTTATATATTATAATTTTTATTATTTAAGTAGATTGAATAGCTTAAATCTATTATCAAAAACTTATCCATAAAATTTTATATCCTGTATTTCTGTTGATAATAATGTTACTAAAAAACAATCCCCGAAAAACGGCTAATAACTAATACTACTAATAAGAAAATACCTTTATGAGTAATAATAGTAATATTTTTTTATCGTGCTTTGAAAAAGGTCATTCAAAAAATAAAGATGTTGTAGAAAGAATACCTTTTTGGTTTATGCGCCAAGCAGGGAGGTATTTGCCAGAATATCGTGAAGTTCGTAAAAACTTTAGTAATTTCTTAGAATTTTGCTACACACCAGATGCAGCTTGTGAGGTTACATTACAGCCTATAACTCGTTATGGAATGAGTGCAGCTATTATATTTTCGGATATTCTAGTTATTCCTGATGCTCTTGGGGTTGATGTGAAATTTGCAGAAGGACATGGACCTATATTAGATCCTGTTTCTGATATTTCTCAATTATCAAAGAATAATTTTAGTGAAACATTACAGCCAGTATACAAGGCAATTAATCTTACCAGAAAGTCATTATCACAAAATACAGCTTTAATTGGCTTTTGTGGTTTACCATGGACTTTAGCGTGTTACATGATTGAAGGGAAAGGGAGTAGGGATTTTTCTTCGGTTAGGCAAACAGCGTTCAGAAAAAAAGAGTTTTTTACTGGATTAATTGATATACTTACGCAGTCAGTTATAGAGCATTCGTTGGAACAAATAAAAGCAGGCGCGCAGGTTATACAACTTTTTGATTCTTGGGCTGGGGTGTTAAGCGAGCAGGAATTTTTAGATTATTCTATAACACCAAGTAAAAAAATAACTTCTGCGATTAAAGAAAAATATCCAAATATTCCTGTTATTGGATTTCCAAGACTTGCAGGCAGTAAAACTATAGATTACGCAAAAAACACAGGGGTGGATGCAGTTAGTTTTGATGGATCAATATCACTTAATGTTGCAAAAAATGAATTACAAAAATTAGTGATACCACAGGGAAATTTAGACTCAGTGCTGCTTGCAGAAGATAAGAATGAAGCATGCTTGCAGACCAAAAAAATTATTAGTGAATTAGGTGATAAACCCTTTGTCTTTAATCTTGCACATGGTATTTTGCCAAACACACCAACGGATAATGTATCTGCAATTTGTGATATAATTAAAAACCATTCTATAAAATCATGACCAAAAAAACAGCTGTAATATTATTTAATCTTGGCGGACCTGATGAAATAAAGGCGATAAAGCCGTTCTTATTTAATCTGTTTTATGATCCAGCGATTATTGATTTACCTAACCCGTTGCGTTGGATGGTTGCTAAATTGATTTCCAGTAGAAGATCTGTAAAAGCATTGGATATTTATAATAAAATTGGCGGTAAATCGCCAATTCTGGAACTCACCAATTTGCAAGCAAAAGAATTAGAGACACAGCTTTCCTATAGGAATAAAAACTCAGAATATAAAGTTTTTGTGTCGATGCGCTATTGGCATCCAATGAGTGATACGGTGGTTAGGAATGTAAAAAATTATTCTCCTGATAATATAATTTTACTTCCTCTTTATCCGCAATTTTCAACTACAACCACAGGTTCGTCATTCGCCGATTGGGAACGGGCTGCAAAAAGCATAAATTTGGATGCGCCAACAACAAAAATTTGCTGTTACCCAGCAGATTTGGGTTTCATCACTGCCCATGCAAAATTAATCAAAGATTCATATTGGAAGGCATCAGAAAATGGTAAGCCGAGAGTTCTTTTCTCAGCACATGGATTGCCAGAGAAAATAATTGAAAAAGGCGATCCGTATCAGTGGCAGGTGGAGAAAACAGTTTCTGTAATCACCCAGATTCTTGCCATTGAAGAACTTGATTACAGTATTTGCTATCAGAGTCGAGTTGGTCCAATGAAATGGATTGGTCCTTCAGCAGAAAGTGAAATAAAGCGTGCTGGTAAGGAAAAAATTCCTTTGCTTGTAGTCCCAGTATCATTTGTATCAGAACATTCAGAAACGTTGGTGGAGCTTGATATTGAATATCGTCGTTTGGCAGAAAAACATGGGGCAATAGGATATGTCCGCGTTCCAGCACTTGGGGTTGAACCACTATTTATCGAGGCTCTTGCTGATTTATGTCTAAAGGCAGAAAAGGAAGAAAAAATTTGTTCTTTCAGCAAAGGGCATTATTGCCCAAGAACATTTGAAAAATGTCCATATGCGGTAGCAGAAAAAGAGATGGCAGCATGAGCGCAGAATTATACCATTGGATAAAGGCGCTGCATATAATTGCAGTGATTTCGTGGATGGCGGGGATGTTATATTTACCACGTTTATTTGTGTATCATTCGCAGGTAAAAATTGGCAGTGAGGCATCAGAATTATTCAAAATTATGGAGCGCAGGTTATTGCGTTTCATCATAAATCCAGCGATGATTGTGGCGTGGGGTGCTGGTTTGTGGTTGATGAAATATACTAATGCGCTGGACGCTGAACAAAATGGCAAATGGATGCATTATAAGCTAACTTTACTGGTTTTAATGCAATTAGCGCATGCAGTGATGGCACGCTGCCGTCGCCATTTTGCGGGTGATAAAAACACGAAATCTGCAAAGTTTTATCGTATATTGAATGAAGTTCCAACGGTGCTGATGATTGGCATTGTTATTTTGGTAGTGGTTCGCCCGATATGATATGGATATGAAAACCGCAAAAAAGAATTACTTAAAAAAGAAAGGTGCTTATAAATTTGGGTTAGCTGCGGAAAGAATCGCAGCTATTTTTTTGCGCCTGAAAGGCTACCGAATTATTGCCGAACGTTATCGTAATCCAAAAGGTGAAATTGATATTTTGGCGGTGAAAGGAAAAGTTTTGGCTATTGTTGAAGTTAAAGCCCGCCAGAATTTTTCTGATTGCGCTTATAGCATTACTCCTTGGAAACAGCAGAAGATTTTAGGTGCTGTGGAATGGTTAATGGCGGGTGGTGGTAAAATCGCTGGACTTGCGAGTGTGAGTGAACGTATTATACGCTTCGATGCGATATTAATTGTACCAAATAAATTACCAAGACACTTAAAAGATGCGTGGAGGATATGATGCGTGGAATAAAACTATCTGTATTTTTATTACCTATGATTACTTTGTCTGGTTGTGTGCCGCTCGCAATAGGTGGCGCGACAGAAACCGCAGTTGTGGTGGCGCAGGAACGTTCGGTGGGCAATGCAATAGACGACACTGGAATAATGCTGCAAATCAAAAATCTTTATGCCAAGCAGGATTATAAAGATTTACTCGCCAATGTAGAAATTAAAGTGGTTGAAGGACGTGTGTTGCTAACTGGTAATGTAGATAAGCCTGATTCGCAGATTGAAGCAGTGAAACTCGCGTGGCAGGTTGGTGGCGTGAAGGAAGTTATAAATGAATTACAGATTAATGATAAATCTGGTTTTATGAATTATGCCAAAGACGTGTGGATAAGCACGCAGGTTCGCACCCGTTTGTTATTTGGTAAAGACATTCATAACATCAATTACTCAGTGATTACGGTGAATCAGGTGGTTTATCTGATGGGTATTGCCCAAAATCAGGAAGAGCTTAACCGCGCCACCAATGTGGCAAGCTCCACCAGCTATGTGCAGCGAGTGGTCAGCTATGTGCGCCTGAAGGATGACCCGCGCAGAGGATATTTGCCGAATTAGGTAGCCATTATGACCCTCCGCATCGCCATACAGATGGATGAAATAAAATCCATCAATCCGCGCAGTGATTCCACCTTATTGCTGGGGATTGAGGCATGCGCGCGTGGGCATGAGGTTTTTTATTATACGCCTGATAAACTTACCTATCATGATGGTGAAATTCGCGCCCGCGCTCATCCAATAAAATTCTTTGATAATGTCGAGCATTATTATGAGATGGGGGAAAGTTTTTCTCTAGATTTGCGGACTATGGATGTGGTGCTGCTGCGCCAAGACCCACCATTTGATATGACCTATCTGACAACTACCTATTTGTTAGAACAGTTAGCTCCGAAAACTTTAGTTGTGAACAATCCCGCCAGCGTGCGCAATCACCCTGAAAAATTATTTCCCACGCTGCTGCGCGAGTTTATGCCCCCTACCCTTATCAGTTCTGATATACAGGAAATCGAAGCGTTTTACGCGCAGCATAAAGATATTATCTTAAAACCACTTTATGGCTATGGCGGTCGAGCGATTTTACATCTGAAAGACGGCGACGATAATTTTAATGCCATAACAGAAATGTTGTTTGCTGGCAGTAAAGAGCCGATAATAGCGCAGCGTTTTTTACCTGAAGTAAAAAGTGAGGATAGAAGAATTATCTTGATAGATGGTGAAGTGGCTGGCGTTGTTGGACGTATTCCTGCATCTGGTAATATTCGCGCGAATATGCGTGTTGGCGGGACAGCGGTGAAAGTGGATCTCACCAAAAAACAACAGGAAATTTGTGAAGCACTACGCCAACCTCTCAAAGATAAAGGTCTAATTTTTGTTGGGCTGGATGTTATTGGCGATTGGCTCACCGAGATAAATATAACCTCTCCAACCACCCTTCGTGCGGCTAATAAATTAAGTGGAACCAAGCTGGAGAGCGATATTTGGAATACGATTGAAGGGAAGTTATAACCACTGTCACCTCGAGCTTGTCGAGAGGTCTTTACGTTATAATGATAAGATTCTTCATTTTATTCGGAATGACAATATTATTTCTTCCCAAACGCTATAAAAGCAGGATTTTCGAATCCTTTTTTTCCATATAAAAACGGTTTTCCGTCTGCAGTTTCAACGCGCCCACCTGCGGCATTTAGGATAGCGTGACCAGCGGCGGTGTCCCATTCCATGGTTCTGCCAAAGCGTGGGTAAATATCCGCACTGCCTTCCGCCACCATGCAGAATTTTACCGAGCTAGAACCGCTGACTAATTCTTTTATCCGCAATGTTTGCAGATAATCATTCGTGGCTTTAGAAGGATGTGAGCGACTGCGTACCACTGTTAAACCATCACTTGCTGCGCTGCGCGTTTTTATGATTTGCGGTTTGTCACTTCCCGTTTGTTTATAGGCGTTTTCGCCCACCATGCCAAAATAGAGTATATCTTGCGGTGGGCAGTAAATAACACCAAATACGGGCTGGTTATTTTCTATAAGCCCGATATTTACTGTAAATTCTGGCTCACCGCGTACAAAACTGCGCGTTCCATCCAGCGGATCTACCAGAAAAAACCGCTTATGTTCGCTACTTCCCATAATTTCATCTTCTTCGGCAATAATGGGGATGTGGGATGCAATATCGGTTAGTTTTTCTGTTATATATTTGTTGGCAGCAATATCTGCTTCGGTAACTGGGCTATCATCAGACTTCTTATTTTTAGAGTAACCATTTGAAAAATAATTCATAATTATATGCCCAGCCGCGCGTGCAATTTCGCAAGCTGAGACTAGATATTCGTTATAATTAGTGCTATTCATATGCGGTATTTTTTTATGGGAATTCTAAAAACCTTATTTGTCATCTCGAACGAGCGTAGCGAATGTGAGAGATCTTTGCATTATAATTGTTTTCAATTGTAAAGATCCCTCGACAAGCTCGGGATGACAAGTTTAGAAATCCTTTATCTAATTTTATTTAATTATAAGAAGTATTTACTCATGATTACATCCTACTTGCAACAACAGAGCGCGCATCTTGCCAAAATCATTTCTGCCCTACCTAAAGATTCCAGCAAAGATTTTTCATATTTTGTTTCCAAATTTTATGCAAAATTGCCCGTTGATGATTTGCTGGCTTTAGAACCAGATATTGCCATTGCTGTGGCGAAGAATGCCTTTGAATTTATGGGCGAACGCGTTGGAAGTGCGCCGAAAATCCGAATTTTTACACCTGATAAAAAACAGCACGGATATGAGGTTAAACATCTTGTGCTTGAGCTCATCAATGATGATATGCCATTTCTGGTAGATTCACTTTCGATCGAGCTTACACGTCGTGGCTTTACCATTTATAATACCATCCATCCTATAATAAATGTTTCGCGTGATAAGGGCGGAAAAATTTCTGCTCTTAGTGATAAAAGCGAAAAGAAAGAATCATTCATCCATTTTGAGATTTCAGCTTTGCCAGAAGGCACGACATCTGAACAATTTATATTGGATCTGGAATGGATATTACAGAATGTTCGGGCAGCGGTTGAAGACTGGCAGAAAATCATGGAGAAAGCCAAATTTGCGACTGGCTCTCTAAAATCATATAAACAGCCTACAGGTGTGGATTCTGTAGATGAAGTGCGTGATTTTTTAGAATGGATAGTCGATAAAAACTTTATTTTTCTTGGCTACGCGGAGTATCAATTTTTTGATGATAAGGGCAAAGAAATATTTGCTGTCATTCCTGATTCTAGGCTTGGTATTTTGAAACTTGCAGATGAATTTGCCCCGCGCGGAATAGAGGCAATGCCACTTGAACAACGTCATTTCCTACTTGTTCCGCAGTTAATTGAAATCACCAAATCAAACCGCCGTTCGCTGGTGCATCGCTCTGTGCCGATGGATTATATTGGGCTTAAAAAGTTTGATAAAAACGGCAATGTTGTTGGTGAAATTCGCTTTTTAGGGCTGTTTACTTCTAATGTTTATTATCAAAGCACGGAATCAATACCCCTTATCAGACGCAAGGTTGCCCGCGTTTTGGAGCGTTCGGAATTTGATCCCGCCAGCCATGATGGAAAATCACTGAAGACTATTTTGGAATTTTTGCCGCGGGATGAAATTTTCCAAATGTCAGATGATGATATGCTGGAAACAAGCATGGGTATTCTGGCGCTGGAATCCAAGCCAACTGTACGGATTTTTGCACGCAAGGACGTGTTTGAGCGTTTTATCAGCTTTATGATATTTGTTCCGCGTGAGCGTTTTTCCACAGAGCTGCGCCGTCAGATTCAGCAGATTATCGAGCGCAGTTATAATGGTGTTAGCTCCTCATTTTCCACGCAGATTAACGAAGCACCGCTTGCCCGCCTGAACCTGATTATTCGCACCACTCCGAATGATATTCCTAAAGTTTCTTTGCAGGCTGTGGAAAAAGAAATCGCTAAATGTGCATATCAGTGGGCAGATTTGCTTACTGATTCTTTGGTTGCGCGGCATGGTGAAAAAGCAGCAGAAAAATTGGCGCATACTTATGGAAATTCTTTTCCACAAAGCTATATTAATAGCTACAGCACCAAAGAAGCAGTCGCTGACATTGAAAAAATAGAACAGGCAATAGCCACTAATAGTTTAGCGTTAGAACTTTCTCATAAGGCAGAAAACAAACAGATTTTTCATTTGAAAATTTATAATCCTAATGAAGAAATTGCTCTTTCTGACATTCTGCCGATGCTGGAAAATGCTGGCTTTCGAGTTATTGAAGAGCATCCCTTTTTGGTTAAACCACAAAATCTGAATAATGTGGCGGTGTGGGTGCGTGATTTTCGTTTGCAGCATATAAGCGAAGCTCAAATTGATTTTGATAAAATCAAACCACTTCTTGAAGAAGCATTGTTGAAAATCTGGCGATTGGAAATGGAAAATGATCGCTTGAATTCTCTTATTTTGAAGGCAGGACTGGGTTTCAGGCAAGTGGTGTTGCTGCGCGCTTACGCTAAATATTTAAGGCAAGCTGGGTTTGTGCATGGATTAATAGCAATTAGTCAGGCTTTCATCTCCTATCCACAGATTGTAAAAAATATCGTGGAATTTTTTGAATCACGTTTTAACCCAGCAACGGGCAACAACCAACCAACAATTGATTTTGAACAGCAACTGGCGCAGGTGGAAAGCGCGGTGCATGATCGTATTTTGCGTCGTTACATAGAGCTTATAAACGCAACTTTGCGCACCAATTATTTTCAATCAGGAAGTGATGGCGCACAAAAGCCAGTTCTTTCTTTCAAATTCAATTCGGCACATGTTCCTGACTTACCAAAACCAGTGCCTTTTGCAGAAATTTTTGTTTATTCACCGCGCGTGGAAGGCATCCATCTGCGTGGCGGTAAAGTAGCGCGTGGAGGCTTACGTTGGTCGGATAGACCAGATGATTTTCGCACTGAAGTGCTGGGATTAATGAAAGCTCAGATGGTAAAAAATTCGGTGATAGTGCCAGTTGGCTCTAAAGGTGGTTTCGTGCTGAAACAAGCACCCGCTGCTCGTGATAAATTGCAGGAAGAAGGAATTGCCTGCTATAAATTATATTTAAGCGGATTGCTTGATATTACGGATAATATCGTTGCTGGAAAAATCGTTCCGCCTGCGCAAACAGTTCGTCATGATGGCGATGACCCGTATTTGGTGGTTGCTGCTGATAAAGGCACAGCAAGCTTTTCAGACATTGCTAATTCTGTATCTGCTGCCTATAATTTCTGGCTGGGTGATGCTTTTGCTTCTGGTGGTTCAGTTGGTTATGACCATAAAAAAATGGCGATTACCGCTAAGGGTGCGTTTATTTCGGTTAAACGTCATTTTGCAGAGATGGGTGTTGATATAGACAGCAAAACATTCACTGCAACTGGCATTGGTGACATGGCGGGTGACGTGTTTGGTAATGGTATGTTGCTTTCAAAGAATATGCGCCTTATAGCGGCATTTAACCATTTGCATATTTTCATAGACCCAACTCCTGATGAAAAAACCAGTTTCGTTGAGCGCAAAAGATTATTTGAATTACCACGCTCTAATTGGACTGATTATGATAAAAAACTCATTTCCAAAGGCGGTGGCGTTTATGAGCGTAGCGCAAAGAGTATTAGCTTGAGCGCAGAAGCGCAAGCTGCACTTGGTATTAGCAAAGCAAGCCTTACACCTGATGAATTAATCCGCGCTATTTTGCTCGCGCCTGTTGATTTGCTATGGAATGGCGGTATTGGAACTTATGTTAAGGCGCAGGATGAAAGCGATGAACAGGTTGGTGATCGTGCGAATAATGCAGTGCGCGTTAATGGACATGAGTTGCGCTGTAAGATCGTTGGTGAAGGCGGGAATCTTGGCTTCACGCAAAAGGGACGTATTGAATATGCACGCAGTGGTGGCAGGATAAATACCGACGCGATAGATAACTCGGCTGGTGTTGATTGTTCGGATCATGAGGTTAATATAAAAATTGCTTTCAGTGGCGAAATTTCCAGCAAAAAATTGACATTGGAAAAACGTGATGCACTGCTTGCTTCCATGACTGATGAGGTGGCGGAGTTGGTGCTGAAAGATAATATTTTGCAAACTCAGGCTTTAAGTATTGAGCAGGCACGCGGAGTTAAACTTATTGATTCGCAGATTCGCCTGATTCATCAGTTGGAAAAACTTGGTTTGCTCAACAGGGCAATAGAATTTTTACCGAGCGACAAGCAGCTTGCAGAGCTTAAAACTGCGGGTAAAGGGCTTACCCGTCCAGAACTGGCTGTATTGCTCTCTTATAGCAAGATGGCGCGTTATAATAGCTTGCTGGAATCTAACCTTCCTGATGATGAATATTTTGTTTCCGATCTGAAGAAATATTTCCCGAAAGCGATGCGCGAGGAATTTGTGGGTGCGATAGAAAAACATCCTTTGCGGAGAGAAATTATCGCAACACTCATAACCAATGACATCGTAAATTATGCGGGAACAACTTTTACCTTCAACATGGCGGTAGACTTAAACGTTTCTATGCGTGATGTAAATGCGGCTTATATAATTGTGCGCGATTTATTCAATTTACCAGAAATGTGGAAAAATATTGATACGAAGATGGATACTACAGCGCAGATGGAAACAATTTTTACTATTCAGAAATTTGTTGAACGCTCTATTTTCTGGCTGCTGCGTAATGTTCGCCTGCCGATTAATATTTCTGAAGTTATCAAGGATTTTGCGCCAGCGATTAAGGATATGAATGGTGATTTAGAGCAATTATCGTCAGTTTTTGATATTATCACCATCGCTCGCCAGACCAAAAAAGATACTGCGTCTGTAAGTGAAATCTATGGTGAGATAGGCAGTAAATTGCATTTAGATTGGCTGCGCTCCTGCTCACAAAATATCAATATGGATTCTTATTTTGATAGGCTTGCTGCTCAAGCAATTCTTGGCGATTTTTATGATGAGCAGCGTCGCTTGGCAATATCAGTAATCACTGCTGGAAAGAGTTTTGCTGATTGGCAGGAAGATAGGCAGGAGGCTTTAGAGCGTTTCGGCAATTTTATAGTGGAAATAAAATCTGGCGAGATTATCAACCTGTCAAAACTGATGGTCGCTCTCAATCACCTGCGGGTTTTTGTGTAGATTAATGCCTAAAGTGGCGAATGCTGGTAAACACCATAGCGATATTATGTTTATCGGCTGCTTCTATCACTTCTGCATCACGCATTGAGCCACCGGGTTGAATGATGGCAGAAATTCCTGCCTGTGCCGCCATTTCCACATTATCGGCAAAGGGGAAAAATGCGTCGGAAGCCAGCACGCAGCCTGCGGTGCCCAGCCCTACTTCTTTTGCCTTCCAGCAGGCGATGCGGGTGGAGTCAATACGGCTCATCTGCCCTGCCCCAATTCCAACCGTCGCGCCATCACGAGCAAGCACTATGGTGTTGGATTTCACATGTTTGGCAACGGTGAAGGCAAACAGCAAATCTTCCTGTTGAGCCTTGCTTGGTACGGCTTTAGTTGCAGTTTTAAGTTCATCTTTAGTGATGATTACATCATCTTCCTGATATAAAAATCCACCAGAGATAGTTTTAACTGTCATCTTTGCGCTTGGTTTGCTGATATTGCCAGAGAGCAAAAGTTTCAACTTCTTGCGGCTGGAAAGTGTGGAGATAGCTTCAGCGTCTGCATCTGGTGCAATCATCACTTCCAAAAATAATTTACCGAGAGCATCACAGAATTCTTTAGTTAGCGGTCGGTTAGTGGCAATGATTCCGCCATAAGCTGAAACAGGGTCGCAGGCTAGAGCTTTGCTAAATGCTTCTACTATATTTGTGCCAACTGCTACACCGCAAGGGTTAGCATGTTTGACTATTACCACCGCTGGTTGCTCAAATTCCCGCACCAATTCAAAGGCGGCACTTACGTCATTAAGATTGTTATAGCTAAGTTCTGTGCCTTGCACCTGCTTTGCACCAGCGAGTGTTCCTGCCATCTCTCCTGTGGCATAAAAAGCTGCTTTTTGATGTGGGTTTTCGCCGTAATGCAGTGATTGTTTCAGGCTTCCAGCAATGGTCAGGTTTTGTGGAAATGGTGTTTCATTTTGTGCGTTAAACCATCCACTGATAGCCGCATCATAAGCAGCGGTTTTGCTATAGGCTTTAGCAGCAAGGAGTTTGCGGGTTTTAAGGCTGGTGGAATTTTTATTTGCCCTCATTTCTTCCATCACAACAGCATAATCATTTGGGTCAGTTACTATGGTAACAAATTCATGATTTTTAGCTGCGCTGCGAACCATGCTGGGGCCGCCAATATCAATATTTTCAATACAGGTTTCAAAATTTGCGCCCTTAGCAACCGTTTCTTCAAAGGGGTAGAGATTGATAACCACAAGGTCTATGGTTTCTATATTATGGTCGCTCAGAGCTTTTTTATGTGTTTCATTGCTGCGAATAGCAAGTATTCCACCGTGAATTTTCGGGTGCAGGGTTTTCACCCTGCCGTCCATAATCTCAGGAAAGCCAGTATGGTCTGATACTTCAGTTACAGCAATTCCTGCATCGCGCAGGGTTTTTGCTGTGCCGCCAGTTGAGAGAATAATAATATTCTGACCTGCCAAAAATTTAGCAAATTCAAGCAAGCCAGTCTTATCAGAAACAGAAATCAGTGCGCGGGTTATAGTCATTTTTTATATTCTTTTTTATTGCTATCTTCTTGGTGCAAACTCAGGAACTAGTTTTCTCAGCAGCTCTAAAGCCGTGCTGGAGTGGCGCAACTTACAGGCTTCATGCAGTGAAGAAAAGGATTTTTTGAGGGTTTTTAGATCGGTTTCGCGCGGAGAAGCTAGAAAAATGCCCTCATGCGCGGTTTTAACAATGTTTTCTGACAGGTGAAATAGCTCCTCATACAGTTTTTCACCGGGGCGCAAGCCAGTAAAGACAATATCAATATCAATATAAGGTTTAAGCCCAGCCAGCTTTATCATTTGCAGGGCAAGATCCATAATTTTCATTGGTCTTCCCATATCCAGCACGAAAATATATTCCTGCTTATCGTGCATGTCACGACCGAGAACTGATGCTTGTAAAACCAGCTCTACCGCTTCGCGAACGGTCATAAAATAGCGGGTCATTTCAGAGTTGGTAACAGTTATAGGGCCACCCTTTGCCAGCTGCTCATTAAATAATGGCACAACCGAGCCAGTTGAGCCAAGCACATTGCCAAAACGCACGGTGATAAATTTGGTATTATTACTTTTTTCCACTTGTTCCTGTTGTCCTAGTGCTTGGCAGAAACTTTCTGCTAGGCGTTTACTTGCGCCCATAACATTAGTTGGGTTTACCGCCTTATCAGTTGAGATCATAACCATCGTTTGGGATTTATGTTTTAGGCAGGCTTCAGCAACATTGCGTGTGCCAAAGACATTGGTAAGGATGGTTTCTTCGATATTATATTCAGCAATAGGCACGTGTTTAACTGCGGCTGCATGAAAAACTAATTCTGGTGTATGTTTTACAAAAACATTTTCTACATGCGATTCGTCACGCACGTCACCAAGTACGCAGTTAAGTGGTAAATATGGGAATGTACCGCGCAGCTCGCGCTCGATTTGGTATATATTGAATTCGCTAAGTTCTAATATTATCAGCCTGCTGGGATTATAAGATGCTATTTGTCTCGTTAATTCTCCACCTATAGTACCGCCTGCGCCTGTGATTAATACGCTTTTTCCTTCAATTAATTCACGCATGGCTTTGCGGTCTAAAACATGTTGCGAGCGACCGAGCAAGTCTTCAACTGCAATGGGGCGAACATCAATTTTTTTGTTACTGATACCTTGCTTGAATTCGCTGAGTCTAGGCAAACGTGCGAGCGGTATTCCTAAACTGTCGGCTATATCAAGCAAGTGGCTCATACTTGAGCCAGAAACTTCCTCATCACTTACTATAAGTTTTTGTGGCTTCTGTCCTTTGCGGGCAAGCTTTTTTACAATGGTTGGAATTATTTCGCTGTTACCGTAAATACTTACGCGGTGGATAGTCCGCCCTTTTTGTGCGGGATCATCATCTACCATCCCTACAACTTCATAGGGTGATAGGTTGTCACGTTGGCTGTTGCGGATGAATTGTTCGGCAGAATCACCTGCGCCAATCAGCAGGACTGGAATTTTATTCAATTCCTCCAGCGTCATTTTCCAGTTTATCGTGTGATCTTTAAGGGCGCGGTAAATAAAACGAGGACCACCAAGCAGCATTAACAGTAGCATCCAGTTTATAAATAATACTGAGCGCGGTAAGCCACTGAGTCTGTTAAACACAAACATCAATACTGCAAAAATCAATATCGATAAAGTTACGGCTTTAACAATAGTAGTTAAATCGCGCATGGAGGCGTAACGCCATGAACCGCGATACAGGCGCATATAGGAAAAAACGGCTATACACACTAAAGTGAACGTTGTCGTTCCTACCAATAAATAAGAAAATGAATCAGTTATTTGCTCATCACCCAAGCGGATATATACAGCTAGCAGAAAGCTAGCCGCTGCCATGATAGTGTCATGCAGGATTGCGATAAGATTTCGGACTGAACGGTTAGATTTATATAGACTCATATTATTATTTTCTTGCCATGCGTGCAAAATACCAGACCAGAGTAAATACCATAGCGTAAGCGATAATCAGGTTGAATATCAACATTTGCGGACTAATTAATATTTGCGCTTCCAAAAATATAAGAAGCATATTTATTCCAGTTATAGTACGGATCACCCACTGCGGAGCTTTGCTTTTTCTGATTGCGCGCAAGCAATATAGAGGTTGTGCGGTGGGTTTTTGTTCTCTATCCAGTTTTTCTGAAAAAGGACGGTTGAAAAAAGTGATAAAGCTATCAGCAAGAAAATAAGCAGGTATAATAAGGGCTGCTTCAAAATAGACATGGCTTGAAGCCAGCAACAGCAAGTATCCACCGACAAAACCAGCTGGCACGCTGGCTATTTCACCAGCGAACACTTTTGCTGGATAATGATTCCACCATAAAAAACCTACACCAGCCATTGTAAAAACCAACGCTTGTATAGATAGGTCAGAAAAAAATGCCTCAGATAAAATGGTTATGGCACTCAATCCAGCACCGATAGTAATCATTTGGACAGGTAGTAATCCATCAACCTTTTCTAGTTTGTCAAAACTATGAATTATCCACAACCAAAAAAATACAGCTAATATTTTATCAAATAATGGTGGGAGTAAATCGCTAAATATAGGGCTAGGAAAAACACCAATTGAAATGATAATTGCAGCCAAGCGCGCAGCCAATTTTATCGTCCTTGGGAATGGCATAATGCTGCTAAGTAAAGGCAATCCAGTAAGTAAAAAAATTGAAGGAATAATCTTATAAACACTATTTACTTCGGTTCCTAGAAGACCAATAATTATTGCAAATACCACTGCGATACCGCCATTGGCTGGTGTCGGGGCTTTACGTTTTCCAAGCAGTAAATCAATATTTGGTGTTGTTGGTCGGTTTTTAAGCGTAAGAATGACTAATTTTGTGCCAATCAACGAAATAAAAAACACTGAAAAGGAGAGAATAAGATAAAAAGTCATCCCTTCCTCCCAAATAATGTCTCAACATCTTTGCGTTTGAGTTCAATGTAAGTTGGGCGACCGTGGTTACATTGTCCAGAGAGAGGAGTCTGCTCCATTTGTCTGAGCAAGGAATTCATTTCAGTAACATTTAATGAGCGACCAGCTCGCACACTGCCGTGACAGGCTATAGTACCTGAAAGCTGTTCTATTTTTTCCCGCAGAGCCAAAGTTTCACCGTACTCACTTATATTATCTGCCAATTCCCGAACCAATCCCTGCACGTCAACCTCACCAAGCATAGCTGGTGTTTCTCTTACAATAATTGTTTCGCTGCCGAAACTCTCAACTGCAAAACCAAGCTCCAATAGTTCCTGTTGGCGGGCGAGTAATGCTTCTGCCATAACTTCATTAAGTTGCACTATTTCAGGAATAAGTAATTTTTGTCTAGCAATTGCAGTTTTTCCCAAAGAAATTTTCATCTGTTCCAATACTAAACGTTCATGCGCCGCATGCTGATCAACAATAACGAGACCATCAGTAGTTTCTGCTACAATATAGGTTTTGTGTAATTGACATCTTGCTGCACCGAGTGGATAGAGGGTGTAATCAATATTTGTTTCCTGTCGCTCATATGATTCATGGGAGCGAGCCATTGGTGGCAGCATATCGCTTGGAATTAACGACATGATATTTGGTTGTGGTTCAAACACACGCATTGCGGATTCATTTAAGGTGGCGAAAACAGTTTGCGACTGCGCTTGAGCGTAGTTGCCATAATTATAGGAAGGAGACGAATTATAATTTGATGCTGTGGTTGCAAAACGTTCTAGTGCTTGCGCCCCTACTGTGTTGGAAGCTCGAAAACCTGCGCTGGATAGGGCGTTTCTGATTGCCCCAACAATCATTCCACGAATCATCTGGCTATCGCGGAAACGCACTTCTGCTTTGGCGGGATGAACATTGACATCAACCTCCGCGCTGGGCAGATCAATAAACAAGGCAACGACAGGATGGCGGTCATGTGCCAGAACATCCTGATATGCGCCTTTTACTGCACCAAGCAGCAGGCGATCGCGCACTGGTCTACCGCCAACAAATAAATATTGTTCGCTGGATGTTCCGCGATTGAATGTTGGCAAGGAAGCAAAGCCAGTCAAAGTTACAGATTCACGAATATGATTGAGTGGCAGTGAATTTTCAGCAAATCCTTTGCCCATAATATCGCGCAGCCTTTCCAGTATTCCGCTGGTTGCTGCAACCTTAAACATATTTTTGCCATCAGAAGTCAGCGAAAAAGAAACTTCTGGATACGCCATTGCGAGTCGACCCAGCATATCAACGCTTTGCGAAATTTCTGTGCGTTCGGTTTTTAAGAATTTAAGCCGTGCTGGTGTGGCGTAAAACAAATCCCGCACCTGTATAGATGTTCCTTGTGCTAAAGTTGCAGGAATTGGCTCGCTTACATCGCCACCTTCCACCAAAATCTGCCACGCATTTTCGCTGCCTGCTGTTCTGCTGGTTATGCTCATGCGACTCACCGAACCTATTGATGGCAGAGCCTCACCACGAAATCCAAGAAAGCGAATATCCAGCAAGTCGTCCGACGGTAGTTTAGAAGTAGCATGTCGTTGTATGGCAACAGCAAGCTCATCGCGCGTCATTCCTTTGCCATTATCGGTAACGACAATGCGGTTTTTTCCGCCTTGTTCTAGAATAACATCTATGCGTGTTGCGCCAGCATCAAGGGCATTTTCCACCAGCTCTTTAACTACTGAAGCAGGACGCTCCACCACCTCGCCCGCAGCGATGCGGTTTATCAAGGTTGGCGGTAGAATTCTAATCACTGTCTTTCACCAGATGAGAGATATTGCCGTGCGAGAACCTTACTTTCTTCAACGGCTGGCTGGTCAAAAGGATTAATCTCGAATAAGAATGACATGAAGATTATTTCCAATGTAAAATGCATTATAAGCGCACCGAAATGTTCCGCTGTGAGTGCATCTAACTCAATAAGTCTAGTTGGGCAGCGATTACCAACTAGCGTTTCAAAAGTTGCCTTTTGCTGTGCTGCCATAACGTCGCCAAGTGTTTTTCCGTGCATATAGGCAAGTTCTGGACGATTTCCTAAAACCTCAATTTCATCACCTGTTCCTTCGCGCCTTAAGGTTATCATGTGAAATAGTTTGTCTTTAGGACCACTTAGATAAAGTTGTAGCTGGCTATGCTGGTCGGTGCTGCCCATAGCGCAAGCAGGAGTAGTTCCCTTCCCCTCTTTGCCGAGGCTTTCTGCCCAGCACTGTCTATACCATGACGATAATCCTGATAGGCGTTGACTGTAAGGAAGCAGTACGCTGATGTTACGGCTGCGCTGGTAGAAGCCATATTGTACGGCAGCACCAATTGCTGGAGCAAATTCTTCTAGGTTTGTTGCGTTTTCCAGTTGCGTTATAACGCTGCGCGCGCCACGGCGTAGCGCATAAATATCAATCCCAGCGATTGCTGCGGGAAGCAGACCAACATTAGTTAAGATAGCAAATCTTCCGCCAATGTCGGTTTCATGATCCAATACTCGAACATCATATTCACGCGCAAGCTGGCGCAAAGGATTCTTTCCTTCATATTCTTCTGGTTCGGTAATAATAATCATTTGTGCAGGAAGAGCAGTGCGCCCAATTTTTTTCTTTATACGGCTGATTATCGCATAGGTCTGGCTTAATGTTTCCAGAGTTGTCCCGCTTTTGCTGATGACTATGAAGCAGGTATGCTCAATCTGTATTTTTGCTAAAATATCTTCCAGCATGTCTGGGTCAATATTATCAAGAAAATCAAATGTTGGCGCAGGACATGGGGCAAAAGCGAGGAGTGCTGCTCCACTTAAACCTGAACCACCAGATCCAACCACCACTACATGATTAAAGCGCTTGCGGATTGCTTCTGTAAGTATTTCAATTGCTTCGAAATCATCAGTTCGAGAAGTTATATTTAATATCGGATTTGCCCCCACGAAATTACCAGATTTAAGCTTAGAAAATCCAGATTTTAGTGAGGTCATAAGCCCAGCAACTTCCTCTGTGCTAAGACCATGTACCCCGATTTTTTCCTGCATACAGCAGTCAGTTAAGTGACGATATAGATTCATGGTTTGCTATCCCCGCCCAGTAGAGGTTTTCCTATCATAATCACCTGTAATTTATCAGGTTGTATCAATCGTTTTACGAGATCACCAACCTGTTTTACGGTGATTGAATTAATGAGATTATTACGTTTATCCATATAGTCAATTCCAAGATTATGTAATTGCATCATAGTGAGAAAACCGACAATTTTGCTATTGCTATCCATAGACACAACAAATGAGCCAGTAAGAAAGCGTTTGGCATCAGCCAGTTCCGCTTCATTTGTCCCTTTTTCAGCAAATTCTGCTAGAGTTTTCTTGAGTATGGAAACTGCCTCTCCAGCTTTTTCATTGCGGGTGGCAAATCCACCCATAAAGATGGCGCAATGCTGCATGGGAATTAGATTTGATGATACAGAGTAGGCCAGACCGCGTTTCTCACGAATCTCATTATTAAGGCGGGAAGTTAGAGTGCCACCGCCGAGCAGGTAATTTACCACATAACCAGTTATGTAATCGGGATCGCTGCGTTTTAAGCCTTTCATTCCAAAGCGAATAATAGTTTGCGGAATATCTTGCTCGATAACTATCTGTTTTTCATCGGTTGGGGGAGTAATGTCACCCAGTTTTACGTCTGGTTTATAATTTATTGGCAAACCACCCAGATTTTTATCAAGCAGGGATGAAAGTTCCTCTGCTGTTATATCGCCAACAACGCTGATAATTATGTTGCTTCTGGTTAAATAATTACTGGTAAAAACCCGTAAATCATCACTACTTAAATCACTTATAGTTTTTTCTGTACCCAGTTCTGGTTTGCTATATGGATGATTGCCGTAAATTCTTTCCTGCCATGCACGCGACAGGCGGTAATTAGGCTTTTCCTGTTGTTGTTTTAAGGTAGATAGCGTCCGCCTTTTTACGCTATCAAGCGCATCTTCATCAAAACGTGGTTTTGTTAGAGTCAGCCCCAGAAATGAAAAAGCCTGCTGCCTATGCTCACTAAGTGCTTCTAAATTTGCAGAAAAATTATCTTCATCAGTAGAAAATGAAAGGCGTATAGCGTGTGATTCTAAGGTTCGGGCGAAGGTTTGTGAATCCATACCCCCTGCCCCTTCCAGCAGCATTGCGGAGGCTACAGCAGCGCGCCCTTCCCTGCCATCTGGGTCATAAGCTGTTCCGCTATCTCTGAAGGCGATATTTACGGAAATCAGTGGTTGCGAGTGTTCTTCAACCAACCAAGCTGTAAAACCGCTTTGAGTTTTTACTTCTTTTACAGTTGTTGCAAAGGATGGTGTCGCAAACAAGATTGTTATCAGAAGAATTATTTTTCTCATTTTTCTGCACCTTCTTTTTCAGGCAGAAGCGAAGCAGTTACAGATTGTTCACTTCTCAGGGCTTCTTTGGCAGCAGCAAGCACGTCCTGTGCAGAAATTTTATCGACAAGTTCTGAGAAGTTAGTGAAATAGTTGCTATCCAGCCCAATCATCCTTATCCAGCCTATGACATTGGCTATTTCCGAAAGACCATCACGAGCAAAAATGGTTTCAGCTTTCAGCAAAGTTTTCGCGCGCGATAATTCCTCATCCGTTAAACCTTCTTTCAGGAATTTTTCCAATTCCTTGTTCGCAGCCTCTTCCAATTTTGCTGGATCAACACCTTGCTCTGGCACAAGATCTATAGAAAATTCTGCTGGTCCACGCGTAAATCCGTTATAATCAACATTTATGGCGGTTGCTAATTTTTGCTCAGTCACCAATGAACGATATAGCCTACTGGTTTTACCACCGCCTAGCACTTGAGCCAGCACAAATAAAGGCAAAGCCTGTTCTTTTTTGCCGTAACCGAGGCTGGGTACAGCATATACCCGTGATAATTCCGCTTGCGAAACTTGCGAGTGGTGCATGGTTATGCGTCGCTCACCGCGCTGTGGAGGTTCTTCATTCCAGTGGCGTGCTGGAATGGATGCTCTAGGAATTTTACCGTAATATTTTTCAGCCAGAGATTTTACTTCTGCGGCTGTTACATCGCCGCCTACAATAAGAATTGCATTATTTGGATGATACCATTTTTTATGAAAATCGATTACATCTTGTTTGCTAAGATTGTTCATTTCATGCTGCCAGCCAATAACAGGCAGGCGGTAAGGGTGATGGCGGAACAAGAGGGCATTTACTTGTTCATAAAGAAGTGCGTCAGGATTATTATCAACACGCATCCGCCTCTCTTCTATAATCACCTGCTTTTCTTTTTCCATAGCGTCATCGCTGGCAGTAAGCTCACCCATTCTGTCAGCTTCCATCTCCATAGCGAGTGGCAGATTTTCTTTGGAAATATTGATAAAATAAGCGGTGGCATCATGCCCAGTAAAGGCATTCTGTTCGCCGCCATTGCGAGCGATTATATTGCTATATTCACCTGATTTATATTTTTTTGTGCCAAGGAACATTGCATGTTCATGGTAATGCGCCAGCCCAGATTTCCCAGATGGATCATCAGCAGCACCGATGCGATACCATAGAGTGTGATTAACGGCAGGAATTCGGTGGTTAGGAATTACAATAACTTCCAGCCCGTTTTTTAGGGTAAAATTCTCAATTACTGGAGCATCAGCCGCATGCAAAGGCGATGTCCAGAAAAACGCCAAAAGCGCGCAGGTAATGTTGATTTTGTTACGCATTTACCAGCCAAAAATATTACCAAGAACTCCGCGGTCTTTATCTTTTACTTCAGGAGTTTCGCCCTCAGTTACAGGCTTGTTCTCTGCCTTATTTTTCTGGATACGCTCTGCTTCTTTTTTCGCATTCACCAGAGTTTCTTTTTTATCTTTACTTGCGGTTACACTGCTCCACCAGCTGGCTTCTTCCTGTTTTTCCTGTGCCTCTATTTTTTGTTGGATTAGCGTGTCGCGAACTGTCGGGTCTGCTCTATCAGCGCCAATTTTTTTCAGAAACCCAGATTCATTAGAGACCTTTTCAGGAGCTGATTTTTTGCTACCCTTCTTAGTTGTAGTTGAAGGTAGTTCCGTCGAGTCAACGGGAGCAACAGCTGTGTCGGCATCGCCATCCTTTAAGTCAAAAGTATTTTCATCATCTTTTGTATTTTTGCTAGTTTTTGTTTTTACAGCAGTACCAGTGATTATTGATTGCGCTTGCTTATCTGCTGGAATTACAGTCGGTGATTCCGCATTTGCTGAAGGTGGACGCAGGTTAAATTGCGGAGGAACAGAAAGCGGTGGGCGTGATACCACGCGGAATTCATCTGGTGCTTTGCGACCTATGCCCAAGGTGTCTTTTACTGTGCCGCCACCGCAGGCAGTGAGGGAAAGAAGGCTGCAGGTTGTAAATAATACGGATAGTTTTGCTGAGAGTTTCATAAGGAATCCTTGAGGCTAATTTTTCTTCTCGAAGAACATACTATAAACGCATAAAACTACAACACCTATGAAAACAAAACTATCGGCAATATTAAACGCTGGCCAGTGCAAATCATTTATATGGAAATCCAAGAAATCTACCACTGCGCCATAGAGAATGCGATCGACCACATTTCCTAATGCTCCGCCGATAATAAATCCTATGCCGATGGCGACCATAAGTGATGAATTGCCCCATAACCACACAATCAGGATGGATAAAATTATTGCTGCTATGGCGATAAGAAGTAAAGGCTGGTTTTGTCCTGCGAACATTCCAAAACTCACACCGCGGTTAAATACCAGAACAAGGTTGAAGAACGAGGTTACTGCTATTGTTTTATAATTCGATAATTCAGGATGTTGTAATATGCTGAATTTGCTCCATTGATCCAGAATAAAAATTATCAGGGCAATAGTAAGTGATGATATTCGTGTATTTGGTTTTCTTTTCATATATTGCCCAATAACTTTACCTTCTCGCAATCCATAGCAATTTGAGCTTTTAATTCATCAAGGGATTGGAATTTTTTTTCTTCGCGGATGAATTCTTTGAATTCTACACATAATCTTTTTCCGTACAGATTCCCAGAAAAATCAAATAAATGCACTTCAAGCAGCGGTGCGTTAATCCCAAAAGTTGGTTTTATACCTAGGTTAGCTATAGCATTATAGCTTTCTTTTTGACCTTCAATTTGAGCAGTTACTTCATACACACCAAAACGTGGTAGAAATAATTTATCAAGCGCGATATTAGCGGTGGGAAATCCTATCCTGCTGCCTCTATTTTCACCATGTTTTACTCTGCCACTAATGTGGTATGGTTGCCCCAGAAGGGATGCTGTTTTTTTTACATCACCATTACCAAGAAGTAAGCGTATGTTGCTTGAAGATACTGTATTATTTCCATTATCAAGCACTTGTGCGTAGGCTGTATAACTAAACGAAAGGGAGGCAGCCTCATGCGCCAGTAGCTCTTTATTGCCCTGCCTGTTTTTACCAAAAAAGAAATTCTCGCCAGTGACAATATGTTTTGCGCGTAGCTTATCCACCAGAATTTTTTTAATAAAATCGTGCGCGCTTAAATTTGTCAGCTTATCATTGAAACGCAGCAGAAATACGCATTCTATTCCCAGCGATTTAATGGCTATCAATTTACTGCGTAGGTTATAAATCCGTAGCCCACTACTTCCCTTATCACTGGCAAAAAATTCTCTGGGATGCGGTTCAAAAGTCATCAGCGCGAGAGGAGATTTTGTGGCAGCAGCAATTGCTTTTGCCTCAGCGATTATTGCGCGATGTCCGATATGCAGCCCGTCAAAATTTCCCAGCGTAATAACAGCGTTTTTATACTCCGCAGGTATTTTATCAAGATCACGAAAAATTTTCACCGTTTTGCCCTTGTCAGATTACTTACCGTCATCCCGAGCGTAGTCGAGGGATCTTTGCGTTATAAATATTGCAAAGATTCCTCATTGCATTCGGAATGACAGCATTTTCATCCATAAAAATGTAAGACATACAAACTATGCAGGTTCAACTTTAGTCTCTGTGTTAGCGCGTAAATTCAAGTAAATAAGTGTTGGTGCAGAAATAAATATTGATGAATATGTACCGATAATAACGCCAAATACCATAGCTGCTGAGAAAGCGCGGATTACTTCACCACCAAACACCAGCAATGCGATTGAGGCAAGCAGAGTGGTTGATGCAGTAAGAACAGTGCGTGACAATGTCTCATTGATGCTGACATTCAGTAAATCGAAAATAGGCATTTTTTTGAAGCGACGCATATTTTCGCGGATGCGGTCATAAATCACCACCGAGTCATTGATTGAATAACCAACTATGGTGAGAATCGCAGCAACCGCGGTAAGCCCAAATTCTAAGCGGGTGAATGCAAAAAAACCAAGAATCAGAATGCTATCATGGATAAGAGCTAAAATAGCCCCTACTCCGTATTGCCACTCGAAACGAAACCATACATAAAGCATGATGCAGGCAAATGCTGAAAGCACGGCATATACGCCAGATTCTATAAGTTCCCGCCCAACAGTGGGGCCCACATAATCAATTTTTCGGTATTCAATTCCGCTGACAATTTCTTTTTCCAGAACATCTTTAACTTTCTTGATAGCTGCAGATTGATTGTCAGTGTCCGACACCTGAATACGGATCATAACATCCAAACCAGCTTTTACATCGCCGATATTTTGCAGTGAAATTTCACCGAAACCCTGATGCCCTAAAACCTCGCGGAGCTTGCCTAAATCTGCCACTTGTGGAGTGTGGATCTCCATCAAAATCCCACCAGTAAAATCAATGCCGAGATTAAGACCTTTGGTAAATGTCATACCGATAGAGGCAACAGTAAGCGCAATAGAAAAAATAAAACCAAGCCAGCGTTTACCCATGAAATCAAAAGTTGGTTTGTGCGGAAATAGTGATAGAGTCATTTTTGTGCCTTTTTATCTGTTGCCAATTGGAAGCCCTAACCATGCTAGGGGTAACTCATTGAATTTATAGTGACAATTTACGCTATGTACATAGTCCAATGTATCTTTGTATCTAGGTGCTTTGAACCAATCACTCAACACATACACATATTCAACTTTCAACCCTAAACTAGAAACAAGTTTTAAATATTTCTTTCTCTTAAAATCACAAGTTTGCAATTTTTCATCCACAGAACCAGTGCCTTGTTGATATTTTACTTCAATGATAAAAAGTGTTTCACGCACAATAACTAATAAAGCATCATCTGGCACTAATCTAGCAGAAACCATAGGCTTCCAATCGATGTTTTTTTCGTCAAGAAATTTATAAAAATCGTATTTTTTAAAACATCTTGCAACTAATTCATCATAAAAATAAACATCACTTCCTGCACGCTTTGATTTTTTAGGATTTTCTTTTATATAATAACCATCAATGCCAAGCAACAAAGTCTGGAAATCTACTTTTTTTTCAAAATGTAAACCTGTTACAGTTTTCCCCCCACCAATACCACCTTCTTTCATGCGTACTCCATTTTACTGGTCATTCTGGGCAGGGTCTTCGATTCCTTCAATCTTTTGATTGAAAGATCTATGTACTCATTTTCTAACTCTATACCACAAAAGCGCCGATTATGAGTCGTGGCAGCAACGCCTGTGGTGGAGCTTCCAGCAAACGGATCTAATATAAAATCACCTTTATTGGTGGACGATAAAATACAACGTTCTACCAAAGACAGAGGTTTTTGGGTTGGGTGTTTACCATGTGTTTTCTCAGCGTTTGGTGGAGAAGTAAACCTCCATACGGATTTCATTTGTTTTCCGCTATTTTCGGCACGCATATCCGCATAATTAAAAACATGCTTGGATTTAGAATTTTTTGCAGCCCATAAAACAGTTTCAGTTGAGTGGGTAAAGTAGCGGCAGGCTAGATTTGGCGGTGGATTCGGTTTCTCCCAAATAATGTCGTTTAGCAATTTATAATCAAGTTGTTGTAATGCGTAGCCTATAGAATAAATAACGTGCATTGTTCCAGAAATCCAGATTGTACCGTTTGGTTTGAGCAGTTTCTGGCAACGTTTCAGCCATTCCAGATTAAAAGCATGATTTGCTTCTGCACCCTGTGACTTATCCCATTTACCTTTATTTACAGAAACCATTTTTCCTGCTTGGCATGATATTCCTCCATTGGAGAGAAAATATGGCGGATCGGCAAAAATCATATCAAAACAACCTTCAGGATGTTTTACAATCATCTTATCCATCATTTCCAAGCAATCTGCTTGGAACAAATAAGCATCTTTCTTGTCACTGCAATATGCTAATTTTACAGTGTTTTTTGGTTCTTGATGTTTGTATGCAGCAGTTTCTGCTTCGCGCAAAAATAATGCTGGTCGAAAGCTATCTGCAAATTGAGAAAATGAATTTTCTACCATCACACCGCCTCAACGGCAATTACTTCTGGGATGTAGTGCTTCAGCATATTTTCTATCCCGTTTTTAAGAGTCACAGTTGAGCTTGGGCAGCCAGAGCAAGAGCCGTGTAGCTCCAATTGCACAATACCATCACTGAAATTGTGGAAAATAATATCACCACCATCCTGCGCGACTGCTGGGCGAACACGGGTTTCAATCAGTTCTTTAATTTGTTTCACGAGGTCGCTGTCATTTTCATTTGTTGCAACAGCTTCTTTTTTGCTGGAAAGCATCACAGGTTTTTTTGCAACGAAGAAATCCATAATGCTGGTGAGCAGCGGAGCTTTAAGAACGCTCCAGTCACTGGCTTCATCTTTAGTTACGGTGATAAAATCTCCGCCCAAGAATACAGCAGTTACACCTTCGATTGCGAATAGCTCAACTGCAAGTGGCGAGATGGTGGCATCTTCGGCATTAGTGAAAAACGCAGTACCAGATTCCATAACAGTTACGTCAGGAATAAATTTCAGCGTCAGCGGATTGGGAGTTACTTCGGTTTGTATGAACATGATTTCTACTATTTTTATTGATGATTTGATTACGAAGCCTATATATAGGCTTTATTCGCAGAAGTTCAACAAACTAAATAGTGGAGAGTTTATGAAATATTCTTTAGCCAAAACAGCCTTTGTAACATCCTGTTTATTTTCAACTTTCGCATTTGCGGAAGCAGGAAATCTAACAGTAACTTCAACCAGCATAGAAAATGGCAAGCCGATTGCTGATAAATTTGCTTACTGCGCGCCAGATGGCAAGGGTAAAACGAAAGATGCAGCCAATATCAGCCCGCAGCTTTCATGGGCAGGTGCGCCTAAGGAAACAAAATCATTTGCTTTGGTGGTGGTTGATCCTGATGTGCCTGCCAAATTTGATGATGCTAACAAAGAAGGAAAAACTATTGCTGAAGATTTTCCACGGCAGAATTTTTATCATTGGGTGCAGTTTGATATTCCAGCCAGCGTAACAGAAATAGCAGAAGGTGCAGGCAAAAATTTTACTAGCGGAAAATCTCTGGTAAATGATTTTGCTTCTTTCATAAAAGATAAACCAGCTGAGACTTTTCTAGGATATGATGGACCATGCCCACCATTTAATGATGCTCGCCTGCACCATTACCATTTTATTGTTTATGCGCTTGATGTTGCTGCCTTAGAGATAAAGGAAAATACAAAAGGCGATGATATTGTAAAAGAGCTTGAAAAACATTCTTTGGCAAAAAGTGAGTTGGTTGGCACTTACAGTAATTTTGTGAAATAAAAAAACCTGCCAGAGTTTCCTCTGGCAGGTTTTTTATTACTAAGTTCCTTAAGATTAAGGAGCTGTGCAACCTGAACCACCAGAGTTCAAGCTGTCTACCATCGCAGCAGCACCGAAGATCAAAGAGATACCAAGACCAACGATGATAGCCATACCCCAAGATACTTTACCCATCAACGCACCAACGCCGATGATGATGATAGCGAGGGTAGCAAGACCGCGACCAGCGTTACCAGTGAAGAATCCAACAACAGTACAAAGCATGTTACCGATTACTGTGTCACCACCACCAGCAGCAGCAGCAGCTAAAGCCATTTCTGGCATCATAACAACGATTGCGCTGAACATTACCAAAAGAGAGGTCTGCCAAGCGGTAGCAAGGTTTTTAGTTTGAGTTTTCATAAAACTTTTCCTTTAAAACTAAATTGTTAAAAAACGCAGAATTACCCGCGCTAAATGTAAAAATCTACCCTACTTATAGTCATGACGTACATGGCAATAAGGTAGATAACCTAACAATACCCTGAATTTATGACGTTTGTAAATCAGAGAATTGCGAACATTTTATGACAATTTAGTTAATTGTAGATAATAATTTGATTTATAACAATAAACTGGCATTCCTCTATTGGCGGATGTTAATAAATGCTTCGCGACGTACATCGCGTAGGTATTTTTGCGCTTCAAGGTCAAATTTTTGCCGAAACAACCCTTCCTTAACCTTATCAAGATTGGCAGGAGTGCCAGCAACTTCTTTTCTATCACAAAGCATGTATAGCCTAATACCTTCAGCACTGGCGAATGGTATGGACACGTCACCGATTTTTAGAGTTTCGCTGATGCTCCGTAGCGCAGGAGGTAATTCTGACAGTGCCGCTTTGCGGAAATTAACTACAATATCAAAATCGTCTAAATTACTGATGTTAGCCACCCCTTTGTCCTGACAATTTCCTGGGTTTTTAGAAACCTCTTCCCCTATTTTTAATAACACATCAACTTCTTTTTCGTTGGCGGTAGGCTTCAGCTTTAATAGAATTTCTTTCATACTTACTTCAGTATGACTTTTTGCGATTTTTTCACGGTTTTTATTTGCTTTTACATTCAGCAGCTTGATTATACTGAATCCATCACGGGTGCGAATAGGTGCAGTGTAGGTTCCTGCTTTGGTATTCTTGAGAGCTTGAGCTATTGTAGGGTCTAATTGTGCTGGGCGTATCCAGAATGATTTACCATCACCAGCTGCGGAAAATTGTTTTGCAACTTCTTCAAAATTTGCTCCCTTGCGTAGTTCACCATGGAGCTTTTCGATAAGCTTTTTTGCATCAGTTTCCTGTTGTGGTTTTTCTACTGGCAAATTAATTACAGAAATTTCTACTTCTTTAATATTTATTGGCTCTTGTTCTGATGAAGATATATGTCCTTGTGCAAGCGCAACTTCATCATCGCTTATTTTTATTCGTGGGCGAACAGTTCTTCCCAACAATTTACCCCAAGCTAACTGGGCGCGTATCTGGTCTTTAAAAGTTTTTTCTGGCACATGACTCGCTGCCAGCATGTTAGCAATTCCACCAGCGGGCATTCCACGCTGTGTTTCTATACCAGCTATTGCTTGTTCAACTTCGTTATCATCTATTCTTATATTATTTTTTTCGGCTTCTTGCAGTTGCAATGATTCATCAATCAGGGTGCGTATAACTTGCGGTCTTATGTTTGCAATAGTATCTGGAGAGTTAGATATTTTGGTGGTAGCGATAATAAATTTTATACGGCTATCAACATCGAAAGAAGATATTGCTTGCTCACCAACTACAGCAGCTATGTTCAGTGCGCCACCAGTTTGCGGCTCAGTTTTTATTTCATTTTTTGCCCAGCAATCAGCACCGCCACTTATGGTTGCTATTGTTAATGCCGTACAGAAAGTAAGCAGTGAAAATAGGCGCGGTTTAAGCATGATATTTAGTCCAGATTTTTGAATGAAACGCGAAACATATAAGTGGTAGATGGTTTGATATCACGATCAAAAGTGTAGTTTCTACCAAAACTATTGGTCATATAAAGACATTCGTTCTGGAAAGTTAGGCTTGTAGAAGCACTACTCAGACTTCCCAGTTCTATGTTACGGGTTGCGCCAACACCCCAATTCCATTGCTTGGTTAGATTTACTCCAAAAGTTCCGCTTATTTCCTCTTTGTTTTGTAAGGTAGGGTCATTTTTAAGAGAGAGATAGGAGGTACTGAGTATTATTGGATCATAATTTACCGAACCAGCCACCTCATTCTGATTGAAAGCGAGGCTGTCTTTATCAAGGCGGGTACGATAGGATATAGTGAATGGATCGTAATAAACATCCATTTTACCGACATAATCAGATAAATTACTGGTGCTATTATTAGTATATGGAAAATTATTAGATGTATTCTGGCGGTAATGTTGTCCAACTAACCAGTCTATATATTTATTGCCATATATTTGTGCCTGTCCACGCAGACCATAGGCTGCTTGTGCGCCAGTTTCCACGCGGTCATAACCAGCGAAGCGATTAGGACTGAATAAATTGCTGGTATTGAATTCTGGAACTTGTGAATCTTCGTTAGGAATTTTATTTGAGTTACTGCTGTTGGGGCTGGCAGCCAGCATCACAATTGGTTCTAGCAGCAAATTCCCCTGCTCAAATTGATTGATGAATGGGTAACGCCAAGTCAGGGATGCCTGTGGAATCACTCGCCCAGTTTGCCCATTGTAATTTTCGTTACTTGCGAGAGGCTGATCTTTTACCCAATAAATATCCGTACGAAGTTGAGTTGCAAATTCGATTATTTGTCCGTCAGATGTTATGTATGGTAGCTTCCAGCCAGCGGCGGTTGAAATACGTCTACTTTCTGCCCCTTGCTGGCGAGTTAGTGACATGAGATTGCCGTCCATAGAGAATCGCCCGTTATATAAACTTGGTGCAGATTCCCAATTGAAATCCATCAATGGCAGTATAACAGGTGCGGTACGCGAATTATCGGCAGCAGTCAGACCATCAAATTTAAGTGTTTGCACACTGGCAAAACTGCGCGATTTATCACCACTGAACTCTGTAAGAAAATCACGTTTTTCAGCATATATGCGCGAAGTAAGAAGGGAATCTTCGCTAAAATCATAGCGACGCAAATAAGTATCATCGCTGGTTCTGCGTATATTAAATCCCCAGTCAGTTTTATTATCTATGGCAAACTGCCCTTTTCCATCAAAATGCCCACGCCAGTTCTGTCCTTTAGAGGTTACGCCACCAGCGTCACGCGTTTGTGGCTTGGTCACACTGCCAGTAAGTGTCATCGCCCCATTATTAAATAATTGGCGATATTCTCCAGCAAGTACTGGACCTTCTAAAGTGGTAAAAATAGGTGTGAAGGTAACATCTTTATCTTTGGCGATGCTGTAATAAACTGGTTGTTTATATACTGTGCCAAGGTTAGTGGATTGTTTAAATGTTGGTTCAAGCAACCCGCTTTTATTATCAGCTCCTGGTGTCGGATGTGAAAAATATGGTGTATATAAAATTGGTACGCCGTAAATTTCCATCAGCGCATTTTTATAAGTCACTTCCTGTTTTTGCTGGTTAATAAGAATATGATCCGCATGCAGTTGCCATAATGGTGATTCACCACCTTCTTTTGATGCACAAACTTTGCATGGAGAATATACAGCCTGATATAGTTCAGTGATATTTTCATCATGTTTTTTCGCGCTATTAGCAACAAACAGGGAATTATCAGAAAGACGAGCTTTGAACTGTTTTATAACACCAGATTTGAGGTCGTCTTTCAGCTCTAAACTATCGGCAAAAAGCACATTGCCTGATGATTCTAAAATGCTGACATTGCCACTCGCAGTCATAATGTTGTTTGCTTGATCATATGTTACTTGATCAGCAAGCATAATAGTTTCGCCTTGAACTATTTCTACTTTGCCACTGGCTAATACGGTCGATGAGTCTTTATCGTAATCCACATGTTCGGCAGTGAGCAAAACAGGCGACTTTGTGGATGGTTTTACCTTTGGCTTTACGTTTGTTTTAGTAAAAACAGGAGTTGGATTAACCCCAACAGAAACGCTAATGGCAAAAGCAGGCGCAGGCAATAGGCAGTAGGTAATGGGCAGCAGGCAGTAGGCAATGGAATACAAGCTCGAACGAGACAAAAATTTATTGCTTCTCTCTAGTCTGATGTTCAATTCCTTTTGCCTATTTTCTAGTGGAGTTTTTTCCATAAATTACGTTTTGCAACATACATGAAACCAGTAAATATGGCGAGGTAAATTAATACTTTTATTCCCATCTGCTTGCGCGCTTCCATTTCTGGTTCAGCGGCCCATTGCAGGAAGTTGGTAACGTCACGCGCCATTTGGTCAACGTTTGCTTTTGTACCGTCAGAATAAGTAACCTGCCCATCAGAAAGCGGAGCTGGCATCAATATATTTCCACCTGCGAAATAAGGATTATAATGCTGACCATCAGTTAAAGTAACTTCCTTTGGTACAGCCTGTCCATATCCAGTAAGGAGTGAATAAAGATAATTAGCACCATCATGACGAGCCTTTATAATCAAGCTCAAATCTGGTGGAGCTTTGCCATTGAAGCCAGCACCTGCAGCTTGCTCATTTGGAAATGGAGGAACAAAATAATCTGATGGCAAGCCATTGCGTTCAAACATATCACCAGAATCATTTGGACCATCTTTTACTTTGTAGCTTGCTGCCAGTGCCTTTATTTCCGCTTCGGAAAAACCAATCTCGGCAAGATTGCGGAAGGCTATACGGTTCAAGCTATGGCAGGCAGCGCATACTTCTTTATAAACTTGAAGCCCGCGCTGTGCAGACTGCTTATCAACTGTGCCAAACATACCGTCAGATTTCCAGTCAATTTTTTTTAGGTGAGCTTCACTGCTGGCAAAAGCATAACCGCTGGCGCTTATTGCTATTAAAGATACCGCAATCAAAATAGATTTTTTCATATATTTCAGTTCCATTAGTGATGTGCATTGTTATTGTTTTTAGTTAGCACAGCTGCGCTAATGCTTACTGGTAGTGGTAATGTTTTTTCACGACCGCTGATAAACCAGAGGACAGGAAAATAAGAGAAGTAAAGAGCTGTTGCGATACGCCCAACAGAAATATCCAACAGGGAAGCTCCTTTGGAATCTAGGAAGCTATATAATATACCCCAATCGGCAGGTTGCGAACCGACATATCCCAGCACAATTGCGTTTAGGATAAACACCCAATAAATCTTTTGAAATAACGGGCGGAAATTCCCACTGCGAACCTTGCAGCGGTCAATCCATGGAAGTGCAAACATAATTAGTAGCGAACCAAACATTGCTACAACTCCAAGAAGTTTATCAGGAATTGAGCGCAGAATTGCATAAAACGGAAGGAAATACCATTCAGGCACAATATGCGGAGGTGTCACCATCGGATTGGCAGGCGTATAGTTATCAGGATGCCCAAGAGAGTTTGGCGAGAAAAATACAAACCATGCAAACACTATAAAGAAAACACCGAATCCAAAAAAATCTTTATAAGTATAGTAAGGATGCAAAGGAATTGTGTCCTGCTTGCCTTTAACATCAATACCAAGTGGGTTGTTTGAGCCGTGCTGATGTAACGCCCAAATGTGCAGAACAACAACACCAACAATTGCAAATGGCAATAAAAAATGTAGAGAATAAAAACGGTTGAGGGTTGGGTTATCTACCGAAAAACCACCCCACAGCAAATGCACAATAGATTCGCCCACGGCAGGAATTGCTGAGAATAAATTGGTGATAACAGTCGCACCCCAGAAGCTCATTTGCCCCCAAGGAAGAACATAGCCCATGAAAGCAGTTGCCATCATCAGCAAGAAAATAACCAAACCAAGCCACCACAGAATTTCACGCGGAGCTTTATAGGAGCCATAATATAATCCACGACAAATATGTATATAAACCACGACAAAAAACATTGATGCACCAACAGCGTGCGAGTAGCGCATCAGCCAGCCGTAATTTACGTCGCGCATAATTTTTTCAACGCTGTCAAATGCAAAGCTAACGTGAGCCGTATAGTGCATGGACAAAAACAAACCAGTTAGAATCTGGATTACAAGGCAGATGCCAGCGATAGAACCGAAATTCCACCAGTAATTGAGATTGCGTGGCGCAGGGAAATTATTCCCCAGACTATTATTAAGAAACGAAAAAATCGGCAGGCGATATTCAATCCAGCCTTTAATCCCTGCTTGCTGTTCTTTAGGTTCTGAACTCATGTTTTACCACTTTCCTCTTTGCAAATTTGCACTCAATATTCTTTTCAATTCACAATCACCAGCTTCCGCCACCAATTTTTTAATATCCCTATCAATTCCTTCAAACTTTATCCATTCTCCAGCTTTACCAGCTTTTTTTACCGAGGTTTTACAGCTTGGATTAGATGTCAAATAAGAAATAGTAGAGCAAAGATTATGTAAGTCAGTATTTCCTCTTTGTTCTAAAATGCCTGTCTTAAAATTAATGTTCATAGATGTTTTTTCGCGTACAATTTTAGAATCATCTTCATTAATAAAAACCACAAGCTCATTAAACCCTATTGGCAACCCTTTTTCTAAATTAATCATCTCCATATAACATTGTCTAATCGTCTCGGCATTTTCATCTTTATTTAGCGAGTCAAGAATCTTGTTTGTTAGTGTCTTGCCAGCCTCATTTTCACAATAACTACTGCTTTTTAAAGAAAACATCCCCCTTTAGCCAATTTTGATACGGTTATCGCTAAGGAAAGTATATTGTGGGACAGCAAGATTTGTCGGTGCAGGACCCTTGCGGATACGACCAGAAGTATCGTAATGCGAGCCGTGACAAGGGCAGAACCAGCCACCACCTTCGTTACCGCCATAATCACCAGCACCACCAAGTGGAATACAGCCAAGATGCGTACACACACCAACCATCACCAACCATTGATCATGACCTTTCTGTACGCGATCTTCATCTTTTTGTGGGTCTTTCAACTCGCTTAAAGGAACTTTGCGTGATTCTTCAATGTCTGCCTTGGTACGGTGGCGGATGAATACAGGAACGCCACGCCACTTTACTTTAATGGTCTGCCCTTCTCTTACTGGGGACAAATCAACCTCAATGGAGGAAAGGGCAAGAACGTCAGCCGCTGGATTCATGCTATCAATGAACGGCCAAGCGGTCGCAGCACCGCCAACAGCAGCGAGTGCGCCAGCCGTTAGCATCATAAAATCACGACGGGTAGTTCCGTTGGAATCACCGTGTTTTTCGTTTGAAAGCAAAGTAGATTGTGAATGTTGGCTCATGAAACAAACTCTATAAAAAATGATGTAGAGATGTCTCTATAACAAAATCTTATGAAGTTTCAACTGTTAGATTACGATTTTGTTATGGTATTTTTAGAGTGTGTTTATTTAGTGTCTCACGCTCTTCAAAATAGCAACACCCCAAGCCACGAGATGGTTGCCAATCTGCTGAAATTTAACTACCCATACGTTAGCGACCTCAACGCATGCACCAACTGTATCAAGATTGAACAAACACATACCCATTCCAGAAGCAAAAGCGGCAAAAGTTACAGCCGTAGCTGATATAAAACCGCTTGAACGTGGAACCATAAAATAACTTTCCATTAGCTGTGTTGGTTTGTATTGTAGGCGTATATTTTCATCAAATATACGTTGTGTATAGCGTGTTTTATTATAATGACTAATTTTATATAAATAATAAATCAATTTTTTGTTACATTTTATTAACTATTATAAAATCCTGATAAATATGAATATTGCCTTATTTGAACCCGACATACCACAAAATACAGGGAGTTTGATGCGTCTTGCCGCATGTTTAGGTGTTCGCCTGCATATTATTGAACCGTGTGGATTTCTGTTAGATGACAAACAATTGAAGCGTGTGGCTATGGATTATGGCGTGCAGACTGATTTGCAGAGGCATATTTCTTGGAATAAATTTATAGAAAATATAGGTGCTGACTGCCGTATTATATTACTGAGTACAAAATCCAAAAATATTTACACGGATTTTTCTTTTCAGAAGGACGATATATTGCTTCTTGGGCGTGAATCATCAGGCGTTCCTGATTATGTGGTAAAATCATCTCACGCTCAGATAAAAATCCCAATGCACGAAAATGCCCGCTCTCTAAATGTTGCGCTTGCTGCCAGTATGGTGTTAGGTGAGGCATTAAGGCAAACTGGAGGATTCAATGAATAATACAGAAAATATTGAGCAGCAAAAACAGCAGGCATCGGCTTGGTTTCGCGCGCTTCGTGATGATATTTGCCAGCGTTTTGAAAAACTGGAAGATGAGCTTACTGGCAGCACTGCGCCTGCGGGGCGTTTTGTTCGCACCCCTTGGCAGCGTGCTGAAGGTGGTGGCGGTGAAATGTCAGTGATGAAAGGGCGGGTTTTTGAAAAAGTTGGTGTAAATATTTCCACCGTTCATGGCGAATTTTCAGAAACCATGCGTAAAGAAATTCCAAATGCAGAGGCTGATCCGCGCTTCTGGGCAAGCGGTGTTTCGCTGGTTGCTCACATGTGTTCACCCCTTGTTCCCGCCGTACACATGAACACGCGAATGATTGTGGTAGGTGGAGAAGCAAGGTCAGCAGACCGAGCCAGCCTTGAGCCAAGCCCCATAGAGTTTTCAGGAGAAAACTCTGGGAGCAATAATAAAGGTTATAAAAGCTGGTTTGGTGGTGGTGGAGATTTAACGCCAATGTATCCAGTTGAGCAGGACACAGCTGATTTTCATGCTGCTTTCAAAGCAACCTGTGATAAATTTGATCCTGAATATTACCCGAAATTCAAAAAATGGTGTGATGAGTATTTTTTCCTGAAACATCGCAATGAACCGCGCGGTATCGGCGGAATTTTTTATGATTATGTGAACACAGGTGACTGGAACAAAGATTTTGCTTTCACGCAGGAAGTGGGCAAAACATTTGCCGATATTTATCCGCAGCTAGTTCGCCGTCATATGCAGGAAGCATGGACGAAGGAGCAGCGCGAATGGCAGCTAACAAAACGTGGTCGCTATGTGGAGTTTAATTTGCTCTATGATCGTGGTACGCGCTTCGGGCTTATGACAGGCGGAAATACCGAAGCAATCCTCATGTCCCTCCCGCCAGAGGTTCGGTGGTCGTAGGCTGTTTGTTAATTTTATTGACCATACTTTGTATTTCCCTATAATCACCACTATTAATCCTACATTTCAGTATATTGGAAAATTTATGAAACTCACCAAAACATCCGTTGTTTTTGCTCAAACCATTATACCCAACGAGAAAATAAAGATTGAAAAATCCTTTGGTGCATTGATGCAGTCTAAATATTTGGAGCGACATGTATTTAAAAAAGCAGAAAAAATAGGGGTGGTTGGGTGGCAACGGACAGATGATGCAGATGACTCTCAATTTTTATCCATAAATAATTATGATAATGGGTATGGCTTTATGGGTGATGTTGGTCGCGCCAACATTGAAAATAATAATGAATTGAAATTTAATGATACAAACAATCTTGCTAAAATTAGTGCTTTTCTGAAAGATTATTTAATTTTAGAAGGAGCTACTATAAACGCTGTAGGAGTAAATTTACATGGATTCTGCGACGTAAAAAATCCCTATGAGAATCTCAATAAACTACTGAATAAAGATGCTGAAGCTGTTAAAGTGGGCAATTTTTTTCCTGCAAGCATTACTCTTGGCTATAATTTAGATATTCAAGACGGAAAGCCTAACGATGTAGCAAAAATAGTGTTAGAAAAAAAAGATAGTAAACTGGTATTTATGGCTAATTTTAATCATGACATGAATTCTGTAAGTAATGCTTCGGAATGTAAGGTTTTTTTGGATAAATTTTTGGAATTTCAAATGTTTTTGAAAGAGATACTAACAAAGGTTATTGAGCAACAGTAAATGGTCACTTCCAGGACAACTCCAACGCGATTAACGATAGTTGAACCAGACTCAACGCCAACGACATCTTCTGAGATGTCAGGAAATGAGTTGAAAACTGCTGCTATACGGCGTTTACTAGCATCTGGTGATGAAGAACTTGCTAATAAAATTATTAAAACTGTAGAGGCTGACTACTCAGATGCTTCTGAACATATTGAAAAAGAAGATAAAACTAACGAAAAATTAACCAATGACCACGATAATAAAAGAATGACAGAAGAGCATACAGTTTTTAATAACAACAAAAAATTAGCGGAAACCGATAGTAAGTTGAATCTTATTATTGGTTTGGTGAGTTTAATTGTTGCTGTTTTTGTAGGATTTACTGGGATTATATATTCTTCGCTTAGTCAGAATACAACAACTATGCAGGCTATACGAGACGAGACCGTCGCTAAAGTTTCTGCAAGTAATGACAAAGTTGTTTACGAATTACAAGGTTTGCGTTCAGATATGCAGAATTTTCGCAGTGAGATAAATCAAAAATTTGAAATGCAAGATATAAAAACTGAAAATAAAATTCTTAAAGAAAAGCCTGTAAGATAAGCGTGGTAAAGAATTTATTTGTTGTTTTTCTTTAATCTCTTAGACAGCCACCACAGCAACACAAGGCTTGGCACAGCAAGCAGAACAGAGATAATGAAAAATATTTCCCAACCGAGATTATCAGCAGTCCAGCCAGCGGTAGTGGTGAGTAGGGTGCGACCTATGGCAGCTAGTGATGAAAGCAGGGCATATTGAGTGGCCGTATATTTGCTGTGACACAGCGCGCTTATGAACGCAACAAAGGCGGAGGCTGTCATCCCACCGCTGAAATTTTCTAGCGAGATTCCCAGTGCCAGAATATTTATATCAGCCCCCACCCGTGCCTGCACAACAAACATCAGGTTGGTTAAGGCGTGACCTATACCGCATATCATAAGGGTTTTTACTGTGCCGATGCGCAGTGCGAGCATACTTCCAGCGAGCAGACCGACAAGGGTTGCAATCAAACCATATATTTTTACTACCGCAGCGATTTGAGTTTTAGTAAATCCGATTTCAATTAGGAAAGGATTGGTCATAATTCCAAGGAAGGCATCACCCAATTTATACAGCATGATGAAAAGCAATATCTGTAACCAGTTTTTATTATTGGTAAAATTAGAAAACGGTGCGATTACATAATCACGCAGGAGGTGTTCTATGGAAGCTGGTTTTATTTCGCGGTTTACCGCTGGCTCTGGCGCGAGCAGTATTGTTATTATTCCTATCAGCATAAACCCCGACATTATAAAATAGGTCATTTCCCAACTGACATGATCAGCTAGAGCAAGTGCGCCAGCACCTGAAGCAAGCATCCCGAAACGATAGCCAAATTGCACCATTCCTGCCCCGATTTTTTGCTCATCTTCATTTAATATTTCAACGCGGTAGGCATCAATTACAATATCCTGACTTGCAGAAAATGTGGCAACAATTAGTGCAGCTAAAGCTGTAAGCCATGGGTTTAGCGATGGGTTGGCAAGACCTAGTATGATGATAGAAAATACCAGCCCGATTTGAGTTGCCAATATCCACCCGCGGCGGTGACCAAGTAGCCTAGAAAACAAAGGAAATTGATAGGCATCCATCAGCGGTGCCCACAGAAATTTTAGGGCGTAAGGTGTGGCAACTGAGGCAAAAAGACCGATAGATGTTTTATCTATTTTTAAGTCGGTGAACCATGCTGAAAGGGTAGAGGCAGTGAGAGCAAGCGGCAAACCACTCACAAAACCGAGAGCTAGAACAACTAGCAAACGTGGCTGGAGGTATAATTTAAGCCACGAGCGCATCTAGTTTTTTCTGGCTTCTTGCGCCGAGTTGAGTGATTATTTCGCCCGCGCATTTATTGCCGAGCTTCGCGCAATTTAGCAAATCCCAGCCGCGCGAAATTCCAAATAAAAAACCGCTGGCATAGAGATCCCCCGCTCCTGTTGTATCCACTAGATTATGCACAGGGTCGGTTGGTGCAGTTTCCACCACTTCTTTGGTAACGACTACGCTGCCTTTTTCACTGCGGGTGATAGCAGCAACGGCAACTTTGCCACGAATTTTGGCTATGGCAGCGTCAAAATCTTCAGTTTCATAAAGGGCTTTTATTTCTGCTTCGTTGGCGAACAATATATCAATATCATTATCTATTAATTGTAAAAATTCGCTACGGTGACGATGCACACAGAAAGTGTCAGACAGGGTAAAAGCCACACGTTTGCCATGTTGTTTTGCTGTCGCAATTGATGAACGGATTGCTATCTTTGCTGCTTCAGCATCCCACAAATAACCTTCAATATATAAAATATTAGAACGGGCAATAAGCGCATCGTCTTTATCTGATTCGGAAACTGTGCCACATGCGCCGAGATAAGTCACCATAGTGCGCTGCGCGTCTGGAGTTACGCAAATCATGCAATGGGCAGTTGCTGCGCCGCTTGTTGCGGGCTTGCTGTCAAAATATACTCCTGCTGCGTGGAGGTCATGGGTAAAAATTGCGCCGAGCTGATCATTTTTTACCTTGCCGATAAAAGCAGTTTTTGCGCCAAGCGAAGCAAGCCCAGCCAAACTATTGGCTACTGAACCACCAGAACATTCGGTGGTTTGTCCTAATTTTGCGTAGAATTTTTTTGCAACTTCTTCATCAACCAAAGTCATGCTGCCTTTGGCAAAACCGTTATCTTGCAAAAATTTATCATCGGCAAAACTCAAAATATCAACAATTGCATTGCCAATGCCCAGTACATCAAAATTATTATTGCTCATAAATCTTCCTCGCTTTTTCTAAACCTTCCTGCGTGTCCACACCGAGTGGAACGGTGTCAACCACAGCAACATCAATTCTAATTCCTGCTTCTAATGCTCTAAGTTGCTCTAGTTTTTCCCTTAGTTCAAGCGAACTTGGAGGTAGTGCCACAAATTTTTCCAGAGCGGTGCGCCGATAAGCATAAATCCCGATATGGTGATATAATGCGCCTTCACCATGTGGAATGGTGGCGCGGGAGAAATAAAGTGCGCGTCCCTGCCCTGTCATCGCAATTTTCACCACGGCAGGGTCAGTTTTTTCTGTTTCGTCGGCAATCACTGCAGCAAGTGTTGCTATATCAACTTCTTTATTATCCAAAACAGCAAAAACACGCTTTATAATTTTTGGATCTAAGCAGGGCATATCACCTTGCACGTTTATAATAATATCATGTTTCTTTTCGGGGTCTATTTTTGTAAGAGCTTGGAAAACTCGGTCAGAACCAGATGGTAAATCAGGGTCGGTCAACACCGCTTCACCACCAGCATTTTTTACTGCACTAGCAATTTCCTCACCATCACAGGCAACTACCACCCTGCCAATCCCAGATTCCTGCACCCGTTTCATAACCTGCACAATCATCGGCAGCCCGCCAATCAAAGCCATTGGCTTATTTAGAAGGCGGGTGGATGCCATGCGGGCGGGAATTATAATTATTGGATTCATATAATACTTTTGTCTTCAAGTTCTTATTGAATAGATAGAGCGGGTATATTATAAAGACAACCAATTATTATTAAGCCATTTTTTAAAGTTGTTTTTCGGAGAAATTTATTATGTCTGGTAATGGGTTGGAATTTAATAAAGTAGCTGGCGCAGTATTACTTGCTGGTATCATAGCGATGGTTTCTGGAATTGTAAGCGAGGGGTTATATGCTGGTGGTGAAGGCGAGCATGGTGGCGAAGTTAAACGTGGCTATACCATAGCTGGCGCAGAAAATGCTGCTCCTAGCGGTGTTCCAGCAGCAGAAGAAAAGCCAGTGGATATCGCGCCACTCATGGCAAAGGCTGATGTTAAGGCTGGCGAGGCTCTTGTCAAAAAATGCACGTCTTGTCATAGCTTTGATAAAGGCGGAAAAGATGGCGTGGGACCGAACCAGTGGGGTTTGGTTGGCAGTCATTTTGCTCATAAGGATGGATATACTTATTCCGCTGCTCTTATGGCGATGAAGGATAAAAAGTGGACAGCGCAGGAGCTTTCGGATTTCTTGGCTAATCCTAAAAAAGCTATTCCGGGGAACAAAATGTCTTTCGCTGGTATGCCTAACCCACAGGATCGTGCCAATTTAATTGCATATCTGAATACATTAAAATAATTCAACACAAGGAGAATGTAATGTCTTTTATACCCGTGCTTGCTTGGTTGGCGATTGGTGGAGTTCTTTTTGTTGTCGATAAAATGCAGAGAAAATATAATCTTACCTATGCTGCTTACGCGGCGTTTACAGTTGCTGTTTTTATCTTGTTAGGGGTGATGAGACCACCTAGTGCTGATGTTGAAGGTGTTTATATATATTTCGTTGTTGGTCAGGTTATATTTTTCTTTGTGGCGATTGTTTCATGGCGGATTGCACTGCGTGGAGCGAAGCCAAAATCAAAGCTCTCCAGTGAAGAGAGAGACTTTTGTCTTGCCAGCATAGGAAAAACTGTTGAGGTAGCGGAAGGTGGTCTTAATTCTGTTACTGGCGGAGATGTTAAAGTTAATGGGCGGATTTTACACGCTCGTTTATCATCAGACGTTGAAGCAGAAAGTATTGATGCTGGAACAAAAATGATGGTTACGGATGTTGTTGATGATGACCTTGTGGTGAAGATTAAAGAACAGGAGTTCTAATGGAACCGAATTTAATGGTTATCTGGTTGGTTGCTGGTGTTGTTTTACTCATTGCCGAAATGGGTGTTCCGGGGGTTGGTCTGCTCTTTGCAGGCTGCGGTTCTCTTACCGTTGGCATGCTGCTTAATTTTTCTATTATCTCTCCTGAAGACAAACTGTTACAGGCGTTGGTGTTTGTCGTGTCCACAGCGGTTTGGGCGGTAATATTATGGAAGCCAATTCAGAAGCTGAAACTTGGTAAAGGCAAGGCTACCTATCACAATATTATTGGGGAAACAGCTGTTGTTGGTGAAAAAGGGCTGCATAAAATTCATGGTGGTGAGGTGGTTTGGTCTGGCGCAAATATGAAGGCAAAGCTGGCAGAGCCTGTAACCGTAGAAAAACTGGAATCTGGTGCGCAGGTAGTAATTAAAGATATTTCTGGAAATGTGCTGACTGTAGCTCCTAAATAACCTGTAAAATATAGAGGAATAAAAACATGGAATTTTTTATTGCACTTGGTGCTGTTGTACTCATTATCATATTTAATGGTGCGAAAACAGTACCACAGCAACAGGCATGGATTGTTGAAAGTCTTGGTAAATTCGACCGTAAATTAGAACCAGGGCTTAATATCATTATTCCATTCATTCAGCGTGTTGCATATAAGCATTCGCTAAAGGAAATGGCCGTGGATGTTCCTGAACAGGCAGGCATTACCCGCGATAACGTTACGCTTAATCTTGATGGCGTGCTTTATGTGCGGATTATGGATCCGATAGCAGCGTCTTACGGTGTTTCTGATCCTATTTACGCTGTGCAGTTATTAGCACAAACCACCATGCGTTCGGAAATAGGCAAACTCACTTTGGATAAAACCTTTGAAGAGCGCGAAGCATTAAACTCTAACATTGTTGCAGCTATTAATCAGGCAGCGCAAAGCTGGGGCATTCAGTGCATGCGTTATGAAATTAAAAATATTACCCCGCCTAATTCGGTTCTAAAAGCTATGGAATTGCAGATGGCAGCGGATCGTCAGAAACGTGCAACGATTCTTGAATCTGAAGGTAAACGCCAATCACAAATCAACGTTGCGGAAGGCAAAAAACAAGAGGTTGTATTGCAATCAGAAGGTTCGATGATTGACCAAGTAAACCGCGCAAAAGGTGAAGCAGAAGCTATCCTTGCTGTTGCTGAAGCCAATGCCAAAGGAATTGAAATGATTTCACAATCTATCATGAAGGCGGGTGGTTCTGAGGCTGTTTCTTTCAAAATAGCCGAGCAGTATGTTGCTGCTTTCAGCAAATTGGCACAAACCAGCACCACAATTTTACTGCCAGCCAATGCTTCTGATGCTGGCTCGATGGTTGCACAAGCACTCACCGTGTTTGATAGTATCAAAAATAAAACCGCTGCTGTTGCTGCAGGAGAACCAGCAAAAGGTCCTTGGGGCGGAGCGTAATGTCTATTCGTCATTGCGAGGCACAGATTTTTTCTGTGGCGAAGCAATCCAGTATAAGAAATTTTTGGATTGCTTCGTCATTAGCATTCCTCGCAATGACGAGTTCTGCCTTGGCAGCTCCTTCTCACTGTCTCACTCTTTATGGCGAGTGTAAATACAATGCGGATTTTAAGAATTTTGACTATGTAAACCCAGATGCGCCGAAGGGCGGTGCGGTAAAACTTGCGGAGACAGGCACTTTTGACAATCTCAACCCATTTATCCTTAAAGGTGTAAAAGCTCCTGCTATTAGCGGGATTTTTGATTCCCTTATGGTTGCCTCGCAAGATGAACCGCAAACCATGTATGGCTTAATCGCTAGTCAGGTGGATGTAAGTACGGATAATTCCGCAGCCGAATTTACCCTCAGAAAAGAAGCAAAATTTCATGATGGTTCGCAAATTACAGCTGATGATGTGGTGTTTTCTTTCAATGCTCTAAAGGAAAAAGGCGATCCAACTTATAAAATTATGTACGCACCCATAGTTAAGGTCGAAAAAACTGCTGGAAATAAGGTTAAATTTACCTTTAATGACACAAAAAACAAAGAACTGCCGATGCTTGCGGCATCGTTGCCGATTCTTTCCAAAGCCTATTACAGCAAGGTTGATTTTGAAAAAACCACGCTGGAATCACCTCTTGGCAGTGGTGCATACAAGGTTGAAAGCGTGGAGCAGGGCAAGAATATAATTTACAAGCGTGTGGCAAATTATTGGGCTGAGAAGCTGCCCGTAAATAAAGGTCAGTATAATTTTGATACGATTCGCTATGATATGTACCGCGATGAGAATGTAACGCTCGAGGCTCTAAAATCAGGTGATTATGATTTCAGGCGCGAATATATCGCCCGCAACTGGGCAACGGCGTATGACGCGCCAGCCGTTAAAGATGGACGCATCATCAAAAAAGAAATTCCCGATGGTACACCGCAAGGTATGCAGGCATTTATTTTTAACACTCGCAAGGCGCAGTTTGCTGACCGTAGAGTGCGTGAGGCGATAGGTTTGTCGCTGGATTATGAATGGATAAATAAAACCATTTTTTATGGTGCATATACCCGTAATAAGAGCTTTTTTGAGAATACTGATTTTGAGTCGAAGGGTGTACCAGAGGGTAAGGAGCTTGCTTTATTAGAGAAGTTTAAGAGCGATTTGCCCCCTGCCCTGTTTAGCCAGCCTTTTGCCAACCCTGTGACTGATGGTTCGGGCAATCCTCGCGAAAATCTCCTGAAAGCTCAGAAGCTATTAGAAGATGCTGGTTGGAAAGTAAAAGACGGTAAGAGAGTTAATGATAAAGGCGAACAGCTATCGTTAGAAGTTATGCTCCGCCAGCCGACTATGGAGCGGGTTATTGCCCCGATGCGCAAGAATCTGGAGCGTTTGGGTATTACATCATCCATTCGCATGGTTGACGATGCACAATATCAAAAGCGCACTGATGAAGGTGATTTTGATATGGTTTCCGTTTGGATTAATCGTGGCGTGTTTTTTCCCGGAAATGAGCAGGTGTCGCTGTGGCATTCCTCGCAGGCAGATGTTAAAGGCGGCAATAACCTTGCAGGCTTAAAAAGCAAGGTGGTGGATGGGATGCTTGATGCACTCACCAAAGCTGAGGATAAAGACTCACTCCTTGCAGCAGGGCGCGCACTTGACCGCGTTTTGCTGTGGGAGAATGTTGTTATCCCTAACTGGCATTCAGGCAGCTTCCGCGTGGCTTATTGGGATAAATTCGCCATGCCCCCTACCCCACCTAAATATAACCTTGGCTTCCAGACTTGGTGGATGAAGGAAAGCAAATAGATATTACAAAACAACGCTATAGACTTATTTTTGTTTAGAAAAAACCAATGGAACAAGATCATCAGAAGATAGACAGCGAAACTTGGGATAAGGTATTTGCAGATCCCAGTGTAAGCAAAGACATAGAAAGTGTTATGGAGACCTCTCATAATTTTGCAGTCATAAAACATTGCAAATCAGAACTTTTTAATAAGAAAATTGAGTTAGAAAAACAAAAAAATACCGATCCAAACTTGCTAAAATCCGTAAACAAGGCTTTCGATGGCTTGGATTCTCTATATTTTAAAGCCAATGTCCTACATGAAGTAAACTCTGAAAAATTAATCCAATCTTTTGGAAAAGCACTTAAGGCAGAAGGAAAAGAAATAACTAGCCTAGATTTTCGTAAATCAATAAGTGAGCTTTATGAAGACGATACAGCACATGATGCTGAAGGGATTTTGGGTGAGGTTTCTAATGGTATTAAAAGGGTGGCGGGTAATAATTTTAACATGTTTTTAGGTCAGCTAATAATAAGCAAAGAATTGATAAAAGAATTTTACGCACAGGCGAACGCTAGAGGAAAAGGCATATTTTTTAGAGAAATAGGGGCTGATGCGGAAGAAAAAATTATAAGCGGAGTTAGGAAAAATTTAGCCAAAGCAGATTTAAAGTTAAAATCTGATGGTGCGAATGGTTTAGACCAGCAGACTGCAAAAATTAATACATACAAGAAGTTGGCACAGGATGCGGCAAAGCCTTTGAATATAGTTGTAAATGATGATGTCTGGGACAAGGTTTTTAAAAATCCTGTTGCAAATGAGGCGATTGCTACGTTTGAAAAAAAATGTCGTTGTAACTTATCCAGTGAATATCTGATGAACATTGGTAGTGCAGGTGGGGAAAGTAATAAGTTGCTTATGGCAATTGATTTTGATGACAATTGGTTTGATCAGATATTTGCGGTTGATGAGCAGTTGCACCATATTATTTTTACTCTTGTAAAGAAAATATCACCCTCTTTGTATAATGGGGTAGAAAACGATAATGTTAAGGAATCAGTATTTTATGAATTTATGGAACAAGCAGAAAAAAGAGGAAAATTTAAGAATATAAACGAATCTGTTTTATCTAGAAAATTGACTGAGCGTATATACTCTGAAGCAGAGAAATTACCTATTGGAGATTCTATAGCTCAATCTTTTCAAATTGTAAAAGATGAGCTCTATCAGGATTTGTTTGGCGCAATGCAAAAAGCAAATAAAGCTGCCGAAAATATTGGAATAACTACGCCAGGTGACTCTCTGTATTCGGTACACGAGGTAGAGAAAAACGATCCAAAAAGACAACTGTAACATTGTAGAAATGAGTAATTATGTATATAAATACCCTGACCTCTGAACCCTGACCTCTGAACCCTGAAATGCTCAACTACATACTCCGCCGCCTGCTAATGATGATTCCCACCTTGTTTGGGATTATGGTGCTGAACTTTGCCATTGTGCAGGTTGCCCCTGGTGGGCCAGTGGAGCGGATGGTGGCGCAGCTAACTGATATTACTTCTGGTCATGCAACCGATAGGCTTTCTGGTGGCGGAACAGACCTTGCAGCCAAGCAGGAGATCACTAACACCAGCCAGTCGCTCTATCGTGGCGGGCGGGGGTTAGATCCTGAGATTATCAAACAGATTGAGAAAATGTATGGCTTTGATAAACCGCCGCTGGAGCGTTTCTGGCAGATGATGGGTAATTATCTGCGCTTTGATTTTGGCGAGAGTTTTTTCCGCAATGAAAAAGTGGTGGATTTAGTGCTGAAAACCCTGCCTGTGACCATCTCGCTCGGGCTGTGGACAACGCTTCTCGTTTATCTTATTTCCATTCCTTTGGGCATACGCAAAGCGGTGCGGGATGGTTCAAATTTTGATATCTGGACAAGCTGGGCGATTATTATTGGCTACGCGATACCCAGCTTTTTATTTGCAATTTTACTTATTATTGTGTTTGCAGGCGGGAATTATCTAAGCTGGTTTCCGCTGAAAGGACTAACTTCTGATAATTGGTCGGAACTATCGCTTATGGCTAAAATTTCTGATTATTTCTGGCATATTACTCTGCCCGTAATTGCTATGGTTATTAGCGGATTTGCTAGCCTTACCATGCTCACAAAAAATTATTTTCTGGAGGAAATCAGCAAGCAATATGTGCTTACCGCCCGTGCAAAAGGGTTATCAGAAAATCAGGTGCTATATGGGCATGTGTTCCGCAATGCGATGCTGGTGATTATTGCTGGTTTTCCTAGTGCGCTGCTTTCAATTTTATTTACCAGCGCACTGTTGATTGAAATTATTTTTTCTCTAAACGGTTTGGGTTTGCTTGGTTATGAGGCGGTGGTTGGGCGTGATTACCCTGTAATGTTTGGCACATTATTCATCTTCACCTTGCTCGGGCTTATTGCTGGTTTAATTGGCGACCTTATGTATGTGTGGATTGACCCGCGCATTGATTTTGAGCGGAGGGAAGTGTGATTTTATCATCCGAACCTTTTATCCCTCATTCCCTTGAGCATCTTACCAATACTCGTGTTTTTCCCTCTCCTCTTCCTGAGAGTTTTTATAACAAAATATGCAAGGAATATGATGAGGCTAAGGATGCTGTAACCAATAAGATTGTTTACAGCAGTGATGGGTTAAAAGTTACTGGAATTTCCTCATTACCCAATGAAATAAAAGAAAAATCCCACCCGATTCTTATTTATAACCGTGGTGGCAGTCGTGAATATGGTAAGCTCACTGTGCTTTCGGCAATGCGCTCTATGATTCCTTTTGCGCGGGCTGGGTATATGGTTTTTGCCTCTAATTATCGCGGTAATGATGGTGGTGAAGGCAGGGAAGAATTCGGTGGGGCGGATGTAAATGATATTTTGAACCTGCTTGAGATTGCAAAGAAACACGCTGCATGGGATGGCAAGAATGTCTTTATGCTTGGGCATTCGCGTGGCGGGATGATGAACGCTCTTGCCCTACGCCGTGGTCTTAAAGCCAACTCGGTTGTTTCTATTGCGGGGATAAGTGATTTACGGCAGTGGCGTGGCGAAAGATCCAGTATGGAACAAAACGTATATAAACCTAACATTCCAGACTATATGGCAGACCCTTTGGCAGCCTTAACGGCACGCTCTCCTATTTGCTGGGCGGATGAAATAACATCGCCACTTTTGCTGTTGCATGGGACGGCGGATGAAGCTGTAGAAATCAGCCATTCAATCTCTTTATCTGAAAAATTAAATGAATATGAAAAACACCATGAATTAATATCCTATGATGGTGGCAACCACGCGCTTCTTCGCTATTGGGATGATGTTTTGGCTAAGAGTATAAATTGGTTTGAGAGGTATAGAATTTCTACAACCACCTCTCCCTTTCAGAGAGAGCAGCTTTTTTCTTCTCCCTCTCCCTTTCAGGGAGAGGGTTGGGGTGAGGGTAAAAAGGATATGCTATGAACTCAGAAGCTCATCCAAGAAATCTAAAGCTAGTGAATCGGGCAAAAGATTTGCGTAAAAATCAGACCGATTGCGAAGAAAAACTTTGGTATTATTTACGCGATCGTCGTTTTGAGAAGCTAAAATTTCGCCGTCAATATCCAATCAAAAACTATATTGTAGATTTTATCTGTGTTGATAAAATGCTTATAATTGAGCTTGATGGCGGGCAACATGCGGGTAGTAAAAAAGATATTGTTCGTGATAGGACATTACAATCTGAAGGGTACACAATACTGCGTTTTTGGAATAATGATGTGCTAGAGAATATTATTGGCGTGTTGGAGGTAGTGCGAGATACGGTAAATAACCCTCACCCTACTAATAATAACCCTCACCCTAACCCTCTCCCTGAAAGGGAGAGGGAAAAAGAGGTGGCTCTATGACACTCTCCCCCCTCACCCGCAGGCGTATTGATTTATTCTGTGCAAATAAGCGCGGATTTTGGAGTTTGTGGATATTTTTATTTTTATTCATAGCGAGCCTGTGTTCGGAGATTATCGCCAATGACAAGCCGATAATTCTTAAATATAAAAACGAATATTATTTTCCTGTATTTACCACCTATTCCGACAAGGTTTTTGGTGGTGATTTCGAGACAGAAGCGATTTACCGCGATCCGTTCATAACTAAGGAAATAAATACCAATGGCTGGATGGTTTGGCCACCAGTACGCTTTGCTTACAGCACCATTAATTATGACCTTGGTCGCCCTGCCCCCTCGCCCCCTACCGCTGTGAATCTGCTAGGTACGGACGATCAAGGGCGTGATGTCTTGGCGCGACTTATGTATGGTTTCCGTATTTCAGTTCTTTTTGGGCTTATTCTTACGGTTTTAAGCGGAATAATCGGCGTTTTTGCAGGTGCGGTGCAAGGTTATTTTGGTGGCTGGACGGATTTATTATTCCAGCGTTTTATGGAGATATGGTCGGGGCTTCCTGAGCTGTTTTTACTCATTATTCTGGCGAGTCTGGTTACACCAAATTTCTGGTGGTTGCTTATTATTTTATTATTATTCAAATGGATGTCGCTAACTGGTGTGGTGCGCGCCGAGTTCCTGCGCGCTCGTAATTTTGATTATGTAAAGGCTGCGCGTGCGCTGGGTGTTTCTGAGCCTGTTATCATGGTGCGCCATGTTCTGCCTAATGCCATGGTTGCGGCAATGACTATGATTCCGTTTATTATGAGTGGTGCGATAGCAGCCCTAACCACCCTTGATTTTCTTGGTTTTGGCTTGCCAGTTGGCTCGCCGTCACTTGGTGAATTATTGCTGCAAGGAAAGAGTAACCCACAAGCTCCATGGCTGGGTTTCACAGGTTTTATCACGATAGCAATGTTGCTGGTATTGATTGTGTTTATCAGCGAAGCGGTGCGCGATGCCTTTGACCCGCGCAAAGTGATTAAAAACTAATCCCGCCAGCAGCCGTCTTTTCCATCTATTTCATTACCATCACCACGCTCTTTCAGCAATCTAGGTTTTAGTGGTTTTTTTCCTGCGACCTCTGTCCATTTTACTGTGGATGGATCAACCCCTGTTGCTGGTAAACCAGTCACCCGCATTCTTCTTGCATTTTCTTCCTGTGCAGCTTGCAGATATTCTTCCATATTTGTTTTAGGTGTTTCATCATTCATAAAAAATTCTCTTAATTACATGCAAAATTGAAAAAAGCGTGATAGATGCTGTGATTATAATGTGTTTTTAACAAAGTAAATATTAAAATTCTGTGACAATGTTAAAAGTAGAAAATCTATCGCTTTCATTCGGTAACTCGCAAATTCTGCGTGATATTTCCTTTGTAGTGGAAAAAGGGGAAATGCTGGCGGTGGTTGGTGAGTCTGGCTCTGGTAAATCGCTAACCGCCCTCTCCTGCCTTGGTTTGCAGCCTGCTGGTGCAAAAATAAGTGGAAATATATTTTTCAATGGTGAGGAATTACTAGAAAAAAAATCATTTCAAAAACTGCGTGGTAAGCGCATCAGCATGATTTTTCAAGAGCCGATGACCGCGCTTAATCCTCTGCATACCATCAGCAAACAGATTGGAGAAATGCTCGCTGCTGATGATAAAAACAGGATTGTAAAGCTACTAGAGCAAGTGGGACTAGAAAAATTCAAAGACAGGCTGGATGCCTATCCTCACGAACTATCTGGCGGAGAACGCCAGCGCGTGATGATTGCAATGGCGATTGCCAATAATCCTGACCTACTGATCGCCGATGAGCCAACAACGGCGGTTGATGTTACTATTCAAATCAAGATACTAAAATTGCTCAAAGATTTGCAAAAATCCATGAATATGGCGATGATTTTTATCACTCATGATCTAACGATTGTGCGCAGGCTGGCTGATCGTGTGGCGGTTATGTATAAGGGTGAAATTGTTGAGCAGGGCAAGGTTTCTGAGATATTTGCTAACCCGCAGCATAGCTATACTAAACATTTATTGGCTTCTGAACCAAAAGGCAGCCCCCTGCCCGTCCCCGCGGATGCCAAAACAATTATTGAATGTCAAAGCCTCAAAGTTTATTTCCCGATTAAAAGCGGCTTTTTACAGCGAGTTTCTGGCTATGTTAAAGCGGTAGATGATGTATCAATATCTTTGTTGGAGTCGTCAACATTGGGTATTGTTGGTGAGTCTGGCTCTGGTAAAACCACGCTTGGTTTTGCCTTGCTCCGCCTGATAAAAAGTGAAGGAAAAATCGTTTTTCTGGGGCAGTCTATAGATGAATTGAAAACCAAAGCCATCCGCCCTCTCCGCTCCAAAATGCAGCTTGTGTTTCAAGACCCCTATTCCAGTCTGAATCCGCGGATGCGCGTGCGTGATATTATTTCAGAAGGTTTTTTAGTGCATTACCCCGATAAAACCCCTGCTGAACGTGAAGCGGAGATTGACCAGATATTGCTCGAAGTTGGCTTGCCACTGGATATAAAAGATCGCTATCCGCACGAGTTTTCTGGTGGGCAGCGTCAGCGTATTAGCATTGCCCGCGCTATGGTTCTGAAACCGAGTCTGGTGGTGCTGGATGAGCCGACCTCTGCCCTTGATTTATCGGTGCAGGCGCAGATTATTGATTTGCTAAAACATTTCCAGAAAACTAGGGGCATTAGCTATCTATTTATCAGCCATGATTTGCGGGTTATCCGTGCCATCGCGCAAAATTTAATCGTTATGCGTGGCGGAAAAATTATGGAGCAAGGCAAAACCGCCGATATTTTCCAAAATCCTCAACATGAATATACCAAAACCCTGATAGATGCCGCGTTTTTAAGAGATTAACCCCTTCCCTGCCACTTTATAACCATGTCATCCTGAGCGAAACGGATCGTAGCCGAATGATCTTGACTACCTGCGTAACAGTAAACTGGTTAAAAGGTTAAAAAAATGTCACATAAACTCACAGCAAAACAGATAAAAGCCATCCATTTTTTGGTACGCGGTGACTCCTCAACATCAATTTCCATACAGTTAAAATTGCGCCGTGAAACATTGTCACGGTGGAAGCAAATCCCTGAATTTATTATGGAATATGAGCGTGTTCTTGCTGAAACAAAAGCAAGACTTCAAACCAGTATTGAGGATATTTTAGAAGCTTCCATGATTGCTATGAAGCAGGAAATAAACCGTTATGAAAGCGATCCGAAACGCATCCAAACGCTTCTGAACGTAATAAAAGCACTGGAGAAATAGCGAAAAGCGCATTACTTATGACAGGATGACCAACCGTACAATATTTGCTCTTGCCACTGCTCCTGCCAAGTCGGGCGTGGCTATAATTCGCATCTCTGGCGCGGGTGCAGCCCCTGCCCTTGCTTTGCTCATTGGCGCGCCCTGCCCGCTTCCCAACTATGCAAAATATTGTGTCATCCGCAATCCTTCATCTGGTGAAATTATTGATAAAGGCTTGGTTATATATTTCAAAGCTCCGCATAGCTTCACTGGCGAAGATGTAGTGGAATTGCATTTGCATGGAAGCCTCGCTGTAATACGCGAGGTTTTAGATGTGCTTTCGGGCATGGCTGGTATGTATGCTGCCGAAGCTGGCGAATTCACTCGTAGAGCCTTTATAAACGGAAAATTGGATTTGATGGAAGCTGAAGGGCTTGCTGATTTAATTAATGCTGACACCAGCGCGCAAAAAACGCAAGCCATGCGCCAGATGCAAGGTGCAATGAGTGTATTTTATGATGAAATCCGCACCAAAACCATTAGCTGTTTGGCATTACTTGAAGCTTATATTGATTTTCCTGATGAAGAAATTCCTGAGTCAGTTCTTGCTCAGTGGCGTGAAACAATTATTTCTCTACAAAAAACTATATGTGATGCTTTGGCAGATAGTAAACGTGGTGAGCGTTTGCGCGAAGGTTTATCTATAGTGATTGTTGGTGCGCCTAATGCTGGCAAATCGAGTTTATTAAATGCGCTAGCTGGGCGTGATGCAGCCATAGTTTCGCACCATGCAGGCACAACCCGCGATATTATAGAGGTATATATGGATATTGCTGGTTATCCCGTAATTCTTACAGATACTGCGGGGTTGCGTGATGCTGGTGATGAAATAGAGGAGGAGGGGATTCGCCGTGCGCGGGCAAGGGCAGGGCAGGCAGACATAAAACTGGCATTGTTTGATGCTGCCGAGCTACCAAATATGGACGCTCACACAAGGGAATTGCTAGACGAAAACACTATCGTAATAATTAGTAAAGTTGATGCTGTCATCCCCGCCTTGAGCGGGGATCTTAAGCTACAAATAATTACAGAACTATTTGCCCTAGATCCCCGCCCGAAGGTTTACCCCAGCGTAGGCTGGGGCGGGGTTGACATTGTTGATATTTCAACAAAAAACAATGAAGGAATAGAGTTTTTGCTATCTAAAATAGAAGAAAAAGTAAAAAATTTCTTTGCTGGTAACGCTGCACCATTTATCACGCGTAATCGTCACCGCGCTTTGTTGCAAGAGGCAGAATTGCTGCTAAATGCGGCTTTAACTCCCAAGCCACTTGAGCTTTCCTGTGAGGAATTACGCCGTGCGGCACTGGCTATTGGTAAAATCACTGGCAAAATTCAGGTAGATGATGTATTGGACATCATTTTTAAGCAGTTTTGTATTGGGAAATGATGGTAAATCTTGGCAGCTATGCTGCATAGATTCCCGTCATCCCGCACTTGTTGCGGGATCTGGTTATTTTAATTTATGAGACGATAGAATGTATAACTATGACGTAATAATTATTGGTGGTGGGCATGCTGGCTGTGAGGCAGCGGCGGCTTCGGCGCGGGTAGGGGCGAAAACCGCGCTTATTACTCATAAATTTGCGACCATCGGTGAAATGTCCTGTAACCCTGCGATTGGCGGAATTGCTAAGGGAACTCTAGTTCGGGAAATTGATGCTCTTGATGGTGTGATGGGCAAAGTAATTGATCGCGCAGGCATTCATTACCGAATTCTCAACGCCAGCAAAGGCCCAGCCGTTCGTGGGCCACGCGCGCAGGCGGATCGCAAATTATACCGCTTGGCAATGCAGGAAGTTTTGTCGGAATATAAAAATCTGACCATTATCGAAGATGCGGTTGAGGATTTGCTGGTAAGTGATGATAGGGAAGTTCAGGGCGTTGTTTTAGCATCGGGAAAAACCATAAAAGCTGGAAAAGTGGTGCTTACTACGGGGACATTTCTCAATGGTTTGATGCATATTGGCGAAACCAAAATTCGCGCTGGTAGAGTAGGGGACGCACCATCAATCGGGCTATCTAACACTTTGAAAAAACTTGAATTTAATGTTGGTAGGTTAAAGACAGGAACACCAGCTCGATTAGACGGAAAAACAATAAATTGGAGTATATTAGAAGAACAAAAAGGTGATAATCCGCCAACGCCTTTTTCATATCTCACAGACAAAGTGAATGTTCCGCAAATATCTTGTTATATTACTCACACCCAACCAGAAACTCATGAAATTATTCGCGCCAATCTTCACCGCGCGCCTATGTATTCTGGACAAATTGAAAGCACTGGACCTCGCTATTGCCCGTCAATTGAAGATAAAGTTGTACGTTTTGCTGCCCGCGAAAACCATCAGATTTTTCTTGAACCTGAAGGGCTTGATGATGACACGGTTTATCCGAATGGCATATCAACATCACTTCCTGAGGATGTGCAAATTGAAATGATAAAAACCATTCCTGCGTTGGAAAATGTTCGAATTATCCGCCCTGGTTATGCCATTGAATATGATTATGTTGACCCGAGGGAATTAAATCCGACCTTAGAAACAAAAAAGGTGAAAGGGCTTTATTTTGCTGGGCAAATCAACGGAACAACTGGTTATGAAGAAGCGGGTGGGCAGGGGCTCGTCGCGGGATTAAACGCGGCCCTTTCTGCGGCTGGCTCGAAACCATTTATTATTGATAGATCCGATGCTTATATAGGTGTTATGATTGATGATTTAATCACTTATGGCACTAGCGAACCATACCGTATGTTTACATCTCGTTCGGAATATAGGTTGAGCCTGAGGGCTGACAATGCTGATTTACGTTTAACTGGGAAGGGGATTGACATTGGTTGCGTAGCTTCTGTTCGTGAAAATGTGTTTAATAAGAAAATAGAATCACTTTCGGTTTCACGTGAAACTCTAAAACAACTAACTATAACTCCTAATCAGGCAAAATTGTCAAATATTGTCTTGAATCATGATGGTGTGAGGCGTTCGGCATTTGAGCTACTCACATATCCGCATATTAATTTCCAAGATATATGTAGAATTTGGTCAGAACTCCACGAAATACCAAAAGATATCGTTGAGCAGATTGAAATAGAGGCGTTATATGATGGGTATTTAGAAAAGCAGGAACAAGATATTATTGTTTTCAAAAGAGAAGAGGAATTGCTTATCCCATCTTCTGTAGATTATGATTTGCTCCCATCACTATCTACAGAAATAAAGAATAAATTGAAATTTCACAAGCCTCATAACATCGGGGCGGCTAGTCGTATACAGGGAATGACTCCAGCGGCGATTATAACTTTGATTGGGCATATCAAAAAGCCAATTTTAAACAATGATGAGATAAAATTTTGTGCCTGACAATTCATTTGAATTACTAAATTCATATCTTCCAGTTTCACGTGAAACTTTTGAATCACTATCCATCTATCATGATTTGTTATTGAAATGGCAAGCCAAAATAAATTTAGTTGGAAACGATACTTTATCAGATGTTTGGAGAAGGCATTTTTTAGATTCGCTTCAATTAGTGAAATATATAGAAGATAAAAACCATGTTATTGTAGATCTCGGTAGTGGGGCTGGCTTTCCGGGGATGGCTCTAGCTATTTATGGCTATAAAAATGTCCATTTAATTGAGAGCGACTCTCGTAAAGTTGCATTTTTAAGAGAGGTTTCTAGGGTAACAAATACCAAAGTCTCTATCCACAATTGTCGAATAGAAAATAATCCAATCGAAAAAGTTGATATATTTATTTCACGGGCGTGCGCTCCATTAGAAAAATTGTTTCAATTAATATCAACTTCAGTTTCACGTGAAACGATTTGCCTCTTTCATAAAGGAAAAAATTATAGTATTGAAAGTAATAATGCTTTGAAAAATTGGCAATATGATATGTTTGTAACGTCCAGTATTGCTGACTCACAGAGTGTTATACTAAATATTTCTAATATCAGGAAGGTATAGTAATGGGTATATCAGAAATACAAAAACCAAGAATTCTTGCCATCGTGAATCAGAAGGGTGGAGTTGGAAAAACTACTACTACTGTTAATTTGGCGACGGCTTTGGCAGCAGTTGATAAAAAAGTTTTAATCATAGATTTTGATCCGCAAGGCAATGCTAGTACAGGTCTTGGCATATCTCTGAATAATCGTAAAATTACATCTTATGAAGTTGTTTTAGATGATATAGATGTTAGCAAAGCCATTCAAAAAACGGCTGTTCCCAACCTTCATATCGTTCCCGCAACGATTGATTTATCAGGGGCTGAGATAGAAATGGTAAGCCTCGTAAAACGCGAATTCAGATTAAAAAATGCGCTTGCTGGCAACCCACATAACTATGATTATATACTTATCGATTGCCCACCATCATTAGGGCTGCTTACTATTAATGCCCTTGTAGCAGCTGATGCAGTTTTGATTCCGCTTCAATGTGAATTCTATGCTTTGGAAGGACTCAGTCATCTGGTTCGCACAGTTGAATTGGTTCGTAATAATTTGAATGCTGAATTATCCATTCAGGGAATAGTTCTTACCATGTATGACCGTCGTAATAAATTTACGGAACAAATTGAACGTGATGTTCGCAGCTATTTTGGAGAAACTGTTTATACCTCTGTTATTCCCCGAAATATTCGTATGTCAGAAGCACCATCGCATGGAAAACCAGCCCTCATTTATGATATGAATTGTGCTGGTTCAAAGGCTTACATCCAGCTTGCGAGCGAGCTATTAAAACGTGAACGTATTCGCAGGAAAGAAGCAGAAGCTGCATAATTAAAAATCAGGGAGGATTTATGACTACAACAACAACGCGCGGTCTGGGAAGAGGGCTATCAGCCTTGATTTCAGAGAATTATACACAAAACCAAATGGCAGCGTCTGTGCCTGTTTCAACTTCAGCACAGCCCACATCAACTGGTGTGAAGGCGAGCAAAGATGGTCAATCTGGTTCTGGAATGGAATCATTGTTGGTTGAACAGTTGATACAAGGTAAATATCAACCGCGCACACAATTTAATGAACAAGCGTTATCAGAATTGGCGGAATCAATCCGTCGCAACGGTGTAATGCAGCCAATCATCGTGCGTCCAACTTCACAATCATCGCGTTATGAAATCATCGCTGGTGAACGCAGATGGCGCGCGGCAAAACTCGCGGGGCTTAACCGCGTTCCAGTTATCATCCGTGAAATTGACGATAAACAAGCTCTTGAATTAGCTCTTGTTGAAAACGTCCAACGTCAAGATTTATTACCACTTGAAGAAGCCGTTGGTTATCAACGTTTGATAGAGGATTTTGATTATACGCAGGAAGAACTTGGTAGCATCGTTGGTAAAAGCCGTAGCCATGTTACCAATTTATTGCGTCTTCTTTCGCTCCCTGACGAAATAAAAGAAATGCTTGATAGGGGCGAGCTTTCCATGGGGCATGCGCGCACATTGATTGGTGTTCCTAATCAGTTGCAAATTGCGAAGGAAATTGTTGCGCGTGGGCTTTCGGTTCGTCAAGCGGAAGATATTAGTCGTGAAGTGCAAGGACATCAAAAGCGCACAAACTCTCGCTCACAGAATAATGAGAATAGGGCAGGGGGGTATCGTCAGCCAGAAAATAGAGACCCTGATATACTCGCTTTGGAAGCAACCCTTTCCGAAAATTTAGGGCTAAAAGTTGCCATCCATGATCGCGGTCAAAGCGGAGAAATTATCCTCACTTATGATTCACTCAGTCAGCTCGATGAAATCCTAAGAAGGTTGGGTGATGGGATTTAATTAGACACAATCCGATAGCCAGAGCCACGCAGGGTTTGGATTAGGCTTTTATCGAAGCCTTTGTCGATTTTTTGGCGGAGGCGACTGATATGCACGTCGATTACGTTGGTTTGTGGGTCGAAATTATAATCCCACACATGCTCCAGCAACATGGTACGGGTGACGACTGTTCCGCAGTTGCGAATTAGATATTCCAGTAAAGAAAATTCGCGGGCTTGCAGGTCAATAACTTTGCCACCGCGTTTCACAGTGCGACTGAGGAGATCCATCTCTAAATCGGCGCAGGTGAGGGTGGTAGTGGTTTTTTCTCCAGATTTGCGACGGGTGATAGCATCCAGCCGTGCCTGTAATTCCGAAAATGAATATGGCTTTGCCAGATAATCATCAGCCCCAACTTTTAGACCTTTTACCCGTTCTTCAACTTTGTCGAGGGCGGTGAGAAGCATGATTGGTGTTTGATTGTTTGAGGCGCGCAAGGTTTGCACAATGGTGATGCCGTCAACTTCAGGAAGCATGCGATCAATAATCATCGCGTCGTAATGCTCGGTGGTTGCCATGAATAAGCCGTCCCGACCGCTTACGCAATGATCCACGACATTTCCCTGCTCGCGCAAACCTTTGAGCAGATATTTGGCTGATTCTTTATCGTCTTCTATCAGTAAAATTTTCATGGTGGTGATTTTAATGTTTTAATTGTTAGCTGTCCACTATCTTCCCATTTGCTTTCTGGTGGCTGCCACGGAGGCTTCGACGAATTTACCAACTAGATTCATTCCTTTGGAGGCTAGGTTCTTGAGCATGTCTTTGGATTCCTCAAAAATCCCAAGCTGGGCAGTGGCAAAACCCAAATGGGCTTTATCAATGGCTTTTATTTTCTCATCTTTTTGTTTTACAAGCTTATTTAAATGCCCAAGTAATTTTTTTACATCGCTGGAGTTTGTGTGTTTTTTCTGTTCGATGAAAGTGGCTAGGATTATTCGCAGCTCAACTTCCTCCAGCTTTTGTGATAATTGGATAATTTTTTTATCATCAATTTTTGTTTCAAATTGATTGATGATTGCCTGTATATCTTTTGCATCATTATTCAGGCTATCGGTGCGATCTTTATAATCATGATCAGCAGCTGGTTTTAACAGAGCGGAAAACATAACGGCGTAATGTTGGTATAGTTCGGAGATGCGGGTGCGGGCTTTGCGGTCAGGTCGGTCGCCAGTAATTATTATATCAGCATCTGTTGTAGCCACATCTTGTGATGGCGAATGATTCCCGCCACCTTCTCTGAACGGGGCAAGAGGCATTTTTTGGATATAGCGCAGGCACTGCAAATCATACGATAAAAGCTCGATGCTAAGGCGCGGATGTTGCTCACCACCATCAGTGAAGGCGCGGACGGCATCATGGAAATAATCAATGCGCGGGCGCATATCACCATTTCCTGCCACCAGTTTGAATTGCTGTTCAATTCCAACAAGTTCCAGATAAATCTCTGTGAGCAGAGTGATTATCGCTTGTTGGTCTTTAGATAGGGTGTCCATTATAATTTGGCTGTTAGCGTTTTTTGCTATTATATACTATTGCTTTATAATCAACAACCCCGCTAATTTAATATATATTATGCAACCGCTTGCCGTTTATATTCACTGGCCTTTTTGTAAGTCTAAGTGTCCGTATTGTGATTTTAATAGCCATGTCCGCGAGAAAGTGGAGCAGGAACGTTGGAAAAAAGCCTTGCTGTGCGAACTGGAATATATGCACAGCCATACGCCAGATTTCACCGTATCGAGCATTTTCTTTGGTGGGGGGACACCATCACTTATGCCAGCAGCAACAGTAGAAGCTCTGATTTCTCGCGTTAGGCAGTTATGGAAAACAAATGATGATATAGAAATAACTCTGGAAGCAAATCCGACTTCTGTGGAGGCTGATAAATTCATTGCCTTTAGAGAGGCTGGTGTGAACCGCGTGTCGCTGGGTGTGCAGTCGCTGCGTGATAGCGAACTAAAATTTTTAGGGCGTGAACATGGCGCTAAAGAAGCGATTGCTGCTATAGAACTGGCAAGGAAAACATTTGATCGTTACAGCTTCGATTTAATCTATGCCCGCCCCAATCAAACACTTGCCGATTGGGATAATGAACTTTCAGAAGCATTGCAATTGGCGGGTAGCCATTTGTCGCTTTATCAATTAACCATTGAAGAAAACACGGCTTTTCATCATGCTTATGCCAAAGGTGGCTTTACCCTACCTGATGAAGAATTGTCAGAAGCTCTTTATAGGCTCACAGAAGAGAAGATGCTGGCGCACGGACTCATTCCCTATGAAGTCTCAAACTACGCACGCATTGGGCAAGAATCACGGCATAATTTAAGTTATTGGCAGGGAGATAGTTATATAGGGGTAGGGGCAGGCGCACACGGGCGGATTCATACAGGTGGAAAACGCATCGCCACACAAACTCTGAAAAGTCCTGAGCGATGGATTGAGAACGTAGAGAAGCAGGGGCATGCGGTAGAAATATGGCAGGATATAACCCCAGAAATTGAAGTGGAGGAAAGGGTGATGATGGGGCTACGCCTGCGTGATGGAATTAATTATCAGAAATTCAAAGAGCAAACAGGCTATGATTTATGTGAGCATATCAATTTGCCAAAACGTGATTTTTATATAGGGCAGGGGCTACTTGTCGATGATAAAACCGCACTTAAAACTACACTGAAGGGGCGGTTGTTGCTGAATAAATTAACGGCGGAATTATTGTCATAAAAAAACCTCCCCGTTTTGCGGGGAGGTTTTCAGTTGTTTTATAATTTTGTTATTAAGCCCTGATGGTTTGTAGGAACTCATCAATCTTGCCTTTTAGTATGGTCGATTGCTGGTTCAGATTCCTAGCTGATTGCAACACTTCTGATGCGGTAGCACCAGTTTTCTCTGCGCCGTCCTGAACCGAGGTCATATTCTGTGATATTTCCTGTGTTCCGCTAGAGGTCTTAGCAACGTTATGAGCAATCTCAGTGGTAACTGCGGACTGTTCTTCAACCGCCGAAGCAACCGCCGAAGTGCTGACTGAAACCTGATTGATGATGTTAAGAATATCCATAACTGAATCAACGGAGGTTTTGGTTGCACCCTGCATCTCGGTGATTTGCTGAGTGATTTCACCAGTAGCCTTACCCACTTGATTTGCCAGATTTTTTACTTCGCTGGCAACGACCGCAAAACCCTTGCCCGCTTCACCAGCACGCGCAGATTCAATGGTAGCGTTAAGAGCAAGCAAGTTAATTTGACCAGCAATGCCTGTAATAACTTCGATGATTTGAGCAACGCTCATTGCTTTTTCGGAAAGCAGATTAATCGCGGTTTTAGCAAATTCAGCTTTATTAGCAGCTTCATTGGCTATCTGGCTAGATTTTTGTGTCTGCTCACTGATTTCTTTAATAGATGCTGTTAGCTCTTCAGCAGCAGCCGCAACTTGTGAAGATGTTTGCGCTGCCTGTGTTGAAGCATTTACAACGATATTAGAGCGTTTTTTGGTATCTTCAGCAATATTAGTTACGCTTTCCGCGCCAGACTGCATCTGGGTGGCAGAGCTTGCAACTTGTGACACCGCACTTTTAACAGACGCTTCAAAATCATCCGCCATTTTATGCATTGTTCTGCGTTTTTCTGCAGCGGCATTTTTTTCCTGCTCGGCTTGCTCCATTTTCATTTTTTCTACTTGCAGAGCATTTTCTTTAAATACTTCCAGAGCAGAAATAACTTTGCCCACCTCGTTATTGGTGTGTGGAGGAATGGTTGCATTCAAATTACCATTAGCAAGCTCTTCAGTCGCTGTTGCCACTCTGTTGATAGAGGAAACAACAGAACGGGCGATGATGAACGAGAATAAAGTAATGATAGCTATGGTTACAGCAACAACCGTGATGTTGGACATCTGGTCAGCATTTGCTTGGCTGAGGCTGGTCTCCATCTGTTTGCCAAGGTCATTAGCAAATGATTCTTCCACTTCTCTCATTCCCGCAATTTTTTTGTTGATGTTGTCCATCCAAGCACTTAATTGAACTGTTTTCACAGATTCCGCCATATTCTCACTGGCAATTGCTTCCATTCTAGCAACTTCTTTTGCTGATGGATCATTCATTACTTTATCAAAAAGAGTTTTCTGAGTTGCCGATGCATAGGCAAGAAACACTGATTTATAAGCTTCCTGAGATGAAATTAATTGTTCCAATCTTTTTACTTCAGCCTCGGTAAAGCTTCCGATTGCAAAACCACCGCCAGCAGTTGCTCTTTCTAATCCCGCAAATTCCTTAGCTCTCATGATATTGGCGTAAGAAATCAACTTTAGTGAAACGTCTGAATCTTGGCTGAGATTAGGCATGAAAGCGACGAGATTAATCAGATTGGTAGTTATTTTTGTATAATAACCAAGAGCCAATGCTCTTTCTATGGATAGTGAATTTATAGAAGAACGCATCGCATCCATTTTTGCAAGCTCAGATAATATTTCATCAAGCTGGTCACTAAAAGAATCGCCATAAACGGCTCTATTTAATCCTTTGGCAAATTCCACTAAGGCGGTTTTTTGTTTATCAACAATCGGGCGTTGGGTTTCAAGCTCTGCCTTCATTTTTTCGCCTTTGCTGCCCAAAAATATTCCTGAATATCCACGTTCTTTTTGCATTTCGTGCAGTAGATTACTTGATAGTGTTGAAAGTTTGGTAAGTTGTGATAATTCTGACATTTCTTTCATATGTTTCATATCACTCATTATGATTTGTGATGCGAGCATAGCGATGGCTATGAAAGCACCAGCGACAAGCAGTGAAATGGCAACGGATATTTTTAAGTTGGCGATGAATTTCATAAATTTACTTCCTGTAAATTAGGTTGAAGAAAGAGAATGCAGAAGATTTATTCTTTACATATATTGAACCTAGTAAAAATAAATTAAAAGTCAGTTAAAATTTTCTACTGATTTGAAAAAGTTTTTGGCGCGCGGTCAACGACTTTAAAACCATCAGTTGTTACTTCCATGACATCAAGTTTTCGGTCAGATGTACCATTCGGCAAAAGGCGCACTAGCCCACCCGACGGCGTGTTAAATCCTTTGGGATCGGTTAGGGCAGAAGAGCTTATCCCGTTGCCAGTTATGGCAAGTTTGGCAGTAATGGTTACGGCATCATATGCCAGCCCAGCTAGGCGAACAGGTTTGTAGCCATATGTTGTTGTAAAGCGTTTTTCAAAAACATCATACGGCTCGGGTGGCGAGCTTGGAAACCACGCGCCTTGCATTTCGGGCATTTTTGTCAGTGAATCATCATCCCACACACCCATTCCCAGCAATTTTATTTTTTGTAAGTTGATGTTGTTTTTATTAATGGATTTTATAATATTTTTTATTTGGTTTCCGCCGTCGGCTATAAAAATTGCCTGAAAGCGACGGTCTTCTGGAGCGTTATTATAAGCACCTGCTATGCGTGACACGGCAGCGTCAATATTGGCTTGGCTGGGTGCGTATAATTCCGCAGAAGTAACTTGCCCGCCTTTTTTGAGATACGACTCTGATAACGTATCTCTTACTTTTTCACCATAAGCATCATTGGGAGCGAGAAGGGCAACGCGCTGCAATTTATTCAAATAAGCATATTCAGCGATGCGTTCCACCTGTTGCTCTGGTAAAAAACCAAAAGTGTATGAGCTTCCATCTGCCACAGCCTTATTATTGGAAAAGGTTAGCATGGTAACATTTTTTTCTTTGAGTACTGGTTTAATAGCGGCGACTGACTGGCTAAACAAAGGGCCGATTATAAACGTTGCTCCTTGCTCTATTGCCTGTTGAGTAGATTTTACGGTTTCAGAGGTGGTCACGCCAGTGTCTTTTGGGATTATAACTAGTTGAGCATGAATTTGCTCCGATGGCACGGCAAGGTAGCTGTCATAGAGAGCCATAGTAGCAGCATCGAACATGGCGTTTCCAACCGCTGCGGAATCACCAGAAAGAGGCACTAATAAAGCAACTTTCACTTGCGGGGCATTAGGTGGAATTGCTCCAAGAGAAAGATCGGGACGCACTTCTGTTACAGTAATCGGCGGCGAAGATTCGGTGCGTTTAGCCATGCCCGACGGAGCTTTAGATTGTGGTACACACGCAACTAAAGCGATCAATGATGAGAAGATAAATAATGATTTTTTTGAGAACATGTTGCTAGTTTCTATTGCAAGATTATTTAGTAGCAAATCTAATGTTAAAATGTAACATAGTCAAATAATTACAGATGTTTTTTATGAGGCATCCAATTAAAAGACATGGGTATTAAGAACAATTTAATTTTTATAAATATATAATGCCCAATCTTTTGAAATATAATTTGTATTAAGTTAAGGAATAAAAATGGAAAGAAGTATGGATGCCGATCAAGTAATCAAAGATTTGATGGCTGGGAATAAAAGATTTTTAGGTGGAGAGTCAATACAAACTTCTGAATCTTCTCTAAAAAAACTCAAAGATTTCTCGGAGAAAGGACAATTTCCAAAAGCTATTGTTTTGTGCTGTTCTGATTCGCGCGCGCCAGTGGAGATGATTTTTGATCAGGATATTGGCGATTTATTTGTTATACGAGTTGCTGGAAATATTATAGCCCCATCGCTCATCGGCAGTGTAGAATTCGCGGTTAGTGCTTTTGGAACAAATCTTATTTTGGTGATGGGGCATACCCAGTGCGGAGCTATCAGGGTTACTCTTGAGCATATTGAAAATTCCAATGCTATTCCTTCCGAAAATATCCATGATATAGTCAGTCGTATCAAGCCACATATATTCCCTATCACCCAAATGAAAGAAATTACTCATGAGGAAAAATTCACACGCTCGATTGAGGCGAATGTGTTTGCTTCGGTAGATCAATTGTCGCATTCTAGCCGTTTAATTGAAGGGCTTTTGAGTCAGAAAAAAATAAAAATTCGTGGGGCTATACTAAATTTATCTACAGGTTATGTAGATTTTTTAGAAATATAAATACTTGGAAACTGGATGGAATATTTACATTTAGAGGTCAGTAGTTCCGTTGCTGGTGACAAGAGCAAAAGAATCACCAGCCTGCGTGAGGACGGCACTTCAAAAAAAATAGATGTATTTTATGAATTCGACAGAATTGTTCCTTGGTCAGAAAACACACTGTTGGACGGGCATGTTTTTGCAATATTATTATACGCTTTATCACGCGGGAAACCGCTTAAAGTTCATGGCACAATTTCGCATATGGCGATGCGTAATCTTGAAGAGCTGCAATCAGCTTGGTGTATGTGGCTACCAGATCTTTATAAAAAAATAGAAATTATCCCAGATAAAATCGAACACGCTCGCAAAATACGAAATGGAGAAAAAGCGATTTCGCTGTTTTCTGGTGGAGTTGATTCAATATACACCGCCCTGCGCCACAGGAAATTGCTCGCTGATAATGTGCATTACCCGCTAACCAGTGTTCTTATGGTGCATGGCTTTGATGTTGATATGTATAATATTGATGGATTCAACAAGCTAACCAAACGTGTGCAGCCTATTATTAATGATTTGGGGCTTGAATTTCGGACACTTCGCACCAACAGCAGGGAATTAAAAATTCAAGAATGGGATTATTCGCATGGGCTTGAGCTTGCTGCTTGCCTGCATATATGCTCTGACGATTTCGATTTCGGGCTTATCGGCAGCTCAGGACCTTATGATAGTTTTGGAATTCCTTGGGGATCAAGCCCTGTTACTGATCATCTGATTTCAGGAAATAATTTTTCTATCGTTTATGATGGTGGAGGAACATTTCGTACTGACAAGATAAAAGCGCTTATGAATTATCCGCTTGCTTGCCAAGTATTAAAAGTTTGTTATGAAGCGGCGGATCAAAGTGAAAATTGTGGTAAATGTGAAAAATGTATTCGCACTAAGCTAAATTTTTTAGCGGCTGGCGCAACGAGAACGCCAGATTGCTTTCCCAGTGGTTTTGATATTCAACAAATAAAAAATATCAAAATAAATCCTTCAGGAGGGTTTCGTGAATATAGAAGGATAGTGAAATATGCGCGAAGAAATAATATTGGAGGGGAGTGGGTTTCCATCATTGAGGAGCAGATTGCAGAATGGGAAAAATCCGCTCCTTCTAAGGAAATAACTTTTACAAAAATGAAAAATGGTTCATTTCTAAAAAGGGTATTGGTGAAGTTATGTGCGGCACTGCATATAGATGAATCCGCCAAGAAAATATGGCGAAAATTCCGCCGAAAATTTCTAAAATAAAGAGCATCTATGGCATGGTCACAAACAGAGCAAGCGCACCACAAGCTGAAAGAATATGCAGAAATATTTGATGCTCGTGGACGCGATTATCATGAAGCAATGCTGCGTTTTCCAGAAGCCCGTGATGATGAATTCGCAAATATCATAAAATATGCAGATTTAAGTGATGGACAGACAGTTTGTGATTATCCGTCTGGTGGAGGCTACCTCGAGGATTATCTTAATCATGATGTGAATTTAATATTGCTGGAGAATTCACAAGTTTTTCTGGAGTGCGCCATAGAGCATTCCAATGCCAAACGCCTGCTGGTGGAAAATTATAAAATACCGCTGACTGATGGTAGTGCCGATCGCTTTATTTCTTTGGCAGGGCTGCATCATGTTGATGATAAAACTGTGGTATTTGTTGAAATTTATCGATGCCTTAAAAAAGACGGAAAATTTGCTGTGGCAGATGTCAGGGTTGGTTCGGGAGCAGCGGGATTTCTTAATGAATTTGTGCATGAAAACAGCGAAGCTGGGCATGAAGGCATTTTTCTGCACGAAGGAACAAAAAAAGAATTGGAATCATGTGGATACACAGTAAGTTTTGCACAATCAATCGCATATTCATGGCAATTTGCCTCGATAGCCGGCATGGTCGAATATTGCAGACTAATGTTTGGAATAAATCGTGCTAATCCACAAAAAATCGAAGATGCTATCAGGCATTATCTTGGATTATGGGAGAAAGACGGAGTATATTACATGGGCTGGGAGCTGATGTTTATTGTAGCCCAAAAATAGTTTTGGTATATGGTTTGTAATTAACCATTTAAGCATATATAATAAAAATACAATGAATTTTATAATAGAGCGGTAGATTTCTGCAACGATTTAACTTGGCAATTAATTTTTTATGACTCGTATTTTAACTAGTGATATATTGATATCTGATCTAAACACCCCACTTTCTGGAAATCCCCAGTTAAAATCTTTGGTAGAAAAATACAATCTTACACCTGGTGGTAAATTAGCTCTGACGGATGAGCAGTTTGCAGAGTTCTCAAAAGCGGTACAGGGGCATCCCATCACCATGTTCCCTGGAGGCTCGTCAGCTAATACGGTGGTTACTCTAAGCAAGTTGCTTGGGAAAGATAAAGTTGACGTTCAGTTCGTTGGTGTAGTTGGTGATGGAGTTTACAGTAAGATTATAAAATCTTCACTTGATGAGGTGGGAATAAAACTTTTACCAGATAAGGATGATTATAAGGGTTTCTCACCACAGACAGCTGTTTCTTACATAATACATTTGCCCGATGGCGAAAATACAACGGTAACTCATCTTGGCAATGCCAAGTCTATCTTGAAACCAGACATAATTACTGATGAAATGGTAAAAAACACTGATGTATTATTAGTGCAGGGTTCACTATGGCAGAAGATGGATTGGAATTTTGCTGATAGGCTGCTTGATATGCGCTGGAAAAACAACAAAGAATTGTGGCTAGCTTTGCCAACCAATGCCAAATTTGGTAATGATAATGCCAAACATTTTCAGTATCTGATAACAAGCTCTAATGTGGTGTTAGGTAATGACAAAGAATTAGCTCGTATATATCAGACAACACCTGATGAAGCCTTAAAGCATTTGCAGCAGGCATTCAAGGAACATAAAGTTTTGGAGCGTGAGGGCAGGAATAGAAACAGAAAGCCAGTTGGTTTTATTACGCGTAGTGAAAAAGGAGCAGCGATTGTTACTGAGGATGGTATTGAATATATACCGCCACATGCTAAGATTGACAAAATTGAGAGCTTGTCAGGCGCAGGAGATACGTCATTTGCAGGCTTTGCAGCTGGCTATATACAAGGTCTGCCAGATAAAACATCTGCTCAAATCGCCATGGCGCTGGCGAGTGAAAAATTGCGCCATAATGGACCACGCTTGGATAATCCTAGAGAATCTTTACGCAAAGCTTCACCCCATCTTGCCACGGAGGTTTTAGGGGCAGGAAAGAGCAGCGGTGAATTAGCCCACTCTGGCGGAAACAGCAGGGGATAACGTGCTGTAAAAACAGTATATATGGCGGGCGGAGAGCAGCCGAACATTTCTCTGTAATCGTTGCTATTCCTGTACTTCAAAAAATCCACCAAAAATTATATACGCATTTATATACGCAAAGCACTTGGCTTGCTATGCATTGTTATGGATTATGCTGGACGGATTTTATCCTGTAAAATAGACTTTATCACTATAAATTTAATGAAAGTTATATCATGGAAAGTTTAGATTACTGGCGTTTGTGTGATGAGTTATCTATAATTTATGCAGCACTATTGATAGTAGGTGAAGACCCTTCTGGAAATAATAGCTATATAGAGGATTGGCATGAATCCAATCAACCTACAGGATACCAAGCAGCAAAAACCGCCTTAACAAACGCTATTTCTTCTGGAGTTTTACCTGCTACGATAAGAAGAAATTTAGCCAAGCCACATTTGGAAGATAGCGTAACAAGTAAATTTATGGGAAATAATGCAGCGTTACAACATAGTATAGATATTTCATTAACAACTATAAAAGTAAATGACCTGAAAACTTGGCTAATAACTAGGGGGTTCAAAACAGGTTTTTTCTTTCCACAAACGGAAATTGATAAACCAGATTATCTTGATATTAACCATCCTAACTATTCACAAAAGCTAGGTGCAGCAATTGAGTCTTGGCTTGCGATTACAGAAAATCCAGAATTGTTAAAAGCCAAAACAGTTAAAAAGGCACTTACCATTTATCTTCGCATACACGCCTTTAGATTTGGGTTGATTAAAGATGACGGCAACCCAAATGAACAAGGAATAGAAGAAATAGCTAAAATCGCAAATTGGGAAACAAAAGGTGGCGCACCAAAAACACCGAGTGAAATCTAACTATACCCCCCATTAATTTGGCTGTTTATATAGCTTTTATAAAAACACCATACAAAAACTATACCACCAATTAGCAGTAAATCATTGTCAAAACCATAAATTTTGCGGGTGAGTTTTCTTAACTCGCCTATCTATTTTAACTATTTTACACAGCATAGAATAACCCCGTTCTTTAACAAACGGAGTCAAACTATATGCAAAACAATCATTCTATTCCACAAATTGGCTTTCTTCGCCTTCCTGAAATTCTAAAATTAATTCCAGTTGGTAAATCCACTTGGTGGGCGGGTGTAAAATCTGGACGTTTTCCCAAAGCTGTAAAACTTAGCGAACGCATAACAGCATGGAAAGCCGAAGACATCCACGCTTTGATTTCCGAGTTGCAGAAATGAGGCGAATCAATACACGGCTTATAAAGAGCAAATATAGCTACATGCTGCAAGAATTGGCAGATGTTATAGGTTGCCACCCTAACACCATTAGTAATTGGATTAAAAACGAGGGGTTGCAGCGTATTGATGGTGTTTACCCCTATATGCTCTTTGGGCAGGTAGTGATTGATTTTCTCAAAGACCGCCAGCTTAAAAATAAAAGCAAGCTATTACTAAATGAATTTCACTGTTGCACCTGCCAAGCCCCTCGTAGAGCATGGGAAGGAATCGCCACCATTAAGTCAATCAATTCAAAGATTGCCATGTTGCACGCAGTTTGTGAGCAGTGCGATGGCAAAATTAGTAAGATTATTTCACTAAAAAATATCACAGAAATAGAAAAAACCTTCACCATCCATACGCTGCAACCATCGGCATTAACACAGTCCACCAATACTAACTCTAATTGTGAAACTAAAGGAGCATAAAATTATGGTTAAATTCCACCCAGAAAATGAACGCATAAAGAGCAAATATTTTGCTTATGAAAAAGAAGCTAATGGTAGAAGTTCACAGACGATAGAAAATATCAGAAAAGCAATCATCCGTTATGAGGAATTTACCAAGCATGAGGACTTCAAAACCTTTAACCAGAAAAAGGCAACTGATTTTAAGCAGCACCTCATAAAGGCTAAAAACAAACATGGTGAGTTGTTAAGTGCTTCCACCATTGCCCATACCTTGCGTCCACTTCAAGATTTTCTTAAATGGCTGGCAACCCAAACAGGGTATAAAAGCCAGATTCGCTACAATGACATTGCCTATCTAAATATTAACGAGAACGATAAACACAAAATTCAGCACAACACCCTTAAAGAATATCCTAGCGAGGCACAAATCCGCAAAGTTATTGCAGCAATGCCAGACAATACACCAGTTGCCAAACGCAACAAAGCAATTATCGCTTTCATTTTTGCCACTGGTGCAAGGGATGGTGCAGTTATTGGGCTAAAAATAAAGCATGTAAACACTGCCAAGAAATATGTGGTGCAAGACCCAAACGAGGTTGCAACTAAGTTTAGAAAGCGTATTCACAGCAAATTTTATCCTGTTGGTGATGACATCCACCAGATTATTTTAGATTGGATACGTTATTTGCAGGAAGAAAAGCTATTTACTGACAATGACCCGCTATTTCCCAAAGAAGAGCTGGTGCATGATGCAGAAAACAGCTTTACGCCTATTCTTTCCCGTCAGCATTGGCAAAGTGCAAGCTCTATTCGTGGCATATTCAAACATGCTTTTGAAAATGCTGGATTGCAGTATTACTCACCGCACCGCTTCCGAGATACACTTTCTGCAATAGGGCGAACTTTATGCACCACCACAGAAGACCAAATGGCATGGGCGCGGAATATGGGACATGAAAGCCCAGCGACAACTTTTATGGTATATGGCGGATTTTCACCAGACCAGCAATTTGAAGTAATAGAACGCATGGGCAGGAAACTGAATAATGTTAATGATAATGAAGGGGATGTAGCAAAGGCGTTGCAACTGATTAGCAAAACGCTTATTGGTAGAAGCTGATAATATCCAATTAATTATTAAGGTGAACTATGCCGACATTAGAATTTAAGGGAAAACAATATATTTATTCCCACCACCACAGCGTTCCTTTTCGTGAATTGGTGGTTGATGGTAAAAAATCTTTGCCTGCGGGCGGAAAAACGCCAAATCTTGACGATAATTTGATTATTCACGGCGATAATTTACACGCCCTAAAAGCCCTGATGCCGCAATATGCGGGAAAAATTAAGTGTATCTATATTGACCCGCCCTATAACACGGGCAACGAGGATTGGCGTTATAACGATAATGTCAATTCGCCACTTATGCGGGAGTGGATAAGCAAAAACGCTAACCCAGTTGATAAGGAAGATATGCAACGCCATGATAAATGGCTGTGTATGATGTATCCCCGCCTAAAATTATTGCATGAATTACTTGCCGATGACGGCGTGATTTTTGTCAGCATTGATGATAATGAAGTTCATCACTTGCGCGCGGTGATGGACGAGATTTGGGGGGAAGAAAATTTTATTGGACAGTTCGTTGTTAATGTAGCTCCTAATGCAAGGGACTATGGGCATATTGGCAAAATGCACGAATACGCCTTATTCTATGCAAAGAGTATAGCAGAAACAATAACCGAGCAATTACCAGAAGAGGATAAGCAATTTAGATATACTGATGAAAATGGAGGATTTAATATCCACCCTCTTTATAACAGCAATGTAGCGTTCACTTCTAAAAATCGCCCTAACCTATATTATCCTTTTTATCTTTATCCAAACAATAGGCTTCCTAATGATTTTTATGAAATTTCGTTAGAAAAAAGAAGTGGGGCTATAGAAATATATCCGCCTAAATCGCAAAAGGATGGTGTACAATTTGTTTGGAGATGGGGAAAACCTAAGGCTAATCAAGAAATTAACAAAGAGATAGTCGGATATAAAACATCTGATGGAGATTATAGAATTGTTGAGAAAATGCGTCATTCTAGCAAAGTAATAAGGTCACTTCAGTTAGGAACAGAAATTTCTAGCAGAAGAGGAACGGCGGAAATTGAAGAAATCTTTAACAAAAAAGGGTTTAATTTTCCAAAACCCAAAGCTCTAATTAAGGATTTTATATATGCATCTACCGATAAAAATTCAATAATCCTAGACTCCTTCGCTGGCAGTGGTACGACTGCTCATGCGGTGCTGGACTTGAACAAAGAGGACGGCGGAAATCGTAAATTCATTCTGGTGGAAATGGAAGATTACGCCGACAGCATCACCGCCGAACGGGTGCGAAGGGTTATTAAAGGCGTACCGACCGCCAAAGATAAAAAATTAAAAGCAGGATTGGGCGGTAGTTTCACTTTTTGCAGTTTGGGTGATGAGTTTAACATTGAAAAAATTCTAACAGGTGAAACCCTGCCCGAATACGCAGCCCTTGCCCGCTATGTGTTTTACACCGCAACTGGCAAAAGCCTTGAAGGTAATATAAAACAAAAACCTGATTATTTTGTGGGTGAAACTGATTTATACGAGGTTTTCCTAATCTATCAGCCCGACCTTGCCTTTTTACGCAGCAATGACTCCGCCCTTAATGGCAAAATGGTGGATATAATCAAAGCCCGCCCCAATAAAAATAATAATAGTAAAAAACAAAAGCTAGTTTTCGCCTCCGCCAAATATATGGGGCAGAACGAGTTAAACGAATGGAATATATCATTTTGCCAGCTTCCTTACGCAATCCATAAGGTAGTGGGGAAGTAAAGTATATGGAACTTAAAGATTATCAAATAAAGGTTTTGGAGTCATTGGAAAGCTACCTTTCCGAGCTGAAAACGCAGAAATCCGAGAAGCAGGATTATTTTGAGTTTCAAATATCCAAAGGCAAAGAGGCAACTCCCCCCGAGCAATCCGATTATTGCCAGCTTGCTTGGGTGGAAATCAAAAAGAAAATAGCGGTGCATTCTAGGGAATATACCACCCGCCTTGATGGTATTGATAGGAATATCCCTAATGCTTGTTTCAAAGTGCCAACTGGTGGCGGTAAAACCTTGCTTGCATCTTGTGCATTACAACGCATCAACCAAGATTATTTTAACCGCAATAATGGCTTTGTGTTGTGGATTGTGCCGAGCGAAACAATATATACCCAAACCAGCAAACATTTACGGAATCGTGAACACCCTTACCGCCAAATGCTGGATAAAACCAGCGGCGGAAAAACTTTAATACTGGATAAAAACGACCGCTTTAATAAACAAGATGTAACCGATAATCTATGCGTTATGCTGCTTATGCTGCAATCAAGTAATAGAAATAACAACGAAACTTTGAGAATGTTCAAAGATAGTGGCAGGTTTGAGAGCTTTTTTCCAGAAATTGACGATTACAACGCTAACAATGAGTTTTTGAATATAACCAAAAACCTTGAAGTGGCGGATTTAGGCAACGGTGATAAAAATGTTATCAGCGGAATTTCAATAAAGCATTCGCTGGGTAATGTTCTAAAACTAATCCGCCCGATTGTTATTATTGATGAGGGGCATAGAGCGACTTCAAACCTTGCCCTTGAAACCATAAACAGCTTCAATCCTAGCTTTATATTGGAACTTTCCGCCACTCCAAAAACCAATAGCAATGTTTTAATAAATGTTGGTGGCGTTGAACTGAAAAACGAACAAATGATAAAACTACCTATCAATGTTGCTTCGTATGGTAGCGAGGGCGGTTGGCAACAAACGCTAAACCATGCTCATAGTAAATTGGCAGAATTACAAAAACAATCCGCACATTTGCAAACAAGCGAAGGTAAATATATTCGCCCGATAATGGTTATCAAAGCCGAGCCTAAAAAGAAAAATGACACTTACGACCATGTAGAAGATATAAAAAAATATCTAATCAATAATTTGGGTGTTTTGGAAAGTGAAATAAGAATCAAACTTTCTGAAAAAGACGAAATTAAAGACGAAGATTTATTAGATAAACTCTGCCCTGTAAAATATATCATCACTAAAGATGCCCTAAAAGAGGGCTGGGATTGCCCTTTTGCGTATGTTTTGGCTATACTTACCAATGCCAGTGGCACAACTGCTTTAACGCAGCTAATTGGCAGGGTTTTACGCCAGCCTTATGCAACCAGCACCGCAATTGAAGCACTTAATCAATGCTATGTTTATTGCAATAAAACAGAGAGCAAAACAGCAGTTGATGCTATTAAGAAAGGGCTTGAAGATGAGGGAATGGCTGATGTTAGCGACCAGATAAACACTAACTCGCAAAATTCAAGCAGTGGCTTGGAAAAAGTAACAATAAAAAGAAATAACAAAAATAATGAGAAAATACTTATTCCGCAAATAAATGTTATAAGTGGCAAGAAGCCAAGAAAATTTGATTACCATCAAGATATTTTAGCCGAAATCAATTGGGAAAATTATCAATTCACAAAGATTGATAGTATAAATTTGGTTAGCAAAACCATGCTTGATACAAGTCTCACAAAAATAGACTTAAAAACAGAGCAAGGAAAGTTTAGCTTTGAGCAATCAGAAAAACAAAAACTTTCTGAAATAGTTGATTTGCAAATTGATATTGCTTTAATGACAAGTCAGCTTATGGAAAAAGTGCCTAATCCTTGGCACGCATCAAACATAATTGTCAAAACAATTGAATTGCTAAAAGCAAAATTTGAAGAAAATATAATTGCGTTTAATTCCGTTCTTATTGTTGATGAAATAAAAAAAGATTGTTTTGCTTGGTTATTAGAGCAATCAGAAGCCTTGTTTAGAAAAAAATTAGAAGATGGCGTTATCTTTATAAAATTACTTGCTTCCCCATTTTTAGAACTAAATTGGCAAGTGCTGCCAAGTGCAACCAAAGAAGTTTATAAAAATGCAAATGAGAGTAGTGTTGATTTTGATAAAAACATTTTTGAACCGCAGTTTATCTCAAGTTACAACGGATTGGAAAAAGAAATTGCTTATGCAATAAACAAAAATGAAGCCGTTAAATGGTGGCATAGACTGGCAGCAAGAGGCAAAGATGAGTATTCTATGCAGGGTTGGAAGCCAAATAAAATATACCCTGATTTTTTAATTAAACTTGAAACAGACAAAGCAGGGATTGCAACAATTCAATTTCTTGAAACTAAAGGCAATCATCTTGATAATTCAGATAGTGCTTATAAGCAGAAAGTTTTTGAATATATCACAGAATTTGCCAATCAAGATATTAAGCCAGTTGGTGAAATGAAATTTGTAAATTCCACAGAAAAACTTGCTTTCAATATGGTGTTTGAGAGTGAATGGAAAAATGAGCTTAATAAGCTATTTGCATCTTAATTATTCATTGATTTTATCTTAACCACCTTATCGTCCTTATTAGCCAGCACACTATCCAACCAGTCCGCATATTCCTGTATCATCTTTTTACGTTCTAGAAGGTATTTGGCGCGGTTGTATGCACCTCTGATTTTGTCTTCATCTTCATGGGCAAGCTGGCTTTCTATAGCATCAGCTCTATATCCTCTTTCGTTTAATATGGTACTTGCAAGGGTGCGGAAGCCATGCCCTGTCATTTTGTTTTGATAACCCATCCGCCTGAGTCCGATTAATACCGTACCATTGCTAAGATGCTGCGATTTGCTGGCGGGGCTATGGAATATAAAAGGCTTATTGCCAGTCATAGCTTGTAGCTCTTTTAAGATAGCAAGGCTTTGGCTGGAAAGTGGTACTATATGCGGACGTTTCATTTTCATCCGCTCTTTGGGAATATGCCATTCCTCTTTATCCCAATCTATTTCCTCCCATTTGGCAGCTATTAGCTCACTGGTGCGGACAAAGGTTAGCATTAGCAGCTTGATAGAGTATTTTGTAAAATTATTGCCTAGACTCTCTATTTTTTCCAGTAAGGCTGGCAATTCTTCAAGCTGGATGCAAGCGTGGTGTTTTTCCTCTGGTGTTGGTAAAATATCGCGTAAATCAGCAGCGGGATTATGGATGCACAAGCCACGCTGTGCAGAATAGCGAAATACCTGCCCTATGATTTGCTTCATGCGCTTGGCAGTTTCAATAGTTCCACGCTTCCCAATAGCTTCCACCACCTCCACAACATTAGGAATAGTGATTTCGGTTAGTGGTAAATCACCGATACGAGGAAAAACATGTTGTTCCATCCGTGCTAGGCTTTGCTTGGCATATTTGGCATTTAGCGAATCTTCTTTCATTTCCAACCAACGGCGGGCTATTTTTTCAAAGGTGTTTTCGCCTTCATGCACTTTGCGGAGTTTTTCCAGTTTCTTTTCACGATTAGGATGTTTGCCTTCTTCCAGTAGTTTTTTCGTAGCCTCACGCTTTTTTCTGGCTTCTGACAACGAAAGAGCAGGATATTTACCTATACCCATAATTTGCTCTTTGCCTTGATAATAATATCGTAAACGCCACAATTTGCTGCCAGATGGTGAAACAGCAAGGGAAAGTCCTCCACCATCAGAAATTAGATAGATTTTATCTTTTGGTTTTAGATTTTTGATTGCTAATTCGGTTAATGCCATAATCGCCCCCGTATACAAATTATATACGCATTTATATACGGTTTTTATCTGGCTTGCAACGAATCAGTTTGGACGGCAAAAAACGCTAGAGCCTTTATTTCTCTAGGTTTTGCTGTATTATTTGGATTTTATTGGACTGTATAAAACAGTATATATGGCGGAGCGGAGAGGATTCGAACCTCCGATACGGTGTTACCCGTATAACGGTTTAGCAAACCGCCGCCTTCGGCCACTCGGCCACCGCTCCGCATAAACACAAAATATCACTAAAACGGAACAACCAAAAGTCAGATTATTGGTGATTTGTCAACAAACTCTTACAAAAATCGCCGTAATTTATCAATTTATCTGGGTTAAACAATGTTCAATCCAGCCTGCAGTTAGTTTTTCCTGCAAGCTGTTTTGTTTTAGGCGGTCGTTAAGGTGCTGCCATGAGATAGTATCCATATTTTGATCCTGATTAAAGCACGAATAAACATAGGTTTCTTTGCCTGTCACAGGGTCAATATGTTTTTGCAGGCACTGGGCGCAGATTTCCTTCATCATACATTGCATTGGCGAGTTGATGCTGCCAATAGCGATATGTTTCGGGTTCAAATGTGGATGCAAAACACCATGCCTAGCTGCTGCCACCGCTGCCATCATTCGGTCAGAGCCGATGGCGATGATATGGGTGATGGAAGAAAGGGTGATGCTAGAATTATCGTATTTTGCAATAGCATCCACGATATTACCGTGAAACACTCTATCTTGCGGGCGGTTTGGAGTAAATGGCGCAGGTTCATCGCAGCACCAGATAACCGTGTCAGCAGCCGCTTCAATCTCTGCCACCTTATATCTATCAACAGCTTTTTTATAACCTGCGAAATATAGCACCTTGCAGCCATTATCACACATTTCCTTGCCGATGGAAAACAGTACGGCATTACCAAGTCCGCCACCAACCAACATCACATTTTCATTATGTGGAATCTCGGTTGGCGTTCCCGTTGGTCCCATCAGTACCACTGGCTCACCAATCTTTAAGTGGACACATAGGGTCGATGAACCACCCATTTCTAAAACTATAGTAGCCAGCAATCCTTCTTCCTTATCAACCCATGCGCCTGTGAGGGCGAGACCTTCCATAGAGAGGGTGGTAGGTAGTGAACCATCAACTTTAATGGCATTTGCCTCATAATTCTGCAATCTATAAAACTGCCCTGGTTGGAATTGGCGAGCAGCAAGCGGAGCTTTCACCACTACTTCAATAATATTTGGTGTTAAGCGATTTACAGCATGAACAGTGGCACGAAGTTCATCATTTATTTTTTGCAAAAATTCTGATTCCTGACCTCTGAGCCTTGACCTCTGTTGCAGAATGCGGCTAACCACAGGATAGCCCTGCTTGGCACTACCCATAGCTTTCACCACATTGCCAGCGAATGATGGGTGCAGATCGCCAAAGAAACTTACTGCTCTATTTTGTTCATCAAGTGATAGCAAAACGCGAACATCTTTTGGTTTGGAAATACGCTCTGGTTTTACCTGATTTCCTTCTTCATCAACCGCGCGGAAATATTTTCCGTCTAGCTGGAAATGCAGCGGATCTTCACGTTGTAAAACCGTGTTCGGGCTTGTGCCAGCAGCAACTAAAATCGTACGAGCGGGAATGGTAACATTTTCACCAGATGCTGACTTTAGAGAAATATTTTTAGCTGCCCCAAACTCATCAACATCAATTTTAGTTGGCTCATAATTTTCAGCGATAAAAATTCCTTCTTCAAAGGCTTTCTCTACTTCTTCATGGTTAAGGCGATAGCTTGGCGCATCTATCAAACGCTTGCGGTATACTAACTTCACCCCACCCCAGCTATCAAGCAAACCCCAAACATCGGGCTTTTCTTTTTTACGTTCTGCGCGGATTGCTTTTGCATGAGAAATGAATTCATCGGCGATGATGGTGTCTTCTGCGCTCCAATTTTTACGGACATTTTCTTCACCGTTTTTAGCAATCAAAACTTCATAACGAGCAAGAAATTTTTCCACCTGCACAGGGTAATAAGCCAGTGATTCTGTGGCGGTATCAATCGCGGTAAGACCACCACCAATCACTACAATCGGCAGGCGGATTTGCAAGTTAGCGATAGAATCTTTTTTGCCAGCACCAGTAAGCTGCAATGCCATGAGGAAATCAGAAGCAGTGCGCACACCACGCGCCAGCGCATTTGGAATGTCCAAAACTGTTGGCTTGCCTGCCCCCATGCACAGGGCAATATGATCAAAACCTAATTCAAAAGCTGTGTCATAGGTGAGGCTTGAGCCAAAACGCACGCCACCAAACATGGCAAATTGTTCGCGCCGTTCCAAAAGTAGGCGGATGATTTTTAGATAATTTTTATCCCAGCGTACGGTGATACCATATTCAGCAACGCCACCAAAGCCAGCCAGCGTGCGCTCATCAAGAGCTTCATAAATTGTTTTTATGTCTTTAATTGGCGTAAATTCCGTGCGTGTGCCGTCTGGTTTCACGCCAGAAATTTCTGCATTTACAGGCTCAATTTTGAGTCCGTCAATGCCAACAACCGTGTGACCGTCATTCATCAGATGGTGCGCTAGAGTGTAACCAGCAGGCCCAAGCCCTGCGACCAAAACTTTATAACCAGAATCAGGTTTCGGCACAGGACGCGCCAGATTTAGCGGATTCCAGCGCGTAAGCAGCGAGTAAATTTCAAAACCGTAAGGCAGACCCAAGACATCTTTTAGAGTAAATGTTTCCACATGCGGAATGTTTACAGGCTCTTGTTTCTGATAGATGCAGGATTTCATACAATCATTGCAAATGCGATGCCCAGTTCCAGCACACATTGGGTTATCAATCGTTATCATCGCCAGCGCGCCAACAGGCACACCTTCAGATTTCAGCATATTCATCTCAGAAATTTTTTCTTCCAGCGGGCAGCCAGCTTGCACAATATCCAGAGAATTTTTCTTCACCTCACCAGTTTTTTCTTTGAGTCCTTTAGAACAGGAATCCTTGCCCTGATTATGGCAGAAAATACAGTAATTAGCACTATCCATAGCCTGAATGCGCGTGCCACCATCATCAGTAAGGGCAAAGCCATTACGCTCGCGCAAATGTGATTTGGAGAAACGCAAAATCTGTACACCATCGCGCAGCTCAGTTTCCACCGCAACCAAATTATTGTAATCCAGCTTGAGTGGCTGTTTGAATAACACGCCAGATTTATGACGTTTTTTACCTTCCTCGCTATATAATGCCCATGCGGCATAGCGCGCTGCAATTTCCAGAAGTGATTTATTTTCTTCTTCCTTTTCCAGCCAGCCCATTACTATTTTAGAAAAAGCAAGTTCAAAAAATTCATGGTCAGAGTGTGGTATCGGAAGCATACCAAGCAATGAATCACCGCTTACACGCTGTGCTTCTTCCACCGTCAAAGCCTTAGCTGCCCTACGCTGCACAAATAAACGCTTGCAGGCATAAAGTGGTGCAAGATGGTGATGTGCCTCAGCGAGTTCCGTAATTTCTTTTTTTATGCCGAATAATTCACCAATAAAATCTTCCACATGTGGTGCGAGGTCGAGGAGGAGTTGCGAATGATCTTTGTCAGAAAGTGCGGATTTATCAGCCCTTCCTGCCATCAGGCGATTAAACAGCGCAACATCAGCAGACTTTAATTGTTCGACAAAAACATTATCAATTTTTACCAAACCATCACGCTGGTAAAGCTCCAAAAATTTTATTCCATATCCGAAATTATTCATTTTTAAATCCCCCCAGAATAATCTTGGGTGGTTGCTATTTCCATATTGCGAGCCGGTTCAACTATTTGTGAATCAACATATTTCAGTAGTTGATCTACGCAAGCCTGCACGCTTAGATTTTCTGTATCTAGTACAATGTCAGGATTATTCGGTTCTTCATACGGTGCGGAGATGCCAGTAAACTGCTCTATCTCGCCCGCCCGCGCTTTAGCATAGAGACCTTTTACATCGCGTTTTTCACAAGTTTCCAGTGATGCTTTGATGTGGATATTGTGGAAATAGTTTGGCGCAATCGCCCGTACAGCCCGTCTGTCTTCGCGCATAGGTGAAATAAACGCGCTGATGACAATCACACCAGCTTTGGCAAAAAGCGCTGCTACTTCACCCACACGGCGCAAATTTTCTGCGCGATCTTCTGGTGAAAATCCAAGGTCACGATTTAAGCCCTTGCGGATATTATCACCATCCAGCACAAACACCTGATAGCCTTTATCAAACAAGCGTTTTTGCAAGAGTTTAGCGATAGTAGATTTGCCCGAACCAGAAAGCCCAGAAAACCACAATATCCCGCCAGTATGACCATTTGCCAGTGAACGCTGCTCTGGTGTTATACCAAAATCTACATCAAAAATATTTTCTGATTTTATTGATTTTGGCGCGCCAGAACGCTGATCAAAAAACCCATCCATATTGATGATGCCACCGCCTGCCACATCGTAATCCTGCAAAATAACAAAGCGACCAAGCCGTGAATTATTATTGAAATCATCGACCACCGCCAAGCCGCGTACGCGCAATATTATTTCAGCAACATTGCTACGCTCAACGCGGTTAGCAGGAACTTGTGCCAGAGTATCAGCATCAATCACATGCTCGATAGTTTTTACTTCCGCCATCATTTCCGCTGTGCCGAGTTTTATTTTATAACGCTTGCCCAGCTCCAGTGGTTTATGCCCAAGCCAGAAAATCCGCGCGCGGAAAAGATTGGTTAGAATTGGCGCACGTTCGCGGTGGCTAGCGATATGCCCACGTTCCACGAATATTTGATCGGTAAGAGTAATACCAACTGATTGCCCAGCAGATGCAGTTTGCGGAGGATTATTTGTTTCTGGCCAGCTTTCAATGCTCGCGATTTTAGCCAGTGTATTTGACGGTGAAAATAATAATTCATCACCAACTTTAAGCGAACCGCTTTCAATACGCCCCACCAAAATTCTGCGCTCATCAAACTTATAAATATCCTGAATAGGAAAGCGTAGAGGCAGACTTTCATCAGCACTCGCCACTGTAAATTTTTCCAGCATCTGTGTGACGCTGTCGCCTTTGTACCATTTCATATTTGCAGAGGCTGATTTTATTCCATCACCATCACGCGCTGAAATTGGGATAAAGCAAGTAGGAGTCACACCAAGACTAGCTAAATATTCTCGATATTCTGCTTCAATTCCAGCAAAAACTTTTTCGTCATAATTCACCATATCCATTTTATTCACCAGTACAGCAATTTGGCGCACTCCGAGCAGATGCAGTAAATAACCATGCCGTTTACTTTGCTCACGGATGCCTTCTTTAGCATCAATTAAAACCAATGCGGCATCTGCCTGCGCTGCGCCAGTTATCATGTTTTTTAAGAACTCTTTATGTCCCGGTGCATCAATAATCACCACATCCCGAGTCGGTGTTTTTAGCCATATTTGTGTAGTATCAATGGTGATTCCTTGATCCCGTTCAGTCTGTAATGCGTCCATGAGAAACGACCATTCAAACGGCATTCCGCGCTTTTTGCAGCTCGCCTGAATAGCCTCAAATTTGCCATCGGGCAGAGAATTTGTGTCATAAAGCAACCGCCCAACTAGCGTTGATTTTCCATGATCCACATGACCAACGATTACGATTTTTAGTTGTTGTTTTGTCTGAGTATTTAGTGTCATATTTTTCTCTTCTATTTTTTATCTACCAGATCCCGCAACAAGCGCGGGATGACGGGAATCTAAGTGGCAAAGCCACTAAGATTTACCGTCACATATACCCATCCGCGCGTAGCCTTTCAAAACTGCTTTCATCTTCATCTGCACCCATTGGTCTGCCTGAACGTTCAGAAGTTTTAGTTACACGCAATTCAGCTATAATTTTTTCAATCGTGTCAGCACTGCTTTCCACTGGCCATGTGATGCCTTTTTCACCAAGGCTACGAAAACGCATCATCTTTCCGCCGAAATCACGCCCTTCAAATTCATTATATTTTTTAGCATAATATAGCGGTACAATCGGTATATTCTCACGCTGGATATATAGCCAAATATCTAGCTCTGTCCAATGCAGCAGTGGGTGAATACGAATGCTGGTGTTAGGAGCAAATTCGGTTTTATATTGATCCCAGAATTCTGGCGGTTGCTCTTTCACATCCCAACCACCTTCCACGCCACGCGGAGAAAACACTCGCTCTTTTGCGCGTGTTGCTTCTTCATCACGGCGTATGCCTGCAATTATCCCAACAAAACCATGTTCCTCAATAACTTTTTTAAGCCCCAGAGTTTTGCGTGATGCAACTCGTGCAGCATGTGGAAGTGTAATATCAGTTGCCTCAATCGGTGGGCAGATAGGTGAGAGCAAATTTACACCCCATTCTTTCGCGTATTTATCTCGGAAAGCATAAACTTCCTCCATCTCTAATTCAGTGTCACAATGGATAAGAGGGAAGGGGATGTTCCCAAAAAAAGCCTTGCGCGCAAGGTGAATCATCACGTTGGAATCCTTGCCAAATGACCATAGCATCGCCATTTTATCAATAGCGTGAAATGCCTCGCGGAAGATGTAGATACTTTGTGCTTCGAGTTGGTCGAGATGGTTCATAGTTTTATATCCGTAGTTGAAACATGTAATCCGCATTCTGTTTTTTGTTCGCCTTCTTTTGCAGTATGTCGCCATCTACCAGCTCTTTCATCTTCTCCAGCTTTCACAGGCGAGGTGCAGGGAGCGCAGCCAATGGATAAGTAGCCCTCTGCGACAAGAGGATGCTCAGGCAAATTACGCTTTGCAGCTTCTTCTTTTTGTTTTGCCTTATCCCAATTGGCGAGTGGGTTAATGCGGAAGATATTTTTATCATCAAGCTCGATAGTTGATAGCGAAGAACGTTCACTATTTTGATAGCGTTTACGACCTGTTATCAAGGCTTCAATTCCTAATTCCTTTACGGCTCTATCTAGTGGCTCAACTTTACGCATCCAGCAGCAACGGTCAGGATTATGACCCCATAAATCACCCTGTGCGTCTATGCGTTTTAGAATTTCAGGGTCGGGTGTTAGGAAATGCAAATTTTGCAAATTCAGTTTATTTTTTAGCGTTTCCACATACTGCAAAGTTTTAGGAAAATGTTTTCCAGTTTCAAGAAATAAAATCGGGGTTTTATTATCAATTTCGGAAACCAGTGCGAGCAGCAAAGCCGCATCCGCACCGAATGAAGAAATGAGTGCAATTTTATTTTTGAATATATCGCTAATCATCACTCGTAGCAAATCAGTGGCATCTAGTTCACCATATTGCTTTTGTAAATCCAAGAGTTTTTGCGGGCTCATTTTAGCCATCCTTTAACAGCCAAAAAATTTTCGCTTTCTACCAAAATTTCTGGAATATTTTTGCCATCAGCTTTTAGTTTTTTACGAAAATCAGCAATTTCAACCACACGGTTTTCCCATTCTGCACCAAACTTTGCAGCGATATAATCGCGGATTTTTCGTGATAAAGTCGGTGATGCTCCGCCAGTAGAAACGGAAATAACTAGGTCGCCGCGTTTTACATTAGCGGTGAAATAAAAATCACATATATCATTCATATCTTCAACATTGACTAGCTTTCCTGCAGCACGGGCAGCAGTTGCTAGTTGTTTGGATCGTTCATAAGATAGACCAGCAACCATAACAATCCTTGCGCTGGCTTTTTGGATTTCTTCGACCTCTCCTCGCAAAGACGTAATATTCGTTGCCCCATACTCAACCAACTGCTTATGGCGTTTTGCGTAAGCTTCGCCTTCACCAATAAGGAGTATAGGTATTTTTTTGAGGTCAAGGGCAATGGGAAACATTTTATTTAGCCCAATCCGCTTTAATTTGTTCCACAGCATATTTTTTTACTTCGGCAATTCCGTAGCGAGTGCAGAAATCACCAAATTCTTCGTCTGCATTGCGCTTTTCTTTCCATAGAGCGAACATTGGTGATAGTGCTTGTGGGATTTTATCATAATGCACTTTGTCAAAGATTTTTTCGTTCAGGCGCGTGCCTGCGAAATCGCCGCCAATATGCAGCGCGTAATGGTCTGGCATTCTTCCGATTATACCAATATCGCCAACTGTTGGGCGCGAGCAACCGTTAGGGCAACCAGCAATGCGGATAGAGATTTTTTCGTTAAGCACACCTTGTTGCTGCATAACTTTTTCAATCTCAGCAACAAGTGGAAGCTTTACGCGTTCAGCTTCAGCAAGTGCTTTGCCGCAGGTTGGATAAGCGACGCAAGCCAGCATATTACGGTAAACTGGCGTAATATCACTGCCCAGTTTAACACCATGGTCATGCAGGATTTTTTCGATGCGTGGTTTTTCTCCTGCTTCAATATCACAAAGAAGAATATTCTGGTCAGCAGTGAGTGCTAGATTCATACCGTATTCCAAAATAACTGCGCGTAGCCCCGTGCGAATTTGTTCATTCTCTCTATCTACAATTCTCCCACTAGAGATTGGTACGCCTAAGAACCATTTGCCGTCACCCTGTTCATGCCAGCCAATATGATCTTCTACCGCGAATTTACCCATCGGCTTCGGCGCATCCATTTTGCGACCGATATATTTTTCCAGTTCCTCTTTTGCCCATGCTTCACCTTTTTCGGCTATGACATATTTAAGGCGCGCATGTTGTCTGTCGCTGCGGTCGCCATGATCCCGCTGGAGTTTTATCACTGCTTCGGTGGCAGGAATAAATAAATCATTTGGCACAAACATTATTGGTGTAGCAAGACGAGCAAAAGTTTTGGCATTGCCGTGCTTCATTCCCAAACCACCGCCGAGTGCGAAATTATAACCAGCATGTTCTTGCCCATTAAATAGTGAAATAATAGCGAGGTCGTTGGTCAGCACATCTACGCAATTATCTTCAGGTGTTGAGATAGCGATTTTGAATTTGCGTGGCATGTAGGTGTCGCCGTAAAGTGGTTCGGGAACCCCACTATCATTTGGCGTAGGATTGAATTTATAATCATGCACTTTTTCACCATCTAGCCACACCTCATAATAGCTGCTGGTTTTTGGAGCGCAGTGTGACGCAAGCTGATAACCATCAGCTTCCAGTTTGGCGTGAATTTTATCTTTAATAGGTGCGGGACACATCATGATATTGCGTACCACATCACCACAACCTCCCAGTGTTGAAAGTAGCAGATGGTTGATGTCGGCAATAAGTGGTTTCATCCCAGCTTTTTTTATGCAGTGGAATTGAAAGGTTTCACGGGTAGTGATGCGCAACGTTCCATTTGCGTATTTTTCAGCGAGAACATCAAGAGCTAAATATTGTGCTGCGGTGAGCTTTCCCCCTGGGCATTTCATCCGCACCATAAATTCATATTCTTTATCCAAGCCAGCTTTTTTACGCTCAGTTGCGCTGTCGCGGTCATAACCAAAATAGCTTCCATGAAATTTGAGCAATTCATAAGTTTCATCGCTAACTTCTGGTGTTGAACTGTCGGCAAGCTCGGCAGCAATTTTTCCCTTCAAGTGACCGCTTGCTAGTTTTATATTTTCTGCACCAGAGAGTTTTTTGGCGGTTTCAGTCATGAAGATATTTTCCAAGTTATTAGTTTAATATGCCTATTTAATTGTAGTATAGCATAATTTCAATATTTATTTGTATAATTATTTATATAACATAATATTAATGTATTAATGCATATTTATTTCAGTAAAATCAAAAAATTAGTAATTTGTGGATATGTCAGGCATAAAAACAATGCTATAGCCAATGCAGGACCAAATGGAAACACCTGTCCTTTGCCTAAGACTCGCCAAACTAAGCCAAGCAGCACACCTAATATACCAGAAATAAATAAAAATGCTGGAATTGTGCTTAAATCTAACCACACACCAACAATGGCAAAAAATTTGACATCGCCAAATCCAAGCATAGTTCGTCCGCGTAGTGCGCTGTAGCCATAATGTAATAACAGGGCTAGTCCTGTCATAAGTCCAAAACCCCATAAAATGTCTGATGAGAACGTTCCGTTTACGAAATGATAAGTAATAGCTAAAGGAAGAAGCATAATATGGACGCAGTCGGGGATGATAAAATGTTCAAGGTCGGCGACGATCATAATCATCAGCATAATCACTGTGCCAGCCAGTATGAAGCCTTGTGGTGTTAGACCGTAGCGCAGATAGAGAAACGTAAATAATGCACCAGTTATAAGCTCAATTACAGGATAACGAACGGAGATTTTTGTGGCACAATGCCTACATTTTCCGCCAGAAAATAGCCATGAAAATATCGGGAATAGATCCCAAAAACCAAGTTTTGTCTGACAGTTAGGGCAATAGGAAGGTTTTTTTATAACATCTAATTCCAAGGGCAGGCGGTAGCTGGCGCAGCTTATAAAACTGCCAAAAACCAACCCAGCACAGATGACTATAATAAGTTCGATAAGCATGTTTCCCCGTAAACCTGCCCTAAAAATTCACTGTTGCGAACAAGTTTACCCAGTGTTATACGAAATAAAATTTTTAGGAAACAGCAAAATGCCCATGCCAGCAGCAGAGATTGAATCATTGGTAAAAAAAGCACTGCCAGATGCGGAGATTACGCTAATTGATACAGCAGGAGATAGCGACCATTACAGTATTACGGTTTCTTCAAAGAGTTTTGCTGGTAAAAATCGTGTGCAGCAACATAGAATGGTGATGGATGCGTTGGGTGGTGATATGGGAACAAAATTACACGCTCTGGCGATTACAACTAAAATAACATAAGGAAATTTATATGACCAACCCAGTATTTGCTGAAATTCAAAAAGATATCAGTGAAAATGACATCGTGCTATACATGAAAGGCACCAAGCAGATTCCACAATGCGGATTTTCGGCGACTGTGGCGCAAGTTTTGGAAAGGCTTGGAGTTGAAAACTATAAAGATGTAAATGTTTTGGCAAATGCTGAAATCCGTGAAGGAATCAAAGAATTTACCAACTGGCCGACAATTCCCCAGCTTTATGTAAAAGGTGAATTTATTGGCGGCTGCGACATCGTGCGCGAGATGTATCAAAGCGGAGAATTACAGGCTTTGCTCAAAGAAAAAGGAATTAGCTTTTCCAGCGCAGCGTAACTGAATCCAGCTAACGAGATTTACCAATAACGCTATCAGTCGGATCTTTTTGCTCTTCGCGTATTTTACCAACCATTTTTTCAGTTGGTACTAAAATACCTCTAATTCTTCGCGTGTGCGTAATTTCAGAATTATCTTCTGGTGGTATGGGGGCGGTTTTACCAGTTTTATCGTTTTTCATAGGGGTTCCTGTCAGTCGGTTGCAACGAGTTCAGCATATACTCTAAGTACTAAAATGTAAACGTAAAGTAACTAATGCTACTCATCACCCATTTTAAGGGCGGAGAGGAAGGCGCTTTGAGGAATGTTCACATTCCCGATTTCACGCATTTTCTTTTTACCTTTTTTCTGTTTATCCAATAGCTTACGTTTTCGGGAAATGTCACCGCCGTAGCATTTCGCTAAAACGTCTTTCCGCATCGCCGAGATTGTCTCGCGGGCAATGATTTTTCCACCAATAGCTGCTTGTATAGGTATCGCAAACATATGTTTTGGGATTAGATCTTTAAGGCGTTCACACAGCCTACGACCGCGGAAGTCAGCCTGCGAGCGGTGGACAATTAAGGCTAGAGCATCAACTGGCTCGCTGTTAACCAATATATTCATCTTAACCAGATCAGATTCAGCATAGTCAGTTAGCTCATAATCAAAGCTGGCATAACCTTTGGAGCAGGATTTAAGTCTGTCATAGAAATCGAATACCACTTCGTTGAGCGGTAGTTTATAAACTGCCATGGCGCGTGAACCGACATAAGTAAGGTTTTCCTGTATGCCGCGTTTTTCTGTGCATAGTGCCAGCACATTGCCAAGGTAATCATCTGGGGTCATGATGGTTGCACGAATCCAAGGTTCTTTTATATGGTCAATCTTGGTCACGTCGGGCATGTCATTGGGGTTGTGCAGTTCTATTTCATCGCCATTGGTGAGCATTATCTTATAAACAACGCTAGGTGCAGTGGTTATCAGGTCTAAATCAAACTCACGTTCAAGTCGTTCTTGGATAATTTCTAGGTGGAGCATACCAAGGAAGCCGCAACGGAAACCAAAACCGAGTGCAGTGGAACTTTCAGTTTCAAACTCAAAACTGGCATCATTTAAGCGCAATTTTGCCAGAGAATCTTTCAGATGTTCAAATTCACTGGCATCGGTGGGATAAAGTCCGCAGAAAACCACTGATTGTGAGGGCTTGAATCCCGCAAGTGGTGCATCGCATGGACGGCGATCTTCGGTTATGGTGTCACCAACATTGCAGTCTGCCACCTGTTTAATGCCAGTGATGATATAGCCAACTTCCCCAGGCAAGAGTTTGTCTACCGCAACTTTCTTTGGAGTAAAAACTCCAAGCTGGTCAACATTTTGGGTGCTGCCGTTGCTCATCATACGGATTTTCATGCCTCGAGTAAGTGTACCGTCTTTAATACGCACTAGGATTATCACCCCTAAATATGTATCATACCAGCTATCAACCAGCATGGCTTTAAGTGGGGCGTTGGCATCTCCCTTAGGGGCTGGCAGGCGGGTGACTATCGCTTCCAGAACGTCTTTTATGCCAAGTCCGCTTTTAGCAGAAATTGCTACGGCGTCGCTGGCATCAATACCGATTACCTCTTCAATCTGCGCTTTGGCGCGTTCAATATCGGCGGCAGGAAGGTCTATTTTATTTAATACTGGAACCATCTCATGCCCAGCATCCATTGCCTTATAGACATTGGCAAGGGTTTGCGCTTCTACCCCTTGCGATGCATCAACCACCAGAAGTGAACCTTCACAAGCGGCAAGGCAGCGTGAAACTTCATAACCAAAGTCCACATGGCCGGGTGTATCCATCAGGTTAAGTACATAGGTTTCGCCATTATCAGCCTTGTATTTCAGGCGCACGGTCTGAGCTTTAATGGTAATGCCACGCTCTTTTTCAATATCCATAGAATCCAGCACTTGCGCGCTCATTTCGCGCAGTTCTAGCCCACCGCAAAACTCAATCAGGCGGTCAGCCAGAGTTGATTTTCCATGGTCAATATGAGCGATAATAGAAAAATTACGGATATGTGATAGGTCGATCATCTTACAAAACTTGCAGCTATTTCTAAGTGTGGACTCCACACGAACTGGTCGATAGCTAATGTATCTTTAAGAGTAAATCCAGCATTTTTTAGGATTTTGGCATCGCGGGCGAAGGTTGCTGGGTTACAGGAGATCATAACCACGTTTTTTAGAGCTGATTGTGCAATCTGTTCACACTGGGATTTTGCGCCAGAACGCGGTGGGTTGATGATGGCTGCATCAAAGTTTTTAAGCTCATCAATCATAAATGGTTTTGTGAATAAATTGCGTTTTTCGGTGGTGAGGCGCATGTTATTAGTGCGGGCTGCATGTTTTAGGTTGGAGATCATAATTTGGTGGTCATCAGCAGCGTGGACGGTAGATTTTTCAGCCAGAGCAATGCTATAAGTCCCAATACCACAAAATAAATCGAGTATGCGCTTTTTACCAGCAGTTCCAGCTAGCGCAAATTCAGTCAGCAGCCTTTGCCCCTCGCGGGTGGCTTGCAGGAAAGCATCATGTGGCAGGTGCATATCAATCTCGCCTAAGCGCATGGTTAGATAGCCATTTTCAACAGTTGAGATTGGTATTGCGCGACTATCGGTGATGCTGATGCGGGTTAGTTTCAAAGTAGCTGCGACGTGGTTTAGCTCACTTTCAAATGCACCAGTTTGCGTCGGTAGTTTAGCAGTGCGGTTAAGCTCTAATATAACCTCTATTCCACTATCAGCAGCGGTGAGGCTTACCGATTCAATATCGCGAACAAATGGCAACTCTCCGATAAGTTCTTGCAGTATAGGCAATGTTTTCTGTAATTCGGGTTCTAAGATTAAGCAGGTGGTGATCGCCACTTTGGTGTGGCTGCGGTTGCCGAGATAGGCAAAAAACCATTTTCTGTGTTCTTTTAGCAGCTTAAATTCTGCCCTGCGTCTTGAAGCAGCGGGAAGGAAAATAATATTTGGCTCAGATGCCTCAAACCCTGCTTGGCGCAGGGCATTTTTCACAATCCGTGTTTTGAACTGCTGGTAATAGGCTTCTTGCATTTGTTGCAGGCTGCAACCACCACAAGCGGAAAAATGGGGGCAGGGCGCATCTCTGCGTTGTTCTCCAGCTTTTAATATTTCAATTATTTCACCACGATTTGATTCACTGGTTTCGTGGATAATCCGAACCTTAAGGACATCGCCAACCACTGATTTGGTTACAAAAACAGGTTTGCCGTTATGTGTGGCGATGCCGTCACCCAGCCCACCGAGTGACTCTATTTTTACTTCTATTGAATTTGAAATAAGTTACCTATGCGATTATGTCAGGATATACTGAGCGCTCCAACATGGTGATTTTGTCACGCAGTGCAAGCTTAGTTTGTTTGAAGCGACGGATGGTGAACTCGTCCAAGTTACCAGCGTTTATCATACTATCTAAGTCTCGGTGTTGGGCGCGTAACGCTTCTAACTCTTTGATTTGAACCAAATCTTCATCCATGATTATTGTCTGCCTGTAAATATAACTTGCTATGATTGTAATTAAAACACCCTGTTTTCTAGCCATATAGGCAGTGGGGTGCATTCACAAAACCAAGGGCATTATAGCAAAAATTTACACTGAAAACTACTAGATTTATACATAATTAACTATTTAATCTATCATGTGTTTCATGCCAGTTTTTAGATAGGCATAGCCAGTGACCAGCGTCAGGGCTGCTGCTGCCCATAATAAAACCCGACCTAATATTTCAGCAAAAAGCCAGTCTGGTGCGCCATTTCCCAGCAAAAGCAGGAATATAGCCCCCATTTGTGCCGCGGTTTTGAATTTTGCCAGTTTGGACACGGGCACGCTGATACGGATTTCTGCCAGATATTCTCTGAGTCCCGACACTAATATTTCACGGCAGACAATGGCTATGGCAGGCAGCAAATCGGCGCGTTTTGCCGAAACCATGAGCAATAATGCCGTCGCCACCAGTAATTTATCGGCAATTGGGTCTAAAAACCTGCCAATATTCGATTGTGCCTGCCAAATTCGGGCTGCATAGCCGTCCAGCCAGTCAGTAACTCCCGCTAAGGCAAATAATAGAGCTGAAAGATAATATCCCCAATCCCCAAGCTGTTCTGTAAGCAAAAATACCATAATTAACGTAGGTATCATCGCTATGCGGAAATAGGTTAAGTAATTGGGGATGTTCTTTTTATGGAGTTTCATAATTTAGTTGGGTGTCCCATGTTTCTTTAGATAAGACATATATTAAAATCCACTAATACACAACAACAGACGCAAAATCTCTGACTAATGAATTTATTATTTATTAATATCTTTATGATATTCTAGGGGGTATGCAGTCAAATATAGATATTTCCTCGATTTTACGCAATAGGCGCGGTGGTTTTTCCCTAATCGAGATCGCCATAGTTCTGGTGGTGATTGGCTTGGTTATCGGCGGTGTGATGGTGGGGAAAGAGCTTATCAATGCGGCAAGAGTGCGTTCAGCACTGACAGATTTTGAAAAATTTAATTCTGTCGCTAAGATTTTCGTGAGTAAATATGAATGCGCCCCAGGGGATTGTGCGCACGCTACCAAGTTTTTTGGAGAGTTTGTTAGTTGTGATGGGTGGGATGCAACTCAATATTTAGGGAATACCACCTGTAATGGCGATGGTGATGGGAAAGTGGAACAAGTTGATGATATTCCCGGAAGAAAAAATTGGTGGAGGTATGACGAAAGCACCCTGTTTTGGCAGCATTTATCACTCGCTGGGCTGTTAGAGATTAAATATTCTGGGACAGTGAACTGGACTACCCCTATATCACCAGGAGATAATGTTCCAAAATCACGAATTGAGGGGGGATGCTACAGTGTTCAATATTCCGTTCCAGAATGGTGGGATAATCCACGGACTATGCCTGTTACTCCGATGTTATCAACCTATATTATACTTGGAGGGGCAGTTTCATATATGGGGTTGGGGCCGTCAATGAGTGAGTGTGGCGAAAGCCTATATTCCCTTTCAGCAATCGACGCATATAGTTTTGATAGTAAAATAGATGATGGGAAGCCCTTTGAAGGCAATGTTCAGACCCCAATAGAACGTTACGGCGGAAGCTGGAACTATTCGGGTGAGGCAAATCGCCCTGGTTGCACCAACTCAACAGGTGGAAGCACATGGCCTTATAACTCTGACCCTGCTCTATACGATGTTACAGCTCCAGTAACTGGCTGCATGCTATATTTCAAAACCTCGTTTTAGTTGTGTAACTATTCTGTCATCCCCGCGTAGGCGGGGATCTAGAGCCATAATTTATGTCAGTGTTTGCAGCTCTATACTTTGTTCAATAATTATTGAGACAAGCCCTCATCTCGGCTTGCGCCGCTCTTCCCCCAGCGGGGGAAGAGGCTCATTCCCTCTCCCTTTGGGAGAGGGTTAGGGTGAGGGCATAAAGATGCATCAATAATTATTGAATGAAGTATAGATCCCCGAATGAATCGGGGATGACGACACCGTATTTCATTTACTCAAACACCCGCACGTTTTTAGGGCGCACGAGTAAATTATCACCTTTGCAAATAGTGAGTTGATCGATAATTGTTTTGGGGATTTCTACCTGTAACATTCCGCCATTCTTGCGCTGCATCTCAATTTTTGCCAATGAACCAGCGGGGTTGATGTGAATAACTTCCGCAGGGATATATTCATGGTTGCCTTCTGGAGTTCGTACCACAAACATTTCGTGCGGGCGGGCGAATATCCGCACAGGTGTTCCGCGTTCGGCAAGGCGCGCGCGCAGTTGCTGGCGGGTAGGGGCAGCGGCGGCAACAATTTCAACAGGCTCGTCAATTGGCAGGGACAAACTTGGTATTACCTTGCGGATTGCACCCACCAGCTCGGGATAGCGTGACAGCCAATGGTTTGATTTAGGGCGTGTTGTATCGCTTGGTATTGGTTTTTTGGGGTCTTCCCACACATCATCTTCGGCAAGATGGACTGTTCCATTTTCATCTTTCCAGCCTGCAAATTCATTGTAATTTCCTAGAAAATCATAAATAAAACCGTTAGCTGGCTGGTGATAAACTTCTTCTGGAGAGCCGACTTGCTCTATTTTTCCATGATTCATCACCACTACGCGGTCAGAAACTTCCATAGCCTCTTCCTGATCATGAGTTACAAAAATACTGGTGATGTGAATGTCATCATGCAGGCGGCGCAGCCAGCGGCGTAGTTCTTTGCGGACTTTAGCATCAAGCGCGCCGAACGGTTCATCGAGCAGCAGAAGTTTTGGTTCAACGGCGAGCGAGCGGGCGAGTGCCACGCGCTGCCTCTGTCCGCCAGAAAGTTGCGAAGGATAACGATCATAAAATTTATCAAGATGTACTAGCGACAATAATTCCATAACGCGACGGCGGATTTGAAAATCGCTAGGGCGGGTTTCACGTGGGCGAACGCGCAAACCAAACGCTACATTTTCAAAAACTGTCATGTGCTTAAACAGTGCATAATGTTGGAATACAAAGCCGACCCTGCGTTCCTTAACGTGCATTTCACCAGTTTCTACACCATCTATAAAAACACTTCCTGAATCAGCAAATTCAAGCCCAGCAATGATGCGTAGCAACGTCGTTTTTCCCGAACCAGAAGGCCCAAGAAGTGCCACCAGCTCACCGTCTGGTACGCTAAGATTAATATCGCCAAGGGCAACAAAATCACCAAAATTCTTCTGAATATTTTTTACTTCAATGCCCATTTTACACCTTTTCGATTTTGCTGAATTTACATTCAATTGCGGTTTTTAACAATAATGTAAACAGTGCGAGGAGAGAGAGAATAGAAGCAACGGCAAATGCTGCCATAAAATTATATTCGTTATATAAAATTTCCACATGCAGAGGGATGGTATTGGTATAGTTTTTAATATGCCCAGATACCACGGCAACCGCGCCGAATTCACCCATCGCTCGTGCATTGCACAACAGCACGCCGTATAATAATCCCCATTTTATGTTGGGCAAAGTCACGGCAAAAAATGTCCGTAGTCCGCTTGCACCAAGCATTATTGCCGCTTCTTCTTCCTGTGTGCCTTGTTCTTCCATAAGTGGGATAAGTTCGCGGGCGACAAAGGGAAATGTCACAAATATCGTGGCTATTACCAGCCCTGGCACGGCAAAAATAATTTGAATGTCATTATCGGAAAGCCACTCACCCAGCCAGCTATTTGCACCAAACAGCAGCACATATATGAGACCAGATATGACAGGCGCGACAGAGAATGGCAGGTCAATAAAAGTGATGAGTAGGTGCTTACCAAAAAAATCAAATTTGGTAATTGCCCAAGAAGCAACAACACCAAATACCAGATTAAACGGCACTGCAATCGCTGCCACCAAAAGAGTTAAACGAATTGCTGATAGGGCAGTTGGGTCACTAAGTGCTGCAATATAAGCAGGCAATCCCTGCCTGAAAGCTTCCACAAACACCACTGAAATTGGCAGCAGAACCAGTATACCGATAAAGGTAATTGCCGTTGCCAGCAATAATGCTCTAACCCAGAATGGCTCAGTAGTGGGAAAGGGGTGTTTCATTATTATTTCTTTTCCAAAAATTCTATGGTGCAGGATGACAGTGAACACTGGCTTGGAGGATAGCAATTTTCACATGATGCACATTCATATAATTTTCCACGCACTCGAACTGATGGTTTTTTAGAAATTTTTTCGGCAGCCAGTTTAGTGTATAATTCTAAAAACTTTTCATCTCCCTGTTTAATTCCTTTTTTCTCCATTTCCTGAAGAATATCTAGGTTTTCTCCAGAATTAACGAGAGGATTGGAATTTAATTGTTCAAATTTTGATTTTTCTAGAACTATGTCATAGCAGCTTAAAAAATCTACACCTTGTCTTATTGGGCAATTTTCAACAGTAATCTCGGTGCAGATCGTGTTCGCATCGCCACATTTTTTGTCAGCAGGCTTCGATTTTTTTATACTGTAAATATGTCCTTCACAGCTTGCTTTTTTCCCTTTTTCTGAGCCAATATTAATTGGCTTAATATCAGGTGAATTCGCCGAAGATGGCAGAGTTGGAATAAAAAACATAAAAAATAAAAAAATAAAAATACGTTTTGTCATAATTATTACCTTATGTAGTTGATGATGCCCATTTTTGCAGCCAGTTGATAATGAACAATAATATAAATGAAGCAACCAGCATAACAATAGCAATGGCGGTCGCCCCCGCATAGTCATATTGTTCTAGTTTTATAACGATAAGCAATGGTACTATTTCTGATACTTTCGGGATATTACCAGCGATAAAAATAACAGAGCCATATTCACCGAGTCCGCGTGCGAATGACATAGCAAACCCAGTGAGTAGGGCAGGCAATATACTAGGGAAAATAATCTGCCTGAAAGTTTGTAAACGGCTTGCACCAAGGCTTGCTGCTGCTTCTTCCAATTCCTTTTCCATATCTTGTAGAATAGGCTCAACCGTTCGCACTACAAATGGCAAACCAACAAATACTAATGCAATCAAGATACCTATTGGAGTAAATGCTATTTTTATACCAAATGGATCAAGATATTGTCCAACCCATCCTTGTGGGGCATAAAGGGCTGTGAGCGCAATGCCAGCTACCGCAGTTGGAAGGGCAAAAGGTAAATCAACCATTGCGTCAATTATGCGTTTGCCGAAAAATTTATAACGTGCTAGCACCCACGCCAATATCAGCCCGAAAAATGTATTTATAAGTGCTGCCAGCAGCGATATTCCAAAACTTATTTTATAAGCATGGAGGACGCGAGGGGCGGTGATTGTGTGCCAGAACTCAGCCCACGAAACCGTTGCTGCTTTGAAGAATAAGCCAGAAAGCGGGATTATCACAATAATCGCAAGATATGCCAAAGTGAAGCCCAGCGTAACGCCGAATCCAGGGATAATACTTGGCGATTTAAATCGCCATAAATTCAGGGTTTTTGCAAATGCCATTGTTTCTGTCTAGCGCAGGATATGGCGCGGGTCAAGTAATCAGGGGTTAATTGTAGTAATGCCAAATAAGAACTTTACAGTTCTTATTTGGGGATATGCCGCCTACGGCGCGGAAAATCGGACTTTAGGTCTCGATTTTCATAGTCATTATGTATAATTCTTATACAAAACGACTATAGATTAAACAGGTTGAAAATCTGTAGCAAATTGCTGCATAAATTCTGTGACGCTTGCGTCACAGCGTATGTCGCTTTTAGTAACGGGCTGTTTTAAGGCAATACCAGATAATGCCCGACAACGGGAAAGTGCAACATAAAGCTGTCCTGCGGCAAATGCTCCACTACCAAGGTCAATAATTACCCTATCCAGAGTTTTACCTTGGCTTTTATGGATGGTTACCGCCCAAGCAAGCATAAGTGGAAATTGGGCGTAGCTGCCAAGTGTTTTTTCAAGAATTTTTCCTTCAATCTCACTGAATTCATAGCCGATTGTTTTCCATTTTTCTTGCTCAACATCATGGATTATATCATCAACCCTAACCTTTATTTCTTCATCTGTTAGGTTTTCTACAATTCCGATTGTTCCGTTTACCCAGCGTCCCTCACTATCATTTTTAACAAACATAACCTGCGCGCCAATTTTTAATTCAAGCTGTTCAGGTGACGGAAGCCTTGCACCTTTCATTCCGAATTCACCTTTGATTTCACCATTATAGATGTGAATATCACCAGTTAATTGCGCGAGCTTTTGGTTATTTATATTTTCTGCCAAAGCGTTGGTTGTGGTTAGAACCAAAGTTCCCTGCGCGGGAGTTGCTTTAGGCTTTACTCGGCTTTCCAGAATGGCGAGCGAATCTTTGTTGCAATTTCCTGAACGAATTGCATTTAAAATATTGATAAATACAGTGTCATTCTGGCGGTGGATGGTGGAAAACTGGATGGTTTGGAATTTGGCAGATTCATATGATTTTGTGGCAAAGAAAAAAGGTGATGAATAATATTGTGCAAAAAATTCTTTCTCTTCGTTAGAGACGATTGGCGGGAGTTGGAATAAATCACCTATTGCACATATCTGCACACCACCAAAAGGCTCGTTATTTTTGCGGGCGAGCTGTAAGAAACGGTTAATTCCGTCAAAGACATCAGCGCGTACCATAGAAATTTCATCAATTATAAGCAACTCAAGTTCTTTGAATATTTTACGACGATCATATTTTATTGCATCTTGGTCAACAAAACGTGGTGACAGGCGAAACAGGGAGTGAATTGTTTGCCCGCCAACATTAAGAGCGGCAACGCCAGTAGGCGCGACTACGGCGATTTGTTTTTCGGTGTTTTCACGGAAATATTGCAAAAATGTAGATTTACCAGTGCCAGCTTTTCCAGTTAGAAATATATTTTTCTTGGTATTTTCAAGTAAATCAAAGGCATGACTAAACTCTGGTGTAACCATGGTTTCCACATGTGAATCTGTTATATTTTCTATAGCTGCTGCTTTTGTCATTATTCTGATTTGCCTATTTTAATTCTTAATATATTGTATGGTCAGATTATTTTTAATAACAAGGCTTTTGTTGAACCTATCCCAGCAATATTTTTATGATGCGACAGAGAGAATTTTTGATGAAATACAAGGAGCAAGGTGAAGAGCGTAGCGGTGGCTACGATCAAGCATTGCGACGCAGTTGTTCGCAAAAATTATCCTGTCCCTTCGGGTTACAACGCAGCCCAAAAATATTATTGGGATAGGTTCTATGTCTTTTTTTGCCTCGCGTCGTTTTCTTCCGCTTTTTGTAACGCAATTTTTGGGCGCATTTAATGACAATCTGCTGAAAAATTCTCTGGTGATGTTGATTACCTACAGATTGGCATCTGGCGAAAATGGAGATGCACAGCTTTTGGTAACAGCGGCAGCAGGGCTTTTCATTCTCCCATTTTTTCTTTTTTCAGCAACCGCTGGTCAGGTTTCTGACAAAATTGATCGTGCTAAAATCACACGAATAATAAAATTTGTAGAGATTATTATTATGGTAGCTGCTTCTATAGGATTCTACACGGGCAGCGTGTGGTTTTTGATGACCGTACTTTTCATGATGGGTGTACATTCAACATTTTTTGGGCCAATCAAATTTGCACTGCTTCCGCAGCATTTAAAAGATGATGAGCTGTTGCTTGGCAACGCTTATATCGAAGCTGGAACGTTTCTTGCGATTTTATTCGGGACGATATTGGGCGGAATACTTATTTTGCATCAACAGGGGGTTGCATTGGTATCGTTCGCGCTACTTTTGGTGGCGGTTGTTGGTTATATTTCCAGCCGTTATATTCCCGTTTCACCCGCGCCTGAGCCATCACTTGTTATCAAAAAAAATATTTGGAAAGAGACTTGGCATATAGTTGGTTTTGCGCGCGAAAATAAACGTGTGTTTTTGTGTATAATAGGCATTTCATGGTTCTGGCTGGTGGGGGCTACTTATCTCTCACAATTTCCGACTTATGCCAAAGATGTGTTATCTGCGGAATCAGAAGTTGTTACGCTTTTTTTAACAGTGTTTTCTGTGGGAATTGGCATAGGTTCTTTCCTTTGTAACAAGTTGTTAAAAGGAATAATCACCAGCAAATATGTTCCAATATCTATGTTAGGGATGACAATTTTTGGGATAGATTTGTATTTTGCCAGTATTTACAATGTCCCAACCGTTTCTGGAACGCTTATGAGCGTTGGTGAATTTATTTCCTCATTTTCGCGCCTTTGGATTTTATTTGATTTATTGCTAATTGCCATCTGTGCTGGTCTATATATTGTTCCACTTTATGCCATTATGCAGCATGATAGCAGCGCACAGCACCGCGCCCGCATTATCGCTGCTAATAATGTGATAAATGCAATTTTTATGGTTGCTGCTGCTATTATTACTCTTGCCTTGCTGTCTTTGCACTTCACAATTCCGCAGGTGTTTCTATTTATGGCGATTGCCAATGGATTGGTTGCAGTTTATATCTGGAGATTATTACCACATGTACGAGCAGGACAGCATGACTAGTGATCAATATCTACATTTAGAAGTAAGCAATAGCATAGTTGATGGCAAGAGCAGGAGAGTTACACATTTGCGTGAGGATGGTTCTGCAAAGAAAATAGATGTATTCTACGAGCTTGATCGTATAGTTCCGTGGTCGGAACATACTGTTCTTGATGGACATGTTCTAGCCATTCTTTTATATGCGATGGGGCTTGGAAAGCCGCTAAAAATTCATGGTGTGCTTTCGCGTGTTGCAATGCGTAATTTAGAGGAATTGCAGTTAGCATGGTGTTGCTGGAATCCAGAAGCTTATAAAAAAATAGAAATTATTCCAGATAGGATTGATAATTCATATAAATCACACAAAGAAGAAAAAGCCATTTCTGCATTTTCTGGTGGTGTTGATGCAACCTTTACTGCTTTGCGTCACACCAAAGTTCTGCCTGATTCTACTCGTTATCCATTACGTTCGGTTCTGATGGTGCATGGGTTTGATGTTGATTTGTATAATTTTTCTGCATTTGAGCAGCTTGCCAAGCGTGTGCAGCCGTTACTTGATGATCTTAGTCTTGACTTACGGACTGTGCGTACCAATAGCAGGGATCTAAAGATTCAGGATTGGAATGATTCGCACGGGCTAGAGCTTGCTGCCTGTTTGCAGATGTATTCTGATGAATTTGAGTTCGGATTGATTGGCAGTTCGCATTCTTATGATGTGCTACGTCTTCCTTGGGGGTCAAACCCAGTAACAGAACATCTGATGTCTGGGAATGCTCTTTCAATCGTGCATGATGGTTGTGGGTTTGTCCGTACTGATAAGGTTGGTATTATAAAAGATTCTTCTGTCGCTTGTAGAACCCTAAAAGTTTGTTGGGCAGGAGTGGATCAGAGTGGAAATTGCGGAAAATGTGAAAAATGTGTGCGTACGCAAATGAATTTTCTTGCAGCGGGTATGAGTGATGCTCTGCCGTGTTTCCCTAAAAAATTAGATGTTGAGACTATTATTAATGCTCAGTTTGATACTGCAGGGGCTTTACAAGATATTAAGGATCTTGTGAGCTATGCAAAAAAACGTAATGTTGGGGGTGAGTGGATTAATGCTGCTGAGACGCTATTCGCTACATGGAAAGCACCAGATGAAGCTACGCTCGCAAAGAAAAAATATGGTGGTCTGGTAAAAAGAGCTATCGTAAAAATTATTATGAGTTTAGGGCTTGGAGAGTCAGCAAAGAAACTGTGGAGACGCATAAGACGGGCAGCATTAAAGGTAATTGGTTAAATATATTATGAAAAATATTATAAATAAAGTGCGTGCTAGGCTTCGTGAAAAATTCACGCATGGCAGTTTTGCGCGTAACGTTTTAATTATGTTTACGGGAACGGCTCTCGGTCAACTTACTTCATTGTTGTTGTCGCCAGCCCTCACTCGCATTTATTCGCCAGAAATGTTTGGTATTGTTGGTTTTTTCACCTCCTTGCTGGGGATATTAGGGGTTGTAGCATCACTGCGGTATGATATGGCTCTGCCGATAGCAAAAAGCAAAGAAGATGCAGCGAATCTGCTGGCGGTTTGTTTTTTTACACTTTTTTTTGTTACATCAGTTCTTTATGGCTGTTTGCTGTTTACGCCTGATAATTCAGTTAGCTACGCGCTTGGTTCGCTTTATCCCTATCGTCACCTGCTTCCTGTTGGGTTTTTATGTATTGGTGCTTACCAAATAATGGTTGGTTATGCAACGCAGAGAGAGGCGTTTGCAGTTCTTGCCAAAACCAAAATTTATCAAGGTGTGACTGGTCCCGTAAGTCAGATTGGTTTGGGTTTGATGGGAGCAGGGGCATGGGGGCTAATTATCGGGTTTATTCTAGGGCATTCTGCGGGCTTTTTCAGTATGCTATCGCGCCTCGTGCTTAAACCGCGCGATGTTTTACCTAACATAAGCCGTAAGGGTATGCTTGCGATAGCCAAGCGTTTTTCTAACTTTCCTTTGATTTCCACTTGGTCGTCTATGATTAGTGTGCTTGGGACAAATACGATGATGTCGCTTGTTGTTCCTATCATTTATTCGAATACTGTTGCGGGATTTATATTTCTGACCGAGCGCATAATTGGTCGCCCGCTACTGCTTATAAGCACCTCGATTTTACAAGTCTATTTAGGCGAGGCGGCAAAAACCCAAACCTCTGATCCGCGCGCTATGCGCCGCCGTTTTTTGCAGATAACCAAAGGGCAATTTATTATTGTCTCTGCGTGGCTGGCTCTTATTAATGCAACAGCTTTTTATTTGGTTCCGATTGTATTTGGCAAGCAGTGGGCAGGCGCGGTTATTTATATAAATATCCTCAGCATCTGCTACCTTCCACAAATGGTTATCGTTGCGGTTCAACATACCTTGCAGATTATGGAAAAACAGTTGCTGACGGCAATATGGGAATTCGGAAGATTTGTTCTGATAACTGGCGGGTTTTTATTCAGCTATGTGTATAAACTTGAGCCAGAACAGGGAATATTGATTTACAGCGTAAGCCAAGCCTTCGCCCAAATAGTGTTATTTTGGTTTATGTATAGCTCGATTCAGAAACTCCAGCCTAAAGAAGTGTAGTTATAAAACCTTGGCTATCTTATCGTACTCTTTCAGTTGCTTCAGCAGAGTTTCCATATCTTCCAGCTTGACCATGTTAGGGCCGTCGGATGGCGCGTTGTCTGGGTCTTGGTGGGTTTCCATGAATACTCCAGCCACACCCACTGCAACAGCAGCTTTAGCAATAGTCGGCACGAAGCGCCGATCCCCGCCTGATGCTTTGCCCTGTCCCCCAGGTTGTTGCACGCTGTGGGTGGCATCTATTACTATTGGACAGCCAGTTTCTGCCATAATAGGTAGTGCGCGCATATCAGTGACCAGAGTGTTATAGCCAAAACTAACACCACGTTCGGTGAGTATAACGTTGGAGTTACCAGCATAATCCATCTTATCGACAACATTTTTCATGTCCCACGGAGCGAGAAACTGCCCTTTTTTGATATTAATGACTTTCCCAGTTTTTGCAGCGGCAAGGAGCATGTCTGTCTGACGGCACAAAAATGCAGGAATCTGTAATATATCAACATAAGGGGCGACTATCTCGCATTGTTCTTCGGTGTGAACATCAGTAAGAACAGCAACTCCCAAATCACGGCGGATTTCTTCAAAAATTGGTAAGGTTTTGAGCAATCCCAAGCCCCGTTTTCCACCAATACTGGTGCGATTGGCTTTGTCATAAGAAGATTTATAGATAAAGGGGATATCAAGTTTCCCAGCAATATCTATCAGCTTTTCTGCCATAAATAACGTATGGTCGCGGGTTTCTACTTGGCATGGACCAGCAATGAGGACAAAAGGCAAATCATTACCAAAAGTTACATTTCCTGCGGATATATGGCGGATAGTGGACATTAGATGACTAGATAATAAGATGACATGATTATAGCAAAGTGTAATAGCACTTAGTAATCTAGTTATCAAGCCATCTAGTTATCTAATGCAATACCACATTATTTAATTCAGAGGCACATTCGCAATCGCTGAGGATGGTGGTGCAGCGACGAATTTCCGTGAGCATGGAGTCGTAGGTTGATGTATTGTCTTTATCAATGCTGGATAGCTCCATGATAATCAATTTTATCAGAGACAAATATCCGCTGCCACTGGCAACGGAATGATGTTCTGGCAATTTGTCCTTTACAAGAGTGGCTTTCGCATCACCTGTTGCGATATTTTCTAGTGTTTTACGCCATATCTCTAATTTTTGACTGGCGACCTTTATAAAATCGACAGAATCATCCAGCAGTGCGGTTTTTGCTTCAGAGACACGGATTCTAGAAATTGTTGCTGTATTGGTTCTTAAATTAGAAATTGCCTGCTGCAATTTAGGTTGCTTCGACAGGTTGGTTAGAATGTGCTGCGCAGCAGTAAGAACTGGCTCGGAATCAGAAATTACCGCCGATGCTCGGTTAGCCATCGGCAGCATCTGGTAACGAGCCTGTAGTTCTCCAAAATTTTCAATTTTCATTTGTATATTCATAATGTGAACCAAGAGAATAATGTTTGTATGGCAGTAGTTTATTTAACCATACAAACATTAAGCAACAATAAACCAAACACTAAGTTTCACTTAATTATGATGCCGATCCTGATAATTCCACAAGAAATACATGGTTTATAGGTAGGTTAATATTCAGGGTACTTATATTTCTGAAGCTATTTACTAGCAGACCAGTGCGGCCGTCCCATACCCTTACATATGGGTAGGCTTTATTAAATTTTATGGTTTGAGACCCAGCTGCCGCTCCTGGTTTTTCCTCGTCATATGTTGCAATCCAGATTGACTTATTTGATTTATACATAACCACGTTTTTGATACCAGCAGGTGCTACACCAGCAGCTTTCTGGTTAGTAAAGGTTATATTGACATTTCCCGAATGAAGATTTTTACCGTTAGGATCGGAAAGGAGCTGTGTAGTATAGTGCCAGTAATCAGCAAATGCTCTTTTCGTACCATCCATTTTGTAAAATCCGACCACGTTCGTTGAATCATCTGTTAGTGCGTAAACAGATAGCCCTGCGCTACCAAGTAGATAGGCACTGAACGGAGCCATGTGCATGAAGGCACTGTTTACGTCATCAGTTTGCTTTGTCGATTGCATAATACCAAATTCAGTGTGATCAACTGGCTTGCCATCTACAGAATAGGCAGCTAGATCCCCAATGCGTTTAAGTGCTGCAGAAGGTATAACACCAGGGTTTGGATAAGTATGGGCATTGCCAAATTGAGCGGGAGGCTTTCCAAAATTTTTGTAATTTCCTTCCCATAGTGGGGCTGTCCATCCAGCCCCAACGCTGAGTTGGTCAACCTTTACACCCAAGCCGACCCCAGCATTATATACGTCTGTTTGGAAGCGCGCTGAGTCTGCAAGTGATGCACCAATTGCCGCAGCAGGTGCTGTATCTGGTTCATTGGTTCCTTCAATAACGTCAATAAGACCAGGGTAGGTTCTAATCCAATTTTGGGTGCGAGTGAGGGCTCTCCTCTGACCATCTGGTGATGATTGTGACATAGATGCGTGGAATGTAACGCCAGTTGCTGCGCGTATGGCAAGCCATTTATTAACTAGACCATCGTTGTTTGGCCAATCTCTAACTCTGCGCGCACCTATGTATTGGAGCCTGCTTATTACTTTATTTACGTCGGTATAATCACCACAGCAATTATCCATGTGTAAATTTACACCGAAATATCCCCTTAGAACATTTTCTGTTGGAACAATGGGAACAGCAGCAGCTGGTGTAGCAGTGGTTATCATCAATGCTGAAAGAGAAAGTAAAGAAAGTTTAGTTTTTTTCATGATGGTCATAAATATTCTCACGCTTTAAAATGTTTAACAAAGAATGCACATATATATTAACTTATAGTGTCATTAAAGCACAAAGATGTTAACTAAAATTAAATTAATTACGGCTTTTGCCTTGAATAAACATCAATTTTTATTCAATTTTTCTCATGCCAACTGTAGGCTGAACCTATGATTTTGTCTATGTCACCATAGAGTGGTTTGAAGCCTAGTTCTTTTTTAGCTAAACTATTATCAGCAACTAATCGTGCAGGGTCACCAGCACGTCGTGGTTTAAAAGAATGTGGCACAGGATGTCCTAGTTTAGTAAAACTAGCAAGTATATCTTGAATAGAATTTCCTGCGCCATTTCCTAAATTATAGGCTGCTGGAGATTTTCCAGATAATAGAGCTTCGAATGCCAGAATATGTGCGCTGGCTAGATCCATAACATGAATATAATCACGAATTGCTGTACCATCTGGTGTTGGGTAATCATTGCCGTAAACATCGAGCGCAGGTGCCCTACCTAGTGCAGCGAAGCAGGCACGAGGAATAAGATGTGATTCAGGTTCATGGCTTTCACCAATATCTCCATCGAAAGATGCGCCAGCAGCATTAAAATAGCGCAGCGCCATCCAAGGAATTCCACCTGCATTATAAAAATCAGAGAGCAGTTGCTCAAATAAAAATTTTGACCATCCATAAGGGTTTTTAGGATTTTTTCTGTGTGATTCAGGGATTGGCACTATCTCTGGTTCGCCATATACAGCAGCAGTTGAGGAAAACACAAAAGCTTTAACGCCATTTTGCTTTAATGCTTGCAGGAAAGATAGTTTGCAGGCGAAATTGTTCTCGTAATATTTTATTGGATTGGCAACGGATTCTGCAACTTCTATCGAACCAGCCAAATCAATTACGGCTTCGATATTATATTTTTTTACAGTACTTGCCACGATATCGATATCTGAAACCGATGCTTGTACCAGTTCTCCCCAACGTACAAAATGGCGATAACCAGTGCAGAGATTGTCCAGTACCACTGGGTGGTAGCCAGCAGCATCCAATGTTTTACAAACATGTGAACCGATATATCCAGCACCGCCTACGACCAGAACAGATTTTTTCATGATTATTTCCTTATGCTCTCATAATGTTTCAGATAGCCGTCCACCATATTATCTACACTGGAGTTAGCAAGAAGTGGAGCAGTGTATTGCTCTAAATTTTGTAGGATTTGTTTATCGCTAACTGCACGAATAATTGCATCTGCCAGTGATCTTGCATTTCCTGCTTCAAATAATAATCCAGTTTTTTCATGATGCACAAATTCTGGGATTGCCCCAATATTGCTGCCTATAACTCCCATACCATAAGCAGCCGCCTCGACAATCACTACGGGTGCATTTTCATACCACAAAGATGGTATCAGTAGCCAATCAGAATTTTTGAAAGCAGCATCTTTTTCTTCGCCACTTATATAGCCAATATAACGGATGCGTTTATCATTTGCAGCTAGACTCATAAATTTTTCGGCATAATCACCCTTGCCAGCAATAGAAAATTCAAACTGCAAATCAGCAGGGAGTAATTTCAGAGCCTCGAGCAAAACTTCACAACCTTTTTCAATGGTAAGCCTCGCCGCAAATATAAATTTTTTTATTTTTATTTCGGTCTGTTTTTTGTCAATATTTGTTGGCAGAACAATTCCATTACGCATAACAGCTGTTGCTTTTGCCATTAATCCAGCTTCAATATGTTTATTTATCAGAAATTGCGATGGGCTACAGAAAAGATCGATATCTTTAGTAGTTCTAATATGCCAGCCACGATAGATACGGCATCCGAGCTGCGGATCAGTACATATTTTTAGTGATTTTGTAAGCAGTAAGGCGCGCGGGCAAAGTAAGTGATAATCATGGGCTGTGTGGATAACAGGAACTCCCGCCTGTTTAGCTTTTCGCCATAATATGGCTGACATACCATCAATTAAATGGGTGTGCAGAACATCAGGTTTGTGTTCAGCAAGAATCTGCTTGAATCTGTTTCCTGCATCTGTGTTCCAAGCATCGCGCAAATGCCAGAGAGCTTTTTCATAACCGCGTCTGTCACCGCGTTCCCAGTGCCAATAAATATTTTTTGGGAAAAACCTTATGACTTCTACGCCATTACGGATTTCTACAGGATATGGTTCAGAATTTGGTGAACAGGTAGAAACCACCGTTACACGATGACCGCGTTGCACAAGTCTTTCAGCAAGCATCGCAACTATTAGCTCGGCACCACCAGCCATGATTGGAGGGTATATGTTGTTAGCAATAAGGACGTGCATAACGAATGCTACGAAATATGATTATTTATAGAGCCTGTTATATATCCACGCAGGGATATACATCTGCCTTTTAACTAGAACGCCGCCTATTACTTTTCCGCCTAACGATTCGATCAAGCGTTTTACTTCACTAGCCACTGGCGCACGCGTACGTTCTGCCTCAACCACCATAACACTACCACTTGCCAGTTTAGCGAGTGATTGCCCTAATTCACTGTTCAGCATTCCAGAGCTTGTAATAATCGTCCAGCTGTTATTGTGGTTTTTGGTAAATTCAAAATGAATCTGTGCAAAATCTTTTTGCAATTTTTCTGTGTTTACCAGCAGCACATTTTTTCCTTGTTGCGTTGCCAAATTCGCCAAATCAATAGCTATATCATCCACCCCTTCACCTTCATAGCTGCTAACAAACTGGATGACAGGCTGAGGGACGTTAGCAAGCAAATGTTCAATATTATTGAAAAGCTGCATTGCCCCATCTTTTTTTGGAAAACTGGTAAGGACTGGCAGCCCAAGAGTTTCACTAAGCTGTTTAGGAGTTCTAAAACTTTCATCAAATATTTCACGAATTAACACACAGATGACACCCAGCACACCGCCAGCGAGCATTGAGATAAGTAAAGTCAGCTTCTTACGAGGAGTAGTCGGCTTGACTGGTATGCTAGGAGAATCCACCACTGAAATACTAGTAATTTTTTTCTCACCAAGATTTTCATTTACACGAGCTTCCTCACTGCGTGCGAGATAATTTTTATAACTAGTTTCATCAACCTGTACCTGTCGTACCAAATCATTATAACGATTACGTTGCTCTTCTAGCTTGGTTATACGTTTATTTATTCCCAATGTTTGTTCAGATAGCGTGCCATTTTTAGAATTGAGGCTATCCTGCCGTTCGCGCAATTGCCGTTCAGCTTCAGCAATAGATTTTCTTATAGTGATTAGAGGAGCGCTGTCTGATTTGTAGGTAGAAAGCATTTCTGTTTCTTTATCGCGCAGTTCAGCAAGTTTATTTTGAGCATCATCAACTGCCTGAAAGGCAACGCTTGCAGCACTGCTTTTTTGCTTTAACAGCTCATTTAATTCTTCCTCGATTGAAGACATACCCACAGACGCCTTAAAATCACGAAGTGCTTTTTGAGATTTATTTAAACGCTCTTCAGCGAGAGTAACTTGCTCTTGTAAAAAGGTTGTTTGCGGTTTGTTGAATATCTCTAATTGGCGAGCAATAAAAATGGTTTGTATATTACTTACAATTTCTGCGGCGATTTCTGGATTAGAATTAAGTACACTAATGTCAATAACATTGCTTTGTTGGCTTGATTTGATGGTTAAGTGTTTACGTTCCATCATATAAATCGCAACTTCCAGCGGAGAATCGTTACTTCCAACTTGTTCCGTAATGCCAGGATATATACGCTCTATACCTATTTTTTCCATTACCATTTTAAGCAGATCATGACTCTGGAGAATATCGAGATTAGACTGCATAATCTCACGACGATCTACCGTTGAAGTGTACTGATTTCCCGCAGGATTATTCACCCTAGCATCGGCATCAGCCCCGAACTTTACTAGCACGCTTCCAGATGCCTGATACATGGGCGTAGCAATAATTATAGTCAACAGCCCAACCGAGACCGCGCCTAAAAATACTAGAAAAAATATTCTAAATTGGCGAAAGAATGCGGCTATTATGTCGCGTATACTAAATGTATCTTCCATTATCTATTAATATTGTTCTGTGGATTAAGTTGATATGACATACCAAAAGATGGTGGCAGGAACTGCTGCACAAACTGTTGGAAATACACATAAACATCTGCAACATCGCTGCGCGGTACAAACACTACGTCATACGCAGCGAGTTTAGCGTCACTTGATGGGTCAGCACCACTCTGGGCGGCTTCGTAATCAACGGTGTAGGCAACTGGAGCCTCGCCATTTTTGTGGCGTATAACTATGATATTATCTGGATCTGCTGAGTTTTTTAGTCCACCAGCGCGTGCAATTGCCTGAAGCAAAGTAAGGCTAGGTCCAACCGTTACAAATTCGCCAGGTAGAGTTACTTCTCCAGTCACATAAACACGGTTAGGCGCAAATGAACGCATAATTACCGAAAGGCGAGGGTCATTTAATTCTTTAGCATATTGCCTTGTAAGATCTTTACGCAATTCTTTCACTGTGCGCCCATAAGCCATAACATCTTCCGCCATGGTGGTGGAAACCAACCCATCTGGCGGCACTATAACCTGTTCATTTAGCTCAGGATTAAGGCGCACTTTAACATCCATAGTATCGCCTATCTGCAATTGATACGAGCCAACTGGTGGAGCTTCCTTGATATTCTTTAGCTTTGTTATTGTTGAAGTTTTTTGCTCAGTAGGTGGAGTATTATCTTGTGTTGTAGCTGTTTCTTCAGCTGGATTTTCTCCAGTGTTTTTGCCAACTACAGACTCAGTATTGAAGTTGTACTTTGGTTCTTCGGAAGACGATTTACTCTCCTTAACTTCTTTATTAGCAGGAGATGACGAAGAAGTTGATTTGGAGCAGCTCGAAACCAACAACGCAAGCGTGCATAAAGCAGTAAATGAGATAAAATTGTGCTTGACCAATGGATTAACTTTCTGCTTTGGTTAGTTAAAAAATCTTTTTACGAGTTATGCGTGTTACATGTAATTTAAGTTTCATGCAACCAAATAATTACACTATGAATGTTAAATATTAGTTAACTCAGCGCATTAAAAATATTTTTTACGATTTAAAGCAATAACTTGGCAAATGCTTGATTTTATGTTACTAATACCAGTTTTTATAGCATTAATGCAGTATTTTAATTATAGCGAACAAACACTATGCACATATTGATATATTTATGTCTGGCCACTTATTTTTCCTTTTATCTGTTTGAAGGTCCAATACGTTATGGGCTTAATGCCATTGGGGCGGATTACCTTATCTTTATTCGCGATTTGTTGCTGGTAGTGGCTTTATCTGTGGATATTATTACAAGGCAGCGATTAAAGCAAAAACTTCATCCAGCGTTTTATATTTTTGCTATTATCATATTGCTGCATGGTTTTATCAGCATGGTGAACATAGGAAGTTTTTTTGTAATATTTTATTGTATAAAACTATTATTTACAGCCCTTGCTGGAGCTGTTCTTGCGCCTTATTTGATGAACCCACCGAAGCAGGTGGTTTTGGCGGTTTTAGCTCTTTTTATAATCACTTTCATTGGCGTACTTATTGATAAATATAACTTTATTGAATATCCATGGGCAGGATTGAAGGCTACTATGGGCGAGATACAGGTGGATATCAGCCGTGATTGGGACATATCGGGAGCGGATAAAAGGGCTGGCGGTTTGATGCGTTCCTCAATAAACGTGGCTATTGTTACACCGTTGTTGGCTTTTATCCTGTTATTTAATATACGTTCTTTGCTTGGGCGGATTATAATAATGTTGATGACTGCGATAATACTTTACTGTTCAACACAAAAGGCCTCTATTCTTGCCTTTGCCTTTGTTTGTGGATTGTTGCTTACCTTTCACAAGAGGTCTATTCCTGCCCTAAAAATAGGGATAAGCTTTGCATTCATATTAATGGTGGTCTTACCCATATTATTACCACAATTTATTATGCCTAACGACTATGGTGTTTTTAGTTTGAAGTCGTTTTATATGCGGGTGGAAGATGTGTGGCCAAAGGCATGGTTATGGATAGAACGTAAAGAGGTTTTCCCATTCGGCGTGGGATTAGGAGGGATTGGCGGAGCGCAAAGATTCTATTCTGAGGAATATTTCAGCCCAGCTGATAATATGTTTATTTTTCTTTATGCCTATTTTGGTTTATTGAGCTTTGTTTATATGGGGTGGTTATGGTGGAGGTGTGTGAGGGTTAGTGATAAACAATCTTCTTCTGTAATACATGCTTTAAGTATAGTTACGTTTATAGTGTTCTATGGCATAGCGATGTCAATGATAGAGGATCAGATGGTAACGTTATTTCTAGGCGCAGCCACGGCTTGTATTGCTAGTAATCATACGAGGCGAGAGTTAAAATATGATGCAGACCATAAATTCACGATTTGAATCAACAGAAGCATGAATAATCACACCGTCATTATCCTTAATGATTATTGCCACGTTAATGGCGGGGCGAGCAAAGTGGCTATTGATGAGGCTGTTGGGCTTGCTGAAGCTGGTGTGAAGGTGATTTTTATCGGGGCATGTGCGCCAATTTGTCCAGAGCTTCAGAACGCGCGGTTAGAAGTTATTTGTCTCGGGCAAACCGAGCTTATAAATGCGGGGAAAAATCCTTTGGTAATGCTGCAAGGGTTGTGGAATTTCAAAGCTGCGCAGGCGATGAATCGTGTGCTAAAAAAAATGGATAAAGCAGAAACCATCATTCATCTTCATGGCTATACAAAAGCATTAACCACAAGCCCAGTGCGCATGGCAAATAATCTTGGTTTCAAAGTTGTTTGCACGCTGCATGATTTTTTCCCAGCCTGCCCTAATGGTGCGCTGTTTGACTATATAAAATGTAAGCCATGCCCTAAGCGTGCTATGTCTTTTGATTGCATAAAAACTCAGTGTGACAAGCGTCATTATATTCATAAATTATATCGTGTGGTGCGGACATTTATTCAGCAAAAATTTGGTGGTCTGCCTAAAGATGTAAAAAATTATATTACGTTATCAAAACAATCAGCTTCTTTGCTGCGCCCATATTTACCTAAAGATGCAAATTATTTCCCGTTGGAGAACCCTATTGATGTTCCGCATCTGCCGCTTGTGAATGTAAGGGAAAATAAATCTATTGTTGTTGTTGGTAGGATTGATCCAGAAAAAGGTATCGAAATATTATTGGAGGCAGCAAAAAAAGCAGGAATCTCTTTGACGCTGGTTGGGGATGGGTCTTTGCGTAAATTGGCAGAATCATATCCGTTTTGTCGTGTAACTGGTTGGGTGTCGTCAGCGCAGGTGGTTGAAGAGCTGGCAAAGGCGCGGGCGTTGGTGTTTCCTAGCTTATGGTATGAAACTTACGGTTTGGTGGTAGCGGAGGCAGCAGCGCGTGGTGTTCCTGCTATAGTTAGTGATGTTTCCGCTGCATCTGAGAGAATTGAAAATGGCAAAAATGGTTGGCATATGCGCTCTGGTGATATGGAAGATTTAACGCGCTTGCTAAGCATCACTCGTGATGATGATGTGGTGGCAAGGGCAGGGGTTGAAGCGTATAATTCATTTTGGGCATCGCCACCTATCCGCGCTAACCATATCGAAAATTTAAAGATAATTTATAATAAGGTCATGGATTTATGACAGATTCAGGTGCAGTTTTAGTTAGCGTCATAATCCCAGCGTATAAATCTGCTGATACTTTGGAAAAGGCAGTTAAATCCGCACTGCAAATGGACAACATGGAAGTGGTTATTGTTGACGATTACTCGCCAGATAATAGCTTCGAAATTGCTAGTAAATTGGGGCAAAAAGATTCTCGGGTGCGGGTGTTCAGATTGGATAAAAATTATGGTGTGTCGCACGCCAGAAATTATGCTATGCAGAAAGCGCGAGGTGAGTGGATTGCGGTGCTTGATGCCGATGATTGGTTTGAAGAAAATCGATTAAAAAATATGATAGATGATGCTGTTTCTGCCAATGTTGAACTTTCTGCTGATAACCAGTATTTTTTTGATAAAAAAGCAGGCAAAATTGTGGGTACAGCCTTTCCTAATAAAGGACGCAAGCGCATTATTGATTTAGACGTTTTTCTTAAACATTCCAATGCCACGAAACATTTTGATTATGGAATGTTTAAGCCGATATTTCGTACTGATTTTATTCGTAAACATTCTATTGAGTATTATGTTCCAGATCGTATGGGACAGGATTATTATATATCGCTCTGTTTTTTTGCGGCTGGTGGCAAGGCTATATTAACTGATATTCCATATTACAGCTATGTGCAGCCATTTGGGTATGTGTCGCGTAAGGGGCAGCAGGAAGATCGCAAGCATTACGACCATGTTCTGCAAAGAGTGACCAATCAATATTTTATGAATCTTTTTCGTGATAAATTTTCTGCTGTTCAAATGTCTGAATTATTGCGTCGCGCACGCGAAATAGAGGCACTTATTTGTTTTTATGAATTACGAGAGGTGTTGAGGCATAAAAATGTAAAATTAGCACTTGGCTTATTACTGAAATCTAATTTTGAATTCTGGCAAATGATTGTTTCGCGTGCGCTTAAACGTATCTGGCAGAGTATTTTTGGCTTGCCACCACATATAATATCAGACTAGAACTTCTTATAATTAGGAAATAACATTAGGTTGGCAGATGAAAAAAATAGCTTTATTTGATACGTCGATAGCGTCTGATAATCTCGGGGATGGGATTATTATGGATGCAGTTACAAAAAATCTGCGTGAAATCTATCCGCAGGATAGTTTCGTTAATGTTCCCAGCCATATTCCGCTTAGTAGTAAAAACCGTAAAGATATAGCAGATAGCGATGTTGCCTTTGTTGGCGGAACTAATTTGCTTTGTGCCAATTGGTTATTACGCCCGCAATGGAAAGTTGGTATTTTCGATGCTTTGACTTTACCAAAGCCCGTGCTGATGGGTGTTGGCTGGAAATTCTATCAGCGACCGACGGATTTTATAACAGCTATTTTCTTGCGAAAATTACTTTCTAAGAAATATATTCATTCTGTTCGTGACAGCTATACCGAGCAACGCCTCAGAATAATTGGCATAAACAATGTCATAAACACAGCCTGCCCCACTATGTGGAAGCTTACGCCAGAACATTGCGCCTCGATTCCTAGCCAGCGCGCTCCGCATGTTCTTACAACAGTTACTGCTTATCGTTACGATCCCGAATTAGATAAAAAATGGTTGACGGTGTTGGCAGAAAATTATGAGAAGATTTATCTCTGGTCACAAATGAAAGGTGACGATGAATATGTGAAAGCCATGAATCTAGGAAAAAATATTGAGATATTAGAGCCGACACTCGCAGCATATGACAATGCTCTTGCCACTCTTGACGTTGACTTTCTGGGAACGCGTCTGCATGGTGGAATACGCGCTTTACAACATAAAAGGCGGACGCTGATTATTGAAGTTGATAACCGCGCTACGGAGATTGCGCGTGATACTAAACTTCCCACCATTAAGCGCGATGATGTGGAAGGTATCAAAAATTGGATAAAATCTACAACGCCAACAGTTTTAACACTTCCGTGGGATAATATTGCTCGTTGGAAATCACAATTTTAGGGGTTGCTTAATTTAATTTATGGCTAGCAAAAATATTCCTAATGATGGGCTGGGTTGTGACGATTTTGAAGAAAAGCAGCGCATCAAAGAACTGACGGATCATTGCTATTCATATAGAGGCTCAGATATAAAGCGTAGCATTCTCCAACTTTCTACCACCCTGATTCTTTTTTCGCTTTCTATAGCAATTATGTTTGTGGCAATTTACGGGGAGATATATTGGTTATATGCTGCCTTGTTTTTGCCAACTGTTGGATTTCTTATAAGGCTATTTATCATTCAGCATGATTGCGGTCATGGCTCATTTTTTTCTTCTAGGCGTGCTAATGATGTGACAGGCAGGCTCATTAGCATTCTCACATTCATACCCTATGATTTGTGGAAGAGGGCACATAATAAACATCATGCAAACTCTGGAAACCTAACTCGTAGAGGATCGGGTGATGTTGATACGTTGACGGTAAAAGAATACCAATCTCTTTCAGCGGGCAGGCGTTTTCTTTACCGCTTGTATCGTAATCCAATTACTCTTTTCTTGCTAGGTCCACCAGTTTATATGCTTATTCTACAGCGTATTCCGCCCATGCAATCTGCTCCTTTTTTACAATATTATAATCCAATATCTCCTGCTCAGTCATGGCGCAGTGTTATGACACTAAATTTAATGCTCTTTATTTTTTATGGAACATTATCGATTTTTCTTGGTTTGAATGCTGTTGTGCTGGTTTATTTACCAGTTTTAATAGGCGCATTTTTTGTTGGGCAGTGGTTGTTTTTTATTCAGCATCAATTTGAAGATACCTATTGGGAGCATGATGAAAACTGGAGTTTTTCTAAGGCGGCACTGCAAGGAAGTTCTTATTATGCGCTGCCCCCTTTGCTCCAGTGGTTTACTGGCAATATAGGCTTTCATCATATTCATCATCTATGCTCGATGATCCCTAATTATCGACTTCAGGAATGTTTTGATAGTAATAAAGAGCTATCGGATGCTACGCGCATCACCCTGTTTCAGAGCCTTAAATATATTCGCCTAGCATTATGGGATGAAAAACAAGAACAAATGGTGGGATTTAGCAATCTCAAAAGTTAGTGATGGTTGGAGCTGGTAGATACGTTCAGAACCTGTAGCACTAGTCCATCCTTCGCTCGCACGCGAGCTTTGGAGGACACTCCTACGCCTAAGATCGGTTCGGACGGCTGCGCCACCCGAAGCCGAAGGCGTAGGGTGGTGGGGGGAGAGGGATTTGAACCCCCGACCAAGGCGTTATGAGCGCCCTGCTCTAACCGCTGAGCTATCCCCCCAATTTTGAGATATTCAAGCAAGCATAACGCATAGTGATTAGTGTCTAGCGAATTGCTTTTCAATCTTTTTTCTACAAAATCTTTATATTGTTCATAAAAAACCACTATTTTGCTTGCAATGGCTTCATGCTTGGGTTAAAAGTCACCCTCCAAAAATGTTATTTAAATTAGGATATGGCGTTATGAAACAAGGAATTCACCCAGAATATCATAAAATTACAGTCGTTATGACTGACGGTACAAAATATGATACTTACTCCACTTGGGGCAAGGAAGGCGATGTTTTGCAGCTAGACGTTGATCCGCTTACTCATCCAGCATGGGTTGGTGGTGTGAATTTGCGTAAGACTGGTCAGATGGAAAAATTCCAGAACCGTTTTGCAAGCTTCTCTGTGGCTACTACAGGTGGTACTCAGGCTGCTAAAAAAGAAGAAAAGAAAGATAAGAAGGCTTCTTAGTTCCACTTTATTGTATTATTAAAAAAAGCTGGATTCTCATGAATCTGGCTTTTTTTGTGGGCTAAAATTTGTATGGACGTAATTTTTTTTGAGTTTACCTACAAAATATAGTGGTAAATTTTATAAAATTGTTCAATATATGCACAGGTGCAAATATTTTTTGGAGCTTAAGTCATGACAATCAACCTTCACATTCCAACGAAAATTGAGCATTTGCGTCCTACTATCACGGTTATAGGTGTTGGTGGTGCAGGTGGAAATGCGGTCAATAACATGATTGCCTCAAATCTTGAGGGCGTGAATTTTGTGGTAGCTAATACTGATGCGCAGGCTCTTGACCATTCACTTACAGAGCGCACCATTCAGTTAGGTGCAGGGATAACCAAAGGGCTTGGTGCTGGTGCGAATCCCAATGTTGGACGTGAGGCAGCTGAAGAAGCGAAAGAAGAAATCGCAGCTTACATTGAAGGTAGCAACATGGTGTTTATCACCGCGGGTATGGGCGGTGGTACTGGAACTGGCGCAGCATCAGTGGTGGCACGAATTGCTAAAGAGCAGGGTGTGCTTACTGTTGCAGTGGTGACTAAACCTTTCCAATTTGAAGGTAAGCACCGTATGTGCCTTGCTGAAGAAGGGCTTAAAGAATTACAGGGCTATGTTGACACGCTGATTGTTATTCCTAACCAGAATCTTTTCCGAATTGCTAATGAGCGCACCACTTTTGCTGATGCTTTCAAAATGGCAGATGAGGTTCTTCATTCTGGTGTGCGTGGCGTTACTGATTTGATGGTTAAACCGGGGCTTATAAATTTGGATTTTTCTGACATCCGCACGGTGATGCGCGAGATGGGCAAGGCGATGATGGGAACTGGTGAATCATCAGGCGATCGTCGGGCTATTGAAGCTGCTGAATCAGCTATTTCTAATCCGCTGCTTGACGATGTATCGCTTAAAGGTGCGCGTGCATTGCTAATCAACGTTACTGGTGGTTTGGACATGACGCTTTTTGAAGTTGATGAGGCACTCAATCGCGTTCGTGAAGAAGTTGATCCTGATGCTAACATTATCTTCGGTTCGACATTTAATGATGCGATGGAAGGCAAGATGCGAGTATCGGTTGTTGCAACGGGTATTGATACCCAAGCACTGAGTGCTGCAAGCAATAATGTTGTTAGCAAAATTACAACTCCTGTTGAAATAAAAAAGCCATATAGTTTCGGTTCACCCGTAAAGCCAGAGCCAATTAAAGCATCTCCTCGCGTTGCTCCGCTTGATAATGTTCGTGATATGCCAGCAGCTCCTGCGCGCCCGCAGTTTGAGCAGCGTTTGGGTGGAGCAGTTCGTTTTGAAAAACCAGCGGAAGCATATGAGCAAGCAGAAGAAGATGAGTATAGTCAGCAAAATGTAGATTCTATCCCAGATGTTAGTGCGGTATTGCGTGAGCCTGTTTTTTCCCAGCCTGCTGCCCAAGAAAATCAAATATTCCATAAGCCTGTGGTGAGAGTTGTTCCTTCTTCTGTTTCGTCTCGTCGTGAACCATCAGAGCCAATTCGTGAAGCGGCTGCTTCAGCGCGCGGATTCTTTAAGAGAATGGCAGATGCTGGCCGCGCTCTTTCATCGCGTTACGATAGTGAAAAAGAATATCAGGAACCGCGCGTACAGGTGGTACAGAAAACATCGCAGACTGCTGAATCATCGGATCGCCAAGCAAAAGCTCAAGATCAGGATCAATATCTGGACATTCCCGCATTTCTGCGTCGTCAGGCAAACTAAATTTGTTTATGATGAAACAGTGAAATCTGCTTTCACATTAGTTGAGCTATCAGTCATTCTTGTAGTCATAGGACTTGTGGTTGGTGGAATAATGGTGGGGCGGAATTTAATTGAATCGGGAAGGATTCGCGCACAGATAACTCAAATTTCCGATATTGAAACCCAGATTAACACTTTTAAGGTAAAATATAATTGTCTTCCAGGTGATTGTTCTAATGCCACCGAATTTTTAGGGACAACTTTTGGAGCAAATACGGTACGAGATGGTGACGGCGATGGAATTATACGCAGCCTTTATACTGGTGCTACGCCATACAACGCTGGCGAATGTACTGAACCAGCTGTTTATGGTGAAATTTCACAACTGCTGCTACAGCTTAACGCCACAGGGCTAGGCAAATATACCGCTAATGGTAGATTAAATGGCGGAAGCTCTCTAGTTGGTGTTGAATACACAGCAACAGCCTATGACAACACTACAGGTTTTTTTATAAGTTGCTTATCAAGTCTAGTGCATCCTACATGGACACCATTGTTTTTTCGCACAGGGAATATTATTGTAGTGGGTTCTGCTACAACTAGCGTTGGAAGGGTGGGGTACGCAATTGGAACTTATGGAACAAATGCATATGCTACATACGGTGGTTATGGAGTAGGGCTTGCTTTAAATCCAATTGGCATTCCTGCGGATGTTGTCCGCCAAATAGACGAAAAAATTGACGACGGCAGTCCCAGCAAGGGGAAATTCGGCATTATAACTGGTGATTCATCCTGCGCTGCCAACGTAGCAGCCTATCCTAGCCCAAGTACTTATTGTAGAGCAACAGCAGGGAAAAAGATTAACTAACAATCCTTCCGTTAAAAGACATGGATTTTGCTCTTCAGCAAAATGACAGAAGAATTAGCAATAATTATTTGCTGCGTTCCCAGAGTGAACGCAACATTCCACGGAATGTACGGATTTCCTGTTCGCTCCATTTTCCTCTAAGCAGCATATTTTTCAGGTTTTGCCACATGATTGGTTTTTTATGTGGTGTGCGGAAATATTCGCTTTCATCCAAATATTCTTCCAGTTGATCAAATAACCCGAACATGTCGGTCATAGGTGCTGGGTTGTGAACTTGTTTCTCAACACTCATAACTTCTAACTCACTACTTGCCTTCAACCATTCATAGCCAATAATCACTGAGGATTGGGCAATATTCAGTGAGCGATTTTTTTCACCAGTAGGAATGGTGATTATATTATCGCATAAGGTTATCTCTTCATTTTCCAACCCAGCGCGTTCAGGGCCAAATACTAGCGCACATTTGATAGGAGTGGGGGATGAGGGATGTGGGGCAAGAGAAGCAGTAATTTCTTGCATTGCAATTTCTGGTGAAACTGCTCGCTTGTTCATATCACGGGGGCGAGCAGTTGTTGCGTATGCGGAATGAATATCTGCCATAGCATTTGCAAAATTATCATATATTTTTGCACTGGTGATTATTGATTCTGCGCCTGCTGCCATTTCGGTTGCTTTTGGGTTCGGCCAGCCGTCACGCGGGGCGACGATGCGCAGTTCTTCAAGTCCAAAATTACTCATAGCCCGCGCCACTGCGCCAATATTTTCACCCATCTGCGGGCGAATGAGGATGACTATTGGAGGCAATTACTTTCTCCTTGCATCCTTCATCAATTTATATGTCACCGAATCATGCAGAGCATTAAAAGAGGCATCGATTACGTTAGCGGAAATACCTATAGTATTCCAAATATTTCCCTTGCTATCGCGTGATTCAATCATAACGCGGGTGATAGCTTTTGTACCGTCCTGCGGGGTTAGGATACGCACTTTATAATCGGTCAAGATCAAATCTTTGATGCTTGGGAAATGTGAGATTAGGCTTTTGCGCAGCGCGCCATCAAGGGCATTTACAGGACCATTACCTTCGGCGGCATTGATTGTTTCCTTGCCGTCAATAATTAGTTTTACGGTTGCTTCGCAGATATTTTCCAATTTCCCTTTTGCGGTTTGCCTGCGCTCACCAATCACGCGGAAACTTTCCACCGTAAAATATTCAGGAACAGTGCCAAGCATCCTGCGCGCCAGAAGCTCAAAACTTGCTTCCGCTCCTTCATAGGCATAGCCTTGTTTCTCACGCTGTTTTACTTCATGCACCAACTCGCTGACTCGTTCATCATCAGCTTTTACTTTGATACCAAATTGCGTGAGTCTATCTACGATATTTGATTTTCCAGCCTTGTCAGAAACCAAAATGGTGCGTTTATTTCCAACCAATTCTGGTTTTATATGTTCATAGCTCGTTGAATCTTTTGCCATTGCGGAAACATGAAGCCCGCCTTTATGAGCAAAAGCAGCACTGCCAACATAAGGCGCATGTTGATTAGAAGCGCGGTTGAGGCGTTCATCGAGAAGGTGAGAAAGAAGGGTGAGTGAGGAAAGTTTTTCTGTCGTAACACCAGTGCTAAAGCCCATTTTCAACATGAGGTTTGGAATAATAGAAATCAAGTTAGCATTACCACAACGCTCACCAATCCCGTTAATTGTCCCCTGCACCTGACGCACTCCAGCACGCACCGCAGAAAGTGAATTGGCAACGGCGTTATCAGTATCATTATGACAGTGAATCCCAAGATTCTTGTTCGGAATATGTTTTACAACTTCGCCGACAATTTTTTCAATATCAAAGGGCAGTGAGCCACCGTTAGTGTCGCATAGAACAATCCAGCGTGCGCCAGCATCAAAAGCGGCTTTTAAGCAATCAATTGCGAATTCTGGATTGGATTTATAACCATCAAAAAAATGTTCTGCGTCATAGAGTGCTTCGCGTTTATGTTTTGCAACATGTTTGATTGAATCGCTTATCATTTTTAGGTTTTCAGCAAGCGAAACATTAAGTGTAGATTTTATTTGTTTATCCCAGCTTTTACCAACAAGGCATATTGATTTTGCTCCGCTTTCAAGCAGGTCATTTAGGGCAGGGTCGTTATCCGCGCTGCGCCCGCTTCTGCGCGTCATCCCAAAAGCGGAGAGTTTAGCGTGGCGCAGAGTTGGCGGTTCGGCAAAAAAAGCATCATCATTAGGATTAGCACCGGGCCAACCGCCTTCGATATAATCAATACCAATTTTGTCCAGCTCACGGGCGATTGCCTGTTTATCAGCTACGGTAAAATCGACACCGCGAGACTGCGCCCCATCGCGTAGCGTGGAATCATATAAATAAATTTTTTCTTTTTGCTGTTCTTTGGTCATGATTTGGTACAAAAAAATTGTTGGGTAAGCCATCAATCCTAGCAAATCCAATTATCTCTAGCAAGTTTCTTATTATTAATTAACTGTTATTAATAGCAAAAATATCCTTTTTTATGTTGAAAAAGCACTTGGTTTAGCGTTCAATGCGGGAATTGAAATTCTCTATTATAAAACATCATAATAATTTAAGGATAAAAATCATGGCTGGTGAAATTATTGTTCCTTCGCTTGGTGAGTCTGTTTCAGAAGCAACTATTGCGCGCTGGTTCAAAAAGGTTGGTGATAGTGTTAAGGCGGATGAGCCTTTGGTTGAGCTTGAAACCGACAAGGTGACTATGGAAGTGAATGCTCCTGCCAGTGGTGCGCTGAAATCTATCAATGTGCCAGAAGGAAAAACCGTTGCGGTTGGCGCGTTGCTTGGGCTTATTGAAGTTGGTGCTGCTGGCGCAGTTTCTGCACCTAAAGCTGCTTCTTCTGCTCCTGCACCATCATCTGCTCCAGTTGTTTCTGCTTCTGCTCCACAATCAGGACCAGCAGCTCGCAAAATGCTTGATGAAACTGGAATTCCAGCTTCTTCTATCGCAGGTACTGGCAAAGATGGTCGCGTTACCAAAGGTGATATAATTTCTGCTGTTTCTTCGCCAGCCACTAGCCACCAGCCATTAGCCACTGCGCCACAAGGCGCACGCGAAGAACGCGTGAAAATGAGCAAGCTGCGTCAGGTGATTGCAAAACGTCTGAAAGATTCACAAAACACCGCAGCTATTCTTACCACCTTCAACGAAATTGATATGAGTAATGTGATTGCTCTGCGTGCGGAATATAAAGATGCGTTTGAGAAAAAGCATGGTGTGCGCATGGGGTTTATGTCGCTGTTTGTAAAAGCAGCGGTGAATGCGCTCAAAGAAATACCTGCGGTTAATGCAGAAATTCAGGGTGATGAAATCGTTTATAAAAACCATTATGATATTGGCGTAGCAGTTGGCACAGAGCAGGGTTTAGTTGTACCAGTAGTTCGCAATGCGGACTTGCTATCACTTGCCGAAATTGAAAAAGAAATTGCGCGTTTGGCAGAAAAAGCCCGCCTTGGTTCGCTGGCGATGAGCGATTTATCAGGTGGAACATTTACCGTTTCTAACGGCGGTGTATATGGCTCGCTAATGTCCACACCGATTATCAATCCACCACAATCTGGCATTCTTGGAATGCACAAAACCGAAGACCGCCCAATTGCGGTTAAAGGGCAGGTGGTGATTCGTCCGATGATGTATGTGGCACTTTCTTATGACCACCGCATCATTGACGGCAAAGAATCCGTTACCTTCCTCGTGAAAGTAAAAGAAGCAATTGAAGACCCACGCAGGTTGTTGCTGGGGCTTTAATATAAGAAGATAGGAATAAAAAATGTCTGAAGAACAATTTGATTTAGTAGTTATTGGTGGTGGACCAGGTGGTTATGTGGCGGCGATTCGTGCGGCGCAGTTGGGTATGAAAGTAGCTTGTGTGGAAAAGCGCGGTGCGCTTGGTGGAACTTGCCTCAATGTTGGTTGCATTCCTTCTAAAGCTCTGCTTGAATCTTCCGAAAAATTTGAAGATGCAACGCATAATTTCGCAGCGCACGGTATCAAGGCAAAATTGGATCTCGATCTAAAAACCATGCTTACTCGTAAAGATAAAGTTGTGCTTGATCTCACCAAAGGCATCGAAGGTTTATTCAAGAAAAATAAAGTTACTTATGTTGTAGGTCACGGAGAAATAAGAAGCGCGAATGAAGTTGTTGTTGGCAAAGAAACTATCAAAACAAAACGCATATTGATTGCTACTGGTTCGGAAGTTATGAAGCTGCCGAATGTTGAGATTGATGAAAAAAGGATTGTGTCATCAACGGGTGCGCTGACGCTTGATAAAGTACCAACCCACCTGATTGTTGTTGGCGGTGGGGTTATTGGTTTGGAACTTGGCTCGGTGTGGCGCAGGCTTGGTGCGAAAGTTACCGTGGTAGAATTTTTGGGTAGCATTGGCGGAGCAATGGATTCTGAAGTTGCCAAACAATTCCAACGCGTGCTTGAAAAACAGGGAATGAATTTCATGCTCGGCAGTAAAGTAGTTTCTGCTGATAGCAAGGGCAAAAATGTTGTATTGACCATTGAGCCAGCAAATGGTGGACTTGCAACCAAGCTGGAAGGTGATGTGGTGTTAGTGTCTATTGGGCGCAAACCATACACAGAAGGTTTAGGGTTGGATAAAATTGGTGTTAAGCTTGATAATCGCGGGCGTATTGCAGTTAATGGTCATTTTGAAACCAATGTGGTGGGGATATACGCAATTGGTGACGTAATCGCAGGGTCAATGCTTGCACACAAAGCAGAGGAAGACGGCGTTGCTGCGGTGGAAAATATGGCAGGGCAGAAAACGCATGTTGATTATAATCTAGTGCCGAGTGTGGTTTACACATGGCCAGAAGTGGCGAGTGTTGGTAAGACCGAAGAAGAAATTAAAGCATCAGGCGTTTCTTATAAAGTTGGAAAATTTCCATTTATGGCTAATAGTCGTGGGCGCGCTGTGGGGCAGACCGATGGTTTTGTAAAAATTATTGCTGATGCAACAACAGACAGGGTGCTGGGAGTACATATAATAGGACCTCATGCAGGGACATTAATTGCTGAAGCAGTGACGATTATGGAATTCGGTGGCAGTAGCGAAGATATTTTTAGAACTTGTCACGCGCACCCAACACTCAATGAAGCGGTAAAAGAAGCTGCTCTTGCTGTTTTAGGTCGTGCAGTCCACGTTTAGCCAAAAGAGACTGTCATTCCGAATGTAATGAGTAATCTTGTCATTATTCTTACAAAGCTAAGATCCCTCGGCTACGCTCGGGATGACAATATCGGAAAAAGAAAAAGGGAAGATAAATCTTCCCCTTGAATTCTTTTATTATAAAAAATTGTGTCTATATACTGCGTTCAGTATTGCTACGACCAGATGCAATCACGCTCTGCACATTAGCACTAGGAGAATCCATTCCACCACCCATACCAGCCGCACAACTCTCACATACTTTAGCAGCTAGAGGAGTAGCTGAACCTGAAACTTCAATCGGATGGTTTGCACTAAATTTCATAGATAATTCCCCATTTTACGTTGTTTTTTTGTTGCCGTTAGCTTTGCGCTAATCTTTGTTCATAGGTTAATGATATCTAAAAGCGATACTATGAGCAAATATAAATGACAAGTAAAAAGGCAATTTCACAGTTCTGTAATCATTCTGTAACACAACTGTAACAATTCCAAAGATGGAATTATTAATAGGGGGTATTTTAGCAAAATTTATATCAAATTTTATCTATGCTACCTGCGTACCACCAACGGTCAAAGAATCAATTAAAAGAGTAGGTTGCCCAACTCCAACAGGGACAGATTGCCCAGCTTTTCCACAAGTTCCGATGCCATCATCCAGAGCCATGTCATTGCCGATGGCTTTTACCTTGGTCAGACAGTCAGGGCCGTTTCCTATTAAAGTTACGCCTTTAAGGGGGGCGGTTATCTTGCCATTTTCTACCAAATATGCCTCTGAAGCAGAAAAAACGAACTTTCCTGAGGTAATATCAACCTGTCCGCCACCCATATGCGCTGTGTAAATACCTCTTTTTACTGAAGATATTATATCTTCGCGTTTGGTATCACCCCCCAGCATATAGGTGTTGGTCATGCGTGGCATAGGTTGGCAGGCAAAACTCTCGCGTCTGCCATTGCCAGTTGCCCGCATACCCATTAGCCTTGCATTGAGGCGGTCTTGGATATATCCAGTCAGAATACCGTTTTCAATCAATATGTTGCGACTGCTGGGAGTTCCTTCGTCATCAATAGAGATTGAACCTCTGCGGTCTAACAATGTGCCGTCATCCACTACAGTTACGCCTTTGCTCGCCACTTGTTTGCCGAGTAAGCCTGAGAAAGCGGATGTGCCTTTGCGGTTAAAATCACCTTCCAAGCCATGCCCGATTGCTTCATGGAGTAATACCCCACACCATCCAGAACCAAGCACCACCTGCATTTCACCAGCAGGGGCGGGAATTGCCTCCAGATTTATGAGTGCTTGGCGTAGAGCTTCATCAGCAAGTTTTTTCCAGTTCGTTTCGGTTATGTAACCAGCGTAAGCGACCCGCCCACCAGCACCGCTTGAACCAGTCTCCATACGTCCGTTTTGTTCAACGATTACGCTAACATTAAGACGTACCAGCGGGCGAATATCGCCAGTAATTTGTCCATCTGGTTTTATTATCTGCACCGCCTGCCATTGCCCAGAAAGCGAAGCAGAAACTTGTTTAACTCGTGAATCCTGACTACGGACGTAGGAATCTATTTGTTGTAGCAGCTCAATTTTTCTTTCAAACGCTACTTCTTTTAGTGGGTTTATATCTGTGTAAAGCTGTGAATTAGTACCAAATGGTGGGGCTATATCAGCGTGGATATTTTTTTGTCCGTGGCGAACGGCACGGGCAGTGTCCACCGCACGAATTATAGCTGCTTCACTTAAATCAGAGGCATGGGCATAGGCACTGGCTTCACCAAGAACCGAGCGCAGGCCAAAACCTTGCTGGGTATTAAAACTGGCAGATTTTAATTTTCCATCATCAAAAGAAAGAGCTTCTGATTGGCTATATTCAAGGAATAATTCGCCATCATCCATGCCCAGCAAACTGTCAGCAACAATAGTTAAAAGTCGTGGCTTATCCAGCCCTGTTCGGGCAAAAAATATATCATCAATGGTAGGGTTGTGTAACATTTATGCACAATATTATATCTGTTTGATGTTACTCTACAAAAATTCTTGCACATCTAGCAAGGAAAGATTACAAAACCCATTGTTGTAATATCTGGTTCATAAAAAAATATATCATTTAGTTATAGAAGTATAGAGCGATGAATAAATTATTTTCACTGACTGCTTTGCTTGTTGCAAGCATAACATCTGTTGTACAGGCTGCTGAAAAACCTTATGAAGGTATTGCTAGGCCGTGGCAATTAAATTTTCAGGAAGCGGCGACACCAGTTATGGAGCAGCTTAATGATATGCATAATATTTTGCTATTAATGTGTTTTGCCATTTCAATTTTTGTACTCATTTTACTACTATATATATGCTTCCGTTTTAGTCGTAAGAAAAACCCTGTCGCTAGTAAAAATGCCCACAACACCAAGCTGGAAATTATCTGGACAACAATACCAATATTGATTTTGGTGGCGCTTGCTATTCCAAGTTTGCGTCTGCATTATTTTATGGAGCGAACCACCGATGCGGAAATGACCCTTAAAGTTGTCGGCTATCAGTGGTATTGGCATTATGAATATCCAGACGAATATCCTGAGCAAAAAGATGTTGGTTTTGATAGCTATATGCTGAAGGACAAGGATTTAAAAGAAGGTGATCATCGCTTGCTGGCGGTTGATAATCGTTTGGTTGTGCCTGTTGATACAAAAATCAAAGTTCAGGTTACGGGTGCGGATGTTATTCACGCTTTTGCTGTTCCTGCTTTTGGTATAAAGAGTGATGCGGTTCCAGGAAAACTTAATGAAACATGGTTTAAGGCTACGAAGATTGGCACGTTTTACGGTCAATGCTCAGAGTTGTGTGGTGTTGGACATGGCTTTATGCCGATAGTGGTTGATGTCGTCTCCAAAGAAGATTTTGTCAAATGGATGGCTCTCAAGAAGAAAGAGGCGGGTATTATTGATAAGGTGGCTGAAAAGATAGATGCAAAACCTGCTGATAAAGCGATTTCTAATAATAAAACTAAGACTAAGTAAGGAAGTACTTCATGACTGATCATTCTCACGATCATACACCAACTGGCTGGCGGCGTTGGGTTTATTCGACTAACCACAAAGACATAGGTATTATGTACCTTATTTTTGCGGTGGTTGCTGGTATAATTGGCACCGCGTTCTCTGTGTTGCTTCGCATACAGCTTGCACATCCAGGTGGAACTTTGTTTGGTGATAATTACCAGCTATATAACGTGGTGCTTACGGCTCATGCCATTATAATGGTGTTTTTCTTGGTGATGCCTGCGCTGATTGGCGGGTTTGGTAATTATTTTGTGCCGCTTATGATTGGTGCGCCAGACATGGCGTTTCCACGCATGAATAACATCAGTTTCTGGTTGCTTATTCCATCATTTATATTGCTGGTTCTTTCGTCGTTGGTTGATGAAGGCGCGGGAACAGGCTGGACTCTTTATCCGCCCCTTGCCAACATCGCTTCTCATCCAGGGATGTCGGTTGATATGGCAATTTTTGCCTTGCATTTGGCGGGTATTTCTTCGGTACTTGGCGCGATTAATTTTATTGTTACCATATTCAATATGCGCGCGCCGGGGATGACATTGTTCAAAATGCCACTATTCCCATGGGCGATTTTAGTAACAGTATTTTTGTTGCTTCTTGCTGTTCCTGTGCTTGGTGGAGCTATTACGATGGTGCTTACTGACCGTAATTTTGGCAGCAATTTTTTTAATCCTGCTGGTGGTGGTGATCCTGTGTTGTTCCAACATCTGTTCTGGTTCTTCGGTCACCCAGAAGTTTATATTCTGATTTTACCTTCGTTTGGAATTATCAGCGAGATAGTTTCGACTTTTTCACGCAAGCCTATATTTGGATATATGGCGATGGTGGCGGCTATGTCCTGCATTGGTTTCTTGGGATTCATAGTGTGGGCGCATCATATGTTCACTGTCGGAATGGCAGCTGATACGAAGTCTTACTACATGATTGCGACAATGATTATTGCTGTTCCCACTGGCGTGAAGATATTTTCATGGCTTGGCACAATGTGGGGTGGTTCAATTACTTTTGAAACGCCAATGATGTTTGCATTGGGCTTTATCTTCCTATTTGTGGTTGGTGGTGTTACAGGTGTAGTTCTTGCCAATGCTGCGGTGGATATTCCGATGCACGACACTTATTATGTGGTAGCTCATTTCCATTACGTTATGTCGCTGGGTGCGGTGTTTGCTATTTTTGCTGGCTTTTATTATTGGTTCGGCAAAATGTCTGGTCGGGTTTATCCTGAATGGATGGGTAAACTCCATTTCTGGACATTCTTTGTTGGAGCAAACTTGACATTCTTCCCGCAGCACTTTTTAGGACTTTCTGGTATGCCACGTCGTATCCCTGATTATCCTGATGTGTATGCTGGTTGGAATTATGTATCCTCAATCGGTTCATACATATCTTCTGTATCGGTGGTGATTTTCCTGATTATGGTGTATGTGACGCTAAAATTTGGCAAAAAATGCCCAGATAAACAGTGGGATGGGGGGACAACTATTGAATGGGATCTGCCTTCTCCTCCACCATTCCATAGCTTTGAGAAATTGCCAGTAGTTAAGTAAGATAACGTGATGATAAGATAACGAGATGATAAGATGCAATCCGTAACCATTCCTTTATCTTGTTATCCTGTTATCTCGTCATCTAATCATCCTACATCCACTGTCCGTGACTTCATCACTCTGCTCAAACCGGGTGTTATGTCGCTGGTGGTGTTTACTGGGTTGGCGGGGATGATGGTTGCGCTGCTTGGTGGGTTTGGTCACATAAATTTATTTCAGCAATTACTAACTCTTGCTTGCATCGCTCTTGCTTCTGGCGCGGGGGCGGCAATGAATATGTGGTATGATCGTGATATTGACGCGATTATGACGCGCACTAAAAATCGTCCCATTCCTGCTGGTGTAATTGCAGCTGATGATGCACTCGCTTTTGGGTTATTTCTTTCCGCTCTTTCGGTGATGTTGATGGGGTTGGCACTGAATTGGGTTGCGGCATTTATTCTTGCCTTTGCGATATTTTTTTATGTGGTTATTTACACAATTTTGCTCAAGCGACGTACACCGCAAAATATCGTTATAGGTGGTGCGGCTGGTGCTTTTCCGCCGATGATTGGTTGGGCTGCTGTTACAGGGGATGTATCACTACAATCGTTTTTATTATTCATGATTATTTTTCTGTGGACACCACCACATTTCTGGGCGTTGGCACTATATAAAAATTCTGATTATGCTCGCGCTGGTGTGCCGATGATGCCTGTAGTTGCTGGAGCGAAATATACAAAATGGCAGATGTTGTTTTATACCTATATTCTGACTGGCTGCACTTTGTTGCTGCCGTTAATATTTAGGTCAGGTATGATTTATACAGTTTGTGCATTATTGCTTGATGTAGTTTTTTTGTACCATGTGCATAAAACTTTAATTGATGATGGTGATAAGTGGTCAAGAAAAACATTTCTCTTTTCTATTTTGTATTTATTTGTGCTATTTACTGCTATGATGCTGGACGGATGGTTTTTCATTCCAGTAATAAACTAACCAAAAAAAGAGCGTGATTTATGGATAAGCAGGCGACTATAGAGAAGGTGCAAATTTTATCTGATATTTCTCAGCAAACTATTTATTTGATGGGAAGTTCATTTGTAATAGGCAGTATGTTCACCCTATTTATCCTGCTGGTATTGGATTGGGTGCGTCGCGATAAAAATGAAAGATAACCCGCAGAAAAACAAAAATCTGGCATTGCTTGCGGTTTTGTTGCTGGTGATTGCTTTGCTTTACGCGATTGCTGTGATGCGTATCGGTGCTAGTTAGTACCATATAGGTATAGCAATTTTCCGTTTCTTTTTAGCCAGTTCTGTGCAGCTCCCAATTCTGGGTGGAGCCTCTCAACTAATTTCCAAAATTCTGGGCTGTGGTTGTGTTCGCGAATATGTGCTACTTCGTGGGCAACCACATATTCCATCACTTCATAAGGTGCAAATACTAAACGCCACGAGAAAGATAAATTACCATCATAGCTGCAACTGCCCCAGCGTGAGCTGGTGTCACGCAGGGTTATAGCCCCGACTTTTACATTCAGAATTGTAGAAAAATTTTGTGTCAGTAGAATAATTTCTGACCTCAATTTTTGGGTGAGCCAGTTTTGCACTCTCCGTGCCATAAATTCAGCGTCACCATGAACTTGTAATATATCTTCTGTTTCGCTTACCAGCCCACGCCCGCCAACATGTTCTAGCCTAAAGTTTTTTCCTAAAACTGGGATTGTCTGACCGTCAGAAAATGATGTAGCTCGAGAATATTGCATCACCTGACGCAAAATCCATTCGCGTTTATCATTTATAAAATGTAACCCTTGCTTAATGCTTGTGGCTTGGGGTAATGTGAGGCTTAAGGATTGTTGCAGCGGTTGATAACGTACTATCAATCTGCGCGAAGTGCGGTGTTTTTTGATTTGTATAGGTAAGCGAAGCTCACCTAAATCTATAAAATGGCTACTTAGTAATGGTTTCATGGTTAGATAGTATATGCGATTTAGTCCAAATTTGATAGAGCGTTTACGATCTCATTTTCTGATGTCGGAAGTTATCGGCAGACGTATGCAGATTAAGAAACATGGTCGTGAATATCATGGTCTCTGTCCGTTCCACAATGAAAAAAGCCCGTCTTTTACTGTTAATGACGAAAAGGGATTCTTTCATTGCTTTGGCTGTGCAGCGCATGGGGACGCTATAGAGTTTGTTCGCCGTTTTGATCGTCTATCATATCCAGAGGCAGTGGAGAGTTTGGCGCGGGAGGCTGGCATTGAAATAGCCAAACCAACGCCAGCGGAGCAGCGTAAGGTTGAGCAGGAAAAAACTTTATACGATGTTTTAGAGGCAGCTTGTCAGTGGTTTGAAAAGCAGTTGCTCGCGCCTAGCGGTATGATGGCGAAAGACTATATTGAGCGTCGTGGTGTCCATGCAGAGACCATTCGACAGTTTCGTATTGGCTATGCACCAGAAGATCGTACAGCTCTACATCAACACTTGATTAAATTAGGTTATGCTCAGGCGATGCAAGCTGAAGCAGGGCTTATTTTCGTATCGGAAAACGGTAGTGTTTATGACCGTTTCCGTGGGCGGGTTATATTTCCAATTCGTAATGTGTCGGGAAAAGTTGTGGCATTCGGCGGAAGGTTGATGTCAAACAATGAAAATAATAAAAGCCTGCCTAAATACTTGAATTCGCCAGAAACACCTTTGTTTAAAAAGGGAGAGCTTCTATTTAACCTCGACCAAGCCAAGCGTCCTGCCCGTGATGGCAATATAGTGGTGGTTATGGAAGGTTATATGGATGTAGTTATGAGCGCGCAGGCTGGAATTTCTTATTGTGTTGCTACATTGGGAACAGCCGTGACACCTGAACATTTACGGATGTTGTGGCAACTCGCCAAAGAGCCGATTTTATGTTTGGATGCTGATGCGGCGGGTAAGCGTGCTATGCTTAGGGCATCAGAAATTGCTCTGCCATTGCTAAAGCCTAGCTATTCACTGCGTTATGCAGTTCTTCCGCAAGGAGAAGATCCAGATTCATATGTGCAGAAACAGGGCAAGGCAGGCTTTGAAAAAATCTTGCTTTCATCACGACGTTTGTCGCAGATTTTGTGGGATATGTTATTGCCACAATATAAGCTGGATCTGCCAGAGGGGCGTGCGGCCTTGGATGATGCGTGTCAGAAACTTGCTGCGAAAATTACAGATGAAACCGTGCGCCAGCATTATCTTACCCATTTCCGTAATCAATTACGGACGCAAACAACCCAGCTTAAATATCCCGATAAAAAACAATCAGGCAAAACAGCTTCGCGTCAGCAATCATTAGGTAATCAGGCTCAGATCCGTTCACCACATATTGAGCATATGATTGCACAGCATCATTCTGCTGCATTGGAGCTACTCGCTCAACGTTTGTTGAATATTTTGCTGCAATCTCCGAAATTGCTGCATAAAAGCAATGTAGAAGAGGCTTTATCGCGTCTTGATATTCGTACTTCTAATACGAACGCATTGCGTAATGTATTGTTGCAGTCGGTTAGTGATGTTGATATCGATAACCATGAATTGTTTATTGCTTATGTTCGTAAGCAAATGCATGATGATTATATCTCTGATTTATTTTCTGAAACAATAACGGATTATGATGCAACTTTGATGTGGAATGAAACTATCGCCACTTATGAAGTGGCTCATCTTGAATATGAATTTAAGGAACTACAGGAGCGTATTAGTCAGTCGATGGATGAGGCAGGCTATGAACGTATGATTGAGCTGCAAAATGCTGTGCAGAAGGCTCGTGCGCGCCGAACCTTTGCTCCCGCTGAGACCGATGTCGCTTAGGAATTTTTTTTATATACCACAAAAAACAAAACCCCCAGCTGTAAACTGGAGGCTTTTTTTTGTGCAGTTTAAATTAGCGGTTTGCAGAGGTAAGAGAGCTTGCTACCGTGCTAAATGTATTGCTTACTTGAGTACCAACGCTACCCATTGCCAAAATAGCAACTATGGAAACCAAAGCCGCGATGAGCGCGTACTCGATTGCGGTGGCACCGTCTTCTGACTTAAAAAGTTGAATAATTGTTTTCATAAATTAACCTTCCGCTGTAAGTAATTATCAAATTACAAAATACGCTGATTTGTTCAGCTCCCGTCATTATGTGTAAAAAATGCTTATATGTCAATAAATAAGGAAAAAAATATATTTACAATTTTAGGGGATTTTTAACATATTTAGGCATATAATCCATTAAAAATTTTATACCAATAATATTTATTTATAGAAAACTATTGAAATTTATAAAAAAAGCCTTATCTCTAAGATGTTTAGGTGGCACGCCAGAAGATTGTTTTTCGTTGGGCGTGTGTTTTAATGTCCCCATTCGTCAGTCGATTTGCTAAAACCAACTATAGCGTGCAGGAGATCGTATGTGGTGGTTGTGGTTGGATACGAAAGATAAAAAAGGCAGTAAATCTGATATGAGTAAAAATGCTAGCAAGAAAAAAGCGATAGCCAAAAAGCCAATCCCTAAAAAATCAGTTTCTAAAACTACTCAGAAAACAGCGCAGAAAAAATCTGTGAAGGTTGTTGCGAAATCTGGCGCAAACATTAAGCGGAAGCCTGCGGATAAATCTGCGGTAAAGAAGGCTGTAAGCAAGCAATCTGCTAAAAAGAAGCCTGCCTTCAAGCAAGCAAAAATACTATCAAAATCGGTGATAGCTAAAAAGACAAAAGATAAAAAAATAGTTTCTAATAAAAAAACCGTTGTAAAGTCGGTAGCATCTAAGGTAGTAAAAAAGCCCGCTATATCAAAAACGGTTTCGCGTGCGGAAACTAAATTATTCACCAAGCCATTACCTGAAAAGAAATTAACATCTAAAATGATAGATAAAAATAAGACTAAAAAAGATTTAAAAGTAAAAGAAGTCAAAGAAACCAAAACCAAAGAAACCAAGCAAATAAGTAAGGAAGATTTGCAGCAGGCGGTTGTTCGTAAACTTCTGTCTATGGGCAAGACTCGTGGTTTTATTACTTATGATGAACTAAATTCAGTTCTTCCAGCCGATGAGTTTTCTCCAGAAGCAATAGACGGAGCAATAGCCGCTCTGGCACAGGCTGATATCAATGTGGTGGAAGAAGATGCCGCATCAGACTCAGCGGAACGTCCTGAAGGTGCAGAGGCTGCAGAAGAAATAGAAAATGTTGGCAGGTCTGATGATCCAGTTCGCATGTATTTGCGTGAGATGGGCAATGTTGAATTGCTTTCGCGTGAAGGCGAAATTGAAATAGCCAAACGGATTGAGTCTGGTCGTGAAGTGGTTATTAGTGCGCTTTGCGAATGCCCTATGGTGATGAAAGAAATTCTTTCTTGGCGTGATGAACTGGACGCAGGCACTATTTTGCTGCGTGATATTATTGATTTGGATGCAACCTATGGTGCTGGTAATGAAAGTGGCGAATTTACTGGTGGCGTAATGCCTAACATTGTGGTGCCAGCAGCAAAAACGCAGGTTAAAGTCGTTGAGGTAGAAGAAGAGGAAGAAGAAGAAGAAATAGAAGATGATGAATCCGAGGAAGAAGAAATAGAGGAATCTGTCGGCTCTGATGAAAGTGACGATGACGAAGATGATGGTTCGGTTTCACTTCTGGCGATGGAAAGCGCACTAAAGCCACAAATTTTAGAAACCCTCGATCAATTTGCCAAAATTAGTAAAAAAATGCGTGTTCTGCAAGAAAAGCGCATGAATAAATCGTTCGGTGATGGCAAATATAGCAAGGAAGATGAAAAAACTTACCAGAAACTACACCGTGAATTGGTGGAGTTGATGCTCGGGGTGCGCTTTACTATCCTGCGCGTGGAAAGCTTGATTTTAAAACTGTACGAAATCAATAAGCAATTGATGACTTTAGAAGGGCGTTTGTTGCGTCTTGCTGAATACCGCAAAGTGAACCGCAAATTGTTTTTGGAAAGCTATATAGGAAACGAACTTTCTCCTGATTGGTTGCCTACTATAAGTAAGCGCACGGATAAGGGCTGGAAAGATTTTGTGACCAAAGATGCTGCCGAAATTGATGAGATCCGCAGTGAGATTGCCAAAATTGCTGGTTCTGCTGGTCTTGATATAGGTGAATTCAAGCGCATGATTATGGCGGTACAAAAAGGTGAGCGCGAGACAAATCGTGCTAAAAAAGAAATGATTGAAGCCAATCTTCGTTTGGTAATTTCTATCGCTAAAAAATACACTAATCGTGGTTTGCAGTTCTTGGATCTTATTCAAGAAGGCAATATTGGTTTGATGAAGGCTGTTGATAAATTTGAATATCGCCGTGGTTATAAATTCTCAACTTATGCAACTTGGTGGATTCGTCAGGCTATTACTCGTTCCATAGCTGACCAAGCGCGGACTATCCGTATTCCTGTGCATATGATCGAAACCATTAATAAAATTGTGCGTACTTCACGCCAGATGCTCCATGAAATCGGTCGTGAACCAACTCCTGAAGAGCTTGCTGAACGTTTGGTTATGCCACTGGATAAAGTTCGCAAAGTAATGAAAATTGCAAAAGAACCAGTGTCGCTCGAAACACCGATTGGTGATGAGGAAGATTCGCATCTCGGTGATTTTATTGAAGATAAAAACGCTGTTCTGCCGCTTGATGCTGCGATTCAATCCAATTTACGCGAAACCACCACAAGGATTTTAGCATCTCTTACCCCGCGTGAAGAACGAGTATTGCGTATGCGTTTCGGTATTGGAATGAATACCGACCACACTTTGGAAGAAGTGGGGCAGCAATTCTCGGTGACCCGTGAACGTATCCGTCAGATTGAAGCGAAGGCTCTGCGTAAACTCAAACATCCATCACGCTCAAGAAAACTCCGCAGCTTTTTGGATTATTAGGAAATGACCATCACAACTAGATTATATACCTACTTTAACGGTTCGCTGATTGGCGAAGATGAGTTTGGAAATCGTTATTTTACCGAAAAAAAATCTCCAAAAACAGGCAGAAAAAAACGCTGGGTGATTTACAAAGGAATTTCTGAGCCAAGCAAGATTCCCGCGCAGTGGTTTAGCTGGATGCATTATATCAGTGATGTAGTGCCGAGAGGTAATGAAAAAAAATATTCATGGGAAAAGCCGCATTTGCCGAATCTGACGGGAACAAAAAATGCCTATGCACCCTCTGGCTCATTGCGAGGAGATGGTATTCATGATAAATCTACCGCCAGTTATGAAGCGTGGATACCTAAATAAACCGAGTAGATAAGGAGTATTTATTATGCAAACCAAACATATAGTATGGGGTGTGATTGCGCTAATTGCAGTGTTTGTTATTAGCGGAATAAATTCAATTCCTAGGTTGGATGAAAAAGTTTCTGCCAATTGGTCACAGGTGCAGAATCAATATCAAAGGCGTATGGATCTTATTCCTAACCTTGTTAGCACTGTGAAGGGATATGCAGCGCATGAAAGCTCTACACTTCAAGCGGTGACTGATGCGCGGGCGAATGCCACTAAGGTTACAATTAACGCCAGCGATCTGAACGATCCCGCAGCTATTGCAAAATTTGAGCAAGCACAAGGGCAGCTAAGTTCAGCGTTGTCTAGGCTTCTTGCGGTTTCCGAGAGTTATCCGAATTTGAAAGCTGATCAGAACTTTCTTTCTCTTCAATCGCAGCTTGAAGGTACGGAAAACCGTATCTCGGTGGCACGCAGGGATTATATAGAATCTGTACAGCAATATAATACCAATATCAGAACTTTCCCAGGGATGTTGTGGGCGCGGATTTATGGCGCGCAGACCAAGGCGAATTTTACTGCGACAACTGGTGCAGAGCAAGTTCCTGCCGTAAAATTCTAAGTGTAAAAAATGCGCTTGTATTTGCCATTTTTTCTGTTGCTGCTGGTAGTTTTTTCGCCAGTGTTGGCAGCGGTGCATTTTCCCGCGCTAACAGGACGCGTTGTTGACGAAGCTCATATACTTTCGCCAAATGACATCAATAATATTGAACAAAACCTAGCGCAGCATGAAAAGAAAACCAGTAACCAACTAGTTGTGGTTACGGTTTCTTCATTGCAAGGTTTGGAGATAGAGGAATATGGTTATCAGCTTGGGCGCAATTGGGGTATAGGGCAGAAAGGTAAAAATAATGGTGTTTTGCTTATTGTTGCGCCTAATGATAGGCGGGTTCGGGTAGAAGTTGGTTATGGTCTTGAAGGAACTCTGACCGATGCGATTTCTAGCCAGATTATACAAACTATTATTCTTCCCAAATTTCGTTCTAAGGATTTTGTGGGGGGAATTAAAGATGGTGCGGTTGCAATCATAAGTGTTTTAGAAGGAAAAACACCTGCAAATATAGCTAACAACCCTGAAGAGCCGCCGTTTCTTATTAAATTATTGATAGTTATTTTTATAATAATTTTTATTTTGGTATTTAGATTTGGTAAGCGTGGTGGCGGTGGCTTTGGGGGGTGGCGTTCAGGGGGCGGAGGATTCAGAGGTGGCGGCGGTGGTTTCGGTGGCGGAGGTAGTTCTGGTCGGTGGTAAATCGGCAGTAGATTTTTTGAATTGATATGGCTATATTCCATTCGAATTCTAATTAGGAAAAATTATGCAAAAAAATATTATTGAAACCTTGATGGGTGCGGTGGTTCTTGTTGTAGCTGGTGTATTCTTTGTGTTTGCCTATAAAGGCAGCGGAATGCAGATTGAAAATGGTTATGTGGTGAAGGCCAATTTTGCCAATGCCTCTGGGATTGCACTCGGCAGCGATGTTCGTATAGGCGGTATTAAAATTGGAACAGTTTCCGATTTAACTTTGGATGCAAATAGTTATGAAGCGGTTGTTTTCATGCAGATTCGCAGTGCTACGAAACTTCCTAAAGATTCTTCAGCGTCAGTTGTAAGCAGCGGTTTGCTTGGTGAAAAATTTATTCAAATCACCCCTGGTGGTGAAGATAAAATGCTCGCCAATAATGATAAAATTGAATTCACCCAATCAGCAGTTAATCTGGAAGAAATGATTGGCAAATTCATGTTTAGTGGCGGTGGAGTTGATAAAAACAAAAATTCTGCTCCTGCAACTGATACTGGCACACCGTAATTTCTGTGATACAGATACGCCAGTTTCTTGTTCTGCTTACCGCCTTATCCCCCCTTATATTTATTATGGGTGCGGCTCGTGCTGTTGATGATATTCCTGCCAGTGAATCTTCTGAAGAAGAGAGTGCTCCGCAGCCTGATTTAGATGATAATTCTGACCGCAAATTAAAAAAACGTGGCGAGGAAAAGGCTGCAATTCAAGAAGTTGATGCTGATAAGCCAATTGAAAGTAATGTTGTGGTTTTGCAAGGATTGAACAAGGTTATGGGGCGCGTTTCCACATTAGAAATTCCACTTGGAACTTTGGTTAGGTTTGAAAATTTAGAGATAATTGCAAGAAAATGCTCGAAATCTCTACCTGAAGAGCGCCCTGAAAATACTGCTCTGCTTGAAATTCGTGAAGTTAAAGCGGGTGAAGAACCCAAGCAGATTTTTCTTGGCTGGATGCTTTCTTCTAGTCCTGCTCTTTCTGGTCTTGAACACCCAGTTTATGACATTACTGTTCTATCCTGTGAATATCGCAAGGACTTAGAGATTAAATAACGCTAGTTCCAATGGCTTCACTTATATGCGAAAAGCCATCTTGCGAAAGTAGAATAGGTAATTTTTCATTAATAGAGCGTACCAATCCAAAACCTTGATATATCAGCGCGCTATAGAGTTGTATAAGTGAAGCGCCAGCACGGATTTTGATGTAGGCATCTTCAGCCGAAGATATACCACCAACTCCGATAATGGGTATTTTGCCTTTAGTAAATTTGTACATTTCAGCAAGTATAGTGGTAGAAAGAGGGAAAAGTGGTGCACCACTCAATCCACCAGCTTCACTACGGTTTTGATTAATTAGCGATTGCGGTCGGGATATGGTTGTGTTGCTTACTATTAGCCCATCAATGGCATGTTTTAATATTGTTTCAGCAATATCTTCGCATTCATTTTTATCAATATCTGGGGCAATTTTCAGGAAGAGGGGAATTTTTTTACCATGAGTTTGAGCCGTATTACTTCCTGCTTTTGAAAGTTCAGAAAGAAGTTCCGAAAGTGCCTCGCGATGTTGAAGATCGCGCAGCCCTTTGGTATTTGGTGAAGAAATATTGATGGTTATATAATCGGCATGTGGATAAACAGCCTTTAACCCACGCACATAATCTTCCGCAGCATTTTCTGTATCTTTGTTTTTTCCTATATTTGCACCAGCTATACCGAGCATTTTATCGCGCTTGGAAAAATTTTGAACAAAATAATCCAAACCGTTATTATTAAACCCCAAGCGATTAATTACGGCTTTATCTTCGGGAAGGCGAAAAATTCTTGGTTTGGGATTGCCTGATTGGGGCAGGGGAGTGACTGTCCCTGCCTCTACAAACCCAAAACCTTGCATAAGGAGTGGATTAATGGCGACAGCGTTTTTATCAAAGCCTGCGGCTATTCCAACAGGGTTCTTGAATTCCATTCCTAAAATATTCTGGGTAAGAATTTTATTAGACTGAAATTCTTGTGGCGGCACTAATCCGCAGCGCAGCGCGCTCAAACCAATGTTATGCGCTGTCTCTGGAGGCAGAGCATGGAGCAAAGGACGAGCTAAAGAAAATAAATCAAGCATGATCCATTATTACCACATGTAAATTTGATTTATAGAAATTATTTTGCTGAAGAAAAAATAGAAACGAGTTGCTCTGCCTGTTCCTGTGACATATTTGCCGTATTTTTAGAAAATATTTTTGTTGGCTCAGGCGGTGAAGACTCGTTTTTTGCAGCATTTTTTATTTTTACATCGTTGCGTATGGGCATTGGATAACGCGATTGAGTGAGTGGAAAAAATTTGTTTGGCGGAGTGATGGTTGGTTGTTTGCGTGCGTTTGTCATTGGCGGTGGAAGTGGCACAAAGCGCTGTGTTGGCGTATATGTTGATCCTGATGCAAGAGAATTATTTGCCATCAAAAATAATAATATTGGCAGTGTAATTTTAAGTGATTTCATATGCGATTTAATATAATTTTGGAGTTATTTTTGGTAATTTTATCTGAAGCAATTAATTAGTAATTAGTAGCAATTAATGTGCCAGTAGATGTTATGCAGAAATATGACGCATAATTTTGTTGTTTTTTTTGCTGCAATCATCGTGTAAATAGATTACCTATATGTATTAAATTTTTCTTTAATAGAAACTGTATGATGTATAGGCGACCACATATAAACCACAAATTGTTGAGTTCACTTATCATTTGCGGAAGTATAGCCGTCTTTGTTTCCCATGAAGTTTATGCTGGTAATGAAACTAAAAATGCACCGCTAAAAGTATACATCCCGAACGCTATTGCTTTTCTGAATTATTTTACCATGGACAAGCTGGAATATAATCCAGATGAGTTTATTCTTGTTGCTAGAGGGAATGTTGAGGCGGAACAACAAGGCACGATAGTTAAAGCTGATGCCATAGAATATGATCAGCTTAAAGAGACAGTCAATGCGCGTGGTGATGTGGCGATACTCGCGCCTGACGGGAGGGTAACATTTGCTGATGCAGTTGAGTTGAAGGATGGAATGAAAGACGGAGTTGTCCATCGCTTTAAGGCGCAAATGATGGATAATGAATTATTCATGGCGGTTGAGGAAGAAAAATCACGCAAGCCTGCTTCAAGGGCAGTGGCTAAAAATAGCCAGTCTTTTCTTGGTAAAATATTTGCGTATTTTTCGCCAGATGCGAGGAGTGTCAACAATCCAGCGCGTTTAGCAGCGCTAGCACCAGCAGCGGGTGGTGATGGAATTATTGGTGATAAACCTGTTATTGGTAGTGTTCCTCTGATTGTTCTGCCAGATGAAAAAACAAATGCAAAGGATGCAGAAAAAAAAGAAGAGACCAAAAAACTTGAAGTTGTTGAATCAAAAGATTTGCCACTGGCTATTCCTAGTGAGAAAGAAGCCCCTCCAGTTGCGCCAGCCGTTGCGAGTATTGACGCTGCTGTATCTCCAATAGACTCAACTAGCAAATTCAAGGAAATAAAAGAGGATGTAAAAGAAGCGGTAAAAGCGGAAGTAAAGGAAGAAGCAAAACAAGAAAAGCCTGTAGAAGAAAAGAAATCAGAGAAAAAACCTGCTGATAAGGCTGTAAAAAAACAACCAATTAAAGACAATGCTAAGAGTCCAGAGAAAAAACAGGCGAAGAAGAGCGAGCCTTCTAAGGTTGAGCTTACCAAAATTGAACCGCAGATTGTACCAGAGCCTGCTGGAATTTTATCAGAGCCAGCAGCAGTTGCCAGTGGTGATTTATCAGAACCAGTTCAATCTTTATCACCACAAAGCAGAGATTTGTTAGATAAAGTTAAACCGTCTATACCATCTCCACAAAAAGAAAAACCTTTGAAGCCATTGAAAATGAATCACACCCGTGACATGCAGGATTTGTTCAAGGCAGATGAGTTTCCAGCCGCTGGACCTCAACATGAATCTTTAGGTGTTAAAGTTGAAAATAAAAATCCAAAGTTAAATATCGATTATGAACTTGAGAAGGCATACAACGCGCTGAATTCTGGGCAGAGCGAAGCAGCTATGGGGACATATCAGAATATATTGGAGAACGCACCGAACAATACGCAAGCTATTTTTGGTCTTGCCACTCTTTACCATAGGGCGCGTCAATTTGATAAAGCTCGTCCACTATATGGTCGGTTGCTTAACATTGATCCGCAACATCGCGATGGATTTAATAATTTTCTGGTATTGCTGGCGGATGAAGCTCCGCTTGAGGCTTTAGCCGAGCTTGAGAAGCTGGAAGACCAAAATCCAGGGTTTAGCACCATTCCAGCGCAAATAGCTGTTATTTATCAGAAAATTGGTAATTCTGATAAGGCGATTGGAAAAATGTTCCGTGCCGTTTCCCTCGCCCCTGAGAATCTTACCTATCGTTATAATTTAGCTATCATGCTGGATAAACAGAAGAATTATGATGAGGCGGCGAAGCTTTACCGTCAATTAATTGAAGCATCAGAGCGTGGTGAAAAAATTCCAGGTAATATTAGCAATATTCAGCAAAGATTAACCTTTATTAGCTCTAATAGACCATAGAGCCATTTTATTCCTATTATGGCTTTCGAGGCATTTAGGAGGTTTTAGTGGAAATTACGGATCTATTGATTTTTACCCAAAAAAATAAAGCGTCGGATTTGCATTTATCTGCTGGCAATCCTCCAATTCTGCGCATTAACGGTGATATGATTTCATATAAGGGCGAGATCCTATCAGGAGATAGTATCAAGCAGATGCTCTATTCCATTATGACAGAGCAGCAGCGCGCCGAATATGAAAGAGACTTGGATTTGGATTTTGCGATTTCCTTTGGCAAGGATTTACGTTTCCGCGTCAACGCGTTTAATACATTAAATGGTGCGGCGGCGGTTCTTAGAAGTATTCCCAACCGTGTGCTTACCCTAGAAGAGCTAGGCGCGCCAGAAATTCTGAAAAAGCTATGTGGGCTGCATAAAGGTTTGATTCTGGTTACAGGACCAACTGGTTCTGGTAAATCTACAACCCTTGCCGCAATGATCAACCATATTAATACCCATGATGCTAAACATATAATCACTATTGAAGATCCAGTTGAGTTTATCCACACATCGAGAAAATCGCTGATAAATCAGCGTGAGGTAGGAAAAAACACCCGTTCTTTTGCTAAGGCTCTGCGTAGCGCACTGCGTGAAGACCCAGACGTTATCCTAGTTGGTGAGTTGCGTGATATGGAAACTATCCAGCTTGCCCTCACTGCTGCTGAAACAGGGCATTTGGTGATGGGAACTTTGCATACTAACTCTGCACCAAAAACTATCGATCGTATAATTGACGTTTTTGCGGCGGCGGATAAAGAAATGGTAAGGGCTATGCTTTCAATATCGCTTGAGGCGGTGGTTACCCAAACTCTGCTTAAAAACAAAGATGGTGGCAGAGTGCCAGCACACGAGATTATGCTCGGAACGCCAGCGGTGCGTAACCTAATCCGTGAAGCGCGTATTTCGCAGCTTTATTCATTAATCCAAATGGGGTCTAAGCTGGGAATGACTACTATGAAAGATTGTATATACGGTCTTTTAAACCAGAATATTATTTCTGAGGAAACGGCTCGTTCTGCTCTTAGCACCAGCACTTCCGATGATTCAGAAAATATCATGGAACGTGCAAGTAAGGTTGGTGATCATATACAAAGCAATACGACCAAAAACAAGCAAAGTGGATTTTAGAAAATGCCGATAGATGTACATTCTATACTTGCAAAATTTGTAGAGACTGGTGCATCAGACTGTTATTTTACCGTGGGCGCAGCACCTAATTTTCGTTTTGGACATGATATTAAAAGCCAAGATTTTGCCGTATTAACTCAGGATGATGTTGATGTTATACTGCGGGAGTTGTTATCTGAAGATGCAATATTAGAATTTGAATCTACTCTTGAATACAATACGGCAATAGTTTGGAACAATGCCCGATTTCGTATGAATATTTTTCGCCAACGTAAACAAACTGGTATCGTTCTGCGCCGTATCCGTACGGATATTCCTTCGCTTGAACAATTGGAGTTACCAAATATTTATGGTGACTTGATCTTAGAGAAACGAGGGCTGATTTTATTGGTTGGTGCAACTGGTTCTGGTAAATCCACATCTCTTGCGGGTATGCTTGGACATCGCAATGTTAATGGCTCTGGGCATATTGTAACCATTGAAGACCCTATTGAATTTATTCATGAGCATAATCAATGTATATTCACGCAGCGTGACGTTGGTATTGACACTTATTCTTTTGGTATTGCTCTGAAAAACACCTTGCGTCAATCACCAGATGTTATTGTTATTGGTGAGATACGCGATCGCGAAACAATGGAGCATGCGATTGTTTTTTCAGAAACTGGACATCTATGTGTAGCGACACTGCATGCTAATAATGCCAATCAGGCGATAGAGCGTGTTTTGAACTTTTTTCCTGAGGAAAAACATAAACAGATTTCACTCAATCTATCATTAAATCTTAAAGCGATTCTCTCGCAGCGGTTGGTGCTAAACAAGCAAGGTGAGCGCAGTATTGCAGTGGAGATAATGCTAAATAATGGTATTATCCGTGAATTAGTTGCTGACGGACGGATAAAGGAGATTCGTGAACATATTGAAAAAGGTCAGGATACTGGGATGCAGACTTTTGAGCAGGCTCTGTTTGTGCTGTACACTAGTGGGATTATTACCGAGCAGGTTGCTATTGCTGAGTCAGATAATCCAGCCAATTTGCGTTTGATAATTAAGCAATATGAAATGGGCAGAGCAATGGGTGGCTCTAAATCCAATTTCTCAATGCCGATATTGGATCTTCCTAATAAGCCACAATTTTAGAGTATTTTTTTCTAATATTATTTATATCAGATAAGAACCATATAGTTCTTATCTTCGGTTGCGCTCGCTTCGCAGCGGAAAATAGATCTTTCGGATTCGATTTTCATAGTCATAATGTATAATTTTTATACATTATGACTATAATCTGCTATACGCTATGACGTATGGAATCAAAATTAGCGCGTCTTTTTAAAACTTTTACTTTCCGTTTGGCATCGGTCTATATAGGGCTTTTCAGCCTGTCCGTAGTCATACTTTTTGGTTTTATCTACACTTTCGCAATGGGGTATGTGAAAGGGCAGGTAAGCGATGCGGTACGGGTGCAATATAGCTATCTGACAAATGAATATCATCAAAATGGTTCTGCTGGTGTGGAGGCGCGCATTAAAGAGCTGATAGCGGGGGATGAAGATGGCACGGAAATATATCTTCTGATAAATAATAAAAATGAAAAGCTTGCTGGAAACTTGAACGAATGGCCAGCAAACGCTGTGCAGGAATCATTGTTTGAGAAAAATGGGAATTGGGTGCGCTTTCATATTGAAGGCACGCGCAACAATCCCCAAAATATTGAGGTAAGGGCAATCACCGTTCCTCTATCAAAATGGAGGACTTTGCTAGTTGGGCAGACTATGCAAAGCACAGAAAAAATCGAACAGATTATCGAGCAGACATTCTGGGCGAGCTTGCTTGTTACCTTAGTTATAGCTTTTGTTGGTGCGCTGGTCATAACTCGCAGTGTTATGAGCCGTATCAATATTATAAATCGTTCTGCCCATACTATTATGCATGGTGAACTGAACACTAGAATACCATTTACTAAAGGTGGCGATGAATTTGATGATTTGTCTTCTAACCTTAACAAGATGTTGGATAAAATTGAGACATTGCTTCAATCATTAGGGCAGTTTGCTAATAATATTGCCCATGATTTGCGTAGCCCCCTAAACCGCATTATCAATAGATTAGATGCTGGGCTGCGAAAGATTGATTATGATAATCCTGCACGGGATTTATTAGAAAAAAATATTGCCGATATGCATGAATTGATCGGTACGTTTAATTCCATACTCAAAATATCCGAGCTGGAGGCGAATACAGAATTTCGTGATTTTCAACCGTGTGATTTGCAAAACATTATCGAGAATATGGTCGAATTTTATGAGCCTTATGCTTCTGAAAAAGATATCGCGATTGTTAATCATATAGAATCTAAGGTTGTATTAAATGGAGAAAAGAATCTTCTGACACAGGCATTTACCAATATTCTGGATAATGCTATAAAATTTACCCCAAAAGGTGGAAAAATTGATATTTCCTGTGAGAAGAACGATGAGTTTATCGATATAATTATTGCTGATAACGGGGTTGGTATCCCTGACGATTATATGGACAAAGTGTTCGAGAAATTTTTCCGCCTTGAACAAAGTCGTCATACAAAAGGGAATGGGCTGGGACTGAGTTTGGTGGACGCAATTGCTCGTATTCATAATGCAGACGTTATGCTAAGTGATAATCATCCAGGGCTGCGCGTGTGTTTGCGATTCCATAATGAATAGATATTAGTTTTACTAATTTAGGGATATTGAGTATGGCTGCTGTAATTCAAACTAAAAAAATAAATTTGGCTCTACAGGGTGGTGGTTCGCATGGTGCTTACACATGGGGTGTGCTTGACCGCTTACTAGAAGAAAAAAATCTGATTATTGAGGGGATAAGCGGAACGAGCGCGGGCGCAATGAATGCCGCTGTGCTGGTGAATGGTTACATGCAGGGTGGAAATGCTGGTGCTAAGGATATGCTCGAAAAATTCTGGAGACGCATCAGTGATGCAGCAGCTTATAGTCCACTACACAAAAATCCATGGGAGCGTATACTAACTGGCTGGAACATGGATTTATCGCCCAGTTATCATTTTTTCGATTTGCTGAGTCGTGTTTTTTCGCCATATGAACTTAATCCGTTGGATTACAATCCTATGCGCGAGATAATCGAAGAAATGTTGGATCCTGAGGCATTGCAGGCGTGCAGCACTATTAAATTATTTATAGCGGCAACCCATGTTGGAAGCGGACAGGCAAGGATTTTCCACTGCGATGAAATTACGGTAGATGTTCTTATGGCTTCTGCCTGCATACCGTTTTTATTTAAGGCTGTGGAAATTGACGGAGAAGAATATTGGGACGGTGGTTATATGGGAAATCCCGCCATTTGGCCGCTTATTTATAATTGTGGTTCAGAGGATGTGGTATTGGTGCAGATAAACCCGCTGCATAGAGACGCTATGCCACGAACTGCCAGTGAAATTATCAACCGTGTGAATGAAATAACTTTTAACTCTAGTTTAACTGCTGAAATGCGGGCGATAGAGTTTGTTTCCAAACTTGTTAATGAAGGCAAACTTCCCAAAGAAAAATATAAAGATATGCGGATGCATTTGATTTATTCACCAGAAGAAATGAAACATTTGAATGCTTCCAGCAAGGTAAATGCGGATTGGGATTTTTTCCAGCATTTGCACGAGATAGGTTATAATTCTGCTGATGAGTGGGTGAAAAAGAATTGGGATGATATTGGCAAAAAATCAACCCTTAATATTCACCAAAAATTCTTGAGAAGTTCGTATGCAGAAAAGTCTTCACTAATGGAATCACTGAATAAAGAATCCAAGGCTAAGAAAAAGCAATAGGCAAAGAACGATAAATAAAAATTGGGCGCGAGTTATATCAGAATTGCTAGGGGTTGTTTTGCCAGCACCTATCCATTTATCGTTACAATAGCTTGATGTTGTTCCACCTAGCGATAAATTCAGGCTTGATGCAGCGCAGAGAAGAGCTAGATTGTTTGGTGTGGCAGTAGTTATTTCTGATGATATTTTTTCTACTGTTTCTTTCCAGTTTCTTTTCGGTAGAAACAATATTGCCACAACCCATAAGAAAGCAGCAAGTCGTGCAGGAACATAATTAAATAAGAATTGTGAGTCTCGCGCTGCTTTACCGAATGGCGTAGGTTTGCTGCTTGCTCCTGCAAGTGTTTCTTGTAGTAAACACACTGCAAGGCTGGTAAATAAGCCAGCAACACCAAGCAGCATAAACCAAAAGATTGGAGCAACTATTTTTTCAGAAAATTGTATCGCCAGATATTCTATAGATGCTCTTGCCAGTGCTGGCTCGTCCATGATTGCGTGATGACGAAAGACGGTTCCGTCTAACTGCTCACGGGCTGCTGGTAAATTTCCTGCCTGTAATTGGTTTTTTATTGAATTAACCCGACTCCAGCTACTACCCAGTGGAAGTGAAATAATTAGGATAACCAACGTAAAAATAGGGTTGCTAAAAATTAGAGGGAACAAAAATCCAGCTACTAAGCTAACCACTATAACTATACCAGTAAGTGACCGAGCGCGAACATTAAGCTCTTGTGGAGTACGGTTGCCTTGGTTGAGTTTGCGTTCGACATCACGCAGTAACTTGGCTGGATAATCAATTAGGTGTGAGGCTTTGAGTAATGTCAATAACTTGAGCAATCCTCCGCCGATCATCGTGCTAATAACAATTGCTGTAACAACTAATAATATTTTATCCATAATACACTCATACTAAAGGTAGATTTACTCTATAACCGCTGGTAATGATAACAATAAAGTCTAAAGGAATTATGAATTATACATTGCCAAATCTTAAAGATGTGATTACCAAGCACGGACTGTTTACACGCAAGTCACTGGGGCAGCATTTTCTGTTGGATGGTGGTATAACTGATAAAATATCGTTATATGCTGGTAGCTTAACTGATTATAACATAATAGAAATTGGGTCTGGACCAGGCGGACTCACTCGGTCTCTATTGGCTGCGGGGGCAAAAAGCCTTACGGTGGTGGAAAAAGATAGCCGCTGTATTGCAATTATGGAGGAACTGGCTGCTGCATGGGGTGATGGTAGACTCAAAATCATACATGGTGATGCGCTGAAGGTGAATTTGCTGGATCTAGTACCAGCTCCGCGCAAAATAGTTGCCAATCTCCCATATAATGTTGGAACTATGCTACTTTTGCACTGGCTGGATGATATTGCTGGGCATGGAGCAGGGGCTTATGAATCAATGACGCTGATGTTTCAGGATGAGGTGGCGCAGCGCATTATTGCTGCTCCTGACACCAGTGAATATGGAAGGCTATCGGTAATCAGCCAGTTTTTGTGCGAGTGCAGATATGATTTTCAGCTTCCGCCTGAGGCATTTTCTCCACCACCAAAAGTTCATTCTGCGGTTATCACATTAATTCCGCGTCCGAAACCGCTCTTTCCAGTAGCCAAAAATTCTTTAGAAAAAGTAGTCGCTGCTGCTTTTGGGCAGCGGCGCAAGATGCTACGCTCGGCACTTAAACAATTAGGCGTGCCAGTTGAAGAATTGTTAGAACGGGCAGGAATTGATGGAACATTGCGCGCGGAAGTGTTGGACGTAGCAACTTTTTGTAGGTTGACACAGGCTTATGAAGAAATTAAGTAGCTATTCTATGTGAACGATTTTTTCAAACAGACGGTTATTGAGTCCAGTCAGTTGTTCCAACATAAAGGGCATGGTGAGTACCAATACCAGCAACATGGCAAGAACTTTGGGAACGAAGGTGAGTGTTGCTTCTTGAATCTGGGTGAGGGCTTGGATAAGGGCGATAATCAAACCCACCACCAACGCAGTAATCATCACTGGTGCTGATATTAAAATCAGAACATAAATACTATCGCGGATTACTTCTAATACTTCAGCTGCTTCCATGTTTTACACATATACACTAGAAAATGTTAGTTGCAATAAGGCACTTTCGTCATCCCCGATTCATTCGGGGATCTAGAGCCACAAATTCTTTTAGAGATTGTCGCCCTAGATCCCGTGTCAAGCACGGGATGACAGAAATTCTACATCGGCATTCTGATTATGTCTTGATACGCGCCGATTACTTTATCACGCACGGCGATAACAGTATTCAGAGATAGTTCGGCGTTGGTAACGGCAGTCACTAAATCGCTGAGATCAACTTTGCCAGTGAGCGCATCCATCTTCATGGATTCAGTTTTATATTGGGTATCAACCGCGCTTTGCAAGCCTTCCTTTACCATATTAGAAAAAGATGGTTTGTTTGATTCTTCCTGTGAAGTTGCATCAGCAATATCATTTTGCAGCTTGAGTTGGTTGCGGTAGGCATTGGCTGCGGATAAAGGATTCATGCTCATATATAGTTATTCCTTATCTCAATAAATCAAGTGTGCGTGAAAGCATCGATTTTGATACTTCTATTACATTTAAATTAGCTTCATAGCCTCTTCTTGCTTCGCGCATATCCATCATTTCCACGATGCTGTTGACGTTGGGATAAAGCACATAACCTTGCGCGTCAGCAGCAGGATGGGTGGGGTCATATTTCTTTCGAAATTCTGACATGTCATTGGTGCGCTTTGCTACTTTTACAGTACTTATGCCGAGTTCTTTATCCAGAGCATTTTGGAAAATAACCACTTTACGACGGTAAGGTTCTTCATTAGGTGTTTTGCCTGTAGAATCAGCATTGGCAATATTTTCCGAAACTACGCGCAGGCGGTCGCCCTGAGCTTTCATGCCCGAAGAGGCTATAGCTAGTGAATCTGAAAGTTGCATATGCTATTTCCTCTAACTATCCATTGGTTTTGCCGATAGCGGTTTTGAACATATCAACTGATTTGCGATATAAATTCAGAACCTTCTGATACTCAGCTTGATTCTCAGCGATTTTTGACATTTCTTCTTCAATCACAACATTATTACCTGTCGGGCTGCGCTCGTAGGTTGAATCACGCCTGATTACATGCGAACTACTAGAAGACATATTTGAACCTCCAAAATGCTTTTCATTGGTGCTTCTTAGGTGCAATTGTTGAGTCGAATTAGAAAGAGCCTTTTTGAAACTTGGAATTTTAACATCTTTCGCCTGATAGTCTGGCGTGTCAGCATTGGCGATATTCTGGGCGAGAACACTTTGCCGCTCAGACAGATAGCCAAGCTTAGACTTCATCACGTTAAACAGCGGTATATCTGTAAAATTCATAATTGCTACCAAATGGGTAAATATTACCTAGTTAGACCAAAACATAGCTTATTTTTTCTTTTATAGCCATATGTTTTTTTGTTGTTACTATCACCAACAAATTAACATGTAATTATGAGCAATTATGATGCCACAGGAGTTGAACAGATGCTTTCCAAACAAAATTGTGTAGCCGTTAAATCTGGAGAAATTGCCATTCCTGAAAAAGATGCAAAGGCTATGTTGGGGCAGTTGAGCGGTTGGGCATTAGCGCATGGTGGCAAGGCTATTTTCCGTAAATTTACTTTCAAGGATTTTGATAGTGCGCTGGAACTTGCAAATAAAATCGCAGCGATTGCCCAGAAGGAAAATCACCACCCTGATATTGGCTTTGGTTGGGGATATGTGAAAGTACGCCTAATGACCCACGATGTTGGCGGGCTGCATAAAAATGACTTCATCATGGCATCTAAGATAAATGAGATTTAGCCTTCAATATAGAGAATTTCTATAATCTCGTAGCTTCTCCCGCCTTTTGGAGTTTTTACTTCCACACTATCGCCTTTTTGTTTGCCGATGAGGGCGCGGGCGATTGGCGCGGTGATAGAAATCAGGCACATATTGATGTCCGCTTCATGTTCACCAACAATTTGGTAGGTGCTTTCTTCTTCACTATCTTCATCGACTAATTTAACAGTTGCGCCGAATTTGATAACTTCACAGCGTAGCGATACCACATCAATCACATTGGCGCGGGAAATTACGGCTTCCAACTCTTTTATCCGCCCTTCAATAAAGCTCTGTTTTTCCTTTGCGGCATGATATTCAGCATTTTCTTTCAAATCGCCATGTGCGCGCGCCTCGGAAATCGCCTCAATAATTGCAGGACGTTCAACGGATTTACGTTGTTTCAGTTCTGCTTCTAGGCGAGCATATCCTGCTGCCGTTATCGGGAATTTTTCCATTTTTATCTCCTTATTTATTCCAAGAGCAGCAAAAACAAAAATACAAGGAATCTATGATCCCTTTTTTGCATCGAGGATTATAATAATATTTTTAGTGATTTATACTAAAGTACGACTGAATGGAGCGCACGTCAAGCCCCCCACCAGTATTTATCGCAGAAATAGCACTGGCGATAGCTTTTGCGCCAGCTATGGTGGTGTAGTAAGGTATCTTTCCAAGCAAAGCCGTGCGCCGAATGCCGAATGAATCGGTAACTGATTGTCCACCTTCAGTGGTGTTAATTACCAGGGCAATCTTCCCATCTTTCAGCATATCAACAATGTGCGGGCGACCCTCGCGCACCTTATTCACCACGCTTACTTCAAGCCCTTGTTCGCTTAGATGTTTTGCTGTTCCGCGAGTAGCTATGACTGAAAAACCAAGCGATATAAGCTCACGAATTGCAGGTGTGATTAAGGCTTTGTCTGATTCTTTAACGGAAACAAACACAGTCCCACTTTTAGGAATGGTGCTGCCAGCAGATAGCTGTGATTTGGCAAAAGCACGAGGGAAATCTGAGTCAATTCCCATTGCTTCACCAGTTGATTTCATTTCAGGTCCAAGAATCACATCAACTCCTGCAAAGCGTGCAAAAGGAAACACTGCTTCTTTGACGCAGACATGGGAAATAGCTTTTTGTTTTATGTCAAAATCGCTAAGCAATGCGCCCGCCATCAGGCGAGCAGCGATTTTAGCAATAGGAATACCGATAGATTTAGCAACAAAAGGAACGGTACGGCTGGCGCGTGGGTTGACCTCGATGAGATATATCTCCCCATCTTTTACTGCAAATTGCACATTCATCAGCCCTATGACCTTTAGCTCTTGTGCGAGTGCTTCTGTTTGGCGTTTTATCTCTGCAATGATTTTATCATCAAGTGAGTAAGCTGGCAGTGAGCAAGCAGAATCACCAGAATGGATTCCTGCTTCTTCAATATGTTGCATAATTCCTGCTACGAACGTGTTACCTTTCGTATCACGCAGGCAATCCACATCCAGCTCGGTTGCGTCTTGTAGATATGAATCAATCAGAATTGGCCCATCGCCAAACATTTTTACGATTTCACCGACATATTGTTCTAGCGATGGCTTATCATAAATAATCTTCATGGCGCGTCCGCCCAGAACATAAGATGGACGCACTAACAATGGGAAACCAACAGCATCTGACTGAGCCAATACCTCTTCTATGTTACGCCCGATACCACTTTTTGGTTGTTTTAATTTCAGTTTTGTAACTAGTTCACGGAAACGATCGCGATCTTCGGCAAGATCAATAGAATCTGGTGATGTGCCGATGATTATATCTTTACCGAATTCATCTTCTAATGCACGCGCTAGTTTAAGCGGAGTCTGCCCGCCAAACTGTACAATCACACCTTTTACTTTGCCTTTTTTCTTTTCGGTGTGGATTATTTCAAACACATCTTCGGCGGTGAGTGGTTCAAAATAAAGACGGTCAGAAGTGTCGTAATCAGTGGAGACTGTTTCAGGATTGCAATTCACCATTATGGTTTCGAAGCCAGCGTCACGCAGAGCATACGCCGCATGCACACAGCAATAATCAAATTCAATTCCCTGACCAATACGATTTGGTCCACCACCAAGTATAATAATTTTTTCTTTATCAGTTGGGCGTGATTCGCACTCGGCATTAAAGCCTTCATAAGTGGAATACATATATGGCGTATCCGAATCAAATTCAGCCGCACAAGTGTCCACGCGTTTATAGACAGGGTGGATGTTTAGCTCTTTGCGTAAATCTGTAATTTCTTCATGTCTATGCTTTGGCGTAGTACCAACGTGATTTAATTCTGCAATTCTTTTATCAGAAAAACCCATACGCTTCCAACGCCACAACTGTTCAGCAGAAATAGGTCTTGGCATTGTCCCTTTTATTTCTTTCTCTGCTTCCATAATCTCCGCAAGTTGACGTACAAACCACGGATCATATTTAGCAATCGCACAAATTTCTTCTACGCTCACACCAAGCCGCAGTGCCTGTGCTGCAACCAACAAGCGGTCTGGTGTTGGGCGGGAAAGTTCACTGCGAGCAGCATCAGCATCTTTTACCTCAACTTCATTTAATCCAGTAAGCCCTGTTTCCAGCGAGCGCAATGCTTTCTGCAATGCTTCTTGGAAGTTACGCCCCATCGCCATTGATTCACCGACGGATTTCATGGCGGTGGTGAGTATTGGTTCTGCTCCTTGGAATTTTTCAAAGGTGAAGCGCGGAATTTTTACCACCACATAGTCAATGGTTGGTTCAAACGAGGCAGGTGTTACTTTAGTAACGTCATTGAGAATCTCATCCATTGTGTAACCAACTGCCAGTTTAGCAGCTACTTTGGCGATAGGAAAACCTGTTGCTTTAGAAGCTAGGGCAGAGCTGCGCGAAACACGCGGATTCATCTCAATTACAATCATTCGCCCATCGACAGGGTTTACTGCAAACTGCACATTTGAACCGCCAGTATCAACGCCAATTTCACGAAGTACAGCAAAGCTTGCATCGCGCATCCGCTGATATTCTTTATCAGTGAGGGTAAGGGCTGGGGCAACGGTGATGGAATCACCAGTATGTACGCCCATTGGGTCAAGATTTTCAATGGAGCAGACGATGATGCAGTTATCGGCTTTGTCGCGCACCACTTCCATTTCGTATTCTTTCCAGCCGAGTACTGATTCATCAATCAGCACCTCACCAATTGGCGAAGCATCAAGCCCACTGATAATTATCTGCTCAAATTCTTCATGGTTATAGGCAATGCCACCACCAGCACCACCCATAGTAAATGATGGGCGGATAATGGCGGGAAGACCAACATATTTCATTGCTTCGCGCGCTTCATCCAGCGATTTAACCACTGCATTTTTCGGCACTTCCAGCCCAATTTTTTTCATCGCATCATTAAAAAGCTGGCGATCTTCAGCCTTGTTAATTGATTCCAGCTTTGCACCGATTAATTCAACATTATATTTTTTAAGCACGCCATTTTCAGCGAGAGCTTTGGCGCAGTTAAGAGCAGTCTGCCCGCCCATGGTGGGCAGCAGCGCATCTGGCTTTTCTTTGGCGATAATTTTTTCCACCATCTCTGGCGTTATTGGTTCAATATAAGTTGCATCGGCAAGATCAGGGTCAGTCATAATCGTTGCGGGGTTGGAATTAACCAGCACCACGCGGTAGCCTTCAGCCTTCAGCACTTTGCACGCTTGCGAACCAGAATAGTCAAATTCGCAGGCCTGCCCGATTACAATCGGTCCTGCACCAATTATCAAAATAGATTTTATGTCAGTTCTTTTTGGCATTTTTATTTATATTCCATCTGGCTCTTGATTATATATTTCTTCGATTTTTTTACTTAGTTTCTGCATCTCGGCGAGATAGGCAGGCAAACGACTATATACATCCAGTGCCTTTTCATAAAAATATTCGTGAGTCACGGTATTACGGTCATCAATCATTTGTTCATATAATTTTTTATCACTTATCCACCCTTCCGCAAACGCATTGCGAAAAGTTGAAACTGGGGAATTTACTATAACACCACGCATCTTAAGCAATCTACGCAGGCTTTTCCATGTAAGCTCATAACAATAAATAAAACGATGTGCACTGGCATCCAAATACATATTATTATCGTCTTTTGGCTCAGCAAGAATTTTATCAAAAGTTATGAGCGCATCACGATATGCGCCCAACCTTTCATAAAATATTTCTTTATCAATTTTTTGCATAAAGCACCTTTTTATCTTCGTCTATTTTGCGCTTAAACAAACCATCTTTTAATGTGTCATAGCGCACTACGTCAATCTGATTAAGAACTGGCGCATTTTCTAATATTTCCTGAACAATCAACCAATCCTTAATATCCGCACTTGGGCAAACTATAGCAAGGTCAATATCCGATCTTTCATGTGCATCTCCACGCGCTCTTGAACCAAATAAATAAATCGCCTCCACGAAGGGAAAAGATTTTATTCGGTCAAGGAAGTGGTAATTCACTTTTTTGCTCCCATATTCTTCACAAATTCATCAAACAGATACGCGCTATCATGCGGGCCGGGGCTGGATTCAGGGTGATATTGCACCGAGAAAATCGGTTTTCCTTCAACTTGTAAACCTTCAACGCTTCCGTCAAAAAGTGACGCATGAGTGACAGTAACGCCAGTAGGCAGGCTATCAGCAAGAACAGCAAAGCCATGATTCTGGCTGGTTATTTCCACCGCGCCTGTTTTCAGATTCTTTACTGGGTGGTTTGCTCCGCGATGACCTTGCTGCATTTTGGCAGTTTTTCCACCGAGTGCCTGTGCGAGTAGCTGGTGACCCAAGCAAATGCCAAAAATCGGCACGCCAGAAGTGATTAATTCTTGTAAGATTGTAGTGGTATATTCGCTGGTGGCAGCAGGATCCCCTGGTCCGTTAGAGAGAAAAACACCATCTGGTTTATAAGCAAGGATTTCTTTCGCGCTGGTCGTTGCTGAAACCGCAGTGACCTGACAGCCATGTGAAGTGAGGCAGCGTAAGATATTTTGCTTAACACCATAATCTATGGCAACCACGTTAAATTTTTTCTGTTTTGCTTCTGATTTTTGCGGGGATAGAGAATATTTCCCAGTGTTCCATTCATAAGGTTTGGAGGTGGTGACAGTCTTTGCTAGATCCAACCCTTTCATGTTAGGGAAGGCTTTTAGCTCCTCAAGAGCATCTTTTATATGTTGGTTTATTTCCTTATCATCAAGCCTTTTTCCTGCAACTTCGAACCTGAATATCATTGCGTTTTGCGCGCCATTCTTACGGATATGGCGGGTGAGGGCGCGAGTATCTATCCCACAAACTCCTGCGACCCCATTGTCAATCAACCAATTATTCAGCGGTGTTTCGCTGCGGAAGCTTGAAGGCTCAGTTATGCGTTCACGCAGCACCAGACCGCTGGCGAAAACTTTTGTTGCTTCAATGTCATTTTTATTGCAGCCGACATTGCCGATATGGGGAAAGGTAAAGGTTATTATTTGCCCAGCATATGAAGGGTCGGTGAGAGTTTCCTGATAGCCCACCATGCCTGTATTGAAGCAAATTTCACCGATGGAGGAGTTTTCAGCACCAATTCCCTCACCAAAAAATATGTTACCATCTGCAAGTAGCAAGCAGGCGGTAGCATTCGGCGGAATAGGTCTATTGCTCATTTATTCAGGTGATTTCACTATTAATTTTTCGTTAAATTTCGCGGATATTATGCGCGATGACAAGGCGTGTCAAGGGGCTAGGGTGTATGTGTGTATGGTTTATTTGAGTCAATATACAGAAAATGCTAGATATAGCTTATTTTGTAATCTATAAATTCACTAAGCTAATGTAAATTATTAGAAAATACTATGTCAGCTACAAATACATCAAAAAAAATAAAAAACGATGTTTGGTTCGTTTATGATGGTGATTGCCCAATATGCAACGGTGCTGCCAATGCCTTTAAGATAAAGGAAGCTGTTGGGCGATTAAATACGGTAAATGCCCGAACTGAGAAAAATCATCCTGTTATACAAGAAATAAATAAGCTTGGCTTAAATCTGGATGATGGAATGGTGATTAAATTTAAAGACACCTGTTACCATGGGGTTGATGCATTGCATGTAATGGCTTTGATTGGCACGAATTCTGGTTTTTTTAATAGGGTAAATTGTTTTTTCTTTCGTTCAAAATTTTTATCAAAAATCTGCTACCCATTTTTTAGGGCAGGACGAAATTTTACTCTGTGGTGCAAAAATGTTGATCAGATAAATAATATAAAAACTTGATATGGATGAAATCAAGATTCTTATTTTAGGTGGTTATGGCGTGTTTGGTGGACGGCTAGCCAAATTGCTTGCAGATGAAGAAAGACTAACAATTGTAATAGCAGGAAGATCTATTGGTAAGGCTGAAGATTTTTGCCGTAATCTTCCGTCAAAGGCACAGTTGCTACCAGAGTTATTTGATCGTAACAGTGATATAGAATTACAACTTGGGAAAATAAATCCTGACATAGTGGTTGATGCCAGCGGACCTTTCCAAAATTATGGGAATGATCCATATGGTGTTGTAAAAGCATGTATTAAATTACAAATTAATTATATGGATCTGGCTGATTCATCTGATTTTGTAGGTCATATCAACCAATTTGATAAAGATGCAAAAGAGCGGAATATTTTTATCCTCTCAGGAGTTAGCAGTTTTCCTGTATTAACTGTAGCTGTAATCAGAAAGTTATCACAAGGTTTAGACCATATAAAATCTGTGAAAGCAGGAATTGCTCCATCTCCATATGCTGGTGTTGGGCTTAATGTTATAAAAGCGATTGCTAATTATTCAGGAAAACCTATTTCTCTAGTAAGAGGTGGAAAAAAAGCGATAGGATACGGGATGGCGGAATCGATGCGCTACACTATCTCCCCATCAGGGAAAAAGCCTTTACACAATATACGTTTTTCACTTGTTGATGTTCCAGATTTACAGGTTATCCCAAAATTATGGACGGAATTAGATGAGGTGTGGGTAGGTGCTGGACCAGTTCCTGAAATATTGCATCGCATGTTAAATGGTCTGGCATGGCTAGTAAAAATGCGGGTTTTACCAAGCTTATCGCCTTTTGCGGAATTATTTTATTTCGTAATTAATACAGTTCGTTGGGGTGAGCATAGAGGCGGTATGTTTGTATCCGTGAATGGGATTACAAAAGACGGCAAAAAAAAGGAACATTCTTGGCATCTTTTAGCAGAAGGCGATGATGGTCCTTTTATTCCTTCTATGGGCATTGAAATTATAGTGCGAAATATTCTTGAAAATAAAGTCCCAGAATCAGGAGCAAGACCAGCAACTGGGGATATTGAGCTAGAGGATTATGATAAATTGTTTAAATGCAGAACTATTTATACTGGTTTTAGAGATATGGATAGCTTGTCCGACAACGCTCCACTTTATCAAAGACTTATGGGAGATAGTTGGGGGCAGTTGCCAGAAGCTATAAGAGCATTGCATGACTTAAAGGATGAAATGGTAGCTGAAGGGCTTTCTAGCGTTGAGCGTGGGAAAGGATTATTGTCACGGTTGATTGCGAAATGTGTAGGGTTTCCAGAAGAAGGCAAAAATGTCCCATTAAAGGTATCATTTAAGAAACTGGGTGGAGAAGAAATATGGACTCGGAATTTTGCAGGAAAAACTTTTGTCTCACGGCAATCGGAAGGAACGGGAAAATACGAAAGGCTGTTATATGAAAAATTTAGTCCAATGCATTTTGGACTTGCGTTAGTTCTAGACGATAAAAAATTATACCTTACACTAAGAAAGTGGAATTTTTTAGGAATACCGATGCCTTTGTTTTTAGCTCCACAGGGAGATGCGTACGAATATGAAGAAAATGGGCGTTTTAATTTTAATGTAAGAATTTATCACCCATTTATTGGATTAATAGTCCATTATAGAGGATGGCTTGTCCCAAATAGGCAAAAATAAAAAAATTAGGCAAACATTCTTAGTTAATCTAGAATGACTCTCCGTGGATAGGGGAATGAATTTATTACACTTCGCTCGCGATGACTTGTTTCTAAGCCACCATCTCCAGCGGGCTTCGTCTATCAAAAATCAAATCCTCTGCGGCTTCCACCTCATGTTTAGGGATTTTGTGTAGGGGCATGATTTTAGAAACATGGATGATTGCGCCTGTCATTCCCCGCTTCTGAGCGTGATCCAAATATACCGAATTAAGCACATGACGAGCGGCAGGATTAAGCCCAAAAGAAATATTTGAAAGCCCAAGAACGATTTGCACTTCAGGCAGTTCTTTGGAAATGCGTTCTATTGCTTCCAGCGTCCATAAGCCAAGTTTTCTATCATCCTCATTACCTGTACATATAGTAAAAGTCAGCGGGTCAATCATTAGATCTGAGGGTGGCAAACCATGTTTATTGCAACAAAAATCATAAAGGCGGTGGGCAATTTCTAATTTTCTATCCACTGTTTTTGCCATACCTTGCTCATCAATGGTCAGGGCAATCATCGCTGCACCATATTTTTTAGCAAGCTGCATACGTTTTACGGCGGGTACTTCGCCATCTTCAAAATTCAGCGAATTGATGATCGCTTTACCACCATAAAGTTTTAGCGACGCTTCCAGCACGTTTAATTCCGTCGAATCAAACACCAAAGGTGCCGTGATTGAACCACGAAGGCGGGTTATCATCTCGCTCATATCCCGCACTTCATCGCGCCCGACAAATGCCGTGCAAATATCCAGCGTGTGTGACATTTCCCGCACCTGCTCTTTCGCCATATCGACGCAGGTTTCCCAGTCTTCGTTTTCCTGTGCCACACGGAATTTTTTTGAGCCGTTAGCGTTGCAGCGTTCGCCGATGGAGAGAATGGCATTTTCCTGCCTTAACTCCACCGAGTTAAACAGTGAAGCCACAGATGGCACAAAATTCACACTGCGTTTTGCGGGTGCAGGGCGGCGTTTTCCAGCTTCTTGTCGTTCTAGCATAGCATTAATAGCGGCGATATGCTCTTCATTCGTACCGCAGCAACCGCCAACAATATTTATTCCGTCTTCTTTTAAGAAACGCTCCAACCAGCGTGCCATTTCATCTGGCGATAGCGGAAAATGAACTTTTCCGCAATGCAATTCAGGCAAGCCAGCATTAGGTAAAATGGAAATTTTCTTGCGCCAGTTTTTTGCCAAATAGCGAATATGCTCCGACATTTCCTGTGGGCCTGTGGCGCAGTTCAAGCCCATCACATCCACATCCATAGCGTCAAGTATAGTAGTTGCTGCTGCAATGTCCGTTCCCACCAACATAGTGCCTGTGGTTTCCATCGTCACTTGCGCCATAATCGGCAGTTTCACACCAGCCTTAGCACAAGCAATCTTTGTGGCATTCACGGCAGCTTTTATCTGTAGAACATCCTGCGCTGTTTCAATTAAAATTGCGTCTGCCCGCCCTGCGATCATCCCCTCTATCTGCGGAATAAAGGATGCTTCCAGCGCATCATAACTCACATGCCCGAGGCTGGGTAATTTCGTTCCTGGCCCGACTGACCCAACCACAAAACGCTTGCGCCCGTCATGCGAAAACTCAGCAATAGCTTCATGTGCCAGCTCGCAGGCGCGTTTGTTTATCTCAACAGTTTTTTCTTCCAGCCCGAATTCGCCAAGCGTAAGCACCGAACCGCCAAATGTATTGGTTTCAACCGCATCCGCACCAGCAGCAAAATATTTCATATGCACATTACGGATGAAATCAGGACGGGAAAGATTGAGAATCTCTGAACAGTTTTCTTGCCCCCAGTAATCCTCTTCAACTTTGAGATCCGCACCTTGGATCTGCGTTCCCATAGCGCCATCAAGCAGCAATATTTGTGATTCTATAAATTCTAGGAAATTGGTCATTTTTTATATTTCTTTCGCTTCAAGTGCATCACAAAGAAATTTCTTTGCTTTTTGTGCTTCTGAGTAAAATGGATATACCATAAAAGCCCAAAATAATAACAGAAATGGAACAAAGGATGGATAGGTAATAATCAAAATTACAAGAAGAATTATATAATATTTACACAATAATTCTATCATCTTGTTTAGTCTTATGGTTACCTTAATTCTGCTGCCTTGACCGTCATTAACAATGACGCCCTCTATTGTGGGGACTCTTATTTCATTATCAATCATACATTTAGGAAGAATTCCACCAACATATAAAACATTTTGTTCTGGAGTGTCATGTTCTATTATAAATTCATTGCTTTTTATCACTCCCCTAAAACTGCCGTCTACAATTCGGAGGGGATTTATGCTTTTAGGTTTTATCTTGGACTCAAGCTTAGCCGTAGCTTCATCAGCGGTAAGTGGGCTGTATAGTTCAAGCTTTTGATAGGGCAAATATTTTTTGATAAAATCTGGGGGGCGGTACATTTTATTTTTCAATTTTCTGCAACGGTTTTATGAAATGATAGCCCTTTATAATATATCCTTCGCGGAAATAAAAGCGGTGAGCTTCATTGAATGTGACATAGCAATCAAGCCCAGTTTGTGTGCAACCAAGTGTTTTTGCTAAATCTTCTACCCAAGCGACCAGCTTTTTGCCGATATTTTTACCTCTATATTTTTCATCAACCACCACATTATCCAAGTCAATAAAATCGCCACACCAGAAGCGAGTACCCCACCAAAACCCACAAATTCCCAGATATTCACCATCTTTTTCCATGGCGATACAGCGATATCCCTGTTTAAGCATCTTTTTCAACCTATTGTTGAATTCACTTTTGGTGAGTGCCTTGTTGGTTTGGATAACTAACTTATAGGCTGGTGCAAAATCTTTGGAGGTTTTAAGTTCAATTATGGGCATATGATTAATATTGATTATAAGCAGTGCCCAAGATAGGCTGTAGAAATGGCAAAATCAACTTCTCAATTCGTTTGCAGTTCTTGTGGTGCGGTGCATCCCAAATGGTCTGGGAAATGCGATGATTGTGGGCAATGGAACAGTATTTCCGAACAAGCATTAGAAGTTACACCTAAGGGCTTATCTGCTGGTGGCAAAGGGCGCAAAGTGGATTTTGTTCCGATGGACGCAGATTCACCTGATGCAATCAGGCAATCAACAGGAATTAGTGAGTTAGACCGCGTGCTGGGTGGTGGTTTAGTGGCAGGTAGCGCAGTGCTAATTGGCGGTGACCCCGGTATTGGTAAGTCAACATTATTACTACAAGCTGTTGTATCATTGGCTGGTTTGGGGCTTTCCTGTGCCTATATTTCAGGTGAGGAATCAGTAGCACAAATTAGCTTACGCGCGCGTAGGCTTGGTTTGCAGAGCAAAAAAGTTCTAATGGCATCGGCAACTTCGGTGCGTGATATTATCGCAAGCATTGATAAAGATGCGCCAGAAGTACTTATTATTGATTCTATCCAGACCATGTTTATCGATAATATTGAAGCTGCACCCGGAACGGTTTCGCAGGTGCGGGCAGCCAGCCACGAACTCATAAAACTGGCAAAAAAACGTGGAATAACTTTGTTTTTAGTAGGGCATGTAACTAAAGACGGGCAGATTGCAGGCCCAAGGGTGCTGGAACACATGGTGGACACCGTGCTTTATTTTGAGGGTGAGCGCGGGCATCAGTTCCGAATCTTACGCGCGGTTAAAAACCGTTTTGGTGGGACAGATGAAATTGGTGTGTTTGATATGCAGGAGGGCGGGCTTAAAGAAGTACCTAATCCTTCCGCTTTATTCCTTTCGAATCGTGACACAGCAATTAGTGGCGCATGTGTGTTTGCAGGAATGGAGGGAACACGTCCTTTGTTGGTAGAAATTCAAGCATTGGTTGCACCGTCTTATATGTCGTCACCACGCAGGGCTGTGGTGGGATGGGATTCTAACCGCCTTGCCATGATTCTGGCGGTGCTGGAAACGCGCTGTGGTATTAGGTTCTCTGATAAGGAAGTTTACCTGAATGTTGCAGGCGGCATAAAAATCTCTGAGCCAGCAGCGGATATGGCAGTGGCTGCTGCCTTGCTTTCCGCACTTTATGATGTACCATTACCTGATAGGGCGGTATTTTTTGGCGAAATAGGACTCTCTGGTGAGGTTCGAGCGGTTTCACGCATGGATGCCCGCCTTAAAGAATCAGAAAAATTAGGTTTTTCTATCGCCTATACACCAAATCATGCGCTTAAAGATTTGACGCTTAAAATAAAACCTGTAGAAACTGTGCAGGGATTAGCACGACAGTTATTTGGAACTGGGAATAAAAATTGAGGAAATAAAAATGGTCGATGCGCATTTGAATTATTTTGATATGGTGGTTATAGGCATAATGTGTTTGTCGTGTATATTCGCCTTTTTCCGTGGTTTTGTAAAAGAAATACTTTCTCTTATTGCGTGGGTAGGTGCTGCATATATCACTGTTCGTTTTTTCCCAAGTTTAGCTGAAAAATTGCAACCGCATTTCGCAAAGCCGATTACAGCGGTTGTTTGCGCGACGGCTGTACTTTATCTTGGTTCACTTATTGGGTTTGCAATTTTCAACCGCATCATAATAAAAATTCTGAAGTCTGGTAGTGAAATAGGGTGGCTTGATAATCTTTTGGGACTTGCTTTTGGTGCATTGCGTGGTGCATTTATTGTCTCTCTTAGTTATTTGATGATTTCGGTGGTAATAAAAGATGACAATAGGCCTGAATGGTTGGAAAAGGCAGTGACTCGTCCATATGCTGAAAAAGGCGCGCTGATGTTAGCTAAAATTGCTCCAGCTTATATAGATGAACTTTCTAACTTAGAGAAAAAAGCAAAGAACAAAATGCAAGATTCAAGAATCAGAGGAATTGAAGGTCAAGTATATGTTGATCGTTCGACTTACGATAATGGGAGTGATAGCGAACCTTCGGTTAATCAAAATACTATAAGTCCAGCGAATGCTTCAGAGCTTGGTGGTGATGCAGGAGACGGGGAAGGCAGTGACGGAAGTTTTGAAAGTTTACTTAAGAACCTGAGCAAAAAATAATAAGAATTAATTAGAGGAAGATATTATGCGTACGACTTCATTGCTGGGAAGCATTCCTAAATCGTTTTATTCTAGAGATTTTTATCATGAAGTTGGGCGTGAATGGTCGGGTTTTGGCTTTGGCTATTTGTTTGTAGCTATCAGTATTTTCGTTCTGCCGATTGCTATTGTTGCGCTTTTGTACTCTTTTACCATAACTCTTGATAAACCTTATGATGCTAATTATGTAATCAATCAAATTCCAGAACTCAATATAGAAAAAGGTCAAATATCGACAAAAGTTCCAATGCCTCATTATATTAGAGATAAAGAAACGGGACACACATTAGCGATAATTGATACAACCCGTTCGGTGACTGATTGGTCGCAGCAAATGCGAGATTATAAAGTGGGAGCAATTATTGGTAAGAACCAGATATTAGTGAACAAAAATCCTAAAGGTGGAGAAAGAAGGCTCTATGATCTACCTGATGATATGAACATGGTTGTCACTAGTGATGTTGTTCGCGGTTGGGTAACTAAATTCTTGAATTATGCTTGGGTAGGGGTGTTGGCTTTAACACCATTTATGATCTTGCTATGGTTTGTGTGCCGTATTGTTATAATGTTTCTTTATGGTATTTTAGGGAAAATAATAAATCTTATTCTTAAGATGGATTTTTCGTACACTGAATGTGTGAGGTTGGCATCTGTTGCTACTACAGCAACTATAGCGTTATTTGCTTTAAGCATTATACTGACAATACATATATCTGAGTGGACTTATTTTGCACTTAACACGGTGTATCTATTCTGCGCGATAAGGGCGAATAAAATATGACACCATTTGACACTGATCATCTGCACGAAGAGTGTGGGATATTTGGAATATTCGGACATGGTGAGGCTTCTGCGCTGACTGCGCTAGGTCTGCACGCGTTGCAACATCGCGGGCAGGAAGCGGCGGGAATTGTTTCACATGATGGTAAACATTTTTATACTCACCGTGCGCTGGGGTTGGTTGGCGATAATTTTAATTCGGCGGATGTAATTGGTAAGTTAAAAGGTCATATCGCCATCGGTCATAACCGTTATTCTACAACGGGTGAAACTTTGTTGCGTAATGTGCAACCACTATTTGGTGACTTTAGTTTTGGTGGTCTGGGCGTAGCGCATAATGGCAACTTAACTAACGCCATGACCCTGCGTAAACAGCTTATTGATATTGGTTGTTTGTTCCAATCAACATCAGACACAGAAGTTATTATTCACCTTATCGCGCTCTCTAAACATGCTTCAGTTGAAGATCGTTTGTATGATGCGCTTTCACGAGTGGAGGGTGCTTATTCGCTGGTGGTGATAGCTGATAATACGCTAATCGGTGTGCGCGATCCTCTTGGTGTTCGTCCGCTGGTTATGGGCAAACTTGGTGATAGCCATATTCTGGCTTCTGAAACTTGCGCGCTGGATATTGTTGGGGCTAGTTATGTGCGTGATATTGAGCCGGGGGAAATCGTAATTATTACTGATGAAGGTGTTCGTTCGCTTAAACCATTTGCCAAAACTCCAAAACGTTTTTGCATTTTTGAATATGTTTATTTTTCGCGTCCTGATTCTATCAGTGAAGGTCGCAATGTTTATGAAACCCGCAAGAGGATTGGTGCGTGGCTGGCGCGGGAAACAAAAGTTGCTGCTGATGTGGTTGTTCCTGTTCCAGATTCTGGGATACCGGGAGCTATTGGTTATGCCAATGAATCAGGCATACCGTTTGAGCTTGGCATTATCCGCAATCATTACGTTGGCAGAACATTTATTGAGCCTTCGGATCAAGTGCGTCATCTCGGGGTGAAATTAAAACATAATGGCAACCGTGCGATTTTAGCAGGAAAGCGTGTCATATTAGTGGACGATAGTATCGTGCGTGGGACGACATCCAAGAAAATTGTTTCGATGGTGCGTGAAGCTGGAGCAACAGAAGTTCACATGCGCATAGCCAGCCCGCCAACCACCCACTCATGTTTTTATGGTGTGGATACGCCAACTCGTGACCAGTTGCTTGCAGCCAATCATGACGTTGCCTCTATGGCAAAATTAATTGGTGTTGATAGCCTTGCCTTTATTTCACTGGACGGAATGTATCAGGCAGTGGCAGGAATCAACCGCAATAATGCTTCTCCGCAATTCTGTGATGCTTGTTTCTCTGGCGATTATCCGATACCTCTTACCGACTGCGAGAATGCAGATTTACAGAAAGATTTATTCTCAGAAAAGCCGTATAGCTAATGTCTGGCGGGCTTGCTAATAAAATAGCTCTAATCACAGGCGCAACGCGTGGGATTGGTTTTGCTGTTGCTAAACGTTTTGCTGCTGAAGGAGCGCATGTAATTGCTACAGGGCGCAGTGTGGCAGGGTTGGAAGAGCTTGATGATGCTATAAAAGCGATAGGTGGAACTACGACATTAGTGCCACTTGATTTGCTGGAAACGGGTAAAATTGAACTACTCGCGCAGAATATTGCTGCACGTTTCGGCAGGTTGGATATTCTGGTTGGCAATGCGGGAATTCTTGGTGAACTTACACCAGTGGCACATACCGCTCCTGATGATTGGGACAAGGTGATAGCGGTCAACCTCACCGCGAATTTTCACCTGATTCGCTGTTTTGATACGCTGCTTAAAGCCTCACCATCGCCACGCGCAATGTTTGTGTCATCAGGTGTAACTGAGGCAGCTTATGCTTATTGGGGAGCGTATGCGGTAAGTAAATCAGGATTGGAAAAATTAGTAGAAACCTACGCTGCGGAAAATGCTAAGACAGCTCTACGCGCAAATATAATAGACCCAAGCGTGGTGCGCACTCGTATGCGGGCGAAGGCATTTCCAGGGGAAGATCCTGAAACACTTCCTCATCCTGATGAAATTACAGATATTTTTGTTAAGCTTGCCAGCGATAAATTAAAAGAGAATGGTAAGAAATTTTATGTTAAATAACTTGCTATATGTCACTCGTTAAATCTACAGCAACTATTGGTGGATACACGCTGCTTTCGCGTGTGCTGGGATTTGTGCGCGATGTTACGATTGCCTCCAGCCTTGGCGCGAGTTTTTTATCAGACGCTTTTTTTGTTGCCTTCAAGCTGCCTAATTTCCTGCGTCGCCTTTTTGCTGAAGGGGCGTTTAACTCAGCTTTCGTACCACTTTTTGCAGGTATGCTCGCTGTGGACGGCAAAGAAAAGGCGCGCGATTTTGCCAGCGAAGCAATGTCTTTTCTGTTGCTGGTTCTGCTTATTGTTACGGCTTTGTTCATCCTCGCCATGCCCTATCTGATGTATATTCTCGCTCCCGGATTTTCGGATAATCCAGATAAATTCGTACTTACCGTTACGCTTACCCGCATCACCATGCCTTACATAATTTTTATTTCGCTAGTGTCGCTGCTCGGCGGAATACTAAATAGTGGTGATAAGTTTGCAGCCGTTGCCGCAACGCCAATTATCATGAATTTATGCCTTATAATTATCCCATATTTTATTGGTGGGCTTACCCCGACCGCTGCCCATGCGCTGGCGATTGCTGTGATGATTTCGGGGGTAGCACAGTGGCTATGGTTGGTGCGTTTTTGCAGACGGCAAAATATGTTGCCCAAACTTGTGCGTCCACGCCTTACCCCTGAGGTTAAAAAAATGCTGGCACTAATTGCACCAGCAGCACTTGGGGCAGGGGTTGCGCAGATTAATTTATTTATTGATATTATTATAGCCTCGCAATTTGATAGCGGTGTTTCTTATTTATATTATGCTGACCGTATCAATGAATTGCCGCTGGCAGTGATTGGAATTGCGGTTGGTACGGCATTACTGCCACTTCTTTCACGGCAGGTTCGTGAAGGAAAACGCGAAGAAAGTTTCCACAGTCAAAACCGAGCCATGGAGTTGGCGGTATTCTTAAGTCTTCCCGCTGCTATAGCTCTTTTTGTAATCGCGCAGCCAATAATCAGCGTGATGTTTGAACGTGGAGCATTTACCGCAGCCGACACCACCGCAACTTTCCACACACTTATGGCATTTGCAATAGGGCTTCCAGCATTTATTTTGGTGAAGATTTTAGCACCTGCTTTCTATGCTAATCAAGACACCAAAACACCATTTAAAATAGCGACATTGTGTATTGGTGTGAATCTAGTTTTTAATTTGCTGCTTATGATACCTCTGCAATATGTGGGCATGGCACTTGCTACCTCTATCGCCAGTTGGGTTAATGTGGTGCTGATGGCGCGGACTCTGAAAGTACGAGGATGGTTAGTGATTGAGAGTAGATTAATAGCGCAAGTTGCCAGAATGTTGGTGGCGAGTCTGGCTATGGCTGCGGTGTTATATTTTGTTACCCCACTGCTCGCGCCATATATGGAACGTCATGAATTTTCGATATGGAGGTTTACTGCACTGGTGACATTATCTTGCATTGGTGGTGGTGTATATTTAGCTGTCAGTTTCGCGCTTAATATTTTACATTCGCGGACCATAGTTTTGGAGCGCATTAGAGGTCGGAAGTAAAAACAAGTTCCCTCTCCCTCTGGGAGAGGGCTAGGGTGAGGGTGTGGTTGGTGGGTTTTGCCCTCACCCCGACCCTCTCCCAGAGGGAGAGGGGGAAGAAATGATAAAACTTTTATATGCAACTTTTGCAAGCAAGGAGGAGGCGGTTTCTATCGCCCATAAGTTGCTGGAAGAAAAACTGATTGCCTGTGCTAATATCTTTGATGGAGGGGCTTCAATTTATAAATGGGAAAATAAAGTTCAACAGCAACAAGAAGCAATATTATTTGCCAAAACCACTGATAAACAATCACAAAAAGCTGTAAATCGAATAAAAGATCTGCATAGTTACGAGTTACCATGCGTTTTAATATTGCCAGTTGAATCTGGTCTGCCAGCGTTTATGGAGTGGGTGGAACAAGAGGTATATTATCTTTGAAATTTAGTGTTTTTTCGGTAAAATCAGCTGGTTTAGTGGTTAGCACATTAGTGATTATGGATATATGAAATGGAAATAGTTCCTGTAACGGTAAATGGTTTTGATTTTGTACCAGTGGTTAAGAATATAATCTCTGATGGAGTATGGCCACCTTCGCAGGAAGAAATTGAGGGTTTTGCAAAATTTGCAGACCTAGTTAAAGAAGTTGAGAAATCATGTGGTGAAAAGTTCTCACATAAAATTACCTTAATAGGGTTGTTGGGTGGAGGAGAGGGTAGGCTATATGTCACCAGAGATGGCGGGATATGCGCTGATCGTTCCGTAGCTGCTGGCAAATCCGATGTGACTATTGATGAGATAAACAAGAAACTTGCCCGTTGGGTTAATGACAGGGAACGAGATAAAACACTGGCTGATTATATAGATCGTTTTGGGTATCTTTTTTACATCAAGTACATTCCTCTTAGCTTTTTTTGGAAACTATTTAGGTAGTGTATCCTCTTTTATCTATCTTGTTATTCTCTCTCCAAAGTCATTGCTGTTTGTTTTCCAGCTAGTGCGCCGCGATAGCTTCTTGCTTCTACAACTGGTTGGCGGATGGTGGAGTAAATTTGTTTTTCTGCCTCAACGAGAAGAACACCACCCAAAAAACCACCTAAAAATCTGCAAATAAACCTGCCTATAGTTTCCAGCTTGTTTGCTGCCCGCCACAGGAATTTTATGCGGGTAGGGGGCATGAACAATGCCGAACTGGTGCGTGTTATGGTGAATTGCTGATCGTTAAGCAAATCGCGCATTTGGGTTATGCTGAACGGACGACCATAACCGAACGGGCTGCGTGAAGAGCCAGACCACATACCGCGTCTGTTGGGAACAACAGCCAATATCTTGCCATTGGGAGTTAATACCCGCCATAGCTCCTGAATCATCCATGAAAGCTGCTCGCTATTTTCCATGCTGTGAACTAATAGAACCCGATTAACGCTGCTTTCGGCAAAAGGCAGCTCGCTATCATGAGCGATTAAAACCAGATTGTCACCGCCATGCGGCCAGTAAACCGCGCCTTGCTGCGCTGGCATACAGGCAACCAGATTCGCCGCCTGCCCAAGATATTGCTCAATATATGGCGTTGCATAACCCATGCCTATCACCACATCGCCACTAGCATCAGGCCATAATCTGAGTATTGCATCAGAAATTACTTTCTGCACAGATTCACCAAGTGCTGTTGCATAAAAACGGCGGAGGCTTATTATGTCAGGTGTGTGCATGCTATCCTTGACTTAAAGATTGGTTATGACACAAGGATAACGCCAATAAAGATTAAGAAGCAATATTTAATATGTTTAACTACCTACGATTGTTTTTAAGTTACTGTTTTATCGCTATTTTTATGTCGACGATCACCGCCCCATCAGTTTTGGCGATGACACAGGAAGAAACAGAACATAGCAAAGCTGCCTTTTTGTATTCTAGCCGCGGGCAATGGAATGATGCACTTGTGCAGGCGGAAAACAGTAATGATAAAGTATTGCAAACCCTTGTAAAGTGGCAATATTTGCTGGATATAGATTCGGGGGCTGGTTTCTCTGAAATCAAACAATTTATCGCAGAACATCCTGATTGGCCAGAACAGAAGAAACTCCGTATTCGCGCGGAAATGGCTCTCTCAGACAGCAACATGCAGGCTGATGAAATAATGGAATGGTTGACAGTGAACCCTCCAATTACAGGAGTTGGTAAAGTTGTTCTTGCAGATGCAATGCAAAAAACTGGTGAAACCTCTCCTGAGAAAATAGAACCCATTATTCGTTCTGCATGGCAGGATGGTGACTTTAGTGAAGCGCAAGAAAAATCCCTGCTGGAAACATATGGCAAATATATTCGCAAAGAAGATTATATTGCGCGTATTGATCGTTTGTTGTGGGAAGGAAAAAACACTCCAGCAGAGCGTATATTCTCAAAAGTTAGTGATGAACAACAAAAATTGTATAAAGCACGCATAGCTCTACAGGCAGATAAAAAAAATGCACCAAAATTGGTTGCCGCGCTTTCATCAGAAATGAAAAAAGATGTAGGCCTGATTTATGATCGTCTTACTTTTAGAGCTAGGCATGATGATGATTCTGGAGTTTTTGAACTGCTTCTGATAACCCCTAAAAAAGTTCCTTATCCAGAAAAATGGTGGAAGTTTCGTGAAAGAAAAATTCGTGATGCTATGCTTGATGGCAACATTGCCCTTGCAACGCGCTTGCTTGATAATCACGGGCAGGAGGATGGTCAATCTCTGGCAGATGCAAGCTGGCTGAAAGGCAGGCTATTGCTCGAATATAAAAGACATCCAAAAGAGGCTTATCAAGTATTCAATAAAATGTTTGATACGGTGAAATATCCAGTTAGCAAATCGCGTGCGGCATATTGGGCAGCAAAGGCAGCAAGAGAATCTGCTGATTTTGATTTAGCTAAAAATTGGCTGCATAAGGCTATGAATTACCCAACCACTTTTTATGGTCAACTCGCTGCCCTTAAACATGGTGGAACGATGCCGCTTCGCATTCCATCTCCGCCGACAATTGATGATAGTGAACACGAAGAATTTAACTCTCGTAGCATCGTGCGTGCGGTAAATTTATGTATAGCTTTTGGCGATATTAGAACTGCCGAAAAACTTATAAATCATTTGGTGATTGATGCTGATAATGACAGGGTGGCAATGCTCGCCAGCGAGCTTGGTGCAAAGGCAGGAAAAATATATTTGAGTGTTCGGGGAGCGAAGAAAGCGTTACAAAATAATGTAATATTGATTGATGCTGGATACCCCATAATTGATAAGCTGGAAAATTTGGCAGTACCTCCTGAACTTGCATTTGCAATTACCCGTCAGGAAAGTGAATTTGATAATTTTGCGAAAAGTCCCGCTGGCGCGCTTGGACTTATGCAGTTGCTGCCTTCTACTGCTCGGGAAACCGCATATAAAAACAGTCTTTCTTTTAACCCCCAGAAACTATACGAGCCAGAGTATAATATGACGCTCGGCAGTATGTATCTTCAGAGGATGATTGATAATTATGATGGCTCTATAGTTATGGCGATTGCTGCCTATAATGCTGGACCTGGCAATGTTTACAAATGGGTACAGAAATTTGGGAAACCAGAAAACAGCATTGATGGTGCGGTCGAGTGGATTGAAAAAATACCATTTACTGAAACGCGCAACTATGTGCAGCGTGTTCTCGAAAATCTGCAAATATACCGCCATATCGAAGCACAAAAATCAATTGATAGCGATGCCGATATGCTGCTATTGGGGCAGGATTTGCTGCGGTAAAATTTTAGAAAGCCTACTTGCTCATATCGTGGTAGGTTTTCATATTCATCGTACCCTCTGATTTATCAACCAGCATTGTTATAAGTGAATCACCAGTGATATTCACCGTGGTACGCATCATATCCAATATACGGTCAACACCAGCGATTATGGCAATGCCTTCCAGTGGCAAGCCAACAGAGGTAAACACCATTCCCATCATGATAAGTGAACCACCAGGTATTCCCGCGGCACCGATAGAGCCTAGTGTAGCGGTGAGAATAAGAATAAAATAATGGTGGGCATCAAGAGGGATATTATACGCTTGCGAGAAAAACAACGAGCAGATACCAAGATAAATCGCCGTGCCATCCATATTGATGGAAGCCCCTAGCGGCAACACGAAAGAGGTGCTACTTTTTGATACGCCGATTTTTTCATTAACAACACGCATCGCTGTGGAGAGTGTTGCTTTGCTGCTGCTGGTGGAAAAAGCAAGAATCTGCGCTTCCACCATTTTGCGATAAAATGGCATTGGCGACATCTGCGCGAATACAACTATCATAACACCAAACAATAGATATTGGGTTAGAAGCGCACCAGTAACCGTTCCCACTAATTTGAGCAACGCTAGTAATATTTCAATGCCCTGAGTGCCGACAACCCAAGATGTAAGGGCGAAAACACCGTATGGTGAGAATTTGATAATAGTTGCAATCATCTTAAATACTAGTTGTGCAGCAGATTGACAAAGATCAGTTAGGTTTTTGACTTTTTCACCTAAAGCATTGAGGGTTATGCCAACAAAAATAGCAAACACAACAACCTGTAGGATATTATCCTTTGCCATAGCCTCAATAATGTTGGTTGGAACCATATCCACAAAAATCTGTATAAGGCTTACAGGCTTAGGAATTGTAGCTGGGGCAGATGATGAGACATGAGCCTTTAGCGATGTTAGATCTACTCCAACACCAGGGTGGAATACTGTACCGAAAGCCAAACCAATACACACGGCAAATGCGCCAGTCACTAAAAAGGCAGCAACTGATTTGAAGCCGACGCGTTTGAATGATTCCGCATTAGTCATGCTGGTGATCCCACTGACTAATGAGAAGAAGATCAGAGGTACAACCACCATTTTAATCATGTTGATGAACACAGTTCCAACAGGCTTAACGTATTCTGTTAAAATGGTTTTACCGTCAGCCCCTTCCAGTATGACACCAGTTCCAATTCTACCCATCGCAAAGCCAAAAGCCGTTCCCAATAATAGACCTAGAACTACCCGAAACCATAATTGAGAAAATAGGGAATGTGTGGTAGAAGACGCAGAAAACGGCTGCTTTGGTGTTGCCATGACTTGTATATCCTTTTGTTAATTGTATAGTTTGCTAATTGGTTTAAGAGGCGCAAATTACTTAACGGAAGGAGACTTTTACAATAAAAAAATTAATTACGCAATCAGAGCTTTGTTAAGCTATTAAAAAGGTATAATTGGTAATTTAGTAAACAATGCTTGTATAACGGAAAATATAGTGTAGAATCCCCTCTCTCTTTTAGCTGGTTTAGCTGGAATTGTTGGATTTTCCGCTGAGTATTGGTTTAATAATTTTTTCTTGGTGACGCGGGGTGGAGCAGCCCGGTAGCTCGTTAGGCTCATAACCTAAAGGTCGTCAGTTCAAATCTGGCCCCCGCAACCAAACACGGCAGTATTGCTGTTGCCAAATATGTAAAAACAAAAAATCAGGTAAACTACTGTGCCAGTCCACCTTCGCCAAAGCTACGACGAGATCAATTTGCCTTTTTGGTTTGGATGGCTGCGCCACGCGTAGCCCGTAAAGGCGAAGCGTGGTGGGCGGTAATGGACTCGAACCATCGACCTCCACGATGTCAACGTGGCGCTCTAACCAGCTGAGCTAACCGCCCCTATAGGGGAAAGGATAACTATCAACAAAAGTGCGCATATCGCAAGCATTTATTGTGGGATTAGGGTTCTTAGTGATATTTTCCTTGAATATCGGCGGTCTCTCGCGTAACACCAAAGCGAATATTATGTGTGCCCGTAGCTCAGATGGATAGAGCATCAGCCTTCTAAGCTGAGGGTCAGGGGTTCGAATCCCTTCGGGCACACCAATCTTTTCCACTTCCCGACCATTTATATCGGCTATAAAATGAACGCAGCATACGTTTTGGCGTTGGCAAAATAGTTAAAAAAATGCAACATAATGTAACACAGAAAATGATAAAAAAATTTGGTTTTTATGGTTATGCCATTGCAAAGAAACAAAAATAAAATAAAAAGCAACGCTTAGAAGTGATGCGAAACGCTTCTAAACGCATAAGAAGATGATTTGTTATTGAGAAATGATATAAAATGCTTGCCTTATTTATTCTGGTGAGCAAACTGCCCTTATGAGCTTTGTAATCATATCTTTGCTAAGTACATGCGTCATTGCAATCACCAGCTTGATTACATATGAGATTTTGCGCGTAGTGTGGAATATTCTGCCGCGCATGAGCATCACACCCCGCATGCGCGTTTTGCTTATCATAATCCCTATATTTTCCGCACATATAATCGCCATTTGGATTTATGCTCTTGTTTATCTTTTAGTTGAAAATTTTACTGATTTTGGGGTGTTGACTGGAACGGTAAGCAAGGCTGCGATGACGTATGAAAGTTTTGTTGAGAGGCTTTATTTTTCTACTACCACTTATACCTCGCTGGGCATAGGCGATATTACACCTACTCGTGATTTGCGGATGCTTGCCAGCGCGGAGGTGCTAAACGGTTTGGTTATGATTGGCTGGACGGTTTCATTTACCTATCTTACTATGGAGAAGTTCTGGTCGTTGCATCATAAAAATGATGCTGAACATAAGAAAAATACACATCATGAATAGAGATTAAAAGGAAATTTTATGGCTGGTGAGGCATTAATTACCGCGCATGTGGAAGAAACGGGTGAAAGTGCTTATGCTGTTTCCATAGATGTTTCTGGTCATAATATTAAAGGTGATGAGCCTGTTTCTTTCGGTGGCGGAAATCTTGGGCCCGCACCGTATGATTTATTGCTTGCGGCACTTGGTGAATGTACAGCAATGACTGTGCGCTGGTATGCCAAGCAGCAGAACTGGGTACTAACAAAAGTTGAGGTGAATCTGTCTCACAGAAAAATAGATAAGGTTGATACGTTCGAAAAACAAATAATTATACATGGTGACGCTCTCACTGATGAACAACGTAAAAAACTGATTGATGTAGCGGCAAAATGCCCTGTGCAGCGCACATTACAATCAGATGTGGTGATACGCACTTTGGCTTAGGATTTTTATGCGGAAACGATCTGCTATATTGCTGCTTTTTCTGGTTGGGTGTGGAGCAGCTGAAGAAGTAAAAGATATTAGATCGGAAAAATTTGTTCCCGCAAGACCAGTAACCAGCATTATTTCTGATACGGTTGTGGGAACAGTTGAGGGAGCATGGGCAGCGGTGCTTACTCCATTTGAAGATATCGGAGTTAAAAAACAATCTATCCCAGAAAAATTGCAGCAAGTAGTTGATAACCCTTATGCTCTACCACAGCGACCAACGTGTGAAAGCGTTCAGGCAGAAATTGTTGAACTTGATAATTTACTTGGTCCAGATGTATGTACGCCAAGCAATCAAATTGGTATGCCAAGCTCGGCAAAGGGGGAATATGTGGAGAAGGGCGCAGGATTTGCTAGAGATCACGCTGTTGGCATAGTTAGCGGTAAAGTTAATATTATCCCATTTCGCGGGATAGTACGTCGCATCAGCGGTGCTGAAAAACACGTCAAATTGGTTGAGCGTTCCTATCAGGCTGGAAAATTACGTCGAGCTTTTCTCAAGGGATTATTAGTTTCTGGGGGCTGTCCGAAATAAGGTTATGACGCTTGATTATGCGTGAAATTGTGTGTGCAGATTTTTTAGCACGCCATTTACAAAATTAACCTCTGCTTCAGAAAAGAAACGGCTGGTGAGGCGGGTATATTCATCAATCAGAATTTTATGCTTGGTGTCTTTATAGAAAAACAATTCAAAAATAGCGCACTGTAAAATAGCAATTAAAATTGGGCTCATACGCTCACGCGTCCATTCCTTGCTAAGTGTTCCATCAATACGTTTATCAATGTCAGCTTGCCATTCTATTGTTCCAGCTAAAATCGCGCTTACCAGTGGGTAGTTTGGCTCTAACATTACCCCTAATGTCAATTTCTGTTCGTCGGTATTATTTGCCAGCCGCGTTTTAAGGTTAGAAATTTGTTGTTCTGGCGTAGGTTTATGTTCACTTACTAACCGCTCATAAACACACTGGACAGCGGCTATTCTGGCTGCTGATTTTTTCTGTAATGAAGGGTTTGTTTTTTTTGTCTCTGTATCACTCATTCGATGATTCCAAAGCGATGTTTTATAGCGATTAATTTTAAGCAGGCTTCTACAGCATCACGACCTTTATTCCCCTCAGTTACATTAGCGCGGACGAAGGCTTGCTCCATATTTTCTACGGTGAGTATTCCATAGCCGATGGCAGCGTTTTTATGCAGGGCTAGTTCCATCAAACCACGCGCACTTTCGTTGCAGACATAATCATAATGCGATGTTTCACCGCGAACAACGCAGCCCAGCGCGACATAGCCGTAATATTTATTGCTCTGGATAGCAAAATTAATAGCAGCAGGAATTTCAAAAGCCCCTGGAACTTCGATTTCATCAAAAGTTGCATTCAGGCGAGTAAGTTCAGCGCGTGCGCCAGCGAGCAATTCACCTGTAACATCTGGGTAAAAAGTGGCGGCAACAATTAATATATGTGGCGGTGTGTGTGTCATGTTTTCCGATTACTATGTAAGTGATTGATAGCCCTGAATAGTTAGCCCATAGCCTTCTAGCCCGACGATGGTTCGTTTGGAGTTGGAGAGTAGTACCATATCTTTTACTCCCAAATCCAGCAGGATTTGCGCGCCAATGCCGTAATCCCGTAAATCTGCGGGTGAGTGTGGCTCTTCGCCAATTCGCAGGCGTAATTTATCGGAAACAGCAGTGCGGATAGGTTCGCGGATAAGAACGATAACGCCACTGCCCTGCTTGTTGATATATTCCATAGCAGGACGTATATTACTCGCGCTGCTTGGGTGTTTATCCCCCAGCATATCATGCAATAAATTAAGTGAGTGCATCCGCACTAATGTTGGCGAACTACTACTGATTTTCCCCTTTACCAGTGCGATATGCTCGGAATATTCAGTGGTGCTGGTATAAATAATTATGCGCCAGTCACTTCCTGATTCACCGCCAAATTCGCTGTGGAAATCGCTTTCTACCACCCGTTTTACCAGTTTTTCACTGCGCCGACGGTAAGAAATTAAATCTGCGATAGTTGCGATTTTTAGCTCATGTTTTTTGGCAAATTCTATCAGGTCAGGCATGCGTGCCATAGTGCCATCATCATTCATTATTTCGCAAATAACGCCTGATGGATTAAGTCCGGCGAGGCGTGAAATATCCACTGCTGCTTCGGTGTGTCCAGCGCGTACAAGCACACCGCCATCGCGGGCAACTAGTGGAAATACATGACCCGGTGAGGCTATATCAGAGGCGGTCTTGGAAGGGTCTATAGCAACCTGAATAGTGTGCGCGCGGTCAGCGGCGGATATACCAGTTGTTACACCTTCACGCGCTTCTATAGACACTGTAAATGCTGTTTTATGGCGTGAATTATTATCGCGTGCCATAAGGTTAAGACCAAGAGATTCAACGCGCTCATGTGTCATAGAAAGGCAAATTAATCCGCGTCCATGCTTTGCCATAAAATTAATGGCGGCTGGTGTGGCAAATTGCGCTGGGATTACAAGATCTCCCTCATTCTCACGATCTTCATCATCAACAAGGATGAACATTTTGCCATCGCGCGCATCGGCTATGATATCTTCAATAGGGGAAAGGCATTTTGAATGTGTCATTTTTTGGTTTGTATATTAGCAAATTATAAATTTTACCTCTTATACACCGTTTGTGCTGAGGTTTTCTACATTTTTATTTAATTCTGAAATTGGCTTATAGGACACGGTTCTTAGGTTGTGGGCAGGTCATACGCCGAGCTACGCTTTGTGCCTTTGGGAGTAAATGAAGGAAGAACAGGGAACGAATCAATCTGCGAGGCGGCTGCTTTTGTAGCAATATCAGAGTTGACCCCTTTAATCTGGGAAATAAGGCTAACCCCTTCAATTTTTACACCAGTAAGTTTTTCCCAGCCATATTCACAGCCGTTAGCAGCTGCCTCGCTTGCTACTGGTCCTAAAACCATTCCACCCGTCTTACAGCTTGTTGCTATGAACTCACCAACAGATTTAGCATCTGCCTTCCCTGTAATAAGTGGTATGCTTGCTACCCCTATCCCTATTAACGGAATGGCAGCACCGTGAGATAAAATTGTTTTTCCTTTTTCTAGGGCTTCTTCACCTTTTGGTATTTGCTTTATAAGCTTTTCTACACCATCTTTGATTTTTTCAGAATTCGGTGCGGTTGATACAACTATCCCAGCCAGTGTTTTTCCTGCTTCCGTTACATCTCCATTTGAAATTGATTGGAGCAAATGGGTGGAATCTTTGGCTCTGCCGTGTAGGTTTTTGACTTTGCCAACCACTTGCCCAGTGCCATCAACAATGGAATTTGGAAGGTTGTTTTTTGAATTGGTAGAGTGTGAGTGATTGTCGTCGCCCTTAGTCAACACTGCTCTCGCCGTGTCAACAACACCCTTTGTCAGTGCCTCTGCTTGGAATCCATAACTATCGGACATAAAAACCATTTATTGATTCAACACAAGCCCATTGTAGCATGAATTTGTGCTGCTAATAACGTGATAATTGTTAAACTTTTGTTACGGGCTAACTGTTTGATTTTCCAAAAATCTTGCTACATAACGAGCCAGCATGTCTATCTCTAAATTTAGCTGATCACCGATCTTTCGTTCATTTAGAGTGGTGTTTTTCCAAGTGTGAGGAATTATATTAACTGAAAAATCATTGTTTTTCATATTGTTGATGGTAAGAGAAATACCATCTAGAGTAACTGAGCCTTTTGGTGCGATAAAGCGCGCCAGTTCAGGCTGAACATTTAGAGTAATAATATGAGAATCACCAGATTTTTCAATATTTCCAATGGTTGCAATTCCGTCAACATGCCCGCTGACTATATGCCCATCCAGCGAATCACCCATTCTAAGTGAACGCTCAAGATTTAGCTTTTTGCCGACCTGCCACTGATTTTTGGCAGTGCGGGAAACTGTTTCGGCAGACAACTCAACGGCAAAACCATTACCCTGTATTTCAACAACGGTGAGGCACACACCATTACAAGCTATTGAATCACCAAGTTTTATACTATCAGTTGTAAAACTACAAGCAACGGTAAGCCGTAAATCTCCAGCTTGTTCCGCTTTCGTAATTGTGCCTATATTTGTTATTATTCCTGTGAACATTCGTATATATCCAAATCATCATTTTCGAGTTTAATATGTTCTATTTGCTTAAAATTTGCAAGTTTCTCAAGAGCTGCTGCGACAGATAGTCCTTTTTCGCCAATAGTTATTGGTGCGCGAAACCAATAAACTTTATCCACCAACCCGCTTTCCAAAAATGCTGTGGTGAGTTTTGCACCAGCCTCTACCAATATGCTGGTAATGCCTTGCTCAGTAATTTTATTTATTGATTTTGCGATAGCTGGTTCATTTATAACTAATGTTGGCGAGATATTTTGTTCAGCAAGAATCTTTGCATTTTTAGGGATGCGGTTTTTTCTATCCAACACAATACGCATAGGTGAGCGATGTTCAAGCCCAGCAAGGCGACAGGTGAGAAGTGGATCATCTGCTAAAACCGTTCCACTTCCCGTGAGGATAGCATCATATTGTGAGCGCAGTAGATGCCCATAATTGCGGGCGGTCTCGCCAGTTAGCCAACGCTGCATCGGTGATGTGATTTTTCCATCAAGCGAGGTTGCTATTTTAAGGGCGATATAGGGACGTTTTTTTTCAATAACCGAAAAAAATCCTTGATTGATTTCTAAACCTTCTTGCGTGCAAATATTTTCTATCACTTCAATGCCAGCATTTTTTAGGGCAGCAATTCCATTTCCACTTACTTGTGGGTTTTTATCACGGCAGGAAATAACCACAGTTCTAATTCCCGCAGCAATAATTGCATCAACGCACGGAGGAGTTTTGCCATGATGTGAGCATGGTTCAAGAGTTACATATAGTGTTGTGCCACCCGCCTTATCACCAGCATTATTTATGGCGATTGTTTCAGCGTGCGGTCTGCCACCAGTTGCTGTTATTCCTTGAGCAATTATTTGCCCGTCCTTCACAATAATTGCACCTACATTAGGATTAGGATGAGTCTGCCCAAGCTGCCTTCGCGCCAGTGACAGAGCCACTTGCATATATCGCTCGTGTGAGGCACTCATAAGAACTTATTTTGTAGCTGGTTCTGATGTCTGAGAAGATTTCTTGTTGGCTGCTTCTTCAGCACGCTTTACTTGATCACTTTTTTCCTGCCCAGAACTGGTCATACACTGCCAGTTATAGCATGGTTCGCCAATAGTTGGCATGTGTTTGCCAACACCATCCGCCCAACCATAAATGGTATTACAGCCACTTAGTAACAACGGCAGAGCAAATAATAGCTTCTTAGTCATTTTGTTTTCCTCCAAGTTCTTCAACTATATCTTCAAAATCTTTGGCTTCACGGAAATCACGATATACTGAAGCGAAGCGTATATAGGCGACGCTATCGATTTTTTTAAGCTCTTCCATCACGGTTTTGCCGATAAGCGAGGTTGGGATTTCGCTTTCGCCGAGGCTTTCTAACTTTTGCGTGATACGGGTTATGAGCTGTTCTATCTGTTCGGATGATACAGGGCGTTTGCGCAGGGCGATGCCAAGTGAATGAGCTAATTTATCGCGATCAAACATACGGCGTTCACCATTCTTTTTAAGTACGGTAAGTTCACGCAGTTGCACACGCTCAAAAGTTGTAAAGCGTGAATTACATTCAGGGCAGAAACGACGACGGCGAATGGTAAGACCATCCTCGCTCGGGCGCGAATCTTTTACCTGTGTGTCAAGATGACCGCAAAATGGGCATTTCATATGTTACCTCTGATCTAACCCCGAATAAATTGGAAATGCTTTACACAACTCAGCTACTTTAGAACGTACTTTAGCTTCAACTGCGGAATTATCACCACCAGTTGCAAGACCGTCTAAGACATCACCAATCAATTCTCCAATTTGTTTGAACTCAGACACACCAAACCCACGAGTTGTTCCCGCTGGTGTTCCAAGTCTTATTCCCGAAGTAACAAATGGCTTCTCAGGGTCGAATGGAATAGCATTTTTATTACAAGTTAGCCCAGCGCGTTCCAAACTTTCTTCGGCAGCTTTGCCTGTAACTTTTTTCGGGCGGAGATCCACGAGCATTAAGTGTGAATCTGTGCCGCCTGTTACGATATTTACCCCACGCTTTACCAGCGTATCCGCCAGCGCGCGGGCATTATCAATTACCGCTTTGCCATATTCTTTGAATGATGGTTGCAATGCCTCGCCAAACGCCACTGCTTTAGCTGCGATAACGTGCATTAAAGGCCCGCCTTGCGCACCAGGGAAAATTGCTGAATTGAATTTTTTTGCTAGATCTTCATCATTGGTGAGAATCATCCCGCCACGAGGTCCGCGCAGAGTTTTGTGAGTAGTGGTAGTTGCCACATGTGCATGTGGGAAAGGTGAGGGGTAAACACCAGCAGCGATAAGCCCTGCATAATGCGCCATATCTACCATGAAAATTGCACCAACAGAATCAGCGATTTTGCGGAAACGGGCAAAGTCAATCACACGGCAATATGCTGAACCACCAGCGATGATAAGTTTTGGTTTATGTTCTTTGGCGAGGCGTTCTACTTCATCATAATCAATCAGCGCATCGCTCTCACGCACGCCATATTGCACCGCCTTAAACCATTTGCCTGACATATTTGGCGCAGCACCATGCGTTAAATGCCCACCTGCCGCTAGTGACATACCAAGAAAAGTGTCATTAGGTTGTAGTAAGGCGAGGAATACGCCCTGATTCGCTTGCGAGCCAGAATTGGGCTGCACATTGGCGAATTTGCAGTTAAAAAGTTTGCAAGCGCGGTCAATAGCTAATTGCTCGGCTTTATCGACAAACTCGCAGCCACCATAATAACGCTTATTAGGATAGCCTTCCGCATATTTATTGGTAAGCACCGAACCTTGCGCCCGTAGCACCGCCTTGCTTACTATATTTTCTGAAGCGATAAGCTCGATGCCGTCTTGTTGGCGGTGGAGTTCTTCTTCCAGTGCGGAAAAAATTTCAGGGTCTGCGGTTGCTAAGTCAGTATCAAAAAAAGCGTTCATTTGTACATCCAATTTTTTAGCAGTGTTATTCATTACTTATTCTCTCTTTTTGTAAAATTTGATAATTTTTGTACGCGGGCGATATGTCTGCCACCTTCGAATTCACTATTTAAGAAGTTATCTACACAGTCTTTAGCTGCTTCTGTGGTGATTAATCGCGCGCCAAGACATAATACGTTTGCGTCATTATGCCTGCGAGCAAGGCTTGCTGTAACTCCATCATGGCAAAGGGCGGCACGAATTGAGCGGTAACGATTAGCTGCTATACTCATTCCGATTCCAGAACCACAAATGAGAATACCCATCTTGTCAGGGTTGAAGCTAATCCATTTTGCCATTTCATCAGCTCGGTCAGGATAATCTACGGCCTCTGTGCCATAGGTACCGAGATCTTTAACATGCCAACCAAGCTTGCTCAAATAATGAGTTAGATCTTTTTTTAATTCGTAGCCACCATGATCGCTGGCAATTGCTAATATTTTATCAGTCATAAATTATCTTCGTTTTATTTCTATATTGTATTAAACAGTATTTCTGAATACCATATATAGTGTTCGTGGAAGTTCGCCATTTTGACATGCTTGCTATAAAAGCGCAAGCTCCTGCACAGAAATTGATATAAAATATTAACCTAATGACTTTACTTGAAATATCATTGTTTTTTATTATTCCCGCGATTGCGGCTGCGATTAATTCAGTGGCGGGTGGTGGAACTTTTCTTACCTTTCCAGTGTTTATAATGAGTGGGTTAACACCTCTGCAAGCAAATGTAATGAGTACCATTGCTCTGTGGCCAGGGACAATCTCCAGCAGCTATGGTTACCGCAAAATTCTGGCTACAGATTATAAAAAATTATTGCCGTTATTTTTGGTTTGTGTTGTGGGTGGAGCTGTTGGTTCTTTAACGCTTCTCAACACACCAGAGGTTTTGTTTAAGCAGCTTGTGCCTTGGCTGTTATTAATCGCTACACTGATATTTACTTTTGGTCGCTACGCCATTGTGTGGTTGCATAAATATTTTCCTAATAGTAAGGAGCAGCGAGGTTTAGGGTTGTTTTTGCAGGCTTTTATTTCTTTTTATGGCGGTTATTTTGGTGCAGGAATTGGTATATTGATGCTCGCCATGTTGCAATTAATGGGCTATTCAAATATTCACCAGATGAATGCACTGAAGACTTTGCTCGCAGCAGCTATTAATATGGCGACGGTTGTGATATTCATATGTTATGGTGCAGTCGTGTGGAATTTAGTAGCTATAATGGTTGCGGGTGGGGTGTGTGGTGGTTATATTGGTGCGCGGACGGCATTGAAAGTATCACCCGCTCATATTCGCATTTTAGTAAGTGCTATCGGTTTTTCTATGAGCGCATATTTTTTTATGATAGGTGTGTGATAACGCTTGAGTCGTAATTGATGGCGACTATAATCACTCAAAACAGGAAAACATTACATGGGGTGGAAAGTTATGAATCAGCCAATATTTGACGTGTCTATGCCAGTTCTCTCTGCAAATAAAAAAGCACATGTGATTGTGCTGGGTAATGAGAAAGGTGGATCTGGCAAGACAACCACCTGTATGCATTTGATTGTGGCTTTGCTACGTCTTGGCTTTTCAGTGGGGACAATTGATATTGATTCCCGCCAGCGTTCGCTTTCACGCTATCTGGAAAATCGTCGTCAGACTATCCTTAAAGAGAATGTTTCCCTGCCACAACCTCAGCATGTGGTGGTGCAGCGCAGCCCGTTTAACATTGTAAAAGAAGCAGAAGAAGATGATCGTGAGCGTTTTACTAAAACCTTGGCGCGTCTGGTCGAAGCTAATGATTTCGTGGTTGTCGATAGCCCTGGTAGCGATACTTACCTTTCGCGTGTAGCCCATGCCCATGCTGATACTATTATTACTCCAATTAATGATAGCTTTGTGGATCTTGATGTTCTTGCCAATGTTGATGGGCAAACGATGAAAATCATCAAACCTAGTATTTATAGTGAGATGGTTTGGGAACAAAAACTCATGCGCGCTAAACGTGATGGTGGCTCGATTGAGTGGATTGTGATGCGTAACCGTTTGAGCAATATCGATGCTAAAAATAAACGCTTTATGACACAGGCAACTGGCGAGTTAGCGCGACGCATTGGTTTTCGTGTGGCACCAGGGTTTTCTGAGCGGGTTATTTTCCGTGAAATGTTTTTGCAGGGTTTAACCGTGCTTGATATTATGGAAATGAATGGTGGGGTTGGTCTGTCACTTTCGCATGTTGCTGCACGTCAGGAAGTTCGTGATTTGTTAAAAACGCTTCGTATCCCGCTTCTCGATGAGCATATTAATAAACAGCGTCTTGATGAAGAAGACGCTAAGGAAGATGCAAAAAAAGAATCTAATGTTGAAGCTGTTGAAGTAAAGCCTGTAGTGACCTCACCAGTTATGGAGCTTGAAGCTTTGGCTTCTTAGGTTTGCATAAATAGGAATGGTATAACGAAAGAGAGTTATGCTGCTGGAAGTTTCAGGGGTTCTATGAATACAGCTTGTGGCATGTGTTTGGTCGGTTTTTTCAGGGTTGTTGTAATCCTATCTGTCTTTTGTACGCCGTCATACGCTTTGTCTAAAATGGAGTCTGGCTCTACAGAATGGGTAACAGAAGAGGTTTCAGCTCATAACCTTTCTAGAATCATTTTCTATAGCAAATCAGCCCAGAAAGATGTTAGCTTTCATATTTACGTTCCTTCTTCATACCATGTAGATAACAAACGCCATTTTCCAGTTATTTATTGGCTGCATGGTCATGAAAAAAATACGCATTATATAGGGAGAATATCTCAATATTTTGACGTGGCAATAAAAGAAAAAAATATTCCCGAAGTTATAATTGTTTTTCCAAATGGCATGTTTGAAAGCATGTGGATTGATTCTAAAGATGGCAAGATACCGATGGAGAGTGTCATCATAAAAGATTTGCTTCCATATATAGATACTAATTTTCGCACCATTCCGTTACGCACGGGACGGATAATAGAAGGGTTCAGCATGGGGGGCTATGGTGCTGCAAGGCTGGGAATTAAGTATAACGAGATGTTTTCTGCAATCTCAATGCTTGGAGCTGGACCAATGCAAATAGTATTTAACAAAGAAACAGGTCCGCAGAACTTGGCAGAAGATAGAGCAAGAATATTGCGTGATGTTTATGGTAATGATCAAAAATATTTTTTTACAACAAGTCCTGCTAACCTAGCAAAAGAATATGCAGAAGAGTTGCGTAGCAGTAGTAAAATACGCATAGTGGTTGGCAGTAAAGATATCATGAAAATAGCCAATAAGCGCTTCTCATCCCATTTGACGAGTCTGAATATTAAGCACGATTATTACCTAATTCCTGATGCAGTTCACAATCCCATAGAATTATTTGATGGGCTAGGAGAAGAAAACTGGAGATTCTATCAAGAAGCATTCCAGAACGCAGGCAGTAACTACAAATAACTTGTGGTTACTTTCTCTTATCCACAGGCAAAAATTGGCGCGGTGCAGAGCCAGTGAATAGCTGGCGAGGGCGACCAATTTTGAATTTTGGATCTTCCATCATTTCTTTCCATTGTGCTATCCATCCAGCAGTGCGGGCTACTGCAAACAATACAGTAAACATCTTTGATGGAATACCCATCGCACGGTAGATGATACCAGAGTAAAAATCTACGTTCGGATAAAGTTTGCGATCAATGAAATATGGATCGCTAAGTGCAATTTTTTCCAGTTCCACAGCAATTTTAAGCAATGGTTCGTTTATCTGACCAAGTTCAGCAAGAACTTCTTTACAAGTTTCACGGAGAACAGTCGCGCGTGGATCATAGTTCTTATAAACGCGGTGACCAAAGCCCATTAGCTTGATGCCAGAATTTTTGTCTTTAACTTTAGCGATAAAATCAGGGATTTTTGAAACGTCACCAATTTCACGCAGCATGTTGATAACAGCTTCATTTGCACCACCATGGGCAGGTCCCCAAAGAGATGCAATACCAGCACTCATACAAGCGAATGGATTTGCACCAGATGAACCAGCAAGGCGCACGGTTGATGTTGAAGCATTTTGTTCATGGTCGGCATGGAGGAGCAAAATCTTATCCATAGCGCGGGCAAGAACAGGATTAACTTTATATTTTTCACATGGGGTTGAGAACATCATATGCAGGAAATTCTCAGAGAAGCCGAGATCATTTTGCGGATAAATGAACGGTTGACCAACTGAATATTTATATGACATAGCAGCAAGAGTCGGCATTTTAGCGATTAAACGATAAGCCGAAATTTCGCGTTGCTTTGGGTCGTTCACATCCAGCGAATCATGATAGAAAGCTGCCAAAGATGCTGCTGCCCCTGCCATAACCGCCATAGGGTGTGAAGCGCGTGGAAAGCCACGGAAAAGGAAATGTAGTTGCTCATGCACCATGGTGTGGTTAGTGATACGGGTTAAAAATTCTTTTTTCTCCGCAGCGTTTGGTAACTCACCATTTAACAACAAATAAGAAACTTCAAGAAAATCGCTTTTGTCAGCAAGAGTAGCAATATCATAGCCCCGATAGCGTAGGATTCCTTCGTCGCCATCAATAAAAGTTATTTTTGACTCGCATGACGCAGTGGACATAAACCCAGGATCATAGGTGAACATACCAGTTTCACCGTAAAGTTTTGTGATGTCGATAACACTCTGACCTTCGGTTGGTTCATATATAGGGAAGGTAAGGGTTTTACCTTCAACTGATAGTGTTGCAGTGCGACCTGATGGGGTGGCAGATTTTTTTGCAGAAGATTCAGCGTTTGACATTTTTATAACTCCAGTTTTATTCGGGTTTAATTCCAACTCGGAGTTCAGAATCGCATATAAAGGTAAACAAACAATTTATGAAACTGGAATAAAAAAGGCACTTTATCTATATTTAATAATATTTTAATATAGAATTTACTAGTTTTTCATAAACAACAAGGATTTTATATCATTTTGGTGCATAGCGCGTCTTTTTTAATACAGGAAAATAAAATATTTTGTTCGTGAAGCCATTAAGCTACGCAATCCACAATTGGCAAGGGTGCATGATGTGGTTATAGTTCCAAATTTCCCTTATACTGCAACAGGTAAGCTAATGCGGAGGTATTTACAGGATTCATATCTGGAAAATATAAAAAAATAACAAAAAAACAGCATTTATTTTCCATATTAAATGGAGTATGTACGCGGTGTGTTAAACGAGGTTTAAAACGCGCATATGCCTATTTCTAATATCTTCCCTAAAATTCTTGTGGTTGCTGCTTTGTTTGCAGTAGGCGGTTGCTCTGACTATAAGCAGAAAAAAGAATGGGACGGAATTGATTATTCCAAAGTGCGTGACCGTGATAAATACGAAAACGACAGCAACTACACGTCACCATCAGTCATCGGCTGCACCAGCGACGATTTATATACTTGTAATTAGATAATTTCTCTAAAATCTAAAAAATATCTATTAAAATTCATATGTTATATTTATCAGAATTTTTTTAATATTTCTATTGCGAATGATTCTCATTTGCGTTATTAATAAAAATCAGAAAAACAACTTGGAGAAAAACAAATGAAAAAAATAATTACTTTAGTATCAATTTTAGCTGCACTTTCTACACCAGCTCTAGCAGAAACACCTGTTTTTGAAATTGTGATCAAAGACCATAAATTCAACCCAGCAACTGTTACAATTCCATCTGGGCAGAAGGTGAAGCTGGTCATTAAAAATCAGGACTCAACACCAGAAGAATTTGAGAGCCACGATTTTAATCGTGAAAAAGTTATCGCAGGAAATTCTGAAGGTGTAGTGTTTGTTGGGCCACTTGATGCTGGTGAATATAAATTCTTTGGCGAATTCAACGAAAAAACCGCACAAGGGAAGCTGGTGGTTAAATAAAAATATGATTCAATCATTTATCATTTGCTTTCGGGAATTTTTAGAAATTGCCATTATCATAAGCATTATTCTGGCTGCTACACGCGGCGTTAGTGGTCGTGCGTTGTGGATTGGTGTTGGTATTGGTAGTGGCTTGGTTGGTGCTGCATTGGTTGCTGTTTTTGCCAATTCCATATCTTCTGCAATGGAGGGGGTTGGGCAGGAATTGTTCAATGCTGCTATATTATCTGTCGCTGTTGCTATGATTGTCTGGACGGTGGTGTGGATGCAGTCGCATGGTCGCGCTATCGCACAAAAAATGAAGCAGGTGGGCAAAGCCGTTTCCGATGGCGATGTACCGCTTTATTCTTTAGCCGTGGTGGTGAGCCTTGCTATGTGGCGGGAAGGAGCGGAAATAGTATTGTTCATGACTGGTATAATCAGCAGTTCGCAGGAATCTGTCATTAGTATTATGACAGGAGGTATTGCTGGTGCTGGCATTGCAATCGTTATTGGTGTTGCTCTTTATTTCGGATTGGTAAAACTTTCTTCTAAGCATTTATTTTCGGTGACTGGCTGGCTTCTTATTCTTCTTGCCTGCGGGATGTCTGCACAAATTGCAGGCTATCTAAACGCTGCCGATATGCTGCCTGCCTTGGGGCAGACATGGGATAGCAGCAGGATACTTTCACAAGATAGTGTGCTGGGTAAAATTCTTCATGCGATGCTTGGATATAGTGAACGTCCTAGTGTTATTCAGTTGATATTTTATGCACTTACTATGGCAATTATACTTTCTCTTCTAAAACTAACTAAAAAGGTAAAAATATGAAAAATAATAAGAAAACACTCTATACTATTGTTGCTACCAGCACACTATTTCTAAGCTCAAATGCTTATGCACTTAACGTATATTCTCCTTATGTGGAAAAAGGAATGTTGGAAATAGAATCAAAAAACCGTTTTGATTTTGATGACCGCACGTCAGAAGATAATTTCCGCCAGCATAAATTAGCTGTTGAATATGGCTTTACTTCACAGTGGAAAGCAGCGTTATATGGCGAGTTGGAAAAAGAAAATAATAGTGGGTATAAATATACCGCCACTGAGATAGAGAATATTTTTCAGTTGACTGAAGTTGGTGAGTATTGGGCTGATGTTGGTGCTTTGGTGGCGTATGAATTTAAGCATCCAAACGGCGATGCCGACAAAGTCGAAGCATTTTTACTGATTGCTAAAAATTTCAACAAATTCACAACTATGGCAAATATAGGCTTTGAAAAAGAAGTTGGCAGTAATTCGAATTCCAATCCTGAAGGTGAAATAAAATGGATGGCAAAATATAATTATTTGCCAGTTATAAATCCAGGGGTGGAGTATTATGGTGAATTTGGTGAGATAACTCATACTGGTGATTATGATAGCCAAAAACACCGCTTAGGTCCTGTTCTTTATGGAAAATTTGGACATGGCTTTAAGTATGAAGCAGGTGTGCTGTTTGGCATCTCAAAAGCAACCGAAGACTACGCAGTTAAACTTAATATAGAGTACGAGTTTCCTGTGAAATGGTAAGTGCTTGTAATTGAGCATAACTCTGCTAAAATCCCTCAAATATAAATATTTGAGGGATTTTTTTAATGCGGACTTCTAAACACGAGCGTAAAACCAAAGAAACTCAGGTGAGCGTTGAGCTTAACCTAGATGGCACGGGGAAATATGAAATATCAACAGGCATTGGTTTTTTAGATCATATGCTGGAGCAGCTTTCACGCCATAGCCTGATTGATTTGAAACTTGTTGCTAAAGGCGATTTACATATTGATTCTCATCACACTACTGAAGACACAGGAATTGCTATTGGTGAAGCTGTGGCAAAAGCTCTTGGCGATCGTAGAGGTATAGTGCGCTATGGCAATGCAACCATCCCTATGGATGAAACTTTGTCGCATGTAGCAATTGATTTATCGGGACGGCCATATTTTGTGTGGAATGTTGAATTTTCCAAGCCAAAACTTGGTGATATGGATACGGAATTATTCCGCGAGTGGTTTCAGGCATTTGCTTTTGCTGCGGGAGCGACTTTGCATGTGCAGAATGAATATGGTGTGAATAATCATCACATAGTGGAATCATGTTATAAGGCACTGGCGAGATCGCTGCGCGTGGCAGTAGGAATTGACCCGCGCAAAGCCGATGATATACCGTCAACCAAAGGGACACTTGGAGGAAGCTTGTAATGATATTTTTCCCAAGAACGCAGATTTACACTGTGCATATTAATTTTTCAAAAACTCATGCTAATGAAAGTGCTGTCTTTGTGCGTGAGGGATTTAATATTTTTGCATTCTTTTTTGGAGTATTATGGGCATTGTATCATCGTATGTGGCGGGTAGCATTTTGGATGGTAATAGTCATTGGCTTCTTGGGAGCAGCAGAAGATTTGCAATTGTTGGATATTAGGAGCGTGGCAATATTACAAGTTGCATTTAACTTGGTAGTTGGCTATTGGGCAAATGACTGGTTGCGCGCAAATCTTTCCCGTCGTGGTTATATCATGTCGGATATTGTAGTAAGTGATAATTCTCTGCGCGCGCAGCAACGTTATTTTGATCGCGTGTTGGCAGTATAGGGTCTGATGACATCAATCGTTATTATTGATTATGGTTCAGGGAATTTACGTTCGGTGGCGAAGGCTTTTGAGCGGGTTTCGTCAAATGTAAAAGTTAGTGCCGATGTGAGCTCACTGAATAGTGCCAGCCATATAGTTTTACCAGGGGTAGGGGCGTTTGCTGATTGCATGGCAGGGCTTAGTGCAATTCCTGATATGCTGGATAATTTACGCAGGCAGGTTATAGAAAATAAGAAATGGTTTTTAGGTGTGTGCGTGGGAATGCAGATGCTTTTCGAAAATGGTTATGAACTCGGAATCCATAAAGGAATGGGCTGGTTATCAGGTGATGTTGTACCTATTACTTCATCTACTCTTAAAATTCCACATATGGGCTGGAATAATTTACAGATAAAACAAAACTCTCCTCTGCTTATGGGCATAAATGATGGTGAACATGCCTATTTCGTGCATAGTTATCATGCAAAACTTGCTGATAATTCCCAGCTACTGGCAACAACTGAATATGGTGGCGATATTACCGCGATAGTTGGAAAAGATAATATTTTTGGTACACAATTCCATCCCGAAAAGAGCCAGAAAACTGGTTTGCGGATAATTGAAAATTTTGTAGGGTTGTAGAATGGCTGCTCGTATTGAACGTATAACTGAATTTCGTCATGCTGATTTGGAAGAACTCTGCATCGCTACTGAAGATGCTATTCGTGATGGCATTGGTTTTAACTGGGTTCTTCCACCAGGTATTGACGTGTTGGAATTATACTGGCGGGGAGTTTTGGTTGTGCCAGACCGTGTATTATTCGTTGGACGGGTGGATGGTTCACTCGCGGGCAGTGTTCAATTGGTAAAACCGGGGTTAAGCAAAGAAACCTCATCATTTTGTGCATCAATGGAAGCGCATTTTGTTGCGCCATGGGCGCGTGGGCATGGTCTGGCAAAGATGTTATTAGAATCGGCAGAACGTGAGGCGCGGGCGCAGGGATTTTCGCTTATAAGACTTAGTGTGCGTGAAACACAAGAAAAAGCCATAAAACTTTATGAAGATCACGGCTATGTGCAATGGGGCAGGCTGCCTTATTATGAGCTGGTGAATGCCCAGATGATAGCGGGACGTTTTTATTACAAAAATGTTGATCCACTTACTTCTTTAATTTAATTTATTACGAGAGCGATATGATTTTATACCCCGCAATTGATCTTAAAGATGGAGCTTGTGTTCGCCTGTTGCGTGGTGACATGGACAAGGCAACAGTGTTTGATAATTCACCATCTGACCAAGCTGCTGCTTTTGAAAATGACGGATTCTCATGGTTGCATATTGTGGATTTGAACGGTGCGTTTGAAGGAAAACCTGTAAATGCAGGAGCGGTGAAAGCAATTTTAGCGCGGGTGAAAATGCAGGTGCAGCTTGGTGGTGGCATCCGCACATTGGAAATGATTGACACATGGATTACGGCTGGTGTCGCGCGGGTTATTTTGGGTACTGCTGCTCTTAAAAATCCTGTTCTGGTTAAAGAAGCCTGTCGCATTTTCCCAGGGCAAATCGCTGTTGGCATTGATGCTGTTGGTGGAAAAGTTGCAGTCTCTGGTTGGGCGGATGTTTCTGATATGCAGGCGACAGAACTTGCTAAACGTTTTGAAGATGCTGGCGTTGCTGCCATTATTTACACGGATATTAACCGTGATGGAGCAATGCAGGGCGCAAATGTTGTAGAAACTGTTACGTTAGCGCAGTCAATCACCACGCCTGTTATTGCCTCTGGTGGTGTTAGCAGCATAGAGGACATAAAAAACTATAAAGCAGCTGCAACTTCAGGCATTGAAGGAGTTATCATTGGTCGCGCACTTTATGATGGCGCGATTAATGCTAAGGAAGTACTTAAAATATGCTGAAAACCCGTATTATACCTTGTTTAGATGTTAAAGATGGTCGTGTGGTTAAGGGCGTGAATTTTGTGGAGCTAGTTGACGCTGGCGACCCTGTGGAACAGGCAAAACTTTATGATGCGCAGGGTGCGGATGAACTGTGTTTTTTGGATATAACCGCAAGCAGTGATAATCGCGGGATATTATACGATGTAATTTCACGCGTTGCCGAGCAATGTTTTATGCCGCTTACTGTTGGTGGTGGTGTGCGCACACTTGATGATATTCGGAATTTACTACTTGCAGGAGCAGATAAAGTCTCTATCAACACCGAAGCGGTAAAAAATCCTGAATTTGTGGCACAGGCAGCAGCAAAATTTGGCTCGCAATGTATTGTGGTGGCGATAGACGCTAAGCAGGTTGGGACTGGAAAATTTGAAGTATTCACCCATGGTGGGCGCAATGCCACAGGGCTTGACGCAGTAGAATGGGCAAAAAAAATGGTGCAGCTCGGAGCTGGTGAAATACTCCTCACCTCAATGGATAGGGATGGCACAAGGCAAGGTATAAATTTGGAGCTAACTCGCGCGGTTTCACAGGCGGTTAGTGTTCCTGTAATCGCTTCAGGGGGAATAGGGACGTTGGAGCATTTTGCGCAAGCTGTAACAGAAGGAAAAGCGGATGCGGTGCTGGCTGCTTCAGTTTTTCACTTTGGAACATTTAGCATTGAGCAGGTAAAAAAATCTATGCAAGCAAATGGAATTCCAGTAAGAGCATAAGCATGAGCGATGTATTAGAAAGATTATATAAAGTGGTTTTGGAACGGCGCGGGGCTGATCCTGAAACCTCCTATATTGCAAAACGCCTGAAACAAGGCACAGCAAAAATAGCCCAAAAGCTCGGTGAAGAAGCGGTGGAGACTGTAATCGCCGCAGTGGAAAAGGACCGTGCTGGAGTAATTAATGAAAGTGCGGATTTGTTATTTCATTTACTGTTGTTGCTCGCTGATGGAGATATTAAAGTAAGTGAAGTAATGGCAGAGTTAGAACGTCGCGAAGGGATTTCTGGGTTAGACGAAAAAGCCAGTCGTAAACTAAAAGGAAAAAACCAGTGAGCGCACTCGACGATAGAAGTCTTGATATATTATTTCGGAATGCTCGCACCCATAGCGCGTGGCTTGATAAGCCAGTGTCAAACGATTTACTTAAACAGGTTTATGATCTTGCCAAAATGGGGGCAACTTCTGCTAATTGTTCGCCGATGCGTGTAGTATTTGTTACCTCCAAAGCTGCCAAAGAAAAACTAAAATCAGCACTTGCTGAAGGCAACATTGCAAAAACTATGGCAGCACCAGTAACCGCGATTATCGGGCATGATATAGAGTTTTACGAAAAACTCCCGTTTTTATTCCCACATACTGATGCACGCAGTTGGTTTGTAGGTAATAAGTCACTAATTGAGTCCACAGCTTTTCGTAGTTCTTCACTGCAAGGTGCATATTTTATGCTTGCTGCGCGGGCATTGGGGCTTGATTGTGGCCCAATGTCTGGTTTTGACAATGCCAAAATTGACGAGCTATTTTTTGCTGGGCTAAATATAAAATCCAATTTTATTTGCAATTTGGGTTATGGAGATGCCTCAAAACTACACCCACGCAGCCCTAGATTTGCTTTTGATGAAGTTTGTAAAATTGAGTAAAAACGATGGCTTATGACTCAAATAATATATTTGCCAAAATATTGCGCGGGGAAATACCCTGCAAAAAAGTGTTTGAGAACGAATTTGCCCTTGCTTTTCATGATATTGCCCCTGAAGCCCCAGTCCATGTCTTAGTTGTTCCTAAGGTCGATTGCGTATCGTTTGATGATTTTGCTAAAACCGCTGCAGCCGATTTTATGAGAGGGTTTTTTGCTACTGTACAGAAAGTGGCGGAAATGCTTGATTTACCAGAGAATGGCTATCGTATAATTAGCAACCATGGTGCTGATGCATCGCAGAGTGTTGCGCATTTTCATGTTCATATTGTTGGCGGTAAAAAACTTGGTAGATTATTACCTTAAATAATGTTATTTTTATTAACAATATTGGTGAATAGTAAAAAATATAAATTTGGGGGGTGTTATGCGTTCATTGAAGATTGGTGTTGCTTTGGTTTGTATCTGTTCATTGTCCACTCCAGCGTTTGCTGAAGATGCTACTAAATCTAAGGTAATTGCTAAGGGTGTTGGTGTTAGAGTGGATAACAAAGCGCCTGCTAAACCAGAAGAAAAAGGCATGAAAACCGTTGACGGCATATCTTTCGATTCTGAGGCTCCGACTGATATGTCTAAGGTAAAATTAGATAGAAAATCATACATGAAGCAGTTGGAAGAAGCGTTTGATAAAATGGATGCTAATGGTGACGGCACGCTTGACACTAAAGAGATGGGGCAGGGTAGGAATGCTGGGGCTCGTGAGCAATTTGATGAGGATATCTCAGATACGATGCCACTCAGCAAGCAATCGGTTCCTGCTCGTCCAGCAGCAAAGCCAGCGTCTGATGGCTCTGTTGGTATTCCACCAGTTAATGCGGGTGATTTGATACAAAAATAGCTTTCTAAGACGGGCTTTATGCGTTATTAGTGTTCTCTACGCGAATGCGTAGGGGTGTTTTTGTATATATTAAACTTGGCGCGGTTATGGGATTATTGAGGGTTACTGTTGCTTTGGTCTTTTGTTCTGTAGCTGTTCCTGTTTTTGCTGCTGAAAAAGGCAATTCAAGGGTTGTTGCAGCAGGTTTAGGTGTTGAGGATGATGCTGACTTCAGCTCTCAAGCAGAAGATGGTATCCCAAGCAATGTTGATGGGACACCGTTAGGTATAAAAAATAAAGCTGATTTGTCAAAAGCGAAGCTGGATAAGAAGGCTTACCTGAAGCAAATAGAAGATGAGTTTGATAAGGTAGGTGTTGCTGATGATTCCCCTTATCCGATGTCGCTCGGCAAGCAAACCACTTCTGGCAATATGGAGCCAGCGTCAGAAGATTCTGTTGTTGGTATTCCGCCAGTTAATGCTGGTGATTTAATTCAGGAATAGAGTTAGCGGATTGCTGCGGTGATTGGTCCTTCAGCGCGACCATGTATGAATTGGTCAACATATTCGTTTCCGCTGTGTTCGATGTCGCCTACGTTGCCTTGCCAGATAAGTTTGCCCTGATATATCATTGTGACGCGGTGGGCGATTCTGCGCACACTTGCCATGTCGTGGGTAATGGTAAGGGTAGTAGCACCAAGTTCTTTTGAGCATTTCACGATTAGTTGGTTGATTACGTCTGCCATTATCGGGTCAAGACCTGTTGTTGGCTCATCAAAGAAAATAATTTCTGGATTGGCCGCTATCGCACGCGCAAGAGCAACACGTTTTTGCATACCACCAGATAGTTCGGAAGGTGACAAGTTGGCAACATCAGAAGATAAACCGACAGATTTCAGCTTTTCTATCGCTAGTTCCTTCGCTTTATTTCTATCCAAAACATTATTCTGTAACAGTGCAAAGCTGATATTTTCCCAAACAGGTAAACTGTCAAACAATGCACCACCTTGAAACAGCATTCCAAATTTACGCATTATCTGTTGACGATCAGAGCGCGAGAGTTTGGTTATTTCGACACCATCAATTTTGATGCTTCCCTTATCAGGAGTAATTATACCTAAAATACATTTAATAAGCACTGATTTACCCGAGCCAGAGCCACCTATAACTACCAGTGACTCACCTTTATCTATTGTTAGGTCAATACCATCAAGAACCTTCTTGCTGCCAAAGGCTTTGTACACACCAGAGAGTTCAATTTTTGGAATAGCCATTTTATTTCGCAAATAGTAACGCGGTTAAGACATAATTGGAGAGCAAAATTAGGATTGATGCCGATACAACGGCGTGGGTAGTAGCTGCACCCACTCCTTGCGCTCCGCCTTTGGAATGGAAGCCATGATAGCAGCCCATGAGTGTGATAATAAACCCAAACACCGAGGCTTTAATCAGGCCAGAAACAACGTCTTTACTTTCCAGATATTCAAAGGTGCTTTTTAGGTATGGACCAGGTGAGAAGCCAAGATTATGGATGGACACCATATAACCGCCAAACACACCAATAATATCACCGATTGCCACCAGCAATGGCAACATCATTACCCCTGCCAGCAAACGCGGTAGCACTAAATATTTATGAGGATCGGTGGATAAGGTAGATAGTGCGTCAATCTGTTCGGTCACGCGCATTGTACCAATTTCCGCTGCGTACGCCGCGCCAATGCGCCCAGCAACCATAAGCCCAGCCATTACAGGCCCTAGCTCACGGGTGATAGCCAAAACAACAACAATAGCAACAGAGCTTTCAGCATTAAAACGAGAAAATCCTGAATAGGTTTGCAGTGCAAGGGCAGCACCAGTAAACATTGCTGTCATGCCAACTACAGGCAGAGAGTAATAACCAAGTTCAATGATTTGCTTGAGGAGCATTTTGCCATAAAAAGGTGGGCGGAAAATACTGCTAACACTTGCCCACACAAATAATGTAAGCCGTCCCACTGCTTCAAGAAAAGCAAAAAAAACCCGACCGATTGAGGCTAAAAATGTAAATGGAATTGTCATAAAATTCTTTTATACGAAGTTTATATGGTTTGCAACTTTTCTTTGGGTTTTTCCAATGCTTATGAGGCAGGTAGTCTATGGTAAAATATTTGTTCATATATTAACTTAAGTGCTGTTTTCTCTTGCGCCAATAATCTTAAAAACTGTGGCAGAAAAAATTGTCATTGCAAGCAACATAATTGACCAGACCACAATATAAACAAAATTCTTGCCATAATAATGGGCTGAAATTTGGCTGTTATAAAACAAACTAAGCGACGAGTTTATTAATGACATTGTAGTCAGAAAGCATACCATAATAAATGCTTGTATTATAAAAGCCCTAATTCTGTTTCTATTAAGAGATTTTACATTCTGCTTTATAGCCTGCCATGTAATATTTTGAGAAGTGGCTATGTAAGGAAAAACCAAGCATAGCTGCGAGGCAGTAGATAATAAAATGACTTTCCACACATACTCTGCTACTTTTATGTTAGAAATGGTCTCTATATCAAAAGTAGATCTATCAATTAGTTTGAACACAAAAAAGTACATAGGACTTAACAGTACTTGTAAAACTACAAAAAACACCGCTAAAAGAATAACTGACTTATCAATTCGTAGATAAAAACTAATTGTAAATATCGGTGGTGCTTCTGAGTTTCTTCTAATGTATATCTTGTTGAGATTGAAACGTGAATCAGAAAGTAAATATCTAAAAACGCCTACAATAATCACTGTGCCTATAATTGCTTTTAGGATGATTATTGTTATGCTTACTATCTCGTGACTTATGCCAATAAATTGCAAATATTTTATTAAAGCTGGAGAAACACACAATAGAAAAAGTGGAAACCAGCATATCTTGGCAAGCATATAACATTCTGATTTTAAGATCATAGCTATGTGTTTCAGTAAATTACCAATATGTAAAACGCGCATCTTACTACTCGTCATGAAAGATCATTGTTCCTGCGCCATACTTGGTAAAAGTTTCCAAAAGTAGGACATGCGGAAGGCGACCATCAAGTATATGCGCTGCTTCACAATCATTTTCCAGCGCATGCAGGCAGGTTTCAACTTTAGGTATCATACCGCCAGTTATAATTTTTTCTTTTATTAATTTACGAACTTCGCTGAAAGAAAGCTCGCTTATCAACTCTTTTTTGTCGTTAAGAACACCTGAAACATCGGTGAGAATCATAAGTTTTGATGCGCCAATGGCAGCAGCTATCGCGCCTGCAGCGGTGTCAGCATTGATATTGAATGTCTCGCCATTCGCGCCGATGCCGATTGGAGCAATAACTGGTATAATGTTTGATTCAGAAAATTCCTGAAGCAATGTTGGGTTGATGCGCGTTGGTTCGCCAACAAAACCGAGATCCAAAATTTTTTCAATATTTGAATCAGGATCGCGCACGGTACGACGTAGTTTGCGGGCTTCAATCAATCCGCCGTCTTTTCCAGATATACCAATAGCCATTCCACCAGCGGAATTAATTTCAGCAACTATCTGTTTGTTGATAGAGCCAGACAGAACCATCTCTACTATTTCAACAGTTGCAGCATCAGTTACGCGCAATCCATCAATAAATGAGCTTTGGATTTTTAAACGCTCCAGCATTTTCCCAATTTGTGGTCCGCCACCATGGACAACTATAGGGTTGATACCAACCTGTTTAAGTAGCACGATATCTTCGGCAAATTGGCGCGAAAGAATAGGGTCTCCCATTACATGTCCGCCATATTTTATGACAAAAGTTTCGCCAGAAAACTCGCGCATATAGGGCAGAGCCTCTGAAAGCGTTGAAACCGTTTTCAACCATTCGCTGGGGTCTTGGATAATTCGTGTTTTCATAATATTTATACCTTACTATTTTAGTGCAAAGGCTGCTAGTTCATCTTGTAATTCTTCTATTCCTCGTTTGTCATGCGAGCTGGTTGCTATTATGCGCGGGTGAGCTGCTGCGTGCGACTTTAACGCATCTGCAACAGTTTGCAATATCTCGCTTGCTTCTGCATTAGTGAGTGTATCCATTTTAGTTAGGATAATTTGGTAATTAACTGCTGAATCATCAAGCATAGACATAAACTCATCATCATGAGGCATTACGCCTCGGCGAGCATCAATGAGTAAGCAGGCACGCTGTAAAGTTGGTCGCCCGCAAAGGTAACTAGCAATCAGGTTATCCCATTCGCTTTTACGGGTTTTTGAGACTTTTGCATAACCGTAACCTGGCATATCCACCAGCATTAATTTTTCAGCAAGGAGAAAAAAATTGAGCTGCTTGGTATGCCCTGGATTTTGTGAGGTTTTTGCCAAATGTTTTTGCCCGACCAAGGCATTAACCAGACTTGATTTGCCAACATTGGAACGACCAATAAAGGCTATTTCTGGTTGGCTGAATTCTGGTAGAGATGCAATGGTAGCTGCCCCTGCCACAAAACGACATGGTTGGCGAAAAAATATAGCATTTTTACTTAGTTCACCCATTATTTTTTACAGTGTCGGTATTTTTCTCACGCTGTGATCTATGAGTGCCGTGGCGTAAGGTTATTATTTCCTGTTGAACTATAGATAAGATATTGCTCCACACCCAATATACAACCAGTCCAGCGGGGAAACTTGCGAATATAAACAAAAGGAAATAAGGCATAAATTTCAGCATTTTTGCTTGTATAGGATCAGTCGGAGCAGGTTGTTGACGTTGCTGAATAATCATGGTTACACAGTAAAGTATTGGCAATATTCCAAGGTGCAGGAAGTGCGGTGTTTCCCATGGAATAAGTCCAAAAGCAGTGAATATATTTGAAGGGTCTGCTGCGGATAGATCTTTTAACCATCCGAAAAATGGCGCATGGCGCATCTCCAGAGTGACATATAGAACTTTATATAAGGCAAAAAACACTGGTATTTGTATTAATAAAGGTAGGCAGCCAGAGGCTGGATTTACTTTATGACGTTTATATAGAGCCATGGTTTCTTTGTTAAGAGCCATCTGGTCATCTTTATATTTTTCACGCAATTTGACCATTTCTGGCTGCAAAACACGCATTTGTGCCATAGCTTTATATGACTTATTCGCTAGTGGATACATGCATAATTTCACCACGATCGTAACCATCATGATAGCCAGTCCGAAATTGCCAATCAGCGAATAAAACAAGTTTAGCATCAGGAAAAGCGGTTTAGTAAGGAAGTATAACACACCGAAATCAACTGCACGATCAAACAGTGGAATAGGTGAAGTTACATCTGAATCACTACCTTGTGCATAGCGATCAAGGACTTTAATTTCTTTTGCTCCTGCGAATAAGCGTAATTTTGATTCTTGTGAAGAACTGGCAGCAATTGCTTGTGTTGTGCCAATATAGTCCGCTTGATAACGATCTTGGTTATTTTTAGTATAATGGCTAATTGTTCCTTTGAAGCCAGCTGAATCTGGTACTAATGCGGTGAGCCAGTATTTATCGGTTATGCCTAGCCAGCCATTCGCATTTTCATATATCCTGTTGCCATTTTCACGCAGGTTTTGATAGGAAATCTCAATTATTGTGTTTTCCACAACACCGAGAGGTCCTTCATGCATTATTGGGTTAGCTGCTAAATCTTTGTAGGAACGGTTGATATAGCCATATGGAGCAACCGATATTTCGTTTGCGGAATTATTTTCTACGCGCTGATTAATGGTAAACATGTAGTCAGCATCCAGATAAATTGTAAGGATAAAAATTACCCCTTCACCGTTATCCCAACGGAGTGTTGTGCTTTCATTTGCGGAAATAGATTTTTTATCGGCTGTCCACATGGATTTTCCATCTGGTACTTTGGTCTTTCCATCAGTTGCTACCCAGCCTGCCTGTGCGAAATAGGCATCTTCACCACCATTTGGTGAAAGTAAAGTTACTTCATCACTGTTTTTTTCTAGAGTTACTTTATATTTAGCTAAAGTTAAATCATCAAAGCGTGCGCCTTTCAGGGCAATTGAGCCATGCAGCTTATTAGATTTTATTACAACGCGGGCGGAAGCGGCAAGACGTTGCTCACGGGTGAGGTTAGGGTTGTAATCAGCATCAATTTCTTTGGTTGTAATTTCCGCAACCTTTTTTTCTTTAATTTCCACCTGTTTTTGTGCTTGGATAGCAACGTTTTGCGCTAAATGTTGACGGCGTGGCCACTCCACCAATGCTTGCCATCCTATCAATATAATTGCAGCTAGGAAAATAGTGAGAGTTATACGCTGATAATCAGGCTCATTAATATTCTTCATGGATTTTAGACTTTGGTTTTGGAGTTGATATTTGATTTTTTAGCCGTTGGAACAGGGTCGTAGCCAGATTTGGCAAAAGGATGGCAGCGCAGCAATCGTTTGCAGGTGAGAATACTTCCTTTGCTCACCCCATGCGTATTTATTGCCTCAGTTGCATAATGCGAACAGCTTGGTGCAAAGCGACAATTAACGCCAAGCACAGGAGAAAGCACTAGCTGGTAGGCACGAATTATCAGTTTTATGATATTGGTAATTATCAACATATTCTAGTTATTCTAATTTTTCGATTTTGAATCATAGCCCTTATGATGGATAATTCGCGTAAATGCAAATTCCATATCGCGTTGTAATTCAGAAAAATTACAAGTCAGAGCTTTGTGGCGTGAAATTATTATATAGTCATGTCCACTTTGCCCATGTTTTTCAAGGACTGGTCTTGCCGCTTCGCGCAATCGTCGTTTAATACGATTGCGAACAACAGCTCCACCCATTTTTTTGGTCACAGTGTAGCCAATGCGCACCTCTTCGATGGGGGACGGGTGGATGCCTGCCCTTTTAATCATCTGTAATATAAAAGAATTTGTGATAAATTTTTTGCCTGACGCAGAAGCCAGCAGAAAATCTTTACGCTTTTTTACGGTAATACATGCCATAAAATCCCATAGCATCCCATTATTAACCATACTATCCCGTCGTTAAACAGGGAATACAGCGTATATTATGCTGAAAGACGCTTGCGACCCTTAGCACGGCGAGCGTTGATTACGCGACGACCACCAACGGTTGCCATTCTGGCGCGAAAACCATGGCGACGCTTGCGAACAAGATTACTAGGTTGGAATGTTCTTTTCATAGCAAAAATCCTGAAAAATCAATATATAAATGTAGTAAATACAATTATACGGGTTTTATAAACGGATGATGCTTGTAACCGTTTAGCCAGCGTATGTCAAGTGGTGCGCAAGTGGGATAATGAAAAAATCCACGATTTTTCTATTTTTATAAAGTTTTGCCTAATATTTCAATCTTTTATTAACTTGAATTGTATATATTCTCTAGTCTGGATTGTAACAATTTCAATAAAAATTATGTTTGGTTATTTCAGATTATTTTCTCTCATTAGCTTAATTGTCGTCATCGGATTTACTGGTGCTGCTGGTATATTGTTTCGCAATGTTGCCATCGATGACATAAAACGCCTGATTGATAGAAACAACGCCAGCATCGCTGAAGGCTATATTGAATCAGTGTGGAAAGAACATCGGCAGATAGTTTCCATATTAAAGAATAACGTATCTGAAAATGATAAAAACGATCCCGTTATACAACAATTAATACAATTGTTCGGGCAGGATACGGTTCGTTATTTTAGAAAAATGCCACTTCTTCGGGTTAATATATATAATTCCGCGGGAACATTACTTATTACCACCAATGTTAACTCTGGTAATGCCCTCGCGGGATCAGACGTTTCTCCTAATTCAAATTTTGTTCAGAGCCAATTTCGTGGCACTTCGGTTAGTAGTCAGGCACTACAAAATATAAAATTGCAAAATGGCAGTGAGGGAATCGTATTACAGACATTAGTGCCTGTTATGATTGTTGGCAAAGCTGGTTTGGCAGCATCTTCGGAAGGTATGATTGAGCTTGTTGCCGATCTTACCATGCCTTTAGAAAATCTACAGCGTGTACAAATCATAGGTACTATTTACATAATAGGTTTTTTTCTTCTTTATCTTGGCATCCTGTTTTTTATGGCACGGCGTACCGAGCATATTATAACCAAACAGCATGAAGCTAACGTTGAACTAGCTTCTGCCGCTGCTGCTGCTCAATCAGAAAATCGTGATAAGTCACAATTCCTAGCAAATATTAGTCATGAATTACGCACACCTTTAAATGCCATTATTGGTTTTTCGGAGATTATTAAAAATAGTGCTGCCAATGAAATGGATGGTAAAAAACTGGAAGGATACATCAACGATATCCACTCATCGGGTGTTCATTTGCTTAGTTTGATTAATGATATTCTGGATTATTCTAAAGCCGAAGCTGGCAAGATGGAAATGGAAGTGTCTGAAGTTAATTTAAACAAGCTGGTGCATAACTGTGTGCGTTTAGTAACGCCACGCGCTGATGCAGCCAATGTTTCGTTGATAGAGGCTATGCCTAAGGAAATATTGAATATTGTGACTGACAGTAAGAAATTCAAACAGATTCTCCTCAATTTACTTTCTAACGCTATTAAATTCACACCTGCTGGTGGAGAAGTACGCATTACCGCTTGGGCTGATATTAATAGTGATACTTACATGTTTGAAGTGCGTGACAGCGGAATTGGAATTGCCCCCAAGGATATTTCCCGTGCTATGTCGCCGTTTGGACAGGTTGACAGTGCTATGAGCCGTAAATATGAAGGAACGGGTCTTGGTCTGCCACTTACGAAAAAATTTGTGGAATTGATGGGCGGAAAATTTGAAATTGAGAGTGAGGTCGGTGTAGGAACTACCATCAGATTCTCTGTTCCGCGTGAAGTAAGAGCCAGTGAGGAATTGGTTGTTAAGAATGCCGACTAGATTTTTGCAAGCATTATTGTTATTGTCACAAGTATGAAAAGACTAACAACACTTGATATTGCTGCCAGAAAAAGCTCAGAGCCTTTGGTGGTTTTGACAGCATACACTGCTCCGCAGGCACGTCTGCTGGATGAACATGTCGATATTTTGCTGGTTGGTGATTCACTCGGTATGGTGCTTTATGGCATGGAAAGCACTTTGCCTGTTACAGTCGACATGATGATAGCACATGGAAGCGCGGCGGTACGAGGTTCTAAGCACGCTTTGGTGGTGGTAGATTTACCTTTTGGAAGTTATCAAGAATCACCAGCGCAGGCATTTGCAACCGCTGCATCGGTACTTACCAAGACGGGCTGTAATGCGGTTAAGCTTGAAGGCGGTGTGGAGATGGCAGAAACAGTGCATTTTTTGACTTCACGCGGTATCCCAGTTATGGGGCATGTTGGTTTGAAACCACAAAGCGTGAATGCTATGGGTGGATATCGCACGCAGGGAAAAAATGAAGTGGAAGCAGCTACGATATTCGCTGATGCGAAGGCAATTGAACAAGCGGGTGCTTTTTCAATTGTTATTGAAGGTGTGGTAGAAGAAGTTGCAAAAAATATTACCAGCAACCTTGCCATACCAACTATAGGTATTGGTGCATCACCAGCTTGTGACGGGCAGGTGCTTGTTACCGAGGATATGCTTGGACTGAGTGGTGGGTATGTTCCACGCTTTGTAAAGCCCTATGCTAATCTTGCCAGTGTAGCGGAAGAGGCGGTAAAAAAATATGCACAGGAAGTACGCACTCGTAAATTTCCTAGTGCAGAATATTGTTATCCTTATAAAAAGGAAGAGTAGATTACTTCCATTCCAGAGAATTAAAATCGCTGCAAGATTCACAGTGCAGAGACCATTTTTCATGATGGTGTCCACAAGTTTTACATACCCAGCTTCCGATTTCTATATTTCCTGTAAAAGCAGACCGTAATTTTTCCTGACGCTCAGGTTTTTCATTTATAATTATTTCGTTTAGCACTTCAATAAACAGTGGAGAAGGATTTTTCTTCCATGCTCGCGTAATGAGTTTGATGGCTTTTGCTGACATATTATTTCTGTCATACACGCGCGCGACAAAAGCTATTGCTGGAGAAAAATCTGGCAGGACTCGTAATATATTATTGGTGAGATACAATGCTTGTTCAGCTCGTCCATCTTCCAGCAATAACTCACCGCGAGCTAGTTGGATTAACGTGTATATACGGAGCTTCTCTTTGCGTGGAAGTTTGGTTTTTTGTACATTTTCCAGTGCTTCATGCCAATGTTTAAGGCGAACCTGAAGGCTTGCCACGGCAAGGGCGGAGGCATTATCCCGTGGATTCATTGTCTGGGCTTTTTTAGCCAGTTGCAATGCTTTCGGAAGGTTATCCTGCTTGCTTGCGCTGTCACTTAGCGAACGAGCTGCCAGATATTCAGTCTCTTTATGTTCAAGAAGTTGCTCCAGCAACGTTTGGGTTAGGACTTCATTGCCACGACTCTTGGCAATTTGTGCAGAAAGTAATAAAGTAAGTGGTGTGCGCCCCAGCAGTTTTTCAACCTTATGGACATGCTGTTCAGCCACATCAATATTGGAAGAGGCGAGGGCAGCAACGCTATAGGTGAGTTCGCTTATTCCAGTTTTAAGCTGCCTTACGCCACGTCTCTGTAAAATGCGCGATGGGGTAGAAATTATACGCCTTAGAATCAGGGTGACTAATATCAGCAATATTGATGTCAGTAATATAGTAAGAATAATAAAAGCAACGCTGGTCTCTATCTGATAATCAAACCACAGCATCGTTACAACACCAGGGTTATCAACTATAAGCGCGACTGCAAGGCTGGTGCAAGCGATGAAAAACAGGAATAATAATAAATTTATCATGGTTGTGGCACTGGTTTAGTTTGTGTCAGCGTTAGTTGCAATTTATCAAGATTCATATTGGTGTCGAGCAGGGTTTGCACGTCTACCACCCATACCGCAAAAATCTCTTGGACGGGCTGTGAAAGTTTCTCCAGTTCTTTTAATGTTGCTGGTAGGTCATTCTTGGATAATTTATTTTCCGCGCGTGCTAGAATTGCTTCGTCGTTGTCTCCAGCTTGCTCCCCGACCTTTCTAACCGTAACAAATCTATGCAGTATCTTCATAAAAGCACTCTCATTTTTGTTGGTGAGTGCCTGTTTTATCAGTGGCGCAAATAGTGTTTTAAGTTGGGCAGTGGTTTTTATTCCGCTTTCGGAATGTTTTTCAATAGTTGTAATAATTTCTTTGGCTTGCTGGTTAGTTGTTGTAAGAGTTTTTAACTGATTTAATATTGCGCTGTAAGGCTCACCATTATTCACCGCATCTTTTAATTGCCCAAAAACAACAAGTGACGAAAGAAGGATATTAGATTTATTCTGAGCATCTGAACTTTGTGCCTCAAAATTCTTCTTCATCTCTGACAAAGCATTGGCGTGAGCTGTTTCCAGTGAAGCAATTTTTTCTTCAAGAACGTGAATGCGTTCATCGCTTTGTGGAGGGGTTTCTGCTATAACAACAGGTGATGTTGGAGATGGAACGACATTTTCTTCCACCACTTTTTCAATCTGCGGATCATTTTTTTTATCGATACTATTCTCAGGTTGCTTTTCGGCTAGTTGGGCAGGATGGTTCTCTGCTGGCTTTTCTATTATCTTTTCTTCTATCTTTTCAGCGGTTTTGTCTTTTGTTTTGCCAGATAGAGATGCCTGTATTTTTTGTCCGAAGGCACTTACAATGACGTATAACAAAACTATGGCAATTAGCGCAAACCTGAATTTGTCACGCAAGCTGATAGGTTGTTTGCTAGGTGTTTTTTCCTGTTCTTCTGGCTGTTCTGACATCAGATTACCCTTTATTATTTCCGTAGGCATTATCTACGCAAGTGATGAGAGATGCAAGTGTTGCCTTTTCCGCGCTATATATTCTTTGCCAATTGGTTTCCTGCAGATTTTCGGCTATAGAGTCACTAAGGCAGAAAACATCGATTCTATCCAGTGTTTTTAGAATATTGGTTTTTTCAGCTAGTGCCAAAAATATCTGTGCCGAACGTTTAGAAAAGAAAGAAAGTGCATCAATCTGCCCGCGTTTTAATTGTTCCACTAGAGTGTCGGATAATGCTTCTGAGGCAACGGCTTCATAAGCTGCAATGCGTGTAACCTCCATTGCCCGCGTGCTGAGGGCTTCACCTAAATCAGCACTTACATGTTCGCCAGAAATATATAAGAATTTGGAATCTTCGTCATAGCAATCGAGAATATAATCAATCAAATGATCGACTGTTTCGCCTGTAACGCTCACTCTATCAAATCCAAGCTGGACTGCAACATCTGCTGTTGTTTCACCAACGCAGAGCAAAAACATATCGCGTAATTCGGTGAGCAGGGCGAGGGCTTGTACACCATGTTTGCTGGTGACAAGTATGGCATCTGGATCATCGAGTAAGGCATGTTCAACTTCCAAACGTTTGTTGTGGTCTAAAATGATTTCGGTAAGTGGTTCATGGATAACGTGATAGCCACGTTCAATAAGTTCATCACGCAGAATCATCTCATCACCCAAAGGGCGGGTTATAACGATAGTTTTTGCACCAGTTTTAGCGTTTATAGAATTTTGTGGCATAGGCTCTCTTTTTATAATTACGAAATCGGAATTGTATCAATTATTACATAGCCTTGCGCGTAAGGATATTCATCGCTGAGGCTTATGAATATTTTTGCTTCCATTCCCTGCGGGGTGATGGTTTGCAGGTGTTTTTCTGCTGCACCTGATAATTTTATATCAGTTGAACCATTTTCATTTTTTATTATCTCAATATCCTGCCATGAAACGCTGTTATTTCTAGCTATATTTAAGGCTTTGTAGCAAGCCTCTTTAGCAGCAAAACGTTTGGCGTAAGTGGAGGCAACAGCTTTAATATCTGCGTTTTTATTGCGCCCTGCATATTGCTGTTCTGCTGGTGTGAAAATGCGGTTTTCAAAACGTTTTCCGTAACGCGTAAGTGAGTTTTCAATGCGGCGGATATCTACCAAGTCACTACCTATACCGAGTATCATAAATTCCCATGTGTGTTATTCATTATTTCTTTCATCTCAGTAATCGCTTTTTTTAGCCCTACAAACACTGCTTCGCCGATTATAAAATGCCCGATATTAAGCTCAATAATTTCATGTATTGCAGCAATATTCGCCACGTTTTTATAATTAAGCCCATGCCCTGCATGCACTTCTAAACCAAGATTGTGAGCATGTTTTGCTGAATTTATAATTGCCTGCAAATTTGTTTGTGAAACATTTTCTGCATAAGTTCCTGTGTGTAATTCCACCACTCTTGCGCCTGTGCGTTTTGCTGCTTCTATCTGCGGGGTATTAGGAGCGATAAATAGCGAAACACGACTGCCGTTATCCTGCAATTTTTTGATATAGGGAGTGAGAATTTTTTCCATAGATATAACATCAAGCCCGCCTTCGGTGGTAAGCTCTGCCCGTTTTTCTGGCACAAGGCAAACGGCGTGCGGCTTTATCCGCAACGCTATTTCCAGCATTTCATCCGTTGCTGCCATTTCTAAATTCAGCGGTAATGGTACTTCATTTTTCAGCCGTTCAATATCATGGTCTTTGATATGTCTTCTATCTTCGCGTAGGTGAGCTGTTATACCATCTGCACCAGCTTCCAGCGCAACCAGTGCAGCGCGAATCGGGCAGGGATTATCACCACCACGAGCATTACGCAGTGTCGCCACATGGTCGATGTTTATTCCTAGCCGTAACCTCATATTATTCCAGCACCATATCATCGCGGTGGATGAGAACATCACGGCGTTTGAAGCCTAGAATTTGCTCAATTTCCGCGCTTTTTTTGCCGATTATGCGTCCCGCATCTTCTGAATTATAGGAAATTAAACCACGCCCAATTTTTGCTCCATTTGCATTGCAAATAAGTACGCAATCACCACGTTCGAATTTGCCAACGATAGCCGTAACTCCAGCAGGAAGCAGGCTTTTTCCTGCTGTTAAAGCACTGGCTGCACCAGCATCAATGGTGATAGTTCCCGCAGGGTGGAGGCTTCCCGCAATCCAATGTTTGCGAGCAGAAAGCGGGCTTTCTTTAGCGATAAATAACGAATGTTTGCCACCAGAAAATAATGTTTGTAGCGGATGATTTTCCATGCCTTTAGCAATTATCATGTTGCAGCCAGCAGCAGTTGCAATTTTAGCTGCTGCAATTTTGGTTGCCATTCCGCCAGTGCCGACTGAGCTTCCAACACCACCCGCCATTTTTTCAATTTCTGGCGTTATTTCGCTGATTTTTTCTTGAAATTTTGCGTTTGGATTGCTGCGTGGGTCGGCACTATATAGCCCATCAATGTCAGAAAATAAAATCAGTAAATCTGCACCTGCCATTTGTGCTACTCTTGCCGCGAGGCGGTCATTATCACCAAAGCGCAGCTCGGCGGTTGCTACCGTGTCATTTTCATTGATGATAGGTACGACATATAAATCTTCTAATAATATTTCTAGTGTGTTGCGTGCATTTAAGTAGCGTTGCCGTTCTATACTATCATCAGCTGTCAGTAAAATTTGTGCTGGATAAAGATAATATGAAAGTGTTTGAAATACTTTCTCATTAGAAAGTGCTTCTTGCCACCTAACAAGCAACGGAGCCTGTCCACAAGCAGCGGCAGCTTGTTTTTCTTCAAGCAATAATTTTCGTGTTCCATAATGTAATACATGTCGCCCAAGCGCAACTGCACCAGAGGTTACAACAATTATTTCTTTGCCATCTTTTTTAAATTTTGCAATATCATTAGCTAAAGTCGCTAACCATTCCTTGCGTACATGCCCATCTTCGCCAATAATCAGCGAAGAACCTATTTTTATAACAATGCGTTTGGCGGTGGCGAGCATTATTTATTCTCCTCAGCTCGCTTCTCCTCAATCACCCGCAACATTTCGCGCAGCAGCGGTTTTACGCCCTCGCCTGTGAATCCTGAAATCTGCCATATTTTCTTTTTGCTGGCTTTTTTAAGGGCTGCGGATTTTTCTTTTATTTCTTCTGGAGTCAGCGCATCACATTTGTTAAGGGCGATGATTTCATCTTTTGCGTATAGCTCCTTGCTATATTCTTTCAGTTCTTTGCGAATTGTTTTATAGGCGGTAACTACATCCTCCTGTGTTCCATCAATAAGGTGCAGCAAAGCGCCCGCACGTTCCACATGCCCAAGGAATTTTAGCCCTAAGCCCACACCTTCGCTTGCTCCTTCAATCAACCCTGGAATATCAGCCAGCACAAATTCGCGATTATCAACATACACCACGCCTAATTGCGGGGTGAGGGTGGTAAATGGGTAATCAGCGATTTTTGGTTTAGCGCGGGAAACAGCTGCAAGAAAAGTTGATTTTCCTGCATTAGGCAAGCCTAATAATCCAGCGTCGGACATTAGCTTTAATTTCAGCCACAGCCAATGTTCTTCGCCTTCTTCCCCTGGTGTAGAGATGCGGGGAGCTTGGTTGGTTGATGATTTGAAGCATTGATTGCCCAGACCACCCTTGCCACCTTGTGCCAGCTTCACACGTTGCCCAACACGGGTGAGATCCGCAACCACTGTTTCCTTGTCATCAGCGAGAATCTGTGTGCCGATTGGGAGCTGGATAATTAAATCATCAGAGGACGCGCCAGTGCAGTTGCTGCCCATGCCGTGCTGCCCTTTTTTGGCTTTGAAATGCTGCTGGTAGCGGAAATCTATCAGTGTGTTAAGCCCGCCAATACATTCAGCAATCACGCTGCCACCATCGCCACCATTACCACCATCTGGACCACCATCAGGGATAAATTTTTCACGCCGAAAGCTGACGCAGCCTTTTCCGCCATCGCCACTGCGAATATATATTTTTGCTTCATCTAGGAATTTCATTTATTACTCGAACCCGTCACCTAACCCAATGCCTCTGAAAGTGCCTGTATCTTTTGATGCAGCAAGAGAGAAACGACAATAGCTGAAGCCCTCATTCCAAGCTTGTTTATACTGATCACTAGCAGCCATTTCAGGACGTTTTTTGAAGCCATACATTAATTTATAATCCCAACTACCTTCCGCTGACAGACCGCTATCGCAGCCGTCTTCCCAGCCTAACTTGTATTCTGGTGAACCTGGGGGATCGACAAAACCCAGAGCGGTTGGTCTGCAACCGCCGAGAAGAACCGTTATCCCTAAAATAAGGATATATTTTTTCATATTTCGTTACCTTGTGTCTTATATATTTGGAATCATAACATAAAATTCGCTCTATAAAACTTAATTTATTGAATATTTACCTGATGGGCTGTATAGACGCGGGTCTATGATAGACGCACCATACATAAATCGCCGTACATTCGCGATTATTTCACACCCTGACGCGGGGAAGACAACGCTTACTGAAAAGCTGCTGCTTTTCGGCGGGGCAATTCATCTGGCAGGGGCGGTGAAAGCCAAAAAAGGCGGGCAGTCGGCGCGTTCGGATTGGATGGCGATTGAGCAGCAGCGTGGTATTTCTGTTACTGCTTCGGTGATGACGTTTGAATATGGAAAAAATACCATAAACCTGCTTGATACCCCTGGGCATAAAGATTTCTCGGAGGATACTTACCGCACGCTTACGGCGGTTGATTCTGCTGTGATGGTGCTTGATGGAGCAAAAGGCATTGAAGAACAGACACTTAAGTTGTTTGAAGTTTGTCGCCTGCGCGATACTCCTGTGCTTACATTTATCAACAAAATGGATCGTGAGGTGCGTGAACCATTTGAACTGCTTGATGAAATCGAAAAAAGGCTTGCCCTTGACGTTTGTCCGATTACTTGGCCGATAGGTATGGGGGAGAGGTTTCGCGGTTGTTTTAACCTCGTTACTGATAAATTATATTTATTTGAAACTGGGCAAGGCAGCAAAATTTCTGAAGCGATGCAGTTTACAGGTGTAAATGATCCCAGCCTTGATGCACATATTCCAGCAGCCCAGCTTGCAGCATTTCGTGAAGAAGTAGCGATGGTTAAGGCGATTTATCCGCCTTTTAACCGAGAACATTATCTTGAGGGGCATTTAACCCCTGTGTTTTTTGGTAGTGCAGTGAATAATTTTGGTGTGCGCGAATTGCTTGAGGCTCTCTGTGAGTTTGCCCCCAGCCCCCGTGTTCAGGCAGCACAACCCCGTTCGATTGATCCTTCCGAGCCTAAATTTACTGGTTTTGTGTTCAAAATTCAGGCGAATATGGATAAAAACCACCGTGACCGCATTGCCTTTGTGCGGATATGTTCAGGGAAATATACGCGGGGGATGAAGGTTTTGCACGTCCGCAGCGGAAAAACACTTGCGCTTAACAACCCTGTATTATTTTTAGCGCGGGAGCGCGAACTGGCAGAAGAAGCATGGCCTGGTGATATTCTCGGCATACCAGGGCATGGGCATTTGCATATTGGTGATGCTCTGACCGAAGGTGAGCATCTGGTTTTTAGCGGAATACCGAGCTTTGCCCCTGAGCTTTTTCAGCGCGTGCGCCTTGATGACCCACTTAAATCAAAGCAGCTAAAAGCTGCGCTGGAACAATTGGCAGAGGAGGGGGCATCGCAGATTTTTAAGCCTCTGGATGGTGCGAGCTGGATTATCGGGGTGGTTGGGCAGTTGCAGTTTGATGTGATAGCCTCGCGTTTGCTTTCAGAATATGGTGTGCGTGGTAGTTTTGAGGCTGTGCCATATACCACCGCCCGCTGGATTAAAGCCAAATCACCAGAAAAATTGCGGGAATTTGCCGAGCGTAATAAATATAATACTGCTGAGGATGCCTCAGGCGCACTAACCTATCTAGCCCCCAATGCGTGGAATTTACAGCGTGTGGGGCAGGATTTCCCAGATATTGAGTTTTTAAAAACTAGAGAATATAGGTAATTCAATAGCATAACTAGTTTTTTGTTACCAGCTTTTTTCTGTCACGGAACTGTAACTTGTGTGGTTTGTGGGTTTTTGTTAATATTACAAGCTGGCTATAACCAATTTAAATCTGGGTGCGTTTGTGGACGAAAAACCTGTAGCAGATAAAGCTGAGAACAAGGAAAAAAAACTTGGTGCGGGAGCAGTGCTGAACGCGGCAGCTTACCCTATTTCTGCTGCTGCTGGTTCATATGTGTTCGTCAAAGATGTGCATCATGAGTCGTATGAAAGACTTAGAGATTCTGTGTTTTCTGAATTACGTAATAAAAATATTGAGAAACTTATAAAAGCTCGTGATGGGAAAAATCCTAGTGAGGAAATAGCAAAAATTAGGCAAGGGTTTGATGCTGAGAGGGCTGCTATATTTGAGAAAATGGGCTTTACTAGTTTAAAGAGGCATTTTGATAATCTTCCCATTCCTTATAAAAACAAGGTGATAATCAACGCTCTAACAGCGTCAGGTATAACGTTGGGCGCATTGCTACTCGTTGCTAATAGCAAGAATGTTTTTAATGAACTTCTTGGCAATGGCGAGGATAATGGCAAGAGCAGATAAAATTTTAACCTTTTGCCAGTTTTTTAATCAAACCAGTAGATACACTCAGAGCTTGTTCGACTAGAGCTTTCTGTTCTTTCTCATGAACTTTCAAATATCCAACTGCAGGTGATGCTGCCTCAGGGCGACCAGCATAACCAACACGGATATTCCTCCCGATAGAATCGAGAGCATCCTCAATGCGCGATGCGACAAAAGTCCACGCGCCCATATTTTTCGGTTCTTCCTGACACCAGATTACTTCTGCATTTTTATAACGCTTTAATTCTGCGGTTAGTTCTTTGGCAGGGAAGGGGTAATATTGTTCCATGCGGATTATTGCTACATCATCAATATTCTGTGCTGTACGACTTTCAAACAGGTCGTAATACACCTTACCAGAGGTAATGACTACGCGACGGACTTTTTCATCTTTCACCAGTTTACTTACTTCTGGAATAACGCGCTGGAAATGCGTGCCTACAGCAAAATCTTTCAGATCAGAAACAGCAAGTTTATGACGCAGCAGCGATTTCGGAGTCATAACAATTAACGGTTTGCGGAAGTTACGTTTTAATTGACGGCGCAGAACGTGAAAGAAATTAGCGGGGGTAGTGCAGTTTACCACCTGCATGTTATCTTCAGCGCAGAGCTGTAGGTAACGTTCTAAGCGTGCGGAGCTATGTTCTGGCCCTTGTCCCTCATAACCATGTGGCAGGAGCATAACCAACCCAGACATGCGTAGCCACTTAATTTCACCAGAGGAAATAAATTGGTCAATAATAACCTGTGCGCCATTGGCAAAATCACCAAACTGCGCTTCCCAGATTGTCAGGTAATTTGGTAATCCCAAACTATAACCATATTCAAAACCGAGAATAGCAAACTCAGACAGTGAGCTGTCGATAACTTCATAGGGTTTTTGTTTAACGCCTAAATTGTTCAGAGGAATGTAGCGCTCTTCTGTTTCTTGATCTACCAGAACACTGTGGCGGTGCGAAAATGTTCCACGTCCACAATCCTGCCCAGAAAGGCGCACACCACTATCTTCTGCGAGCAATGTCCCGAAGGCAAGCGCTTCGCCCATTGCCCAATCCAAACCAGTGCCAGTTTCCATCATGGCTTTTTTGGCTTCTAACTGGCGGACGATTTTAGAATTTACTTTGATATTGGAAGGGTTTTTGGCTAGAGCCAGACCAATAGTTTTAAGTGTATCCAGCTTAACCCCAGTGTCACCATCGGGATGTTCACCTTTTGGTTTAGAAAGACCAGCCCACTGACCTTCCAGCCAATCAGCTTTATTTGGTTTGAAGGTTTTTGCTGCTTCATATTCAGATTCAAAAAATGCCTTATATTGAGCAAATTTTTCCTCAACATTCTGAGCAGTCAGTACGCCTTCCGCTACTAATCTATCAGAATAAATTTTTGCAGGCAGTGGCTTCTTTGCTATTTCACGATACATTATTGGTTGAGTGAACGCAGGTTCATCAGACTCGTTATGCCCATATTTGCGGTAGCAGAAAATATCAACAACAGCATCGCGCTTGAAGGCTTGGCGGAATTCCGTAGCGAGGCGACATACATAAGACACCGCTTCAGGATCATCACCATTTACATGGAAAATTGGTGCTTGCACAGCCTTAGCAACGTCAGTTGGGTAAGGTGTGAAGCGTGAATATTTTGGGCTGGTGGTGAAGCCAATTTGGTTGTTGACGATAACATGCACCGTGCCGCCTGTGCGATAACCGCGCAATTCGGAAAGTGCAAGAACTTCTGGCACAGAACCTTGACCAGAAAACGCTGCGTCACCATGCAGCATTACGCCCATTACGCTGCCTTTATCTTCTGTGTCGCCATATATATCCAATTTAGCGCGCACCTTGCCAACAACAACAGGATTCACTGCTTCCAGATGCGAAGGATTAGCAAGCAGTGATAAATGGATTTTACCATATGGCGTTTCACGGTCAGAAGAAGTTCCCAGATGGTATTTAACGTCACCAGATGATGTTATCCAATCAGGAAAATCCATATTGCCTTGGAAGATGGAAAGAAGTTCAGCGTATGGCTTGCCCATAGTGGTGGTTAGAACGTTCATGCGCCCGCGATGTGGCATTCCCAAAACGATTTCTTTTACACCGCCTTTTGCAGCGTTATTGATGATGGATTCCAGCCCCGCGAGCATTGCATCACCGCCTTGCGCGGAGAAGCGTTTTGTTCCAGTATATTTTATCTGCACGAATTGCTCGAATGCTTCCACTTCTACCAAAGTATTCCAGATAGATTTTTTTTCGGCGGCTGAAAAGCCAAAACGTCCGTGATCTTGTTCAAAACGCTTTTGTATCCACGCTTTTTGTTCAGGGTGCTGGATATGCATGAATTCCACGCCGATATTTCCGCAATAGGTCTGGCGCAGTATAGAAACAATATCTTTTAGTTTGGCTTTTTTGATGCCGAGTGAGCCATCGAGGAAAATCTCACGTTCCATATCAGCGTCAGTGAAACCATAACTCGCAGGATCAAGCTCGGAGTGGGGAGAAGAAATTTCTAAACCAAGAGGGTCTAAATTAGCCAGCAAATGACCGCGCACACGGTATGCGCGCACCATCATTATAGCACGGATAGAATCATGGGCGAATTTTTCGACATCATCTGTGCTTGTAGCTGTTGATTTTGCTGTTGGCGCAGCAGCTCCTTTTTTATCGCTTTTTACAGCGGCAGGTGCTTCCTCAACTACTCCAATTACCTGACTTTTTACTTTTGTCCAACTCGCATTGCGCTGTGCTGCGCCTGCACCACTGGTTGAGTCACGGAAAAAATCACGCCAACTTACATCAACGCTACTCGCATCTTGCAAATAGCGTTCATAGAGTTCTTCTATGAATGCCGCATTACTAGCGAAGAGGGAAGATGTGCTTTCAAATTGTGCCATAATTTATCTCATAATTAACTAAAGAACAGGATATTAGGCAGCTCTCTTCTTCAACAGCTCCGCCATAGTGCGACCTAGACTAGCAGGTGAATCAGAAACTACAATACCTGCCGATTTCATGGCTTCGATTTTGTCTTCTGCGCCACCTTTACCACCAGAAACAATCGCGCCAGCATGTCCCATGCGACGACCCGGAGGAGCAGTGCGTCCAGCAATGAAGCCAACCACAGGTTTTTTGATTTTGCTACGCTTTAGGAAATCTGCAGCCTGTTCTTCCGCATCGCCACCAATTTCGCCAATCATTACTATTGCTTGCGTTTCATCATCTTTCAGGAATAATTCTAAAACATCAATAAAATTTGTACCATTCACTGGATCACCACCAATACCAACGCAGGTTGATTGTCCTAAGCCTTCAGCAGAAGTTTGTGCAACAGCTTCATAAGTCAGAGTTCCTGAACGTGAAACAATTCCTATCGAGCCTTTTTTATGGATATGCCCTGGCATGATTCCTATTTTGCATTCACCCGGTGTTATAACACCAGGGCAGTTCGGCCCAACAAGGCGGGTTTTGCTACCTGATAACGCACGCTTCACCTTAACCATATCCAATACAGGAATACCCTCAGTAATGCAGATAGCGAGTTCAATTTTTGCATCTATCGCTTCCAAAATTGCATCCGCTGCGAATTTTGGCGGAACATAAATAACGCTGGCATTTGCACCTGCTTTTTGTACGGCTTCTTCAACTGTATTAAAAACAGGAAGGTCAATATGCGTTGTTCCACCTTTTCCCGGTGTAACACCGCCAACCATTTTTGTGCCGTAAGCAACTGCTTGTTCAGAGTGATAAGTGCCTTCACGACCTGTGAAACCTTGGCAGATTACTTTAGTATTTTTGTTGATTAAAATAGACATTATGCAGCCTTTCTCTTAACAGCAGCGACAATTTTTTCTGCAGCATCAGCCAGGTTATCAGCAGGGGTGATAGCAAGACCACTTGATGCCAACATTTTTTTGCCAAGTTCTACGTTTGTACCTTCCAAGCGTACAACTAGTGGCACATGCAGGTTTACTTCACGAGCAGCAGCGATAATGCCTTCTGCGATGATATCGCAGCGCATAATGCCACCAAAGATATTCACCAATATACCTTCAACATTAGGGTCAGATAAAATTAATTTGAAAGCCTCACCAACTTTTTCTTTATTCGCGCCACCGCCAACATCCAAGAAGTTTGCTGGTGCGCTGCCATATAGCTGGATGATGTCCATGGTTGCCATAGCAAGACCAGCACCATTTACCATGCAGCCGATGCTGCCGTCCATTTTCACATATGACAAACCAAACTTAGCAGCTTTTTGTTCCATTGGATCTTCTTCATCTGGATCGCGCAGCTCGTGAATATCAGGATGACGGAAGAGGGCGTTTTCATCAAAATTAAATTTTGCATCAAGCGCGACTAAATCTCCACCAGCAGTAATAACCAGAGGATTAATCTCCACCTGTGAAGCATCAGTATCAATAAATGCAGCATATATAGAATTTATAAAATGCTCAAATTTACCAAACAATTCTTTTGGTATTCCAAGACCAAACGCCATTTTGCGCGAATGAAATGGCTGAATACCACTTGCTGGGTCAACAGCTAGTTTAATGATTTTTTCAGGATGAGAATGAGCAACTTCTTCAATATCCATTCCGCCTTCGGTTGATACGATAAACGTAACCCAAGAGCTGGCACGATCAACAACCAAACTTAAATAAAGTTCCTTGCTTATGCTGGTACCTTCTTCAATGTAAACACGCTTTACAACTTTTCCTTCTGGACCAGTCTGGTGAGTCACTAAGGTCATGCCGATCATATCTTTGGTGAGGCTTTCAACTTCATCCAAAGTTTTTGCTAACTTAACACCGCCAGCTTTACCGCGACCGCCAGCGTGAATTTGAGCTTTTACCACCCATAGTTTTCCACCCAAGCCCTGCGCTGCCGCGACTGCTTCTTTAGGGGTGTAGGCAACATGTCCTTTTGGCACAGGAACAGAATATTTGGCTAGAACCTGTTTGGCTTGGTATTCATGTATATTCATATTTTTTATTCCTTATAGTTTTATACCACTGCACAAATCTTTTACAGCATTTACCGATTTATCAAACATAGCTTTCTGCGCCGAATTTAATGTAATTTCAACAATTTTTTCAACACCACCAGCACCAATTACTGCTGGAACGCCTACATAAAGGTTTTTAACCCCATATTGTCCAGTTAGATTTGCAGCGCAAGGAAGAATACGTTTTTTATCGTACAGATAAGCTTCCGCCATGCGGATTGCTGAAGCAGCTGGAGCATAAAACGCCGAGCCAGTTTTTAGCAAACCAACGATTTCTGCACCACCATCGCGGGTACGTTGCACGATTTGGTCTAATTTTTCTTGTGATATCCAGCCCATTTTTACGAATTCTGGCAGTGGGATGCCAGAAATAGTTGTGTAATCAACTACAGGAACCATTGTGTCACCATGTCCGCCGAGTACGAAGGCATTAATGTCGGAAATCGAAACATTCAATGCTTCAGCAAGGAAATAAGCAAAGCGTGAAGAATCAAGAACGCCAGCCATACCCACCACTTTATGTGCAGGCAGCCCAGAAACTTGCTGCATAACCCAAACCATCGCATCCAGCGGATTGGTGATAACAATAACAAATGCATTTGGTGCATGAATTTTGATGTTTTCGCCAACGGTTTTGATGATACCAGTATTTATGTTCACCAAATCATCACGACTCATTCCCGGTTTACGAGGTATACCTGCGGTTACGATGATAACGTCAGAGCCAGCGATGTCTTTATAGTCATTGGTGCCTTTAAGGTTTACATCATGACCATCAACAGCCGAACTTTGTGAAATATCAAGAGCCTTACCTTGTGGCAACCCTTCGGAAATATCAAATAACACAACATCACCAAGATTTTTCAATTCGCATAGATGAGCAAGAGTTCCGCCGATCATACCAGCGCCGATGAGGGAGATTTTTTTGCGAGCAGTCATAAATATATCCTTAAGTTTAGGGTGGAGTAGCTTCAAATTATGTATTTATAGATAAAAAACCTTAAATCAAGGTTAAGGATAGGTATTAAACTTCGTTCCTTTATAGGAATTATTGGGAAGATTTATTAGAAATCTCCGATTTTTTGGCGATCTGGGTGATTAAATAATCCATATCTTTATTGGTCAGAACAGAGGTAAATTCAGAACGTTGCGTTGTTATCATACTCACACCTTCGACAATAATATCAAACACAACAAAACCGCTTTTATGATTTTTACTGTCACTGCGTACGCGATAATCAACTGCTATAGGGTCCCCGCCAGCCTCATCAGATTTAATCTGCATGCTGATAAAGAATTCATCAGCACTATCAGCACGAGCATTGGTTATGGTAAAGCTGCCACTAGTATAATCTGTAAAGCGTGTTGCATAATTACGAACTAGAAATGTCTCGTATTCATTCAAATAACGTTTTTTCTGGTCATCGGTTATCTGTCTCCAAAAACGTCCGAGGACAAATTTCCCAATCCATGCAATATCAACATTATCACGGAAAAGCTGCTCAATTTTTTTGCGCTTGGTTTCTTTATCAAGTTTTTTGTCAGATAACGTTGCTATTGCGGTGTTGCCTAGTGTTTCCACATATTTACTGGCATTATCAACGGGCGCAGCAGAGGCTGGCGCAGTAAGCAATGAAACGCACAGGGCAAGGGCTACCGTTTTGCTGATTATATTGCTAACACGCAGAGGTTTCATTTATTTAGAATCCTGATTTCTGGCAGAATCTAAAGATTTTTTGCGTGCCTTGATAGCATTCTTTATCCCAGCAGCACGATATTGATTATAGGCGCTACGCATTGTGCTGTAAGGATCGATAGAGGTGTTGTAAATATCATCCAGCACTTTCATATTGCGGTCACGAGCTTCGATAGTTTTTACGCCGACTACACTGTAGAATACGGCGTTATCTGTATAGCTAACTGGATCTATGAAAACATCCCCTAATCTTCCCAATCCGTCACGAACGTTTGAAGGTCCAAGAATAGGGATTATGATATATGGACCAGCATCCGCACCGTAGATTGCGAAAGTATCGCCAAGACCAGTCTCACGATTTTTTAGACCAACTTCGCCAGCCACGTCAAACAAACCGCCAACCCCAACCGTGGAGTTGAGCATGAAACGCCATAATGTGCAGAAGCTGTTTTGAGGATCGGTTTGCAACACAGAGTTTACAAATGTTACAGGCTCTTTGATATTGCTTACGAAATTAGAAACCATTATTTGCCCACGTTGTGGCATAACAGCGTCATATCCAACCGCGATTGGTTTAATTATCACACCATCAACAACGTAATTGAATTGGAATATGCCACGATTCATCGGCTCAAGTGGATCAGAATCAATTTCGCCATTGGTAGAATTTTTAGGGGTAGCACAGGCGGAGAGCAGACCAACACAAAAAATGACTGTCACTAATCTGCTGACTTTTTTAAGCGAGTTTTCCAAGTAGTGCATATTTATTATCCCTATGTTAAAGAATTCAACTATAACACAAACTTACACCAAGAAAGTTAAGCAAGTATGAATTATAAATAGAATTTTCTCATGCCTGTTTAATCTTCTTGACTTGAGCAAGCAATGGCGTTTTCTTGTCTGTTATAAATAAGCGTGGCTTGTTGCATAGTTGCCACATAAATACGTCTAAAATAAGAGATTTTTGTGATTATTACATCACCTACATTACTGGAAAGAACATTTACTGGGGCAGTGCCTTCTGTGTCATTTGAGTTTTTTCCACCCAAAACTCCCGAAATGGAACAGAAATTATGGGAAACCATAATTCAACTAGAAAAACTTAAGCCAAGTTTTGTTTCTGTTACTTATGGGGCAGGGGGTGGGACGCGCGAACGCACTCACCACACGGTAAAGCGCATGGTGCAGGAAACCAGCCTGAAACCAGCAGCACACTTGACGTGCGTTGCAGCCAGCAGGCAGGAGGTTGATGATGTTGCCCGCGCATATTGGGAAGCTGGTGTGCGTCATATTGTTGCCTTGCGTGGCGATCCACCAAATGGCGCAGCTGGTTATGTACCACATCCTGATGGCTATCGTTATTCCTGTGAGTTGGTGGCGGGGCTAAAACGCATTGCTGATTTCGAAATTACGGTTGCAGCTTTTCCCGAAAAACACCCTGATTCAGCCAGTTTTGAGGCGGATATTGATTATTTGAAACAAAAAATTGATGCTGGGGCGACTCGTGCCATAACTCAATATTTCTTTGATGTTGAGCATTATTTCCGCTTTATGGAACGGGTGCGGAATGCTGGAATCACTATCCCAATTCTCCCCGGAATTTTACCAGTTGGTAATGTCGCGCAGGTAAAAAAATTCAGTACGATGTGTGGCGCGAGCGTGCCTGTGTGGTTGGATAAATTATTTGATGGTTTAGATAATGACCCGATGATGCGTAATCTTGTGGCAGTTTCTGTGGCTAGCGAACAATGCCGAAAATTGATGGAATTCGGTTGTGAGCATCTGCATTTTTATACTCTAAACCGCGCCGACCTAACAGCAGCGGTATGCAGGATATTGGGGATTAGGTGATTTTTGTCATTCTGAGTGTAACGAAGAATCTCCATGATACATTGCTGAGATACTTCGCTTTCGCTCAGTATGACGGAGGTAGTGTATAAATAAAAAAAGGGGGCGGCAGAACCACCCCCTTTTTAGTTGGCTTTGTTTAGAACGGTCCAATACCAAAACCAAACATCCCTTTTTTTGTTTCAGGTGTGCTTAATGGTGTCGGAGTTTCCCCTGGAGCGCACTCATGGGCATCTTTGAGTTTCATTCCAGCATCAAGTTTGTCACCGCCACTGTTTAAAAAATTCAACCCTCTAGATAGGGCGGCACCATCCACTCCAGGGATTAAGTTTAGAGCGTGACCACCAGCATGTTGTTTAGCTTTTTCACCACCAGTTTGATTGGCAAGTTCTTTCAATTTTGCCATATCTTCTGGTGTATAACAAACTTCGCCTGCTTTCTCTGACATATTACTTCTCCTATTGATTATTGGTTTAAGTTATAAATTCTATTTGGCTAGTATTTCAACTGAGCCAGAATATGCCCGACTATAGCAGAATCAGCGTTAATTCCAATTAATTAATTGTGGATAAGTATGAAGTTTTTGTGACAGAAATTGGTTAATTTTATCCCTTGTCACAATTTTTATAGGAAGGAGAATCGCTATAAATCAAATGGATAGAAGGTTTGCAGATAGGCAATACAGTTTTTTACTGCACCCGCTCTAGTTTGACCACTAACCGCTCATTTTTTTCGCGGTTGGCAGCGATGGCGTTGCCGTTCATATCCAGATTTGGAACTTTCGGTTGCGAATCTGCAAGCCCAACAGCTTTGATGTTCTTTGGTTTGATACCGTTTTCGATAAAAACCCGTACCATGCGGGCTGCGCGCGCGGAAGAAAGCTCCCAATTGGTGGCGTATAGCCCGCTTTGTGGCAGAGAATCGCTGGTGTGACCTTCAATGTTGATGCGGTAGTCAATAAAATCAACACTTCGAAGCGATGCCACGATTTCAACCAGTAACGGCAACTTTTCTGGCTCTAACTCGGCAGTGAATGGCTTGAAGAACGTTGCGCTGGACATCTCCATTTCAACATCTTTATTGCTATGTTCAATGGTTATATCGCGGAATGATTTATTGGTTTCTATAACTCCCTGCAACGTGTGGATTACTCCATCAAATGGCGTTACCACGTCTACGGTTCCAAATTTTCCACCCATCCCGCTACTAAGCATCGAAATACGCTCCTTGCGCGGCTCAGAAACTGATACGAAGATAATAAAAAAGCACATGAGCAGTGTAATCAAATCAGCATAGCTCATCAGCCATGAATCGACATTTTCTTCAGGAAATATTTTGCGTGGGGGCATCATAAGTAATTAGCTCGCCTCTGTGTCCGCTTTTTTAAGATAATCATCAAGGTTGAAATGCTGGGATGGATCAAGGAAACTGTTGAGCTTATCCTGCATAAAGCGTGGGCTTTGTTTCTCAGCGAGTAGAACTAGACCCTCAGTCATCATGTAATTACGAAAACGCATCAAATCTTCTTTCTGCATCAGCTTATCGGCAGCAGGCAAGCAGAACAGGCGGGCAACAATAATTCCGTAAAGTGTGGCGAGGAGAGCGACAGAAAGACCCAGCCCGATGCGCGACATATCGCCTTGTATATTCTGTAACATAATAATCATACCAACTAATGTTCCCACCATACCGAATGCTGGTGCGGTAGATGCCATATTTTTCAGCACGATTACAGGTGAGATACTGCGTTCAAAATCAGCTTCTACGGCGGTATTCATCATTTTACGGATAGGGTCTGGCTGATAGCCAGTAATTACTAAATCAATGCCATAGCGCAGCAGTGGTTCTTTAATTTTTGCACCAACTTCGCCCTCTAGCCCTGCAAAACCTTTGGCTTGAACCAAATATGCCCATTTAATCAGGCGCATTATTTCAGCATTTAAGCCTTCGCGGGTTGCCTTTGGTTTTTTCACCATGTGCCAGATTGCCTGAAAAGCGAGTATCACAGAATTAGCATGGTAACTCATGAAAGCATTGGCTATTGTGCCGCCGATAACGATAAGGAAGCCCTCAGCACTTATGAATGACAGATAATTATCCGTGCCGTGCATAATCGCGCCGATAATCAGCGCGAAGCCGAAGAACGTGCCAGCAATTGTGGCGAGCGACATTGTTTTTACAACTTGTTTCATAAGCAGATGACTAGATAATCAGATTACTACGATGACGAGATTGTTTGATAATTAGGTTGTTTTTCTTTTCTAATCATCCAATAATCTAGTCGTCTTATCATCCGTCATCTAATCATCTTTTGGTTAACAAACTGCCAATAAAACGCTAAGAAATCGTATCTTTATGACAAAAACCGCATCATATATACCAAAAATCGGCATTACCCTTGATTATGAGGAGTCGCAGACCTACTCAAAAAAACCTTGGTACGCGCTGCGTGAGAATTATTGCTCATCTGTAAGCAGGCTTGGTGCGCTGGCTTTGCCACTTCCCCATGACGCTAAAAAAGTTGATGAATATCTGAATATTATTGATGGACTGATGATAACTGGCGGAGCATTTGATGTGTCGCCAGAGCTTTATGGGCAGAGTGAAAAACACGAAACTGTAATTACCAAGGATAACCGCACCAGATTTGAGTTTGCCATAACGCGTGGGGCTATTGAACGTAAAATCCCGATTTTAGGAATTTGTGGCGGTGAGCAATTGCTAAATGTTGTTCTTGGCGGAACGCTGATTCAACATATTCCCGACAGCATCAAAAATCCATTGGAGCATGAGCAGAAAAACCCGCGCGATGAGGCTGGTCACAACATAAAAATAACCGCTGGTAGTTTGCTTGGTAAAATTGTGGGTAAAAATGAAATGGCAGTTAATACCGCTCATCATCAGGCGGTTGATGTGGTTGCGCCACAAATGCTGGTAAATGCCGTGACTTCTGACGGGGTAATTGAAGGTATCGAACTGCCATCACATCCGTTTTGCATCGGTGTGCAGTGGCATCCTGAATATAACGTTGACTCTGGCGACGGTAAGATTTTTGAGGCTTTTGTAGAGGCCTGCATGAAGCGGATGGCGGATAAAAAATGACCGAAAAATCAGAATTTGCAGGTGAGCGTTTGGCGAAGCGTATGGCTGGCGCAGGGCTTTGTTCACGGCGTGAAGCGGAGGCGTGGATTTCCGAAGGGCGAGTGAAAGTAAATGGCAAAAAAGTTCTTACTCCTGCGCTTAATGTCAGTGAAAAGGACGCAGTTGTTGTTGATGGAAAATTATTACAAGCGCGTGAAGAAACACGCTTGTGGCTGTATCATAAACCTGCTGGGCTGGTTACAACCCATAAAGATCCTGAAGGTCGTAAAACAGTATTTGAAACTTTGCCAAAAAATTTACCACGCGTTATTTCAATCGGGCGGTTGGATCTCAATTCGGAAGGTTTGCTGTTACTTACCAATGATGGTTCGCTGGCGCGTAAATTAGAGCTTCCTTCCACTGGTTGGATTCGTCGCTACCGTGTGCGAGCCTATGGGGGAATCACTCCTTCGATGTTAGATGGGATGAAAAAAGGTGTAACAGTAGATGGTATAAATTATGGCAGCATTGAAGCGGTGCTTGATAGCCAAAAAGGTGATAATAGCTGGCTGACAGTGAGTTTGCGTGAAGGAAAGAACCGCGAAATCCGTAAAATATTTGAACATTTCGGTTGCACAGTTAGCCGTCTTCTCCGCCTTTCATATGGACCTTTCCAGCTTGGCAGCCTTGCCAAAGGTGAAGTAAAGGAAGTAACAGGAAAAGTTCTGAAATCATTCGTGGGAAACTAAATTTATTCTAGCTTCAAATCTACTTGCAATGAACCTTCCTCAAAACATGTCGTGTACTTTTTGTACACTCATGTTTTTCGGCTTTCATTGCTTCGCGCTTTATTGCTATAATAAATTCACAGAAAACTTAAATCAAATGAGTATAACTTATTGGAAGTAATAAAATGAGAATTATTGCTGGAAAACATAAAGGCAGACGAATTGACTTACTCAAAGATTCTAATGGTGCGATTCGACCAACATCAGAATTTGCCCGCGAAGCGATTTTTAATATTTTGAGTCACGGAAAATATGGTGATAGTTTTGTTGGTAAAAATGTTTTGGATGTGTTCTGTGGCACAGGTGCGTTTGGTTTGGAGGCCTTGTCACGCGGTGCTGCCAGCATTACTTTTGTTGATAGCTCGAGAGAGGCAATTGCCAGCGCACGCCATAATGCTGAGAGAATGAATGAATTGGAAAACGCAGAATTTTTGCAGATGAACGCCGCCAAGCTTGGGCGCGCGCGTAGAACATATTCACTGGTTTTTATTGACCCGCCTTATTTTGAGAAATTGATTCCACCAACGCTTCTGGCATTGCACGGTGGTGAGTGGCTTGCTCCTGATGCTTTGCTGGTGATTGAACATGACAGCAAAGAAGAAATTGAAATTCCAGAAATGTTTGAGGTTGTTGATAAACGAAAATATGGTCGTGCAACAATAGAGCTTTTGCAGCTTACTAAATAGGAGTTTAGCATGCGTATTACAAAATTATTTTTGGTTTTGATGGCATGCTTTGTTGGTTTTTCTTCCATAGTGAAGGCTGAAGAATTGACGTTTAAGGTTGATGATATAGAGCGCGATCTTATTCTTAATTACCCAGAAAATTCTGCCAATATTCCAGTGCCTTTGGTCATGATTTTTCATGGTGGCGGTGGTAATTCAGCGTGGATGCAGCGTCACTCAACGGAACTTAATGATTTGCTGCTGAATGCTGGATATGCGGTGGCGTTTATGAATGGCACAGGGATGATAAGGTTGAATTCATGGAATGCAAAGCATTGCTGTGCATACGCGGCGAAGAATAAAATAGACGATATTTCTTATATCGATGCAGCTATTGATTCTATTGCTAAAAAATATTTAATTGATGAACGTAATATTTTCTTCGTTGGTCATTCCAATGGCGGAATGATTTCTTATCGTGCAGTGGTAGAAACACAACACGCAATTAAAGGAATTGTAGTTGTGAGTTCTGCAGTGTTTGACGATCAGGCTATGCCTAAATACCCATTTTCATTATTTATGATTCAAACAAAAGATGACGAGATAATACCCTTTACTGGTGGCATGAGTAAAAACAGAAGTGCCTTTCGTACGCAAAAACGTCCTTATATGGGGTTTGAAGATTCGGTAGATTTATGGAAAAAATATTTGCGTTGTGGGCAAGAAAAACAAAAAACAGTGAGCGATGATATTTTGCTTCGTTCAGCAAATTGTGAAGCAGGAAATTTTATACGCGTTTTGGAACTTACAAAAGGCGGGCATAAATGGAACAAAGAGGTGGCTGGCGTATCATTACCTCAAGAAATTCTACTGTTTATGCAGGACTCCGTAAGAACTGTACCCAATTAACACTAAACATCTATATTATTGTATTTTTCGGTTCTTTTTGTAATTTAGTAGTTGCAACTAGTAATAGTTTATGTATTTATTCATACAACTATTACTAGATTATCGGAGGCGTAAATGCAACAAGAAATTATAGGTGGAATAACCAACTTTATGCTGCCTCCAATCATTAATATTGAAACGATAGAAGAAATTGTTGGTGGATTTAAGCAATTATTATCCTCCTCCAAGATTCCTAATTTAATTCTTGATGCTTCGAAAGTGGAAAACATTACCACCACAGGGTTGCAATTAATAGTTGCGTTGGAAAAAACTTTATCCTCATCGGGTGGAACATTTTCTATCAAAGATGAAAGCGATTCCTTCGCCAGTGCTTTTAAGGATATCGGGTTGGAAAATTTCTTGAGTGGGAGAAAATATAATGGCTAAAAAAGTTTTGGCAGTCGATGATTCTAAGAGTATGCGTGAAATGGTTACATTTACGCTTAAAAGTGCTGGTTATGATGTAGTGGAAGCTGAGGACGGAAAGGCGGCATTAGCAGCAATTGCTGGTCTGAAGGTTGATGCAGTAATAACAGATTTAAACATGCCAAACATGAATGGTTTTGAGCTTATTCGTTCACTCCGCGCTAATCCAACTTACAAATTTACTCCAATCCTGATGCTCACTACGGAAGGTGATGCCACCAAAAAAGAAGAAGGAAAATCTTCGGGAGCTACTGGTTGGATTGTCAAGCCGTTTAATCCTGAGAAATTAATTGAAGTTATCAAGAAAGTTTGCCCATAATGGCTATATCTCTCGATCAATTTAAGCAAACTTACATTACTGAGTGCTTTGAGCTGCTTGGTGATATGGAATCTCTGCTCATTGGCTTTGATGTTGAAGTAGCGGATATAGAGCAACTTAATGCAATTTTTCGTTGCGCTCATTCAATTAAGGGCGGAGCAGGGGCATTCGGTTTAGATTCTATTATGAACTTTACCCATGTTCTGGAGGCGTTGCTTGATTCAATGCGTGACGGAAAAGTTAAGCCATCGCGTGTGGCGGTTGATATGCTGCTTAAATCAGTTGATATAGTAACTCAGATGGTGCGGGCGGCGCAGGATAATATAATTCCTCCAGCAGATTTAGGAGCAGAGTTATTAGCGCAGTTGAAAGAACTTGCTGCTGGTTCTGGGAATGTTGAAACTGGAGCTGGTAAGAAGGAAGGAAAAAGTGAAAAAGCTATAAATTCTACAGAACGTCGCTGGCAAATTAATTTCGCACCACATGAAACATTGCTTGCTACAGGCAATGAACCACTACTTATTTTGCGTGAGCTTGCTCGCTTAGGCAAAACAGATGTTACAGCCTTTATCCACCGTGTTCCATTATTGGAAGAATTGAACCCAACATGCTGTTATATAGGCTGGTCTATTGTTCTTTGCAGTACAAACACTGAATCAGATATTAGAGAGGTGTTTGAATTTGTAGCTGACCATTGCGATCTTACCATTGCTATGGAGGAAGCCAGCGCGTCTGAGGATGAAACCGCTGCGGAGATTCGTCCTAATGCTATAAAACTTGTTGCTGATGACACGGCTCCACGCACTACGCAGGCAACTTCTATCCGCGTTGATTTGGAAAAGGTTGATAGGCTGGTGAATATGGTGGGTGAATTAGTTATCACCGAGGCGATGCTTAAAGCACAGACACGGGAATTTACCGAAGGGCAATTTTCTGATTTGATGCGGGGAATTAGTGAATTATCACAGCATACACGCGAGCTGCAAGAAGCCGTTATGGCGGTGCGTATGCAGCCTGTAAAATCTATTTTTTCACGGATGCCAAGAATTGTTCGTGATATTTCCGCGCAGCTTGGTAAAGAAATTCGTCTGGTTACATCTGGTGAAAATACAGAGGTAGATAAAACAGTTATTGAGCAACTTGGTGATCCTCTTACCCATATGATTCGTAATTCGGTGGATCACGGGATTGAAAGTCCTCAGGCGCGGGTTGCTGCAGGAAAGCCAGAAGAGGGGACTATCCACCTTTCTGCCTCGCATCGTGGCGGTCGTATTATAATTGAAATTCGTGATGACGGAGCAGGAATTAACCGTGCAAAAGTTCTAGCTAAAGCACGGGAAAAAGGATTGGTGTCAGCCGATGCTACACCTAGCGATGAAGAATGCGACAATCTTATTTTTCTTCCTGGATTTTCCACTGCTGATGTCGTGTCAAATATCTCAGGACGTGGCGTGGGGATGGATGTTGTAAGGCGTAATATTCAAGGATTGGGTGGTACTGTGCGGGTGACAACAAGTCCTAATAAAGGGTCGCTTTTTACAGTTTCCTTGCCTCTGACGTTGGCGATTTTAGATGGCATGATCGTTCGCGTGGGAAGAGAAAATTATATTATTCCGATAACTAATATTATCGAAACATTGCGCCCAAAATCAGACCATGTGAAGCGCGTGGAAGGTCATAATGATGTCATAAATGTGCGCGGTGATTTTGTAACGGTGGTTTATCTGCATAGAATTTTTAACGTAGCTGGTGCGGAGAGTGATCCGAGCAAAGCATTGATTGTGCTGGTGGAGAGTGGGCATAAAAAAATGGGGTTGGTGGTCGATGAATTAATTGGACAGCAGCAGGTGGTAATAAAAAGTTTAGAATCAAATGCTGACCCTGTTTCTGGTGTTTCTGGTGCAACTATTCTTGGTGACGGGCGTGTTTCTCTTATTCTCGATATAGATGGTCTCAAATCTCTTTGCCATGCTCAGGTAGAGCTAGAGGCAGCTTAGATAAATAAAATTGGAGGTAATTATGGTAGATAATTTTGATAGAGGTGTAGATAAAGAAAATGTTGTGCGTAAGAACGCAACACAACAGTTTTTGACATTCACGGTAGGTGGTGAAGAGTACGGTGTTGACATAATGACTGTGCGTGAAATTAAGGGCTGGACTGAAACCACCCGCTTGCCAAACTCACAGGAATTTATGCGTGGAGTGATGAATCTGCGTGGATTAATTATTCCTATTTTTGATTTACGCACACGTTTTCATCAGGGGATGACCGATGCTACGGCAAAACATGTTGTTATTATTCTGGCGATTGGTGAGCGCAATATAGGGATTCTGGTTGATACTGTCTCTGATATTTTAGACGCAAGCTCTGAGCAGATAAAATCTGCGCCAGAGGGAGATACTCAGATAGAATCTGATTATATCAGTGGACTTATTTCGCTAGAGGAACGAATGGTTGTTTTGCTTAATGTAGAGCATTTATTTGATACTAATCACATAGAGAAAGCTATGGCTCAGGCAGCCTAAATTTATATTCACAATACACCAGAAAGGACTTTTTATGCTTAATTTATCAATTCGTTCAAAACTTACGTTACTATTATTATTTTTTGGGTTGTTGCCAGTTGGTGCAGTAATGCCGATTGTTTTTAGTAAATTGAATGAGATGCAAAAAGCCAAGTTGGAAGACATGAATAGCGTTGCCACCTCTGTGAATGAGTTGGTAGATCGCAATCTTTTTGAACGCTATGGTGATGTGCAGGCTTTTGGTGTCAACTCTGCTGCTAGGGATACAGGCAATTGGTATAAAAATGATGGAAGTGGTCAGCTTGTTTCTGCCATGAATTCATATATGGCTAATTATGGTCTTTATAAATTAATGGTATTGGTAGATATGGACGGCAAGGTTGCTGCTGTTAATTCAGAGGACAATAAGGGAAAATCTCTTAATACATCTTCTCTTTATAGTAAATCATTTAAGGATGCTACATGGTTTCAGAAGACTGTTCGCAAAGAATTTTTAAAAGGTGATGGTGTTGATGGGACAGTAGTTGAACAGGCACGATTTGAACCACTGGTTGCAGAGGCTTATAAAGGTGAAGATGGTTTTACTATTCCTTTTGCTGCACCAGTTTATGACTATTCAGGAAAAATGATCGGTGTATGGGTAAATTTCGCTGATTTTGGCTTGATTGATAGTATCACTGCTAGTGTTTATCAGAGTGAAAAAACAAAAGGTAATGTTAGCACAGAAATTACCGTTCTTGATTCCACTGGAAAGGTTATTGTTGATTATGATCCAGCCAATTTTTCAGATGGTAAGTATAAGCGTAACCCAGAAGTTATAGGAAAATTAAATCTAGCAGAAAGAGGTGTAGAAGCAGCGCAGGAAGCTGTCAAAGGCAAAAACGGATCTATGCTTTCTATACATGCGCGCAAAAAAATTGAGCAGGCAGTTGGCTATGATCATAGCAACGGTGCAAGTGGCTATCCAGGATTGGGTTGGTCAACATTGGTTCGTATTCCTAGCACTGAAATCTTTTCAGGAATTAATAGTGCAAGAGATTTACTATATACAATCATAGTTGTTGCAGCAGTAGCAATTGTAGCAATCGGTGCATTCATCGGAACATTGGCAAGCAAACCGCTCCGTAAAATTTCTGGTGAAATTGCACGCCTAGCGGATGGCGATTTCAGCAAAGATGTAGAGGGTCTGAATAGCCAAGATGAGATTGGTCAAATGGCAAAATCTCTTAATGCATTTATTGCCAAAATGCGGATTACTATTGGCAGCATTATAGAAGCTGCTCAATCTGTCAATTCCGCAGCAACAGAAATTTCTTCTGGTAGTACTGATTTATCGCAGCGCACGGAAGAACAGGCATCTTCTCTAGAAGAAACCGCGGCTTCTATGGAGCAGATTACTGGTACAGTGAAACAGAATTCACAAAATTCTACAACTGCCAATGACCTTTCTAACAAGGCTAACGTTGTTGCTAGTGACGGTGGTAGAGTGGTAGAAGAGGCGGTAATGGCAATGTCCAGTATTGAAAAATCTTCGCAGAAAATCTCTGATATTATTGGTGTGATTGACGAGATTGCTTTCCAAACAAATCTGCTTGCGCTCAATGCTGCGGTGGAAGCGGCACGGGCTGGTGATGCTGGCAAAGGTTTTGCGGTGGTGGCATCGGAAGTTCGTTCACTAGCTGGACGTTCGGCTTCTGCTTCTAAAGAAATTAAAGCTCTGATTAATGAAAGCGCGCAGCAAGTCAAAAATGGTGCTGAACTTGTTAATCAGGCGGGTGAAACTCTAAAGGGAATTGTTGGTTCAGTAAAACAGGTGACCAACATAGTTTCAGAAATTGCTTCGGCAAGTAAGGAGCAGGCAACTGGTATCGATGAAATAAATACTGCGATTACCCAGATGGATGAAGTCACCCAGCAAAATGCTGCATTGGTGGAAGAAAACACTGCTGCTGCACAATCTATGGTGGAGCAGGCGCGTGAATTGGAAAAACTGATGAGTTTCTTCAAAATTAGTGAATCAGAAGGCGGTGAAGAGCGCGCTCATCAGGAGGCAGCAAGTCATCATGAATCAAAGCCAAAGTTGGCAGCCGTGAATAACAAACCAGTGCAGAAAAGAGTGGCACCGCCGATTAGCAACGTTAAAAAATCGGCTCGTCCTCCTATGAAGATGGCAAAAGCATCAGGTGAAAAAAATGGGTATGATGCTGATTGGAAGGAATTTTAGAATATAATTTAAAGTATCATGAAAACTTATGAAAAATATATTACGAAAAGATGATGAAAGAGAATTTGCATTCAGTGAGCGTGATTTCTCTTTCATCGCTGGTTTGGTGAGCAAACGTACGGGCATAATGCTCACTGATAATAAAAAAAATATGGTTTATTCGCGTCTTACCCGACGGTTGCGGGTGTTGGGATTTAATACATTTTCACAATATTGTGAATTGATACAGAGTAGTGATGGGGATGAGGAGATGGGCAATCTTGTCAACGCCATTACCACCAATCTCACCAGTTTTTTTCGTGAAGGGCATCATTTTGAACATCTCCGCAACAATGTATTGCTGCCACTAGCAGCGTCCAATCCTAAGCCAAAGCGTTTGCGTATTTGGTCAGCTGGTTGTTCGGCTGGGATGGAATCTTATTCTATCGCTCTCACTATAAAATATGCTTTGAAGGATTTATCAAAGTGGGATGCAAAAATTCTTGCCACTGATATTGACACAAATATGTTGGATATTGGCAGATCTGGTGAATATAGCGTGGAACAGTTGGAAAAAATTCCTGCTTCATACCGCTCTGATATACGCAGCATTGATAATGGTGAGCGTATAATAATATCGGAAGATTTACGGGAAATGATTTCTTTCAAACAGCTTAATCTTCTGGAAAAATGGCCAATGTCGGGGACGTTTGACGCTGTATTTTGTCGTAACGTAGTAATTTATTTTGATAAGCCTACACAGAAAATTCTTTTTGATCGCATTGCTGATTTAATCAAGTCAGATGGTTTTCTGTATATAGGTCACTCTGAAAATCTGCATAATGTTTGCGATCGTTTTGAGCCTTTGGGGCATACCATTTATAGAAAGATTCATTGATGAATCGTGATAATAAAATGCATAAAATTCAGAATCGTATTGAGCCACCGATTGTTGAATATTTCCATAGCAGCAAGCGATATTATGATGTTAAAGAAAAAATCACAGTTGTAAAAATCTTTGCTGGAGACCTGCATGTCTCAACTAATAAGAATGAAATGATTTCCACGATTTTAGGTTCGTGTGTGTCGGCTTGCATCCGTGATCCATATGTTGGCGTTGGTGGAATGAACCATTTTTTGTTGCCCAGTAACGATGAAATGGATAGTACGCATAGCGATGCTGCTCGTTACGGGTTGTTTGCCATGGAGAGTTTGATAAATGGAATCATGAAAGCTGGTGGGCATAAAGACAGGCTGGAAATCAAGGTTTTTGGTGGTGGTAATGTAACTAATAATTCTGCGCGAATAGGTAGCAAAAATGCAAAATTTATCCGTGATTTTTTGCGTATTGAAGGTTTTCAGAAATTCTCTGAGGATTTGGAAGGGGAACATCCTCGGCGTGTTCATTATTACCCTGCCACAGGTAAGGTTATGATGCGCCTGCTCCGCCGTTCAGAAGATATGGTGGTGGTTGAAGAAGAAGCTATTTATGAACGCGGAATTATAAGTAAACCTATTGTAAACGACATAGAACTTTTTTGATATGCCCTCACCCATCCCTCTCCCAAAGGGAGAGGGTGTTTTAAGGAAGAAATTATGAAACCTATTACCGTGCTTATTGTTGATGATTCGGCTTTTATACGCCAGATGCTTACAGAAATGTTGTCTGCTGATCCAGAAATTAAAGTTATTGGTACAGCTTTTGACCCGTTCGATGCGCGTGAGAAAATAAAAGAACTTAACCCTGATGTTATTACTCTTGATGTTGAAATGCCAAAGATGGACGGCATAACATTTTTAGAGAAAATAATGAGCTTACGTCCGATGCCAGTTATCATGATTTCAACTTTGACTGGGAAGGGGACTGATGTTGCGATTCACGCACTACAAATTGGCGCGGTGGAATGTATAGGAAAGCCAGTGGAAAATACGCAAGTGGCACTTCAGCGTTTTTCTGATGAGTTATGCGTTACAGTAAAAAAAGCAGCAGCGACTAAAGCAAATCTCAACCGAGTTCGTAACAAGCCAACTAGGCAGACCAATAACTTGTCACGGACTGTTTCACCAAAAGCACCAAAATTAATTGCAATCGGAGCATCTACAGGTGGGGTAGAAACTTTAAGTGAAATATTACCATATCTTCCAAGTAATTGCCCACCTATTGTTATAACCCAGCACATGCCACCAGTTTTTACAGCTAGTTTTGCCAAACGTATTTCTACTCTATGTTCATTTCCAGTTTATGAAGCTACGGATGGTATGGTGCTGAAATCTGGGATGGCGTGCATAGCAGCAGGTGGAACGCAATTAAAGATTATTCGCAAGGCTGGTGGTTTGGTGTGCAGAGTTACAGATGAACCACCAGTGAATAATCATAAACCTTCGGTGGATGTAACTTTTGATTCCATTGTGGAATCTGTGGGCGAGAATACTCTTGGAATTATTCTTACAGGAATGGGCAAAGATGGCGCAGAAGGTTTGCTTAGATTGAGGCGGGCAGGCGCACATACTATCGGGCAAAATGAGGCAACTTGTGTGGTTTATGGTATGCCACATGCAGCGTATAATATCGGTGCTGTTGCAGAAGTTTTGCCACTACCAGTAATCGCCGATGCAATTATCAAAAGATGTTTTTTGTAATTTGTCGGGCGATGGGATTGTTCAGACCAACATATATCGCCAGCAATGTTTCTAGTGGATAGACTGGCTCTAGTGGAGGGTCATCAGCGCCTGTATATTCAGGAAACGGATTTTACTAATAATCACCTGCATGTTTGCGAATTTCTATTTCAAGCGTAGCTATTTTAACCGCTTCTTCAAAATGTTCACTTTTTATTAGTCCCGCATCTAAAAGACCATCTACAATTAACACAGCAAGTCCATCGCTTGTTAAAGTTCCATCAGGATCTTTATGTTTTGTATTATCTGTTGTCATAATGTTTCTCCTAAGATTATGGAAAGTGAATTTTATCAAAAGTAACTCCATCAATGTTTACATCTACTGTTGGAGAGCCACTTCTTGATTCTAGTCTATACCCTACCCAGTCACCATTCGGAAGTCTCGTACCCTCGCCTTGATAGCGTGGAGGGGTATCTGGTTTTCCACCTTTACTCAGTTTATCGTATAGCTCTTTTGCTGCTTTATCACCACCTTTTTCTATGCGTATTTCGGGTCTTTTCCCTTGTTGACCAATAGGATTGCCATTTGGGTTCAATATATCCTTTGGTTCTTTAGGCTTTTCCGCAGGAACTTCAGGCTTTGGTGTTTCTGGTGCTGGCGCACTTGGCTTATCATCCGTAAATACATCAAGCAATTATTTGCCGAACAGTGACAACTTTCTTATGAATTTAGGTTGAACTTTCCGCTAAAACAAATCAGTGTATTCTAAATAAGAGATAATAATTTCTATTTTTGGTAACGCCATAATATCAAGATAATCATGCTTAGGCACATCATTATCTATCAGGGTCTTAAAAATATTTGCGATTGCTACACACTCTCCAGCATTTAGGTATAATCCCTCTGGGTTTAATGGAGCAACTTCACAATAATTAGTTATGCGCTGGTCGCACAAATATGCTCCATTTTGCTTGCTGAAATAATCATGAGCTTTCTGAAATCCGTATCTATCAGATACAATAACTACAAACGGCTGACTATTTATAAAATTTTCTATATACTTGACTCTTAACATAATTACTGCCTGTTATTTTACTGGAGGTTTATTGTCAATAGGCACATTTTCCCATGCTTCGCCTTTACCAGGTGGTTTGTAATCCCAATGCTCATTATGATATTTATCTTCAGGAGCATAACGCCATTCACCACCTTTTTCATCATATAAACTTTTCTCTCCTCTATCCATTGGTTTAGTTCTTGATGGAACACCTTCATTATACTTCCCATCTTTTGGTGGTTTAGACCAAGTTTTAGTGTCATTTAAACTAGGTTTTTCAAGAGGTGCTTCAGGCTTTTGTGTTTCTGGTGCTGGCGCAGATGGCTTATCATCCGTAAATACATCAAGAAGTTCTCTGCCGATTTGGCGGGCGATGGGGCTTGTTAAACCAACATATATTGCCAGTAATGTTTCTAGTGGATAGACAGGTATTATCGGTGGGTCATCAGCACCTGAATATTCAGGAAATGGCTCTGCCGAGCAACGGCAATTTTCTTCTGTGCCTGGTCCGTCACCATCTTTCCACTCAAAAACTTTGCCTTCATTGGCAGCGTGAGAAGGGCGCACGCGATCATCCATCGCCGTCCGCCAGACATATTTTTTAACACCAAATTCTTGCTGGCGGTGTTCATCCATGCTTTGATTTACATTGATGACATGACGATTTTCTACGGCATTTAGGCTCATAACGAAATCGCCTCTTTCAACCTGCGGGAGAATGGTAAAACGATACTCTGTGTTTTCCAATTTTTTCAGATATTCGAGTGTGTTTTTTACAATCTCAAATTTGAGATATGGCTCATCCATTGCGATATTTTCTACACCCACTTTATCGCGTATTTGTGATAAGAACGCTTGCCAATGCTTGTCTATAGCAAGTTTGGTGATACGCCTAGCATCTTTCATTGCCTCTGCAATGAGCTTTGATTGTTCATCTGGTGGAATTAATATCGTTTTGTATTCAGTGGGGGAATGTTTCATACATATCCCTTTTGTTGTAGGATTTTTTCTTCGCGGATTTTCTTAGCAAAACTAGCTAAAACAGGACGAATATTAGCAATTTTTGTGTAAGAATGTGAATCAGGAATTGGGGGTGTTCCACGTCGCAGGTAATCAGAAAAGGCTTTGCGCTCAATTTCCGATTTTGTAAGTAAGAATGCAATAATTCCAACCAGCTTATTGATAATTTCTGGCGAATTTAACTTCACAGAATCACGCGGTAAAAATAATAATTCACCACTGGAAAAACCATCTATAATTCGTTCGGCAAGGTTTTCTGTTTTATAGCCACTTACTATTCTGCCATTTAGGAAATTGACAGCAACTTGCTCTATATCCAATCCTTCAAACAAATTATATATTTGCCGTAGTGAGGAAAAATTTTCTGGTGTAGTTTTTTCACCAAATTCTCGCATGGCAAGTGCTGCAATAAATGCCGCACTATAGGTTTCTTTGGAAACGCCACTCATAATTCTTGAATAGAGAGCGTAACTTTCAGCAGCGGTGGCAATAAAATCTTCAAGCGCAGAATTATCCGCCACTACATGCTGAATCATGCGCCCGCGCCCTGCAATTAGGCTTTCTCCCGTATATGCGTACCAATAACCCATATGTTCTCCTTACCCACGAAAGATAAAATGAGAATATGTTGTCACGGAAGTTAGTATTTTCAGGAATTTGATTGCCTGAGCAGGCTATCTTGCTAGTTTAAGCCATGCTCAATATTTCCAAAAATCAGTGCGCGATTTTATATATGCTTGTGGCAATGTTCTGTCTGTCGGCGATGAATGTTGCCTTGCGGATGCTTTCGACTGATCTGCATTCCACGCAAATAGTTGTGCTTCGTCATATATGCAGCATTGTAATTGTGCTGGTGTGGTCGGCATGGTTGATGCGTGGTATACCACGTTTTTACAGCAAGCGTATGTCTGGGCATTTCTGGCGTGCCACATTTGGTATTTGTGCTATGGAGATGTGGTTTTATTCTATTTCCATCATGAACATTACACTTGCTACGGCTCTTTCATTTATCACACCGATTTTTTCTACAATCCTTGCAATAGTTTTTCTCGGCGAGAAGGCTGGAATACGTCGCTGGGGAGCTGTTATAACTGGTTTTATAGGTATGTTGATTATTCTCCGTCCTGATATTAGCGGTGTTAGCAATGCAGGCTGGATAGTCATTGGCGCGTCGATATTGATGGCTGGTTCTGGAGTTATGGTGAAAAGTCTGACTAGCAGTGAATCACCAGAAACTATAGTGTTCTATATGTCATTGTTCATGCTGTTATGGTCGATTCCTATAGCTATACCATATTGGCAAGCATTTAATTCATCACAGCTTTCTATGGCTTTTATTATAGCTCTATGCTCAACGATAGCTCATCTATGTATGGCGCGTGCTTTTGTACGCACCGAACTGGTGGTGCTTGCACCATTCGATTTTACACGGCTAATTTTTACTGCTGCTTTGGCTTATATATTTTTTGGTGAAACAGTTGACGCACACACACTGGCTGGTTCAGCGGTAATAGTTGCCAGTGCAGTTTATATCGCCCATCGTGAATCTAAAAAGAAAAAGATTATTTCTCCAATACCGTAAGGTCGGCTTCTTTTTTGCCAGTAAGAACGTCTTTAGCTAGTTTGTAATCCAGTTCTTTTTCCCACTTAGCAATAACAATTGTTGCAATGCCATTGCCAATTAAATTTACAAGCGCACGACCAGTTGACATAAAACGGTCAATAGCAAAAAGTAACGCCAAGCCAACTGTCAATTTTTCTGGTGGAACTATGTTCATAGAAGCCAGTGTCGCTGCCAGAACCAAAAACGCACTTCCAGTTACACCTGCTGCACCTTTTGATGTTATAAGTAGAACACCAAGCAATGTAAGTTCTTGCCAGAATGTAATTGGCGTGTCTGTCGCATAAGTAACGAATAACGCCCCCATAATGAAATATAAAGACGAGCCATCAAGGTTGAAGGAATAGCCAGCAGGAATAGTAAGACCAACCACCTTTTTTGCACAACCGAGAGCAGCAAGCTTTTCCATCATGCGTGGAAGAACTGTTTCTGATGATGATGTTCCTAGAACAATAAAAAGTTCTTCACGAATATATTTTATAAATTGTATGGTGCTTAACTTACAGTAAAAATGCATAACTGGTGCTAGAATCAGAAATATAAACATGACGCAGGTAGCATAAAACAGTAGAAGTAACGAACCTAACTGTGTAAGCGAACCAAGACCAAACTTGCCAATTGTATAAGACATTGCACCAAACGCACCTATTGGCGCAAATGCTGTTACAATATCTACCATCTTGAATAACACATGGGAAAAATCATCTATGATTTGATGAGTTCTTTTTCCGCCTTCACCAAGCTTTGCCAGCCCAAGAGAAAACAATATCGCAATTAAAAGAACTTGGAGTATTTCACCGTCAGCAAATGCGCTGACAAAAGTTTTTGGAATAATATTCATTAAAAAATCAACCGTACTAGACATGTGGGCATTTGCAATTTTTTTCCCAACATCAGCAGCAACAGGAGCGGCCGTAATGTGCATCCCATTACCAGGTTTTACTAGTTCCACCATTATCCAGCCGATAATCAGTGCTATGGTGGTGATAATTTCAAACCACAATATGGCTTTCGCACCTACACGCCCAACTTGTTTTACATCGCCCATTCCTGCAATACCGCTGACTATGGTGCAGAAAATGATTGGAGCAATTAGCATTTTTATCAGATTTATGAAAGCATCACCAAGTGGTTTCATTTTTTCTGCAAGATTGGGAAGGCATTTTCCCGCTGCATCAAAAGCAGTATAGCATGTTTCTGGGATTTCTTGCCCAGCGTTGGGTAAACCAGCCTTGATAGTTTGAACGCTAGGATAGGCAGCACCAAAAGCAATCCCTACGAATATAGCAAAAAGAACCTGTATCAGGAGAGATTTATAAAACGGTTTTGCTTTAGATTTTTTTGTAGGGCTTTTAGAAATTTTAGGCGCAATAGTGGCGTTCATAATGACTTCCCGTTGTTTCTATATTTTATATCTTTATCTTTTTAAAGAAGTAGCATTTAAGCCGAAAATCCGCAAAACACCAGCAAAAAGCTTTAACAATTCTATAAAATCTAAGTTTTTGTTTGAATTTTAAGGGCTAAACCATAAATTTCCTTGCGTGAGCGACTAGTTTGCTCGGCTATTATAGCAGCAGCTTCCTTAACTGAATGTGATTTTAATAATAACATCAATCGTTCCTCAACATTTTGATTTTCCAACATTTCAGTTTCTTGTGGTGGAGCGATAACAATTACAATTTCACCTTTTGGCGCACCATTTTCCTGTATGTTTTCCAGTAGTTCTGACAATTTTCCGCGTCTACTTTCCTCATAAAGCTTTGTTATTTCACGCACTATTGCCGCTTGCCTGTCGGACAAGCCATCACGCAGTGCCACAAGAGATTCTTCGAGTCTGCGGGCGGATTCAAAAAATATGAGTGTTGCAGGGATTGCTGCAAGGCTTGCTATATGTTTTTTAAGTGCTTCAGTTTTAGCTGGCAAAAAACCGCCAAAATAGAAGCTATCGCTGGGAAGCCCAGATAAACAAAGAGCCGTTGTGACGCTAGAAGCACCAGGGATTGCAGTTACATAAATATTCTGTTCCAATGCTTCCCTCACTAGCTTATAACCAGGGTCAGAAACAAGCGGTGTTCCAGCATCAGAAATAAGAGCAACGCGTTTTCCAGAATTTATAGCAGCAAAAATCTCTGGTCGCCTTTCATCGGCATTATGGTCGTTATAGGACAGTAGCGGTTTTTTTATACCATAATGAGCGAGAAGAACTCCACTCACACGCGTATCTTCGCATACAATTAAATCTACGAGTTTCAGTATATCCAGCGCACGCAGGGTGATATCAGATAAGTTCCCGATTGGTGTTGAGACTATATACAGCCCCACGGGGTTTATTTGATTAGAGCGTTCTTCCACTTTGTTTTCTCACAATATTTTATTCTACAATGCACTATTTAACCACAATATGGCAATAAATAACTATTGGTAGTTAACCTTAATAAGGGTAAAATGGCGAGCCTTATGAAAAAAAATATTTTCCGAAATCCTGTAGTGCATGCAAGTTCCAAGCCACCATCGCTTGCTGAACAGCTTGCCGTTGTCGATAAGAAATTTACAGATAATAAACTTAAAACACTTGAGATTTGTCGTAACTGGCTTGCTGGAAACAGAACTATATTAAAGGCAGAATTTCTTGCCAATGGGAAAGTGGTTTCGCTACTTGCTCACCATACTAAATTAATCGATACGCTCCTTGCGACATTATATTCTGAAGTGGCTAAATCCAGTGACAAAATTTCTATTGTCGCCGTTGGTGGATATGGTCGTGGCGAGATGTTTCCATATTCCGACATCGATCTTTTATTCCTTTATGATCCTGTAGATGAAGTGCGAGCAACGCTAGTTGTTGAATCATTGCTCTATATATTATGGGATTTGGGATTTAAGGTTGGACAAGCTCACCGCACCATTAATGAAGCATTGGAATTAGCAAAATCTGATATAACTATTCGTACTAATTTGCTTGATGCCCGCCCAGTTGCTGGTGATAAAGAATTATTTGCATCATTCCGCATTCGATTTAATAACGAAATTATTCAGGGGAAGATTTCGGAGTTTATTGAAGCGAAGCTCGCAGAACGTGACCAGAGACATTTACGCTTTGGTGATTCCCGCTACATGCTCGAGCCAAACGTTAAAGAGGGAAAAGGCGGATTGCGTGATGCGCATACGCTGTGGTGGTTAGCGCGGGCAGCTTATTCATTATCGAGCAACATGGAATTGGTAGGGCGTGGGTTAGTAAGCCGTGATGAATATAAAGCTTTTGAACAAGCAAGAATTTTTCTATGTCGTGTGCGCGCACATCTGCATTATATAGCGGAACGACCAGAGGAACGTTTAACTTTCGATTATCAGCATAAACTGGCGGTGGCTATGGGATTCTCCCATCCTTCAATCAATCGTTCTATCGAACGCTTCATGCGTAGATATTTTGCCGCGGTGCGTACTATTGGAAGTAGCACAGGTGTTTTTTGCGCATTGCTTGAGGAAAGTAAAAAACGCAAGCCACGCCGTTCGCTCGCAAGTTTGTGGTATATGCCATGGAATCTAGGTGGGTTTAAGATTGACGGTGAAAGACTCAATGTTCGTAGTGAAAATATTTTTGAAAAATCACCAATCATGATGATTGAGCTATTTCGTATAGCACAGCTACATGAACTGCAAATTCACCCGCATGCGTTGCAATTAATTTCGCACAATTTACACCGCATAGATCATACACTGCAAAATGACCCGAAGGCAAATTCCTTATTCCTAGAGATATTACTGTCAGAAAATGGAGCGGAACATACTTTGCGACGTATGAGTGATGCGGGAGTTTTAGGGCGTTTTATTCGTGATTTTGGAAGGGTAATAGGGCAAACCCAATTCAATATGTATCATGTGTACACCGTTGATGAGCATACGTTGGTGGCAATCGGTATTTTGCACGCAATCGAAAATGGAAAAATGAAAGATGAGCTGCCTTTAGCAAGCGATATAATTCACCGTATTCGTTTGCGGCGAGTGCTTTATGTTGCGTTATTTTGCCATGATATTGCTAAGGGAAGAGGTGGAGATCATTCTGCGCTTGGTGAAAAAGTAGGCGAAAGATTTGCTGAAAGACTTGGTTTTTCCAAAGACGAAGTTCAGACTGTCGGTTGGTTGGTGCGTAATCATTTGTTATTTTCTAATGTTGCCACCAAGCGTGATTTTAATGACCCAAAAACAATTCAGGATTTTGTAGCAAATGTTCAATCTCCTGAGCGACTTAAACTTTTGTTAGTGCTTACTGTTGCTGATATTCGCGCAGTAAGCCCTGTTGCGTGGAATGCGTGGAAAGGTGTTTTGCTCCGTGAATTATATAGCCGTGCAGAGCAGTGTATGGGGACAGGAAAGGTTGAGTTAAAGCAGCATCAAGCCAGCCATTTTCAGGAAGATTTACATAAATTTTTGATTGGGTGGAGTGAACGTGATGTTGCGAACTATCTTGAACTGGGGAACTCCAGTTTCTGGGCGAGTGTAGAGCCAGCACGTCATGCTGTTATAGCGCGTATGGTACGTCAGGCAGAGAATATGGTGCAGCCAATTTTGCTTGATACGCAGCATAATTACGAACGTTCCATAACCGAAATAACAGTTTGTACATCAGATAAGCACGGGTTATTTTCTATGGTTGCTGGCGCTATGTCGCTTGCTGGTGCAAACATTATAAACGCCAAAATATTCACCCTTAAAAATGATATTGCTGTAGAAGTTTTCCAGTTGCAGGATTTAAATGGAGAGGTGTTTGATCGTTCGGATAAACTTGCTAAAATGTCAGTTTATATTGAACAAGTATTAACTGGTGAACTTGATATTGCTCAGGCGTTTTCTAAACGTTCATCGCCCTACTTACGTTCACGCACTAAAGCTGTTCCGCTATTGGGGCAAGTTTTAATTGATAATGAAGCAAGTAATATCCACAGCGTTATAGAGTTTACTGGTCGGGATCGTGCTGGATTGTTACACGATGTAACGCGCTCAATTGCTGAGATGGGACTTTCTATAGTTACCGCGCATATTTCAACCTATGGAACACAGGTCGCTGACGTGTTTTATGTAAAAGATAATTTTGGGATGAAAATTCTACACGATAATAAGATAAAACAGATACAGGAAAAATTGCTTTCTGTGATGAATGTCTAATAGCCGAGAATCTGTTTTACAAAAGGGACAGTAATATTTTTTTTCTGAAGAAGTGCTTCTGCATCTAGTTTTTCTACCAGCGTTTTTACATTAGCTAACGTTCGTTCCATACGAGAAACAATATAGGAAATAACTTCATCATCAACCAACAGCTGCCTATCTGAGAATTGTTTACGCATTACGCTTGTGATTATCGCATCGTCTGGTGGGTGGATGGTAGCAATTTGGCAGGCACGAAGACGTGAGGTTATATCAGGCAGGGAAAATGGCAAGGAATTGGGCAGTAGCGCAGATGTCATAAGTAGTTTTACACCTATATCTTTGCAGTGGTTGAATAAATGAAGTAATGCACGTTCATCTGAACAATTTTCGATATTTTCAACTACACAATTACTATTTATAGAGGCTGGATTTATCTCTTGCGCGGAAATAATTACTGCATTGTTCTTTTGTGCAAAGATATACGCGAGGTGGCTTTTTCCAGAAAATTTTTCTCCATAAAGATATAGCGCATGCCCCCGCCATTTTTCTGTGGAAAGAACAGTTTCATAAGCCTCTTTATTACACTGTGAAACAAAAAAAATATCCGCAGAAAATATTTCGGGAAATGTAAGTGGCAGTGGTAATTGGGGCATGGCGGTTATTTTACTGGTAAGTCGCCGTAATAATAACTGCTATGGAGATAACGCGAGATGGTGAAGCGAATCAATACACCGATTACAGCGGTAACTGGGACGGCAATCAATACTCCGACAAAGCCAAACAATGCAGCTCCAGCTAGTAACCCAAAGATTAGCCAAGCTGGATGTAGCCCTACTTTCTCCCCCACTAATTTTGGAGTTATAAAATTACCTTCCAATATTTGCCCAACGATAAATACGGCTAGAACCGGCAAAATCCCATCCCATGTTCCAAATTGGAAAAAGGCAACAGTTAACCCAATTAACATACCAAACATTAGCCCGACATAAGGCAAAATCACCAGTAATCCTGTGATTATCCCTATTAATACACCAAATTTTAAACCTGTTAGTGAAAGACCAATGGCATAAAAAAATCCTAGAAACAGGCAAACATTTATTTGTCCGCGAATAAAACCAGCAAGAGTAGCATCAATAAGCAATAGTTGCTCGCGAATAGTTTTTTCATGCTTGCGGGGAAGTAGAGCAAAAAATTTGATTTTGATGATGTCCCAATCACGCAGTAGGTAAAAAGCAACAACAGGAGTAATTAAAATTAAGGACAATAAATTTATAATTGCCATTCCTGATTGGAATAATCCTCCTGCCATATCGCCAGCCAATTTTACCATCATGCCAGAAAAATTACTGGCAGCATTTTTAACACTCTCCATATAGCTTTCTGGTAGTGACCCCAACCAACTGAATAACTGAGTTTCATATTTCTTTTCTAATTCGCTCAGATATGTTGGTAAATCAGCGATAAGACCTGATATTTGGTGGGCAAGTGTAGGGATAACAAGCAGAGATACCAAACCAATTAAGGTAAAGAACAATAATGTTATACTAGTAGTGGCAAGAGTTCGGGAAAATTTCCATTTTTCCAATTTATCAGCCGCTGGATCAAGAAAATAAGCAATCAGTGCGCCAAGGACAAAGGGCAACAACACCGCTCGTATAAGGTAAATAAACACAAAAAATAAAATACCTATCGCAAGCCAGAACAGCCATATTTTATTATTATTTTTGGTAGAATTTTCTGTTTTATTTTCTATTTTAGTCACGCGATACCACCCAATAATCGTTGTTTTGTATTAGTCTTATATTGCTTGTGGTGATGGATCGCGCCAGCGATTCTGGCGAGCCACGATAATGTAAGATTACATCAACTTGTTTAGGAGAAATTGCGAGCAATTCCACTCTGTCTACCATAGGCAGGGCAGAAAGTTTGCTCCGTAGTTGCGTCCATGAGGACATAGTGGAAATGCTGGCGAGCATCATGATTTTATTGCGCTCTCCACCCCTTACTGATTGGGTGGTGGACATTTCTTCGGTTTTTTTATGTTGTAAGCCTGAAACAATGTCGCGTGCAGCGCGCGCCAAAAGAAGATCTCTGGTTTCCTGAGGATCTGCTCGATAATTAAGTGTATGTATTTCATTGCGTCCGCGTGAAATGCGACGTTTTATTACAGTAAGAATTAAGTCAGGTTTTTGTACTAATTTAGCCTGAACAATAACTATGTCAGTGACTCCATAACGAATTGTCATTGGAACCACCGAAGCATAAGTGGCAGTGGCTATGGTATCAACATCAATAATATTATTATCTTTGGCATCACCAAATGGGACTATAACATCGCCTGAATTATTTTCTAATCCGACATTTTTCCACACCATTTTCCAAGGATTTGAATCCTCCCATAGAATAGTTTTAGGTCCCTCTTGATAGGCAGGAATTATGAGGAAAGAATTTACAGCGTTTCCTGTATCGTTGATATTTTGTTCGCTGGCTTTGCTTATTAAATTTGATAATTCATCGCCATCGAAGCTCACCATTAATTGTGCGTGATAGCGGTTGCCGCTGATTTTTTCGTCCAATACTTCAGTGCCTTTGACCATCTTGCTTATTTTGCGGGAATCAAGCGATGAGAGGATATCCTGCGCTTGTCCGGGTTGAGCAAGTTTATTGAGTAAGTCCGTAAGTGCGTCAATTGTAGCCTTTTCCATAGCTTGTGTTCGGGCATCAACAGCGTCTTTGCCCGTTACATCCACTTCAACTTGGCTGTTAACAATAGCCTCCCCAGCCCATAAATTTACGGGGAAAAGCGCGAATATTACGAGTAAATATAATATTTTCATAATTAATATGCTTGAACGAGACGGATAGCTTAAGTATTCATACAGAATTATATAAAACATCGCAAGATAGAAGCGGAACAAATAACAATGGAAAATAATAAAATTACAGAAGCGAGTTATAAACAGGCTGGTGTTGACATTGATGCTGGCAATGCATTGGTTGGACGGATTAAACCATTGGCAAAAGCTACTCGTCGTCTCGGTTCTATGGATGAACTTGGCGGGTTTGGTGCGCTGTTTGATGTTAAAAAGGCTGGATATATTGATCCTTTGTTAGTTTCCTCAACTGATGGTGTTGGAACAAAACTAAAAATCGCGCAATCTGCAGGAAAACATGATACTATCGGCATAGATCTGGTGGCGATGTGCGTTAATGACTTGATAGTGCAAGGTGCCGAGCCACTGTTTTTTCTTGATTATTTCGCCACAGGTAAGCTCTCGGTGGATGTTGCCGAACAGGTGATAAAGGGCATAGCCGAAGGCTGCAAACTGGCTGGATGCGCGCTTATTGGCGGCGAAACGGCGGAAATGCCGGGAATGTATAAAGACGGTGAATATGATTTGGCGGGCTTTACCGTTGGTGCAGTGGAACGTGCCAATGTATTGCCACTTAAAACGATAAGAGCTGGTGACGCTTTGCTTGGCCTTGCTTCCAGCGGTGTGCATTCCAATGGATTTTCATTGGTGCGCTATATTATGGAACAAAACAACCTAAAATTTGATTCTCCTGCACCATTTGCTAGTGGTTTGACGATTGCTGATGTACTTCTTACCCCGACCCGTATCTATGTAAAAAATTGTTTGTCGGCAATCCGTGCTTTCCCGCAAGGAATTAAGGGTTTCGCGCATATAACAGGTGGTGGATTGCCTGAAAATTTACCGCGTGTTCTTCCTGATTCACTATGTGCCAAGATTGATAGAAATTCATGGAATCTCCCACCAGTTTTTGCATGGCTTAAAAAAGCTGGCAATGTTCCTGAGCATGATTTCCTGCGGACATTTAACTCAGGCATCGGTATGGTATTGATTGTAGATAAAGATTCAGCGGATGCAGTTATGGAATTGCTGACGAAAAATGGTGAAACAGTCTATAAGCTTGGAACACTGACACCACGAACTGGCGAGGCGGTGGAGATAGCGTGAAAAAACACCGAGTTGCAGTTCTAATCTCAGGCAATGGCAGTAATTTGCAAGCCCTGATTGATGCAGCGAGCAGGTCAGATTATCCAGCGCAAATTGTTCTGGTGATTTCTAATAAGACAGACGCTTATGGGCTGACGCGTGCAAGAAATGCTGGCATTTCAGCTCATGTAATCAGCCATAAGGATTATAATTCGCGCGAAGAATTTGATGCGGCAATGGACACTCTACTTAGGCAGAATGATGTTGAGTTTGTTTGCCTAGCTGGATTTATGAGGATTTTATCTGCTGGTTTTGTGAATAGCTGGCGTGGTCGGATGTTAAACATTCACCCGTCATTACTTCCTGATTTTAAAGGAGCGTATGCAGTGCGTGATGCGCTTAATTCTGGTGCAAAAGAGAGCGGTTGCACGGTGCATGTGGTGACTGAGGAAATGGACGCTGGCGAGATTGTCGCTCAGGCAAAAGTCCCTATACTAACTGATGATACGGAGACATCTCTCCATAATCGTATCCATACACAGGAGCATATTCTTTACCCTCAAGCTCTTAAAATACTGATAAATAGGCATTAAGATTGATTCGTTAGTATTTTATTCATTGTATTTGAAAAAAGTTTTTCAATTTACTTATTGATAAAAAATACTCTACACTCATAATGTTATTTGTTTGCATCCGCTATTAGTTGTCTGTAGCGGGGTTTTGTGGTATGTATTTATTCGTTAAAGTTTTAGGTAAAGCTATTTCATGGGCGTTAAAATGAGTGATGATGAGTTTAATAAAAATAACAGCACCGACAAGTTTGGTGATCTGTTCAAGAACGAATACGCCGTTATACTTCTGCAGGGGCGCAATGCTTTTGGCGACATGATTTATAGCTATGTAGAGGTTACTCTGCCCAATATTAAGCGTTTGTATGCTGCCCTTAATTCGGGGGAGGATTTCACTCCTAGCGATTTTGGTACTATTGTTGCAGCGGGGAAGGGTAGCCCCTCTGAAGGGTTGCGTAAGGAGATGGAGTCATCTCATAATATGATGCAACCCATTGCTCCAGCCGTTTTCCAAGGTGGTTCTCGTGTTCCTGTTGAGAAAAAGGCTTGGGATGAATATTAGTTAGTGCTAGTGTTGGCACTGATTTTAGCAAGCAACATATAATAATTCTCATGATCCCATTTCCCAATATTGATCCTGTTGCAATCCATTTGGGTAGTTTTGGAATTCGTTGGTATTCTCTTGCATATATGGCAGGAATTTTGCTTGGCTGGTGGGTTATCTCGCGGGAAAATGCACGCAAGCCACTTGTAAATCTTAGCAAGTCAGCATTGGATGATGTTGTGGTGTGGGCGGTTCTTGGTATTGTCCTTGGTGGCAGGCTGGGATATGTAATTTTTTATAAACCAGCATATTATTTAAGCAAGCCACTGGAAATTTTTTACGTCTGGGAAGGCGGAATGTCTTTCCATGGCGGACTGCTTGGAATAATTGCCGCTTTTTACCTATTCTGCCGTAAATATAAAATCCGTTTTCTAGCACTTACAGATTTGCTTTCTTGCGCTGCTCCAATTGGCTTGTTTTTTGGACGCATAGCTAATTTCATCAATGGTGAATTATTTGGTCGTGTGACAGATGCGCAGGTGGGAATGATTTTTCCGAGTGGCGGTGAATTGCCAAGGCACCCAAGCCAGCTTTATGAGGCAACTCTGGAAGGATTGCTGCTTTTTGTAATAATGATGTTGCTGCTTAAAAAAACAAATTTACGCGATAAGGCTGGTCGTTTAAGCGGGATATTTTTTATATTATATGGTCTGGCGCGGATTATTTGCGAGTATTTCCGTGAGCCTGATAGTTTTCTCGGCTTTTTATATGCTGGCACAACTATGGGGCAGTTACTTAGCTTGCCTATGATTGTGGTTGGTATGTATCTAGTGTTTTGGAAAAAAGCATGAATCTTGAGGGGCTAATAAAAGATCGTATCCGCGCGCATGGGGCAATTACCATTGCGGATTATATGCAGATTGCACTTTCCCATCCTGAATATGGCTATTACATGCAGCGCGATCCTTTTGGCGTAGCAGGGGATTTTATTACAGCGCCAGAAATATCTCAGGTGTTTGGTGAAATTATAGGTGTGTGGCTTGCTCACAACTGGCAGTTATTGGGGAGTCCAAAGGAAGTCGCGCTGGTGGAACTTGGAGCAGGGCGCGGTACGCTGATGGCTGATATTCTCCGTGCTACTAAAAACATCAAAGGTTTTCACGATGCTGTTAGCGTTCATCTGGTAGAAATTAGCCCTATTCTTAAACAAAAACAGTGGAAAACATTGGCTGGCAAACATGAACGCATCGAGTGGCACGATAACATAGATAGCTTGCCGCAATTTCCTATGTTGTTGGTGGCTAATGAATTTTTTGATGCCCTGCCGATTAGGCAGTTTGTTAAGCAGCAGGATGGTTGGCATGAGCGTATGGTAGATGTTGTTGGTGATGAGTTGGTGTTTGTGACCGCTGGAGGAACTGCAATGCTGCCTATTTCCTTTTTACCAGCCGAGTCAATGTCGGAAGATTTGGGGGAAATATTGGGAGAGTTGCCCAACATTACTCCAGCAAGCGTTCTCAAGGATAGCGTAATAGAAACTTGTGAACCAGCCATTATGATTATCAGGCAGATTTCTGAGCATATAGCAACTCATGGCGGTGCTGCATTGGTTATCGATTATGGTTATAGCGAGGGAAGTAAGGGAGATACATTGCAGGCTATGAGAAACCACTCCTATCATCACCTATTAAAAGATGTTGGAGAGGCTGATATTACTGCCCATGTGGATTTTTTGGCACTATCACAAGCAGCGCAGATGGAAGGTGTGAATATACATAAAATAATGCCCCAAGGGGCATTTCTCATGCGCCTCGGGGCAGGGGCTAGAACCACTGCACTATGTGAAATATCAACAAAAGAGCAGCAAAAATCACTAATTTCTGGTCTAAAACGCCTCGCTGATCCATCTGAGATGGGAGAATTGTTCAAGGTGTTAGCAATAACTTCAAAACAAATTGCGCAGGCAGAGGGTTTTTAGTGTTATCTTTCAAATCCCGAAGGTTTTTGTTCAAGCTTTTCCCTTGCTAAATGTGGATTTTTTCCTTTATCAAGAGCTGCCTGAGCCGCAGTCCTTCTAGCCAATTCTTGCGTAGTTTGCTCCCTTTGGTTTGCCAACTCTTTAGCCTCTATCTGTTCTCTTGTTTGTGTCGGATTTTCCATAAATTTAGTCCCCCTGTAATTTTGTTTTTATATTTGTAGGCTAATTGCTTGAATTAGCCTGTGCAGTGTAGCATCATCGATTGATATTTGTGTTACAATTTCGTGAATTTTTCTATATGTACCTAACTTGCTCAAAAATCGCTTCATTTTCAAATATTAAGCACGGTTTTTTCACCAGAAATGCTGGAGTGAGTGATGGTATTTATTCTTCACTTAATTGTGGCTATGGTTCTGGTGATGATATAGAAAAAGTGAAGAAAAACCGCAGGATAGTGGCAGAAGAAATGGGTGGTGGTGCGCTATGCACAGTTCACCAGACTCATAGCCCCGATGCAGTTATAGTTAATGAAGCATGGGAACATAAAGACGCACCAAAAGCAGACGCGCTAGTAACAAATAAGCCTAATATAATCCTTGGTGTGCTGACCGCTGACTGCCTGCCGATATTATTTACTGATGAAAAAAACTGGGTGATTGCTGCTGCTCATTCGGGCTGGAAAGGAGCATTTTCGGGAGTAATTGAAAATACGATAGAGAAAATGCAGCAGCTTGGTGCTTCTATTTCTAACATTCATGCAACCATTGGACCTGCTATTGCTCAAAAATCCTATGAGGTGGGAGCAGAGTTTTTTGAACGTTTTATTGGGCAGGATACTAATAATGAACGGTTTTTTGTCTCACAGGATGACAAATATTTATTTGATCTTGCAGGGTACGCAAAAAAAAGGCTTACGCATGCTGGAATTTCACAAATAAATATCATTGCGCAAGATACATATTTTAATGATAATGAGTTTTTCAGTTACAGGCGAAGTTGTAAGCGGGGTGAGCCTGTTTATGGTCGCCAGATTTCAACGATTATGCTCAAGTAAATAGGTAAAAAATGACACTGCTATCTTTTGACGACCGCGATGGGTTTATTTGGTTTAACGGCAAAATGGTTGCTTGGCGTGATGCTAAGGTGCATGTGCTTACTCATGGCTTGCATTATGGTTCATGCGTGTTTGAAGGTGTGCGTGTGTATAATGGCAAAATTTTCAAGCTGCGTGAACATACCGAGCGTTTGATTAATTCTGCAAAACTTCTTGGTTTTGATTTGCCTTATAGTTTAGAAGAATTGGAAAAAGCAACCAAAGAAACTATTGCCAAACAAAACGTGGTGAATGGATATATTCGCCCTGTGGCGTGGCGCGGCAGTGAGATGATGGCGATTTCCGCGCAGAAAAATAAAATCCATGTAGCGATAGCGAGTTGGGAATGGCCTAGCTATTTCAGCAAGGAAGCGCGTGAGCGAGGACTCCGTTTACAGTTTTCCAAATGGGCGCGCCCAGCGCCTAATTCTGCACCTACTGCTAGTAAGGCGGCTGGGCTATATATGATCTGCACGCTTTCCAAGCACGCAGCAGAAAATGATGGTTTTGACGATGCGTTGATGCTGGATTATCGCGGGTTGCTTTCTGAAGCAACCGGAGCGAATTTATTTTTAGTGATTGATGGAAAAATTCACACCCCAACACCTGATTGTTTCTTAGACGGCATCACACGGCGCACTGTTATGGATTTGGCGCGCAAACGTGGCATTGAAGTTATTGAACGCCACATCAAACCAGAAGAGCTTAAAAATGCGCAGGAAGTGTTTTTAACTGGCACGGCTGCGGAGGTAACTCCAATCGGACAGATTGGCGAACAGAAATTCACCGTCGGAAACATCACTAAGCAGCTTATGAGCGACTATAGTGCAAAGGTGTTGGAGTAGTTTTACTCCACATCCATCGCTACTGCGCTGTTTATAGCAATTCTGCTGAATTTTCCAACGCGGGTGAAGGCTTGCAGCGGGTCGGCGTTGTTTAATATTTCACCTTCGCCTGAATGTTTATTGCCACCAAAACCCATGCCAAAGGCTGGTGTTCCTGTGCCTTTAGGGGAGTTTATTACGCTATGCCCTGCGCCATTTTCGCGGGCGAATATTTCCGCTTCTTTTTTGTTCTGTGTGTAAATACCGCCCACCAACCCTGCATTTTCAGGAGCATTTACCATCTCTATTGCTTCAGAAAATTCGTGATATGGAGTTACAAACAAAAGTGGCGCGAAAGTTTCTTTGTGCATTACCTGAGATTGTTTTGGCATCATGGCGATGGCTGGCTCAACAAAATATACATTTGGTGATTCATGGATAAGTAGCCTCTCACCAAAGCGTATTTCCCCACCTTCTAGCATTACCTGTTTTTTGGCGGATTCAAAGCGTAAGTAACTATCTTCATCAATAAGGGCAGCATACCCGTAATCATTAGACACACCAGATAGTGGATTTACGATTGCGCCAGAGGTGATAAAATTTTGGATATTTTGTTTCAGTGCCGAAATGACATCGTTATATACTCGGTGCTGAACGATAAGGCGGCGGGTATTGGTGCAGCGTTGCCCGCTAGTGGCAAGAAACGAACCCATAATGGAATTAACCGCAAACTCCAAATGTTCAGGAGTGATTTTATCAGAAATAATCACACCGTTATTACCACCAAGCTCTAATATTGGTGGAATGCTATTATTTTTTTTCTGGGCGAGAGCTGCTTTTATTCCTTGCCCCATGGCAACTGAGCCAGTCGCGCTTATCATATCAATTTGTTCATGTGAAACTAGGCGTGAACCAAGTTCCCGTCCGCCAATTATAATTTGCAATAAACCAGCATAATCACCTGCAATTTTGTCAAAAATTTCTTTGATGGCAATGGCAACCATTGGCGTTTTTTCTGATGGTTTCCAAACAACAGCATTGCCAGCGAGCAGGGCAGGGGCAATCGTCCAATGTGCTACCGCCAGCGGAAAATTAAAAGAGGTTATAAGCCCGACTGTGCCAACTGGCGGACGTTCCTTACAGCGCGCCATTCCGCCAAATTCTGGTAGGGTGGCATTTTCGATGGTTTTTTTAAGTATATCAGCAGCACCCGCCACTTCTGCTGTGGCTTCTTTCACGGTTTTACCTGCGTCATAAACCACCAAATCAATCAGGCTTTGTTTATTCTCATTGATGGCATCACTAAAAGTGACAAGCAATTTTTCACGCGCACCGCGCTGATTTTTCTGCCAGTTTTCCTGCGTTTGTTTCGCATTATTTATTTTATAGGCAAGAGTCTGCCCCGTATCTGTCGCGAGTTCTGCTATTACCGCTCCATCGCAAGGAGAGGTGACGATAAGCATATCATCTGCGCTAGGATTCGACACCACCAAGCCATGTTTTGCGGGTTAAGTTATGCTGTGCTTCAACAAGGCGCACCGTGCCAGTTTTTGAGCGCATAACGATTGAATGTGTGGTTGCACCACCAGCAAAACGGCGCACGCCACGCAACATTGAGCCATCGGTTACACCAGTTGCAGCAAACATAACGTCACCTTTTGCCAGTTCTTCGAGGTGATATTTACGGCTAAAATCTTCAATACCCATGCGTTTCGCGCGCTCGCGTTCCTCGTCAGCGGTAAACAGTAAGCGCCCCTGCATTTGCCCGCCGATTGAACGTAAAGCTGCCGCTGCTAACACGCCTTCTGGCGCGCCACCAATGCCTAAATACATATCCACTCCTGTATCTGGTTTGCTGGTTGCGATTACACCAGCCACGTCACCATCTGGAATAAGCTGGATTCTTGCCCCAGCCTCACGCACACCAGCGATAATTTCTTTGTGGCGTTCGCGCTCTAAAATAACCACTACCAAATCAGAAACATCACATTTCTTAGCTTTAGCTAGATTTTTTAGGTTTTGCTTTGGAGAATTATCGAGATCAACCACATAATCTGGCAAGCCACCACCAACGGCAATTTTGCTCATATAAACATCGGGAGCGTGCAGAAATCCGCCTTTTTCTGCCATTGCAATTACTGTAAGTGAATTCGCTCCGCCATGCGCACAGATGGTTGTTCCTTCCAGCGGGTCAAGAGCGATGTCGATTTTTGGACCTGTGCCTGCTGCGTTCCCTACTTTTTCGCCGATATATAGCATAGGGGCTTTATCGCGCTCACCCTCACCAATTACGATGGTTCCGTCAATGGAAAGAGCATTTAGAGCTAGGCGCATAGCGTTTACTGCTGCACGATCTGCTTCCTTTTCCTGACCTTTACCCATCCATGCGAAGCTTGCCAGTGCTGCTGCTTCCGTAACGCGCACGGCTTCCAGCGCAAAATTGCGATCCGACCAGAAATTTTCTTTAATTGCACCCATTTTCTATGTTCTCCACTTAATTCACAGGTAATCTTTTAATAACATAAGAGGAGGGTGTAACGCAGTTTTTAGTAATTTTAAAGAATTATTACATGCTTTTACACAAAATCATTGACTGATTGGAAAAATTGTTCAATTATGTAGCTATTCAAGGCTGTCGCCGTTTTCTCGCGCGACGTTTACACCCCCGTAAATTTATAAGCTATCTTAATTTATAAAAAATTAATTCTACACAGATTTTTTTAACCCTCCTTACCTATTGATACAATCATGAAATTACAAGACCTTAAGCTAAAAACCCCTGACGAATTATTAAAGCTGGCTGAAGAAGAGCAAATTGAACATGCCAGCACCATGCTCAAACAGGAAATGATCTTTGCCATTTTGAAAAAACAGGCAGAAAAAGGCGAGGCGATATTAGGTGAAGGCGTGGTTGAAGTATTGCAGGATGGGTTTGGCTTCTTGCGCTCGCCACTGGCAAACTATCTTGCAGGACCTGATGATATTTACGTTTCTCCCAGCCAAGTGCGCCGTTTTGCGCTGCGTACGGGGGATACGGTTGAGGGTGAAATCCGTGCGCCGAAAGATGGCGAGCGTTATTTTGCGCTGCTTAAAGTTAATAAAATCAATTATGATGATCCTGAGCAAATACGCCACCGTATTAATTTTGACAATCTTATCCCGCTTTATCCTGAACGCCGTATCAAGCTGGAAATTGAAGATCGCCCTGATAAAAAAGATTTGTCGATGCGTGTTGCTGATATTGTCGCACCCATTGGTTTTGGGCAACGTGCGCTGATTACTGCGCAGCCACGCACTGGTAAAACGGTGTTTTTGCAGAATATTGCTCATTCTATCACCGCCAATCATCCTAATGCATATTTGATAGTGCTTCTCATTGACGAACGCCCAGAAGAAGTAACCGACATGCAACGCACCGTAAAAGGTGAGGTGGTATCTTCAACTTTCGATGAGCCAGCAACCCGCCATGTGCAGCTTGCAGAAATGGTAATTGAAAAAGCTAAAAAGTTGGTTGAGCATAAAAAAGATGTGGTGATTCTGCTTGATTCCATCACCCGTCTGGCGCGCGCTTATAACACGGTTATTCCATCATCGGGTAAGGTGCTTACTGGTGGTGTGGATGCGAATGCTTTGCAACGTCCTAAGCGGTTTTTTGGTGCAGCGCGTAATATCGAGCATGGTGGCAGCTTGACCATTATAGCAACCGCGCTGATTGACACTGGCTCACGCATGGATGAGGTTATTTTCGAGGAATTCAAGGGAACTGGTAACTGTGAATTGGTGCTGGATCGTAAGATTGCTGATAAGCGCACCTTCCCAGCCATCGACATCACCAAGTCTGGCACTCGTAAGGAAGATCTTCTGGTGGATAAAGCAACGCTCACAAAAATGTGGGTGATGCGTAAGATTCTCGCGCCTATGGGAGCTATGGATGGCATTGAATTCCTGCTGGAAAAACTTGGCGAAACCAAAAATAACGGCGAATTCTTTGATAAAATGAATTCTTGAGAATTGGTGTTTGACAAATCCCGTGATATATAATTAAAACACTTGCTGAAATTAAATTTTGCTCGCATTAACCAAACGAGTGTTGTTTTATAAGTCCAGCCTTCGCTCCATAAAGGAGCTTCGGCGGACGTAATATTTTCTAAGCGGATTTTCCGCTAAGAAAACCTAACGGAAGAGTGGCCGAGCGGTTTAAGGCAGCAGTCTTGAAAACTGCCGAGGTGGCAACGCCTCCGTGAGTTCGAATCTCACCTCTTCCGCCACTTACTAAAGCAGGGAAAAATCCCTGCTTTAGTAAGTGCTGAGTGTTCGAGATGAGAACGTAGTTCGACAAAATGTCAACAGGCAAAGATGACATTTGCAAAATATGCACTATATCAAGCTAATGACAGAACCACTTCCAACTTATTTTATTTCGCATGGTGCGCCAGATATTGTGCTGCGGGATACGCCTGCTGCACAGTTCCTGCGTGCGCTAAAATTACCAGAAGCAAAAGCGATATTGGTGGTTTCCGCACATTGGATGACAGATGAACCTATGGTGACGGCGAATCCACACCCCAGCACTATTCATGACTTTGGAGGATTCCCCAAGCAGTTATATGATATGCGATATCCAGTGGCAGGGGATGCGCTGTTGGCAGCGGAGATGGTGAGACATCTAGCACCAGCATTTCCAATGGCAGAGCTGGATGTAAAGCGTGGGTTGGATCATGGTGCGTGGATCCCGTTGATTTTGGCAGAGCCGAAAGCGACTATTCCTGTTTTGCAGCTTTCTATACAACCGCATCGTGACGCACATCATCATTATGAGATTGGTAAAAGACTACGCGATCTGCGTGAGCAAGGAGTGATTATCATGGCTTCGGGTAATGCCACGCATAATCTTCGGGCGGTGTTTGGCGAGCGTTATAGTGAAACACCGGCGCAGGTGACGCGCTTTAATGATTGGCTTTACGCTGCTATGACTGCTCGTGATGATGATGAGCTGATGCGCTGGGAACATGCGCCAGATGCTGCGTGGAACCACCCGACCAACGATCATTTCCTGCCACTATTCACCGTTCTGGGCGCAACTTCTGGAAGTGTCAGCGCGGAGAGAATACACCAAAGTATTGATTATTCTGTACTCTCGATGGATTCTTATAAGCTGTAATTTAACAGTATGTATCAGTGCATGTAATACGCATTTAACGATAAGTCATCTATCATTTGTGAAGCACAATGCCGCCTGAAATTCGCCAGTAATGAGGCAAAAGATTCACGGCAGCCATCGCCATCCACTTTAAGGCGGGTTTGAAATGCTTCTGTCCAATGTTCGATAGGGAGCATATCGCCCTTTTCATTAGGCGTTTCTATCAGCGCATCACTATAGAGCAGCAGGCAATCGCCCAGATCAAATTCAGTTTCAACAGTTTGATAGGTAGTTTCTTTGAATGCTCCAAGAACAGTTCCAGTGCTTTCGAGCATTTGATGGGTTCTACCATGTTTACGGAATAATGCAGGTGGCGGTGCTGATGCCGAAGCGTATGCAAAGGTTTTCTTTTTACTGTTTATTATTCCGTAGAACATGGTGGCGAATTGCCCAGTGGGAAGTAATGGTGCAAGAATAGCGTTCAGGTGGGTCAGATATGCCCCTGGTGTTTTTGCCGTACTCATTGTTGCCTGCATAAGAGCGTGTAGGCGGAAAACATTAAGTGCCGCATTTACCCCATGACCAGAAAAATCGACCATGAACATGGCAATCTCTTCGTTGGATAGGCTCTTGAAGCCCCAGAAATCTCCGCCGAGTTCTGAACATGGCTGATAATAACCACAGATTTGCAGATTATAATATTTTTCCATTTCCTGAATTTCATTATCATCAGGAATCAATATCTGCTGGGTGTTGCGCGCGGTGTTAAGCTCATGAGACACACGCACTTTAAACTCACGCAAATGCCTATTCATAACTTCTCGTTCCAGATGTACTATGGCACGGGCAGTGATTTCATATGGATCTATCGGTTTGCAGAGATAATCAGTCGCCCCTGCTTCGAAGAAACGTGCTTTATCTGCTATTCCGCCAAGCGATGTTTGAAATAAAATGGGAATATTAGACAGCCTTACATCTGGATCTTTTCTGATTATTTTACAGCATTCCACCCCATCCATTTCTGGCATAATAACATCTAGTATCACGAGGTCTGGGCGGAAAGAACGCACTTTTACTAATCCTGCTTTGCCGTTTTCTGCCTCTTCAATATTGGTAAAGCCTTTCTTTTTAAAAATTTCTTTCAGCACGTTACGACCGAGATAGTCATCTTCTATAATTAGAATACGAGAATTAAGTATATCTTTTTTTACAGTACTCATGCGCTTTTCCTTACAGTAAAGTTTTGATTTATAACTTGCTCGACTAAATTTTGTTTATATTCAATCTGATTAACCAAATCTTGCAGTTCCACTTCATCGGGCATTGATGTTTTCCCCATTTCCTCAATTTTGGACGCTAGTTTTGCTATATCGGTTGCCCCTATATATTGGCTTGAGGATTTAAGGGGGTGGGCTGTATTTGACATAGTTATATAGTCTTTTTCAGCCAGTGCATTCTGCATTGTGGTTATATAATCTTTTGCTACGGTACAATGCTTGTTTAGTATTGTTGCAGCCTCCTTACCAACAATTTGCAGAAAAGAATTTAAAATCTCCACTTCCAGAATATTTGATAATTCAGGAGTGTATTTAATCTCTTTTGATTTTTTTTGCGAAACACTTTTTGGCTGCTTGGGAAGTTGCTCAGATTTAAAGTTGTTCTGCAACCATTTGGCGAGCATGGCTTGCAATTCTAGTCTTTTAATTGGCTTGCTTAGGTAATCACTCATTCCACAGTCTAAACATTTTTGTTTGTCACCTTGCAGGGCGTTAGCGGTGAGTGCAATTATTATGGTGTTGTTTTTATCATCCTTCATTTTACGAATTGCTTCTGTCGCTTCGTATCCGCTCATTTCTGGCATCATGCAATCCATTAGCACTAAATCGTATTTATTCTGGCGCACCATTTCTATAGCTTCTTTGCCGTTTACTGCGATATCTGATTTGCATCCGAGCATATCCAGCATTTGCTTTATCATTATCTGGTTGATCTGGTTATCTTCAGCAACGAGAATATATGCGCCAGTTGGATTGAAGTCTGTATTATATGATAGTATATCTTCTTCTATTTCTGCATCTGCGAGTGGCAGGTCTAATGTAAACCAGAAAGTGCTACCCTTATTTTCTTTGCTTTTTACACCGATTTTTCCACCCATCAATGCTACCAGACGGAAACATATCGCAAGACCCAAGCCTGTTCCGCCATATTTTCGGGTGGTTGATGAATCGCCTTGGCTAAATTTTTGGAATAATTTTTTCTGTACTTTTTCAGGAATCCCGATCCCAGTATCAGTTATCTCAAAATACAGAGAAACATTTTCTGAGCTAACAGAGGTAGGCTTTACGCTAACCATCACCTGACCTGAATCAGTGAACTTAATGGCGTTGCTTACTAGGTTGGTAATGATTTGACGTATTCGTCCCGCGTCACCCATAACCCATTCTGGAGTTCCCGAAACATACTGCATCAGCATTTTTATACCCTTGCCCTTACAGCGCGGTGTAAACATTTCTGTGATTTCCACTAGAGCATTTTGCAGATTAAACGGCAGAGGCTCCAGCTCCATTTTGCCAGCTTCAATTTTAGAAATGTCAAGAATATCATTGATAATTTCTAGCAATGCCTCACCAGAACTATGGATTATATTTAGTTTTTGTCTTTGCTCTGGTGACATATCTGATTCCAGCAACATGCTGGTCATACCGATAACAGCATTCATTGGAGTACGGATTTCATGGCTCATATTAGCAAGAAATTCCGACTTCATATTGTTGGCTTGTTCCGCCTGCTCTTTGGCTATGGCTAATTCTTGGTTTTTTTCTTCCATCTGATGGGCATATTCGCGGAGTTTTTCCTCACCAGCTTTGCGTTGGGTAATATCGCGAATAGAGCCAACCATCCTTATTGGTTTATTATTAGCATCACGCACCGTGGTTGCTTTGGCACGGAACCAGCAATATTCTCCAGATTTTTTTCGCAGGCGACATTCTGAGTTGAATGGAGCATTACGCTCGAAATGCTCTTCCATTTCCTGCTTGATTCTATCCACATCATCTGGATGAAGGCGGGATTGAAATTCCTGATAGCTTGCTTTTATTTCATTATCCTCATAACCAAGAAGTTTTTTGAATTGAGGTGACCAATATTCTTCATCTTTGGTCATATCCTCCCAATCCCAAATGCCATCGTTCATACCTTCAATAACAAGAGCAAAACGCTGTTCGCTTTTTTCTAGATTTTTAGTTATGGCACTTATTTTCATATTTTTTTTATAGATTAAATATCCAGTGAGGCTGGAGATAACAAAACCTATTAGGATACAAAGCATTTCCGCATGTTCTATCCTTTCTATTTTAGCGGCATAGTCTTTTGCATCAATATCAACTCCAGCAACCCCTACAAAATCTCCTTTGCTACTAAAAAGCGGTGTGTAGGCTGAAACAAAGCTCCCCCAGCGGTCAGTATAAGGCTCTTTATTGAAGGATTTTTGTTGGGTATTAAATGCCTCCATAAGTGGAGGTTGTTCTTTTGCTTCATCATATTTATCCATGATGTGGGATTTGGTTTCTACGCCGTCCTCGATTATTCCTGCTGGTGTAGGGTCGAGTATAAAATATACATCCCCATCTTTTAAGACAAAGGTATATACATAACTAACATCGGGGAACACACCCTTTATGCTATTTAACTTTGCAACTTGTTCCAAATATTCTGGAGAAGTTTCCTGATCGCGAGAAGTGAATTTTGTATGAATGTCACCATCAATCTGTTTGGAAACAGCACCAGCAATACCACTCAAATACTCTTCTATATCTTCTTCTATAGCTTTCAATGCGTAGGCATAAAGTACATAGCTGCTGGCAAGTACTGCTAAAAATGTTAGCAGTCCAACGGAGAAAGCAAACTTAATAGATTGTAATTTGCCCTTATTTTTATCTTTTTTAGACACAAATTTATTGCGCTCTATTTGTCAGTTGGATGATTGTTTAAGCATCCACTATAAAGCGACAATACTTAATAAAACGCTAAGGGCTTTTATTTGATATGTGGTTGATTTTTGTTAATAAACGGACTGTGCCATTTAGGCACATAACGTTCCATTAATTTAACAAAAGTTACAACCTAAAAATCAAATTGGGTGCGTAGCAAGAATATTTGCGGGTCATCATTCGGGGTTACAGAGTGGCTGTCGCTATTTGACATGATATAGTTAGCGGTAATCATGGTGTAGCTGTTTGGCAACCATTTTATACCTAAAGTCGTATCGCGCAGTTGCCCGCCATTTATTGTTTTATCGTTCAAATCCAGATTGCTATAACGAGCCATAACCTGCCAAGAACCCCAACCACCTTCAGAGACGCTCAGTGGCCAGATTGGCTTAACGCGGTCAAACCTACCAGATGATGCGTTATAGTTACGGCTTTCACCAGTTAAGAAATATGAAGCCTCAACATAATAACCGCCAAATGTTGGTTCAACGCCAGAATTGCGGTTTACAGCAGCGCGTACATATTCACCCTGCAACGAAAATGGTCCATAAACCCCAGCGGCTTCAAGCCCGAGAAGATTTACGCTGCTAACATTGCTGATAGTCCCAGTATTGACCGAAAGATCCGCAGATGAACTGGACATTTGATTTTCTGCGCGTGAAGAAAAGCTAAATGAATCAGCAGAAGAATCAGGGATGCGGTGGCTGCCAGCAACACCAAAATGAATTATCCTAGTTTTTTCGGCGATTGGAGCGAGAGTTATACGACCAGTGATATCGCGTGCTTCGTCATCCGTGCTGCTGGTGCTGCTTGTTCCGCTACCGAAACCACCGAGAGAAGCTGTCCAAAAGCCAATTGGTGCTGTTTCCCCATAAGTGCTAACCATCACCCCGATTTTGCGGTCTGGTGAGAAAAGGTTGGTTGATGAACGCTCAACAAAGCTGGTAAATAAATCGCTGGTTAGAGTTTCCAAACCGAACGGTTCTTTGAATTGTCCGACAGTAATAGAAGTTGGCTTTAGACCAGCATATTCCAAATAAACATCGGTAAGCGCACTGACGTTGCCAGCAAAATCATTTTCAATTTTATATTTGAAATCTTTGGCAAGAGTACCAGAAAAATTTAACCTAGCGCGACGAACATTAGTGCCATCGGGGCGATCCCTTATGTCGTCTTTGAACATACCAGCGTCTATTTGTGCAAACCCGCCAACTTTGAAGCTATATGCGCCATCAGCAGTTTCAATTTTTGGTGCAGGAACCATGCTGATTTTCACGTCATTTTCTGGTGCTTTTGGAGCTTTGATTTCGTTCGTGACTTTTTCTACTTTTGCTGTTTGTGCTTTATTTTGTGCCAGTTGCTCTTTGAGCTTATTCATTTCGCGCTGCATGGATTCCATTTGCGCTTGCATAGCCTTGAGCTGTTTCATCATAGCTTCATCATCCTGCGCAAATGCTTGCCCAGAGGTTAATACAGCGATTAAAGCAGTTCCAGTAAGAAGTAGTTTTTTCATTTTGAAAGCCTTTCGGTTTTTGAATTATTTCTTCAAAGATGCAGCACGTTCACGAGCCAGTTTTTTATCTTTATCATGTAGTGGTAGCAAGCCTTTAGCTGTTAAGTAGCCGTCCGCACCGATTGCACCTTCGCTAACAATTTCATTCGCAAATTCAGATATACCAGCGATTTTACCAATATGATCACCTTTTACATAAATATAAAGGCTGCGCGAAAGCTTGTATTTATCGCTTTCGATATTTTCCATAGTCGGCTCAACACCATCAACTTTGCTTCCCTGAACCTTGCTTTTATTTTCTTCCAAGAAACTATAACCAAAAATACCAAGAGCAGTTTTATTACTAACCAATTTTTGGACAATCATATTGTCATCTTCACCAGCATCGATATAGCGACCATCTTCCCTAATCAGCCCACAAGATTTTTTACGCTCCTTTTCATCAGGATATGCTTTGGCAAATTCTGGAAATGCTTTGCATCCTTCTTCCATAGCTAGTTCAACGAATGCGTCACGAGTTCCAGATGTTGGAGGAGGTCCGTAAACATCGATGGTCTGTGCTGGTAATTTAGGGTCGATTTCATTCCATTTCTGGTAGCTATTTGCTACGAGTTTACCGTCCTTATCAGGTGTTTGGCGAGCCAGTGCCATGAATATTTGTTTTTTGGTTAAATTGAACCCAGCAGCACCTTTGGCATTGGCAATGACGATACCATCATAACCAATCGGAACCTCAACAACTTTGGTTACACCATTTTTTTGGCAGGTCTCTTTTTCTGAATCGGTAATCGGGCGTGAAGCATTACTAATATCTGGAGTATCGGCACCGATTCCACCACAGAATAATTTGAAACCACCGCCAGTACCTGTTGATTCAACAATTGGTGTTTTGAATTTACCGCCTTGACCGAATTGTTCAGCCGCTGCGGAGGCAAATGGATAAACTGTGGACGAGCCAACAGCGCGAATCTGGTCGCGGGCGAAAGCTGGAGCAGATGTCATCAATGAAGTTGTGGTAAGTGTTGCAAGAACAATCATTCGGGAAGATGATAAACGTGGCATAAGCACTCCTTTGTTTTTAGAAATTGAATAAAAAATCATAATGTCAATGGTTGTTGAAATATTTTTTATTGGCTGTGTAAGCTCAGGCTATGTTTTATACAAAAGTTTTTTTGGCATGGGAGCTATGTGTTTAATGCACAAGTCATTAGAAAATATTTCATATACACTACAATCCTTGACCATAAATTCTGGTTAGCATATAGTTCGTATAACTTGAACTTGTAATCATGTCAATTATTATAGACATATGGATATTAACCACGCGCTTATAGCCTTTTCTGCTCTATCACAGGAAACTCGTCTGCAATTATTTCGTCTGTTGATACAATACGGAAGAGAGGGATGTGCGGCTGGGTCTTTGGGGGAGCAACTTGGTGTTCCGCATAACACCCTATCTTTTCATCTATCGCACATGCATCAGGCAGGCTTGGTAAAATCTAAGCGCAAAGGTCGCTCTATCATTTACACAGCTAATGTTGATACCATTGAGAATCTAGTTGGTTTTCTGGTTGAAAATTGCTGCCTGCGTGAACAGGATAAAAAATCTGATTGCGCGCCAGTAGCTAAGACTAAGAAAAAAACAAAACCAGCTTGTTGTTAGGCGATTGTTTTCATTGGAAAAACGAAAAACATAGACAAAATTTGTTATGGGTACTATTTGTCTAGTTATCTTCTTTTAACGTATTGAGCTGCTGAAAAAAATACCATGATTTTTGATTTACTCATGTTTCCGCTTTATGTGTGTGCGGTGTATATTTTCGGCGTTGGTGTGTTGCGATGGCGTGGTAAAGTTATTAGCAATTCATTGGATATTTTTCCTCCATTTTTTTACTTCGTTGCCGCACAACTTACTGTTGGTTTTGCAATAGTTGTTTGGAATTTTTTCTATCCCGTTTCATCGCCTATTTTTATCGCAATCCTTATAGCAATATTGGGTTTAGGCTGTTTTCGGTTGCGTCGTGAAGATAGGGATACGCTTGTTTGGGCATTATTATTTGCGGTTTTGCTTGCTCCTATAACTGCTGCTATGGAGGCTGGCGCAGATGCTGGGCTATATCATATTCCTCACCAGCTATTAATGCGTGATGAAAAGGTAATTTTTGGGCTTGCAAATTTGCATGCTCGTTTTGGTTCTAATTCTTTTGTGGAGTATATTTCTGCTCCGCTGTGGATAGGGCAATATTTCAAACTGTTGTCATATAATATGTCGGTATTTGTTATAACGCTGATGATATTTTTATTACAGATGGCTCGCTCTGCTAATCCATCAATTGCGGTGCTTGGTTTTTTAACCATCTTAGGGCTTATAATAAATAGTAATTTTGATTTTGAATATACATCTACTGATACTCCGACTGGGGTGATGTTTGCCATGTCGTTTTTTTATGGGCTGTCTTTATTATTGAATAAAATTATAGTAACGGCGCGTCAGTTATCGATTCTTTTTCTGATGGCGTTTCTGTGTTTTGCCTGCAAGGTTAGCGGGGCGGTTATTTTTCTGTGGGTGGCAATGGTTTTGGCTATGCTGGTTACGGCAAAGCATATTAAATTTAATGACTTTTTTTATGCGTCGATTATTCCTAGTTTGCTAATGGTTATCTGGCTTATTCGTGGTTTTGTAATTAGCGGATGTCTCCTGTTTCCTATGCCAGAAAGCTGCATTGATGTGTATTGGAGTGCAAAGCAGGCAGCAATTGATAACGGTAATTCGGTGACAGCTTGGGCGCGCCATGCTGCTGGTGGTATGTATTCGCTCAAGAGCTGGGATTGGTTTCCAAACTGGTGGTGGCCCCGTTATAGATTTTTCTGCATATATATGGCACTAACTGCTGCTGGGATTGGTGTGGTTTATTATTTTCTGTTCAATAAAAAGCAGGTAGAAAAAGAATTACTACTTCGCATTTCTGGACTCATATTTTTGATATGTTCTCTGACCGTGTGGTTTTATAAATCTCCAACGCCACGTTTTGGTATTGGTAATTTCATTATTCTGCCCGCTGTTACTATCTTCGCTGTGTGTGGATTTCGCTGGATGGATAAATCTCGTTGGGATTTTATTGCACAAAAATTCATTAAAATCTGTTCCATTTTTTGTGGTTCTGCTAATGCTGCCAGATTGCAAAAGTTGTTGCTGACTACGGGCGCAGTTTCTTTTATAGCCATTATTCTAGTTGTTTGTCTTACGCTAAAGTTTAACAGGCAGGTTTTAGGATCTTCAAATATTCGTAACATTATTCATTTTTCTATGTTAAAAGCACCACATATGAATACGATTCCTGATAAGAACTTTGGAGTTCGCCCCAGCAATGAGGTTGGGCATGAGGTTTGCTGGCTGGAGCGTTATTGCAGCACTGATGACCATCCGCCCATTGGTGAAAAATACGGTTACAAATATTTTTCTATGAAAGAATCGCAATGACGGTTGAAAATTTTGTTGTGGTTACTCCAGTTTATGAAGATAAAGCCTCTGCCCGCAGGTTGTTCAAAGAACTTATAACCCAGTTTGGAGAACGAATTTATATTGTTGCTGTAGACGATGGTTCTGTGCATGAACCAGTCGATAGTTCATGGTTGGAGGAGGCGGGGGCGCAGGGCTGCATACTTACTCTTGGTCAGAATGTTGGGCATCAGAAGGCTATTGCGGTTGGAATTTGTTATGCTGCGGAACATTTTCCTGATCTGCCAGTTCTTACCATTGATTCTGATGGAGAAGATGTTCCAGAAACTGTCCATTCTCTTATCGCTAACTTAAATGACAAAACCGATGTGGTGGTTGCCAAGCGTATGAAGCGTGTGGAAACCATCAAATTCAAAATCTTTTACGCTATTTATAAAGTGGTGTTCAAATTACTTACTGGTCGTGCCATAAATTTTGGCAATTTCGCGCTTTACAGTTCATTTGCTGTTTCGCGCTTGTCGAAGATGTCACAATTATGGATACATATTGCTGGCACAGTGCTTAGTTCACGCCTTCGTGTACAATATGTTCCACTAGATCGTGGAGCGCGGTATGCAGGCAAAAGTAAAATGAATTTTGTTTCACTAGTGCTGCATGGTTTTCGTGGCCTTATGGTTTTTGCAGAAGATGTTTTGGTGCGGGTGGGGATAGTGTGTTTAGGCATGACATTCTTGGCAGCTCTTGGTGTGATAATAGCTATTTTCCTGAAAATGATCGGTATGGCAACACCAGGGTGGTTTTCAGTTATTGTTGGGGTATTCTGTCTTATCATGCTCCAAACTGGTTTTATGACTCTCACAACCCTTTTGCTTACTGGAGTGATGAAAGGTGTGTTAAATACCCCACCAGATTATCGCTATTTTATTAGGTCTGTAAGCAAGGTGTCGGAATAATGATTACAAAGCACATCATATCTGGAATAATTTTTACATTTGCGTTGCTTGGCATTAACTATCTGCATTTTCGTTTTCTGCCTGTTAATGTTGTTTTTTATTCCGCTTTGATTGATGTTCTCGTGGCTGTTCTTGTGGCTGGATTTATCAGCTGGTTTTTTCTCTTTGGGAAAAAAGTTGAATTTATCATATTTGCACAGCTTCTTATAATTTTTGTGCTGGGAGGGTATATTTTTGCGATATCTGTTCCAACTGTTATCGATCGTTCATTCTCGTTATATATTCTCGAGAAGCTGGAACAGCACAGAGGTGCTTTGAAAAAAGAGGCATTTGATAGCAAAATTACTGAAGAATTTATGCAGGAACATCGCTTAAGTGATGCTAGGCTAACTGAGCAAACCGAATCTGGCACGGTACAGATTAAAGATGGTTGTGTTATGCTTACCAAGCGTGGACATAGAATAGCACGTTTCTCGCGTTGGTATCGTCAGAATATGTTGCCACAGCATCGCCTCCTTATGGGTGAATATACGGATGCGCTCACAGATCCGTTCCGCAGACCCTCCATGCTCAATGATTTTGAGTGCGGACAGTAAGACACTATGGAAGAATGGTGCTGCTGAGGTGAATCGAACACCCGACCCCGTCATTACCAATGACGTGCTCTACCACTGAGCTACAGCAGCAATTTATAAAAAAGCTATAAGGCAGGGGAAAATGCCATAAGAATCAGGCAAGCGCAAGTGCTGAGTTGTTATAGTTTTGCAAGTGGTTAGTAATTTATTATTAAATATTTGCAATATCAGTATCTTTTCGGCAAAATAGGGGAATGGATACACATAAAATAAAGCTAGAACAAAAAGATACTGTTCGTTCGCAGACAAAAAAGCAGCAGCAGGAAAAAAAGGCAAAACTTGCATCTGCGCTGCGTGATAATTTGCGTCGAAGAAAGGTTGCTGCTACCGCTCCATCTGATGCTAACGGTGAGGATTCCTCTGAATGAATATTTTTCACCATCTCCATCTTACGAGAAAGCAAAAAAAGAAAGCCTTGATGCGCAAGAATGAAATGCATCAGGGAGTTTATAATTTGATGCGGATGCGACGTGGTGAAGCAAATAGGATAAAAGACCTAAAAGAAGTTGCTGACAAAGAAAAAAAGAAACGAAGAAGTAGGGAAGAAGAAAAAAGAGAAGATAAAAAGGAAGTTTGGAGTGTTAAGGTTTCTACTATCCGCAACCGTTTGACAGATAAAAAACGTACCACTGATGATCGCTGGAATCGCTTTGCGGGAACTGATGATGGTGGCGGGCGCGGACGCTAATTTTATGCCGAAGGTTTGGCAGGCAGACGTGAAAATATAGGATCGGTTATCATTGGTGATAGGCAGGAAATCAGCCATAATGGGATATAAAGCAATGTTGGGAAAGCGATACGGCTGCTACCTCGTGCCAGACCTTTCATTATTATCTGCGCTGCTTTTTCCGCGCTCATAATAAAAGGCATCGGGAAATTATTGACAGAGGTCATAGGAGTTTTGATATAGCCAGGGCAAATTACGCTTACATACACATTTTCTTTTAATAAACATCCGCGCAATGATTCACCATAATAGCGGACACATGCTTTGCTCGCGCTATAGGCTGGTGCGCTGGGCAGGGCGCGTATCCCTGCCAGAGAACTCATAATTGCAATTTGTCCAGATTTGCGCACGAGCATCAAAGGAATAATCGGCTGTATAGTATTTACTACACCATCAATATTGGTAGAAAAGATTCGTCGCACTTGCTCGTTGCTTTCACCATCTCCACCAGTCCCTGCAGAAATTCCAGCATTGGCAATAACTAAATCCAAAGGATTTTGCGCGTCTGCCTGCTCTATCCAGTTCTGCATGGAAGCAGCATCGGTAACATCAATTGTCTGTGTATATACGATTGCTCCTGATTTTTGGCATTTATCGGCTATTCCTGCCAGTCTTTCAGGATTTCTACCCTGTAAATACAGTTTGTTGCCAAATTTGGCATATTCAAGGGCTAGGGCTGCACCAAGCCCGCTGCTTGCGCCAGTTATAAGTATATTTTTGGGAATTTTCATAAAAAGTTAATCAATTTATGGCTAATATCATATGTGGAATATAGAAGAATAATTATAACAATAAAATAACAAAAAAGTAGGAATTCATGTCTGGGAAAAAATCTGTCTGCGTTTTTTGTGGCGCATCTAATAATGTCGATAAAAAATTTCTTGATATTGGTGCAGAATTTGGAAAGTTGCTGGCTGCTCGTGATATAAATCTTGTTTATGGCGGTGGTGATTGTGGCGTGATGGGCGCGGTTGCCAACTCTACCATGAAACATGGCGGTTATGCTATCGGTGTTTTTCCGCGTTCGCTGCGTAACATCGAAAACGAACATCAGTCTCTTACTGAAATCACAATCGTGGATACTATGCATGAGCGCAAACAGAATATGTTTGAACGCTCCGATGCGTTTATAGTTTTCCCTGGTGGATTTGGAACAATGGATGAAATGTTCGAAATAATCACTTGGAAACAGTTGATGCTGCACAACAAACCAATAGTAATTTTTAATTATCAGGGCTATTGGGATCCATTAATCGCGTTGATGAAAAACATAATCGAATCCAGATTTGCCAAAGCCGAAGTCGCCACTTACTATCATGTGGTGGATGAGTTGGAAGAGATTATTGACGTGCTGGGGTATTAAAATAACTTCACTGCTACGCTCAAGCCTTCTCTGGTGGGAATCATCGTTGCATTATATTTACTTTTATCGGCAAGGCGTTCGTTGAATATACGGATGTTTTTCCATGTGGTTGGCGCGTAATCTTTGGGCGGCATATTTTCTATTGCTGCGCCTCCTAAAAGTGTGTTGTCGGCAACAATCAACCCACCTTTGCGGATATTTTGTTCTGCCCAATCCAGATATTCTAAATAGCTGATTTTGTCAGCATCGATAAATACCATATCAAACTTTTCATTTTTAGAAGATTTTTTTGCCAGTTCTGGTAGAACAACATGAGCATCACCAGCAAGCTGGGTTATTTTGTTACTACACTCACACTTGGCAAAAAAACCTTCTGCCATCTTAATATGCTCAGGGTCTTTATTTATGGTGTAGATATGCCCATTTTCTGGCAGGGCGCGCGCCATCCAGATTGTTGAATATCCAGCCAATGTGCCAATTTCTACCACAGTTTTTGTGCCATGCAGAGCGATGAGCAGTTGCAGCAATCTGCCTTCTTCTGCGCCGATATGGATGGCCATATTACGCTTTTCTAGCTCTGTATTGATGCTGGCGAGCAAGTCGTCTTGCGCTGCGTAAAGGCTGCGTATATAGTTTAGGGCAGGAGTTGGAGTGTTTCTGGACATGGCGTGGATTATAAAATGATTGAAGCAGAAAGCAAGAAGCCATTGTCGGTGGCTGGGCGTGTATGGCAGGTGCGGGAGGTGGATGAGCGTTTGGTGGCAGCAATTGCCCGCGAGCATGATTTGCCAGAGATTGTGGCAAGAGTGCTGGTTGCGCGGGGAATTGATATAGATGTGGTCGAAGATTTTTTGAACCCAACTTTACGCAATGCACTGCCTGACCCATCACATTTACTTGATATGGATAAGGCAGCGAGGCGCATAGCTGATGCTGTTACCCACCAAGAAAAAATCGCTATTTTTGGTGATTATGATGTTGATGGTGCAACATCATCATCCTTGCTTGCGCGCTATTTTCGTGCGCTTGGTATTGCGCCTATTTTATATATTCCTGACCGCATGAAAGAAGGTTATGGACCTAATACGAAAGCCTTGCTTGCGCTGCGCGCGCAGGGTGCAAAACTTGCCATAACTGTTGATTGCGGGACGCTGGCGTTTGAGCCAATTGCAGAAGCTAAAAAAGCTGGGCTGGATATGATTGTGGTTGATCATCATCTTAGTGAAGCACGAAAACCTGAGGCGGTTGCCATAATAAACCCCAATCGTCTTGATGAAAATTCACCACATCGGCAACTGGCAGCGGTTGGTGTTGCGTTTTTATTGCTGGTGGCGGTGAACCGCGAGTTGCGGAGCAGGGGATTTTTTACGGAACGTAGTGAGCCAGATATAAAACAATGGCTGGATATTGTTGCGTTGGGAACGGTGTGCGATGTTGTGCCTCTTACAGGCGTGAATCGTGCATTGGTGGCGCAGGGTTTGAAAGTTATGGCAGCACGCAGGAATATAGGAATTTCTACAGTGCTTGATATGGCAAAGTCGGATGAAAAACCAAACGTATATTCCTGTGGGTTTATTGTTGGTCCACGCATTAATGCGGGCGGGCGCGTTGGAAAATCAGATCTTGGTGTGCGCTTGCTTGCCACAGAAGATGAGCAGGAAGCCAAGCAACTGGCAACCGAACTAGAACAATATAACGCCGAACGCAAAACCATAGAGGCAATGGTGCTGGAACAGGCAATGGCGCAAGCGGAAAAAATTGATGCAGACTTTCCGCTCTTGGTGATTGCAGGGCAGGGCTGGCACGCTGGAGTTATTGGAATTGTAGCGGGACGGCTCAAAGAACGATTTCATAAACCTGTGGCGGTGATTGCCGTGGTGGATGGTGTGGGTAAGGCTTCGGCACGCAGCATTACAGGAGTTGATTTTGGGGCAGCGGTGATTGCCGCTTTGGAAGAAGGGTTACTCCTTGCTGGTGGTGGTCACGCAATGGCGGCTGGGTTTACTGTGGAAGAAGCAAAAATTCCTGCACTCGCTGCTTTTTTGCAAGCGCGGATGGGAAGCCAGTTGCAGTTGGTATCAGGGCAAAGAAAATTGATGCTAGATGGTATAGTAAGCATCAGTGGTGCGAGTGTAGAACTGCTCACGCAACTTGAAAAACTTGCACCATTTGGGCAGGGAAACCCGCAACTGCGCTTATGTATTCAGCAAGTGGTTAATTTGAAATCGGATATTGTTGGTGAACACCATGTTAAAACTTTGCTGATTGATAGACTTAGTAATACGCGGCTTTCCGCCATTTCTTTCCGTTGTGTAGGCGCAAAACTGGGTGATTCTTTGCTTTCAACAATTGGAAAAACTATTGATGTGGCGGGCGGTTTGCGCCTGCAAGAATGGAACGGAAAGCAAACCGTTAGCCTGACGATTGAGGATGTTATGGATTAAGCGCGCTTTGAATATATTTGACAAATACTCTGTTTTAACTATATTTTTAGACGTTAAGTTTTATTTGTAACTTGAAAGGATACCCAGAATGAATAAACAGAGTGACGCTACCACTGTGCAGGATTTGAGTAAATCCACACCTGTTTTAGGGATTCTGTCGATTGTTTTTGGTGGAATATCAATGTTACCGTTTTTAGGCGTTGTATCTCCAATTGGGTTGATTCTTGGAATAGTCGCATTAGTTAAAAAACAAAAAATCACTGGTGTTATTGGAACCAGTATTTCTGCTATTGGGATCGCCACTAGTCCGATATTATGGGGTATAGTCATATGCACCGTAAATCCTAGTGCTTGTCCCGAAAAAACTGATTCGAATGAATTGAAAACTGTGAAATCATCTCAAGTAATTGCTCCTCAGAGCAATTACAGCTCAAGTTTGTCATATCCGCAGAATTGGGAAGCAAAAAAATTTAAAGATAACCCAGCAGATGCAAGTTTAACAGCCCATACATTTTCTGAACGTGAATTTAAAGGCTATCGTGTCGTGCCTGATTCACGAGTAATCATGATGCATGAAGTGTTTAAGAAAGATCCTAGTGACACTATAGAAGCATTTATTACTAAATTTATTGACACTAACTTGCGTCCAAAACATCCTAATATTGTTGTAACCCCGATGGATTCTTTGACAATTGATAATAAGCCACTTTCTACAGCTCACCTTCGCATGCTCAGTAATAGCAGTTTGGGAAATATAGAAGTGGTGGCTTATATTGATGGTGGAACACATGTGTTTATGTTTGTTGTTAGTGCTCCAAATCGTGATGAGTTGATGGGAAAAGCATGGGCTACGTTTTCTGATATTTTACTACATAAGATAAGATTTACTACTTCAGGTGGTGCATCGTTGGCATCTCCTGTCCAAGCTCCAGATCCACAGCCTACTAAATTGCAGTAGATTGTTTTCTAATAATACTTGAGGATTTATATCTTCTTCTCTTCCAGCTCTAGCCAGCGTAATTCGGCGGTTTCCAGCTCATGCTGGGCGAGGGCAAAACGGCGTGAGGAGTTGTCAAATTCTGCTGGATTTTTAGTATAAAAATCTACGTCTAATAATTTTTCACGCAGGATTTTTATTTCCGCTTCTAATTTTACAATTTTCTCTGGTAATTTTTCCAGTTCGTGACGTTCTTTTCCCGACATTATTTTTTTCTCTGTAATATTTAGCTCTATTTTTTCAGGAGATTTTTTCTCGGAAGATTTTTTGGGTGCGATGATTTTTTTTCGCGCAGCGTAATCGGTATATCCGCCAATATAACCCTCGACAATTCCATCACCTTCAAACGCCAGAACTTCGGTTACGGTTCTATCTAAAAAATCACGATCATGGCTGACTATCAGCAATGTACCTTTATATTCCGAGAGTAATTCTTGCAACATATCCAGCGTGTCCATATCGAGATCGTTGGTCGGTTCATCGAGAATTAAAACATTACCAGGATTGGCGAGAATTTTTGCCAGCATCAGGCGATTTTGTTGCCCGCCTGAAAGTGTGCTGACGCGGTTGCGCGCCATTTTCGGGTCGAACATAAAATCTTTTAGATAACCGCAAACATGTATGCTACGTTCTTTCGTGCCACCTAAAAACACTTGGTCGCCACCATCAGGACAGAGCGTATCCCACAAGGTTTTTTCGGGATTAATTGCAATACGGCTTTGATCGAAATAGGCAATATCTATAGTTTTCCCGCGAAAAATACGCCCACTATCTGGCTCTATTTCGCCAACCAATAATTTTATAAAAGTTGATTTTCCTGAACCGTTTTTTCCTAAAATGCCAATTTTGTCTCCACGCATAATCCGCAAATTAAAATCTTTGAGAATTGGAATAGTTTTATTTCCATTGGTGAATGATTTATCAATATGCTTGAATTCCACAATAATTTTTGAAGCCTGTGTGGTGGAGAGTGAATCAGCATCTACCCTCTGCATCCGCTGGTTATAGGCGGCTTTATCGGCTTTGAGCTTGTCACGCAGTTTGAATAATTCGCTGAGGCGACGTTGGTTGCGTTTGCGTCTGCCTGTGACTCCGCCTTGCGTCCAATCTACTTCGGCAGCGAGCTTCTTTTTCATATTTTGCAATTCGCGGGCTTCTTGTTCGATGATTTGCTCTGCCCAATCTTCAAAGCCTTTATAGCCAGTGGGGCAGGTGCGAATCATGCCCTTATCTATCCAAAATACTTTGCGGGAAATTGCCGATAGAAAAGCCCTATCATGGCTGACACAAACCAACGCACCACGATAATTTGCCAGATATTTTTCCAGCCATTCGATGCCGTTTAAGTCGAGATGATTGGTCGGCTCATCGAGCAGTAAAATATCAGGCTCGGTGATGAGCGAGCGGGCAAGAGCTGCACGTCGGAGCTGCCCACCTGAAAGAGTTCCCATTATGGTGTTGCTGTCCAAATCCAGTGGCTCTATAACCATATCCGCAAGATGATGCTTGTTTTCTGTCCTCTCCTCAGCTTTTAAACCAGACATTACAAACTGATGCACATTATCGCTGGCATTAAATTCTACATTCTGCGCCAGATACCCGATGCTGGTGTTGGGAAGGCAAAAACGAGTTCCTCCATCTTGTTCCAAATCGCCGAGAATAAGGCGCATTAGGGTGCTTTTTCCCGCGCCATTTTTTCCTACCAAGCAGATTTTATCGCCTTCTATAATATGCATCCGCAGATTTTCAAATAATGGTTTGCCACCAAATTTTACGGAAATATCTTCTAGACTTATGAGTACAGTTTCAGCCATAGGTGGTTTTTAGTAAATAAAGACTCTATTGGAATTTGAATGACAGGGCGCAGTTAATACCACTTCCACCGTTTTGTCCTACAGAATAATTACCAGAGGTGGTATCGAAACAAGTAGTTGCAGATGCTGTCACTGCATTTGCCGACCATCCTACAGTGCTGGTATTTATGTAATTTGCGATAACTTTGCCAGTTTGTGGCAACCCGTTATCTAGTTTATTATCAATAGTGTATGCCTGTGACACTGTTAATCCAGTGCTTGCTGTTATTTGTGCATTTGCAAGGTAAGAAGTTGGCATTGAAAGACCGTAATAATTTTGTTTGGTGATACTATAAATATGTATATAGTTTCCGTTACCAATACTAGCAGCGGGCAAATAATCACCAAAATTACCAGTAAATGCTCCTCCTGTGCAACCAGGTCCACAAATTATAGATGAACGCGTATTAGAGCCTCCATCAAGCAACTTAGCAGTAGTCATATCGCGCCAGAAAACGGCAGTTTCACCGCTAAGGATAAGTAGTCCCCAACTCCCACCTGGATCTGCATGATTTAAAGTCCCTTCTACTATAGCGTTTCCATCGCCCTGACCTGGGTATATTCCTCTTGCTATAAAGCCAAATGCTGAAGCCGTTGGATCTGGGATGTCACCTGGTAAATAACCATATTTTAGTTTGAAGGTGTTAAGTGCGGCTTGATATCTTTCCATCTGCGAAATTTGAGAGCGTGTTTTTGCTGAGTTGATTAAGTCTTGCCCAACCAATATTCCACCAACAATCAGTCCAATTATTACTATAGCTATGGATAATTCGATGAGAGTGAAAGCTGCGGACAGTTTTAATCGGTGCCTATTTTTTATCGGATTGGGCTTCTTCAGCATTTTTTGCATCAGGTTTTTCAGGATGTTTTTCTAACCATTCATTAGACAGGCGTTGTCCTTCTTCTATCTGTTCTTTTTTTAGATTTTTTTCCAGCATGGTACGCATTTTAATGGCATTTTTATTGTTTTTTGCAGCCGCTAGGTTTGCCCACATATAGGCTTTAACATAATCTACTGGTGCTGCTTGAGAGTTGGTGTGCATCACCCCAAAATTATATTGTGCTGCTGACAGACCCTGCTCTGCTGCTTTGCCGTACCATTTCATGGCTTGCGTTGGGTCTTTGATTACACCGTTACCGTTGGCGTACATGAATCCCAAATTATTTTGTGCCTCTGCGAATCCTTGCTCTGCTGCTTTAGTATACCATTTTGCGGCTTCACTCTGATTTTTGGGCAGACCTTTTCCATATTCATACATATACCCGATTGTATGTTGTGCTTTGGCATCACCAAGTTCAGCAGCTTTTTTGGTGAATTCCAGAGAGTCGGCAAAACATGGGAAAGCCAACAAGACGAGCAGGGGCGCGACGAATAAAATATTTTTTTTCATGGGACAGTCCTATTTATAATCGAGACACCATACCAGAGCGAAATAATTGGGAAAAGCGATTTATTGCTCAGGCAACTCCGCGTTGTGTTGAGCGTTCTGGTGCAACAATCTCAGTAACCGCTCTTTCCAAATTAGGCAATTGGGCAACTGGAATATCATGGAAAGTAGTGCTTTTTTTGCCATCTTGATGAACTTTCCAATCAGTTTTCTGGTGTGGTACCCCGTGTTTTTTCAAAGTAGCTTCAAGCTCTTTACTAACACCATCAGTATTGCCACTTACGCTGACAGTAAGAGCAATTCGGTCACTTACTGCTGGATCAACAGACCGCGTACGTTTACCGTCTGCACCGAGCAAGTCAATTGAATGTCCGCGTGGATCTATGTGATGAAAGCTAGGGCTGCGTACGACAGGTTGCTCGCCGCAGCTAAATCCCTCATAATTACAATTTTCATTACCAAATGCCATAATATATCTCCCTTAATGAACTGCTTTTCTAACGGATTATATTAATATTTGCAAGGATTATTAACAAATATTTACCATAAGTCTGGTGGAGTAATAATTATCATAACTGATTGAAAAATAATGGTGGAGGATGCTGGATTTGAACCAGCGAACGCTTACGCGGGCAGATTTATAGTCAAGTTTTTGATAAATAAATACAATCAATCACAGAAAACTACAATATACAAGTCAGTATATTAGCAGTTAGTGTATTGCTGTCAATGATTGCCATTCAACGCTGTTTTTTTATAGTCTAGTGTCCCATGGTTCACCCCCTATGGGGGAAGCAAGCTGATATTTTAAGAAATGGCATTTATATCTGAGAAATTTTTTATAAAAAGCTGAATCTGCTTATTATTAGGTACAAATTAGATTAGAGATTTCAGCAAGATTCACTTCCCCAGCACGTCATTTCTAGTGCTAGCGACTATGGTTAGTGATTCTTCGATTAGCTCATTTGGGACTTTTAGTTCCTGCATTGCGTATTTGAGGTGACCAGCAACGAGATCAAAATGGTGGTCGTTTAGACCATTTGAAACAGCTCTGGCATGGGCGGTTCGCATTGATTTGCCAGTATAATGATTTGGTCCACCAAAAGCGTAAGTGACAAAAGCTGACTGACTAAGGCGTAAATGTTCCACATCAATATCGTCAAAAAACGGCGCGAGTTCTTCATCATCCAAAATTTTTTCGTACATTTTAATGACTGTGGCTTTTACCGCTGCTTCACCACCGATGCGTTCATACAAACTTTTGCTCATTTTTCCCTCTCCTGAAAAGGGCAGTATAACCTATTGCTATTCACGTGCATCTTTTATTTTTCGGTAAAAAGTAGATTTTGCAATGCCTAGTATATCCGAGGCTCTGGTTATGTTGCCTGCAAAATGAGCAAGCATAGTTCGTAGTGTTTCTGTTTCAATTTCGGACATAGTTTTGAAACTTCCATCAGAGTTGCGCATATTTATATGCAGTGCAGATGGTGTACGTCGTTCGTTAGGATTGGTCGTTGTGCTTGATTCATGAATCTGCTCTAAAGTGACGCGGTCTATTGATTCAGCGTCTGTAAGCACAAGGGCGCGGTGTATCAGCCCTTCTAACTCACGCACATTCCCCGCCCAATTATTATGTACTAAATAATCAATTGCATCTGGCTCAAGAGATTTTTGTGGCAAGCGGTCGGACATAGAAATTCGCTGAATGAAATATTCCGCAAGCGGAACTATGTCCTGCTTATGTTCACGCAGTGGTGGAATTGTAATTGGCAGAACATTTAGCCTGAAATATAAATCCTCGCGGAAACGTCCTTGTTGCACTTCGCGTTTTATATCACGGTCAGTGGCAGAGATAATACGCACATTGACTTTTATTGGTTTGCCACCTCCTTGTGGCTCAATTTCTTTTTGCTGTAAAACCCGAAGCAACTTAACTTGAGCATCTGGTGATAGTTCTGTAATGTCGTCCAAAAATAGTGTTCCACCTTCTGCGGCACGGATTTTTCCTGTTTGGTTATTTTGATTAGGCGATACTGTGCTGGCTGCACCAAATAACGTTTGTTCTATATTATGTGATACTGTGCTACAATTAACGGAAATGAATGGTGCGCCAACACGCTTGCTTTCGCCATGAATTGTGCGTGCAAATAATTCTTTGCCTACTCCTGTCTCACCCATAAGCATTACGGGGACATCACTCGCTGCTGCTTTACGTCCATACGAAACAGTAAAAGCAAGACCTGCGTTATGCCCAACTAAATCAGTGAAAGCCACTGCACCTTCTTTATCACGTTTCAGCTTAGCGAGTTCTTGCGATAGTGTGGAAAAGCGGATAGCATTTTTTATAGCAATATCAAGATGTGATGGTTCAGGTGGTTTAACAATAAAATCACTAGCACCTTCTTTTATAGCTTTTACGGCAACATTAGTGTCATCGCTACCAGTTAGCATTAACACAGGCAGATCAGGGCGATATTTACGGATATTTTTTAGCGTTTCAAATCCATCCATCACGGGCATTTTTATATCCAGCAATACAGCTCTTATTTCGCCAACATTGCTTGACTGTACCTGCGCCACCGCTTCTTCGCCATTAGTGGTTACAATCACTCTATAGCCTAATTTTTGGGTGAGCAGCATGGAAAGCATCTTACGCTGCAATGGATCATCTTCGGCGATCAGTATTGTATCAGTCATATGCCTCCAAAATAGGATAATTATGAGAATATAGCACAAATATTTCTCAAAATAAAACGCTATTTTGAGAATTTTCTGCCCCATCCTATAGCTAACACATTGTTTTTGCTAGATTATTATTTTCAGTAAAACTTTGCGATAATGGAATCATAGAGAAGGAAAAACTTATGTTACTTATAGACGAACAAGTAGAACAAAAATTGGTGTCAGAGCTAGAATCACTAAAATCTGCCCCTAAAACCTCACGCTGTATATATTTTGCCCTAGCTGGTGATAAGATAGCTGGTGATAAAATTGTTGCTGGCTTCAAAGACAAATTGTTTGAACTAACACAGCTATATTTATCAGCAGCAGATTTACAAATCTATATATGTGATGATGGAGATGTTTTTATATTAGCCCCAAGCATTCCTGTTAAAGATGGTAAGGAATTTATTTTAAGCGTAGTGGATTATTTGGATAAGCCAGCCACTGATGATTGGGTTGGTTTTTATGAAGTATCATTACAGATAAATAAATTGTTGCTTATAGTAGAGCAGAAAATTGAAAAACAGAATCAGATAGAAGAAACAAAACGTAAATTGCTTGAACAGAAACAGCAGGAACGCAAGCGTAATTCGATACTGAACAGTAAAACAATCAGTGCACAAGATGAAATTGAGCAACGTCGTGCTGACCGTAAATCACCACATTTCATGATTATAGAAGATGATGCTTTCTCACGTCGCTTGGTAGAAAATGTTTTGCAGAAACAATATCAACTTACAGGGTTAGGGGACGCTACTAACGCATTGCAAATATATTCTTGTATAGCACCAGATTTGCTTTTTCTGGACATAAATCTGCCAGATGTGACAGGACATGAGCTATTAGAGCGTATCATAGCATTAGATCCTAAAGCTTATGTAATCATGCTTAGTGGTAACGCTGATCGTGAAAACATCATGCAGGCCATGAGCAAAGGCGCAAAAGGCTTTATTGCCAAGCCATTTACCAAAGACAAATTGTTTCAATACATAGAACGCTGCCCAACTATTGGGCATGTACAACACGCTTAACCTTAAAAGGAGAAAATTTTATGCGTATCATTACTCAAAATAATACAGAGAACTATATTAATTCGTTGGCGTTTGCTATCGATAAAGATCCAGCCAGTATGGAAACTTGGCGTTGCTTACACATAACACCTAAAGAAGAAAAACATCTTATGTGCAGTAATGAGACATTGCAAAAGCTGAAAGAAATACATCAGGATATTGATTGTGATATAGTGCCTTGCAGTGACAATGACATAATGTTCATAAGTAATAGTCTGCATTCTGAGCAATTATATGAGATTGCTGCCGAACTTGTGAGTGCGGTGCGTGGTGAGGAGGAAGTAAAAGTAGAAATGATGATTTATGATTTATTCCGTGATTGGGATACGATACATGACGTATTTCTCAGTAAAAATGGAGAATTGTCACCACCGATTATACAACATGTGACACATAATTTCGGTGAAATATCATCCCTGCAAGAAGTGTTTGCTGAGGCTAAGAAACGCCGCAAATCGCGTATGCCATTGCATGTAATGGTGGTGGAAGACGATCCCCTCACTCGCCGTTTAGTAACCAACACATTTAAGGAGAGCTATGCGCTTATTACTGCTGCAAATGCTGAGGAAGCAATTGCTGGTTATCTCCTGCACGCACCAGACATTGTCTTTCTGGATATAAACCTGCCTGATGCAAGTGGTCTTAGTGTGCTTAGACAAATCATGGAAAGTGACCCCGAAGCATATGTTGTGATGTTCAGCGGTAATAGTTATCTTGATAATATTACAACATCGCTAGGCACAGGTGCATCTGGTTTTGTTGCTAAACCATTTAAGAAAGATAGAATGTATCACTACATTAAAGAGAGCGCGTTACACCACCACAAGCAATGCGCCTAAATAGGAGTTGTTATGAAAGAGAAACGCAACATTGTGTTATTCTATGTGTCAGTAGGATTACTAGTAATTACGGCTACTATACACGAATTATTAGACCCACCAGAATCATTTTCTGACTGGGCATCTAATATCGCCTTTGCTAGCTCAGTTGCGTTTCTATTTTCTATAACTTTATTTGTGTTCCGTCCGCAACTGCGCCTTATGACACAGTTCAGAGAACGCGCAATGTTACTGGAAACAGTAATCCAAAGTGCTAATGATGGTATTATCATTACCAAAGCTGGTCTTGATGAGCCAAGCCCAGAAATTATTTATGTAAACGATGCTTTTACTCGCATTTCAGGCTACTCATCAGAAGAAGCTATTGGCAAATCGCCACGTTTTTTACAAAGTGAATTCACCAAACGCGAAACTCTGGATGCTCTTCGCCTCGCTCTTAAAGAAGGTAAACCATTTAAGGACGAGCTTCTCAATGTCAGCAAAACAGGAAAAAACTACTGGTTGGATATAAGCATTGTTCCGATAAAAAATGCGGAAGGAGTGGTAACACATTTTGCTGCCATTGAGCGTGATATTTCAGCGAAGAAAGAAGAAGAAGTAAAAGAGAAAAATATGTGGTTACAGCTAAAGCGCGCAAATATGAAAGCGGAAGCTGCTGCCCGTGATTTGAAAGACAGCCTTGAAAAAGCCGAAGCCGCTAACAAAGCCAAAGGAGATTTCCTCGCAAATATGAGTCATGAGCTGCGCACCCCTATGAATGGCGTGCTAGGCATGGCGCATTTGTTGGAAGATACCAAACTTGACGATGAACAGAAAGAGCTTGTTTCTACCATAAATAGTTCGGGCGAAAATTTGTTGATGCTACTCAATGATATTCTTGATTTCTCTAAAATAGAAGCTGGTGCTTTGGTGCTGGAAAATATCGTGTTTGGCTTTGCAAATACTCTGCATAAAACTGGGAATTTGATGCGTCCGCAAGCTGACAAAAAAGGTATAGATTTAATTGTTAGCTTAGAACCAGATGTGCCAACCCATATTTGGGGTGATTCAGGGCGTGTACGCCAGATAATTATAAATTTGGTTGGTAACGCGATTAAATTTACTGAACATGGGCATGTGCGTATCAAAGCAAGTATGCAAGAACATAATAACGTAAATAGCCTCTATATTGCAGTGGAAGATACTGGTATGGGTATTCCAGCTAACAAACTTGGTGATATTTTTGAAAAATTCACACAAGCAGATGCTTCTGTAACTCGTAAATATGGTGGAACTGGTCTGGGGCTTGCTATTACCAAACAACTGGTACAGTTGATGGGCGGTGATATTGGTGTAGAAAGTGCTGAAGGTAAGGGCTCAACTTTCTGGTTTGCTATTCCATGTAAACCTGCCGAAGCAAAAGATATAAAAACTCATGCTGATGAGCAGACTATATTTTGTCAGGCGGTTGAAAATAAAAAGCCTATCGGTGAAGCCAAAGTGTTGTTAGTTGATGATTATCATGTCAACCGTGTGTTTGCAGAAAAGCTGCTTCGTAAATTTGGGCTATGTAATATTGATATTGCTGAAGATGGTGTGCAGGCAATCGAAAAATATCGCACTAATATTTATGATATGATATTTATGGATTGCCAGATGCCAGAACTTGATGGCTATCAAACTACCGAAAAATTGCGTATTTTAGAAGACGGTACATCACTACACACACCAATAGTTGCCATGACAGCTAATGCAATGGTTGGTGACCGTGAAAAATGCCTAAAATCGGGCATGGATGATTATTTGAGTAAGCCACTACGCGCCGATCATCTAAAAAAGGTACTAAATACTTGGTTCATATTGGATGATAACAAAGAAATTATCTCGGTTCCGAAAGAAGCTGCTGCTAAAATACAATCAGAAGATGCGCCTGTTGATATGGAGCAACTACGTTTATTTACCAATGGTGATCCTGAAGAAGAAAAAGAACTTGCCAACCTGTTCCTTGAGCAATCACGCGGAATGATAGAGATTTTAGAAAAAAGCATGAGTACTGACAAAAAAGAAGAGTGGAAATCCGCTGCTCACCGCTTCAAAGGTTCATCTGGTAATTTAGGTGCGATGAAACTTCATAATATCTGCAAACGCGCTGAAACTCATTTTGAGGATAGCGAATTACAAAAACAAGAAATGCTTATCGCTATTAAAGATGAGACTAAAAGGGTAGAGGAATTTTTTAATTTATCAAAATCTCTGTAGTTGGCTATCAGTAATGTGGTGGAGGAGGCTGGATTTGAACCAGCGAACGCTTACGCTGGCAGATTTACAGTCAAGTTATTGATAAATAAACATAATCAATAGCAGCAAACTACAACATACAAACTAGCACCTTAGCACTTAGCATAGCTGTCAACTGTTACCAGTAGTTGTCATTTTTTACAGGTTAGTGTCCCGCCAGTGTCCCATGACGCGACCCCCACGGGGGGAGGCAAGCTGGTATTTTCAGAAATGGCATTTGCCTCCGAGAAATTTTTTATAAAAAGCTGAATCTGCTGATTATTAGGTACAAATTATCCTAGAGATTATAGCAACATTATATTTACCCACCACATCATTTATAATGCTGGCGACTAAGTAATACTTAACCTTGCAGATTGCATTCTCGGTCTTTATTGACAATAGCAGTTACTAAAATATCGGTTTTATTTCCAGCAAACTCTGAAAATTTCCCCCCTTGTTTTGCTAATTTCAGAGCATATACATTAAAAGCGTAGTAGCTTGGCACGGCAATCAATTCTTTCCCAAACTGATTGCAAGGGAGTTGATGTATGGAGAGAAGCTGTTTGTAACAGTGTATCCACGAACTACGTCATATTTGCGGATGGACAAACTCAAACTAGTAAGGCATATAATATATTTCCTTATTTAAGAAGGAAATTGCTATGCCCTACTTGCAAATATTACTTAGAACTTTTCTGCTTTTATTATGTATCGCAGCATTACAATTTTCAACATCAGATTCGCATGCAGCCGATGCGTCAGGTACATGGTCGGGAACACTGCTTCAGCCAGCAAATCCATCTAATTCCCCATTTAATTGGACATTAAATAACCTAATACAGGGTTCTGGTGGTTCAGTGATAGGCACTGAAACAATTACTACAAAAACGGGTAATGCTTGGGCTGTGATATCCTTGTTTGGAACCATCACTGGAAACACTTTTAATTTTACAAATGGTCCAATTATAGCACAATCACCTGGTTCTGTTTGGTGTGTAAAAAATGTTACTGGTACGATTTCAGCAAATGGAACTGTCTACTCAGGTAGCTGGACAACAACAACTCCTGCATGTGCATCTTACCCTAATGGAACATTTAGCGTTACAAGCATCCGAGGCAGCGGTTTGGGCGGTCAAGGCTGCCATGGGCAAAATTATAACTATTCTATGCCTTCGAAAATTGGGCAAGTCAGCGTGGGTGATCCCATTAGTTTAGGTAATGGTAACTTGTTTGAAGCAATTGACGATTATCGTTCTTCAGGAATCAACTCGCTCAGTTTCACTCGCTATTATAACAGTGGTGAGGCGTTAGCAACAGTTCCATCGATGATAGCCCCGCATTGGCGTAATACATTTGACCGTTATATTACTATTGTTTCTGCTACTGAAGCCAATGTTGAACGTGCTGATGGTCAGGTTATATATTTTACTTTCGATAGCACGACCAGCACTTGGAAAACAGGCAAGAACATGAACGTTAGTTTAACCCATACAGGTAGTGGAACTGGCTCGACCTGGGTTTTTACCGATCTGAACAATACAATCGAGAACTATACACAGGGCAGTACTGGCACGGCATTGCTGACCACAATCGTACAACTAAATGGTTATACCCAAACTATGACTGTGACGAGTGGCAAACTTACAAGCGTGACTGATTCTATGGGGCGTTCACTTAGCCTTACATATAATGCTGATAACCGAGTTTCTACAGTTACATTCCCTGGAGGTTTGGTTATAACTTATGGTTATAATTCCAGCGGAGTTGGAACGAACGATCGCTTGGTATCAATTTCTTATTCTACATCTCCTGTAACCAGTCAAACCTATGGTTACACAGCAGCTGGATTTCCTTTCGCGCTCACTGGCATTATTGATGAGAATGGAAACACTTATAAGACTTGGACTTACGATACTGCCACTGGACGTGTAACTTCCAGTAAACTCGGAACTGGGACAGGAAATGATCTGCATAGTGTCACCTATGACGATACCAATAATAATCGTACAGTCACCAACGCTTTAGGTATGGTAGAAACCTATAAATTCGTGCCGCTAGTCGGTGGTGTCTGCTCCAATACACAAGTATCTCGTACTGCTACGGCAACAGTTCCAGCTGGAACGCAGAGCTATACTTACGATGCAAACGGCTACCTCTCTAAAATTGTAGATTGGAAGGGCAATGTTACAAATTTTGTGAATAATACCCGAGGCTTGCAGACCAGTAGGACAGAAGCGTTTGGGGCGACGGCTGCGAGAACCATTACGACCACATGGCACCCCACGCTTAATCTCCCAACAAAAATCGTCCAGACTGGTCTCACTACGGATCTAACCTACGATATAAATGGTAATATCTTAACTAAAACTGAAACTGATACTCAAACTCAGACCATACCTTACAGTACCAATGGAGCAACCAGAACATGGACTTGGACGTATGATTCGCTGGGTAACGTGCTGACCGAAGATGGTCCTCGCACGGACGTGTCCGACGTGACCACCTATACCTATACGACCCCTGCCAAAAACTTGGGAACTGTAACAAACGCTCTTTCGCAAGTAACTACCTTTACCAGTTATGATGCGAGTGGTAGACTGCTTTCCTATACGGATACCAATGGTACTGTTACCAACCTGACCTATGATTTGCGAGGACTCTTGAAAACACAAACCGTCGTGGCTTCAGGTGGCAACGCTATTACGACGTATGGTTACGACAATACTGGGATGCTAATTTCAATCACTGCGCCAGACAATTCCATTGTGAATTTCACGTATAATGACGCCCATAAGCTGGTGGCTGTTTATAATGCCAGTAACGAGCGTATTGACTATACCCTAGATGCGGCTGGTAATATCACAGCAGAAATAACAAAGGATTCTTCTGCTACAATCCGCCGTCAGGTAACCCACGCCTATGATTCTATCAACCGCCTGCTGAAAGACATCGGTTATCTAGCAGCACAGCAGAACGTGTACGCCTATGATGCAAATGGTAATCGTCTGACCATTACCAACGCCCGCAATTTTATAACGACGCAAGGTTTTGATGCGCTGAACCGTTTTATTTCGGTCAAATCTGCCCTCAACCAGACTGCGGCTACGGCATATGACAAACGCGACAATATCACACAACAGCAGGATTTCCGTGGATTGCCTACCAATTACGTCTATAACGGCTTTAATCAGGCTATACAGGCTTCAAGTCCCGATAGTGGCATAACAGTTTATAACACTATCGATAAAGCAGGAAATGTAACACAGGAGACGGATGCACGGGGCGTTGTAACCAACCGCACCTTTGATGCTCTGAATCGTATACTGACTCAGACATATCCAGCTGCATCGCCAGAAAACATTACCTACGGCTACGATTCTATCGCTAGCGGTAATAAGGGCAAAGGTCATTTGACCTCGATTACGGATCAATCTGGATCTACAGCGTATGTGTATGATGAACGGGGGAATATTACCCAGAAAACAGCCATAATCAGTGGCAAGACCTATACAATCTCCTACGCCTATGATCTGGCGGACAAGCCTACAGTCATCACCTATCCTTCTGGGCGGCAGGTGCAGTTTCTGTATAATGCCAACGGTCAATTGACGACCGTCAACAGCCGAGCTACTTCGGGTGGCAGCTACGCCGCAGTGGCGAGTGCCATTACGTTTGAACCCTTCGGTCCGCTCAAGTCATTCACCTACGGCAACTCGCTAACCCATGTGCGGGATTACAACCAGAACTACTGGCTATCCACGCTGCGAACTAATGATGGTGCGACCTTCTTGCAAAACCTGACATACGCATATGACGATGCAGGAAATATCACCAACATCACAGATGGTGTTACCCCCGCCCGTAACCAAACCTTCACCTATGATGCGCTCAACCGCTTGACTCAGGGCATCGGAGCATATGGCACCATAAATTATACCTATTACACCCCTAGCGACCGTCAGACGCGAGTGACTGGTGGGGTGACACAGACCTATAATTTTCCAGCCGCATCCAACCGTATGACAAGCATCACCAACAGCCCTGCCACACGCACTCTCACCTATACAGCCAACGGCAATATCCTGACCGATGACCGTTCGACCAACCCAGACGTTGCCTATACGTGGAACAACCGTAACCGTAAATCCACTGTCACTGTCGGCGGAACGCTGGCTGCGACCTACCTCTATGATGCAATGGGTCAGCGAGTGAGCAAGGTAGCTGGTGCTATCACCACCCATTTCATCTACGATGTGAATGAGCAGCTAATTGCCGAGGCCAATGGTGTCACAGGTGCGACTACGCGTGAGTTTATCTGGCTGCCAGATGGTATGCCACTGGCGCAGGTGGAACCCAGCTCGGTGTTCTGGTATGTACTTTCCGACCATCAGGGTACACCGCAAAAATTGACGAATTCGGCAAAAGCCATCGTCTGGGATCGTGTACAGCAGCCATTCGGTGAAACTCAGGCCATCACTGGTACCGCGACCAGCTCCATCCGCTTTCCTGGTCAGTATGCCGACGCTGAAGACGGTAACTACTATAATTATTTCCGTGACTACGACCCAACCACGGGGCGTTACCTCCAGACTGACATCATTGGTCAGAATGGTGGCCTCAATCTGTATAAATATGCCGAAAGTAATCCGCTGAGATATAGTGATA
>JAOAUZ010000007.1 GCA_025464625.1 Rickettsiales bacterium | reverse complement strand
GGTATTAATAGTGCTAATAATATAGCGCAGTACATGGCTTGTCATTCAGGCAATGAACCGCCGCCTGAAGAACCACCGCCTGATTGTAATAAAGAACGACAAGATGCTACGGAATATTGCATGGAATTGGAAAATATGCGTCCTGAATCAAGACCTCCTGGTCTTTGGGGTGGCAGTTTTGATCGATGCTGGCGTGGACAGGTATCTTACCCTTGTGGCGGAAATAAACCATGACTCAAAATGTCCATGATCTTATCGCATATGCGGATAAACTATCTCGACAAAAAAAGAGAGACGAAGCATTAGTTTTGGCCAACCAATTGGTTGAGCAATACTCGCATGAGATGAAAGTATGGGATTTGCGTGCCCACCTGTATACTATTAAAAATGAATATAAATTAGCACTCGCCGATTACACAAAAGCCATCAGTATCTATCCAGAACATGGACTTTATTTTGCTCGTGGAATTGCGAATTTTGAAGTTGGTGATAACCGTGCTGCTGTAGAAGATTTCACTAATGCTTTGGTTTATTATAAATCTGATGATGAATCATATCGCTGGTATTTATATTTCTGGCGCGCAGAAACATTACTAAGAATGGGCAGAAAAGAAGAAGCTTTGTCCGATCTCGAGCATGTAAGAGATGGTTTTGACACATGGACATACAAGCTACGTAGCAAAGAAGATTTGATAGCTGATTGCAAAAAATAAGGTTATTAACGAATTGTTATGATTTGATTAAATTAAATGACCACACTCGCCAGGAAATTTTGTACATCCACTTCGTTATACGCAGCGAATGATAACTACCGTGCCGACGCTGAAGACGGTAACTACTATAATTATTTCCGCGACTACGACCCAACCATGGGGCGTTACCTCCAGACTGACATAATCGGTCAGAATGGTGGTCTTAATCTATATAAATACGCTGAAAGCAATCCGTTGAAAAGAATAGACCCGTTTGGTCTTCGTCCATTGACTGAGTCTGAAAAAAACTATCTTCGTCCTTATATTCAAGAAAGAGATTTGAATAATGCCGATATTCACGTTGGAGATATGCCTGTATATGCGCCTTCGTGGGCGTGGGGAATCACACGAGGAAACGATATTTATTTCCGTAATCCAGATCAAACTTTTTATACACCAGAAGACTTGGGATTACTTGGTCATGAACTAGTGCATGTTGGTCAATACGCTGATGGGATGGATTGGCTCCTATATTTATGGGAAAGTCGTAATGGTTATGAAAATAACCCTTATGAAACGGATCCTCGTGTTATAGAAAAAAAGATTAAAGATGAACTTGAACAGAAATACGGCACCTCATGTCCAGAAAAATAGTTTATACGATACTCTTTGTCTTGTGTGGTTGTGTGTCCTATACGCAACCGAGCAAGTTGGTCAGCGATTTTTATACCAAGTACCAATCTCCTAGTGAGCAGGTAAGGCAATTTAAAAATTATAGCCTTGAAGAACAGTACGAAATATTTGAATTCGGGAGCCATGTGGTGCATCCACCAGCTATTTATTTGGATTCCCCATTTGCAGAACAAGGAGCAGTCATCGTCCCGTTCCTTAAGAAAAAATTAGAAGCCACAAAAAATGAGCTAGAAATTCTAGATATTACTCAGATATTCTCTAGAGTGGCACGTTTAAAACTTTACGATTTTACAAAAGACACAGATCTTATGACCCTGCTAGATAAGAAAGTTAATAACATGCAAGGAATTTGGAAGGATGTCGCTCCTAAATATCTTTCCGAAATTAAATCTGGGAAATTGGAACGGTAGTCGGGCTGCTAGCAGATTACAAAAAATAAGGCTATTAAACGAATTACACCGTTGTAGAGATGGATTTCCACGACAGCCTTTTAGAATATACTATAGGACAGGTGGCGTTTTCGCCTGTCCTCAGAATGGAAAAATACATAGATGAAATCCAAGATGATTTAAGAAAAAATGGTTTTCCTAAATTTATACAGCAAGAAATTCCAGTAGTAAAAGTTGAAGTTAATAACGTACCTAGATTTGATAAAATAACTACGTGGATATTTCAAGATAAAGATAGCACTCTTTCCCTTAGCATTACTCAAGAATTTATTACACTTGAGACTTCACATTATACAACCTTTGATTCATTTATAAAAATACTTGAATATGCTTTGTCAGTTTTAAGCAAGATTGTAGGAATAGAATTAGTACAGCGTGTTGGGCTTAGGTATGTAGATATGGTACGCAAAGAAGGCGAAGAAGCATTTTCACAATATCTTGAACCAGGAATATTAGGTATTCCATTTAAAAAGGATGTATCTAATATAGATTCTATTGAGTCAAGTAGGCACGCATCAGAATCTACCGTTGATACTGCTTTAGGTCAACTTATAGTTCGTACATTGCGTACAAATCAAGGTATTCCTCTTCCTCCGGATTTGTTGCCAAACACATTGTCCCCAAAATGTATTCCGCACCTTCAGGAATGGATAACTTTTATCGATTTTGACCATTTTTCAATGCAGCAAAGAGATTTTAACACAGAAAAATTGGTTGATACTTTTTGGGATTTAAAAGAAATTACGGCTAATGCTTTTCATACAGCAATAACAGATTATGCGATAAGCAAATGGGGATTAGAAAATGTTAGAGAATAATTCTGAATTGCCTAAACGCCACGTAAGATTCCTCCATTTAAATGCTTTTCTAGGCAATCTTTGCTTATAGGATCGTTAGTTCGTGATACTTTATTATTACGTTTTACTGCGGTAATATCTTGCCTAACCCTAGATATTATAGGGTCAAGAGCTGCTAGGAGAGAATTGTCCATATTATATGTCAGATTCGCTGGTGGTGAAAATTTTATTCCCTCCGTTTTTCTCATCTAGCCAGCGAAAGAAAGCGGTTACATTGATTAAAATTTTCCGGCCAACTCGGACGATACATTGGTCAAATCCGTTATGTTTCTTGTTGAAAATCAGAAAACGAATTCCACCTTCGTTAAAGGCGGGATTTTGCTCACAAAATTGTCGAATTGTAAGTAGAGTTGGTGTGTTCATAACTTGCTCCATCATGTTTAATGCTGCTCATTATTGAGCAACTCATGGGGAAGCCTAACGACATATAGCTTCTAAAAAAATGACATAAAATATTATGCTATTTTATGTCATTTCACTTTAGGCCTTTCATAAAATTCTTTTGGTTCTTCTCCAGAAATATAAGAAGCAACCAATTTACCTAGCGGAGATATATGGCATCCCTCTATTCGCTGTTCAAACTCTTCAATAAAATCTGGTTCATTTAGCAATGTTTTAATTAAATTCTGTGGATTTTCAGTGTTGCGTAATGTTGATAGCTGAGGTTCTAATTCTCTGACACATTGCGAAATTATGTCGTAGTCAGGGTCATCTTTTTTTCTTCTGCCCTTTTGACCTTTTGAACGTTCTTTTGGCAGGCTGCCTCTTTTGAGAAAGAACCACATTATCAATTCTCTTTTTTGAATATCTGCTGAACGGCCCAATTTTGTGGGTTTAATACCCAGTCCGGCCGCGAGTAACCAACCCAGTGCTGGTGGAATTCCATAATGGATAAAAATATCCAAAATCTTGTTTTTTTTCCTTAAGCGTAAGTGTGTTTTTGTACGGGTTTTTTGGAAGCGGAAAAATTGCTAATGCCATCTTTTCTGCTTCTTGTCTGCGTTTTAACAAATCAGAAGAATCATTGGACATATATTACCCAAAAATCTTTTCATTCATCCTGGCCACAACTTTACTAGTATGTGCTTCGGAGAGGTGAGCATACCGTTTTACCATTTGTAGGGTTTTGTGGCCTAGAACCTCGGCTATTTCGGCTAGGCTGGCACCATTCATAGCAAGATAACTGGCCGCACTATGGCGGAGATCATGGAATCGGAAATTCTCTATTTTGGCTGTTTTTACGGCATTGTTCCAGGCATTATCCATGTTAGCGATTTTGCCTTTTATTTTGGTTTTGAAATCAGCAAACACAAGAGAGCTGGCAATTTCTCGTTTATCATGCAGTGCCTTCAATACGTCTTTTGCGTGCCCAGCTAATGGTATTCTTCTGCGCTCTCCGTTCTTCGTTTCATGCAGAATTATGTAACCATCTTTGAAATTAACATCATCCCACTTGATGCCCATTATTTCTCCTTGGCGCATACCTGTAGCCAAGGCCAGGATAGTTATGGTGTATAGGTAAGGATGATTATATTCCTTGCAGGCAATAAGTAAGCGTTTGCGTTCATCATCACTTAGAAAGCGAACTCTGCCGCGTGGTTCTTTGGGCTTACTTACTTTCCGCATTGGTGAATCTTCAACCCACATCCATTCGCGCATAGCAATAGTAAAGGCATGGGATAATGCCGCCATATAGCGCACTATTGTTGCCGGGGAGCGATACACGTCCTTTCGTATTTCTTCTTTTCCCAAATTATCGCGATATTCTGCAATGAGAGAAGGGGTAACATCAGATAGGAGATAGCTTCCTATTTGGTCTTTCCACCATAGCAGCTGTTGTTTTTGAATTTTTTGAGAGTGCAGGTTTTTTGTCTTTTTTGGTAATACATCGCTTATATAGCGATCTATTAATTGTGCGAGTGTATGGCGTTTAGCTTCGCTGGTTTTAAAATGTCTGCCCGCACGAATGGCTGATTCCGTATCCTGTGACCATTTCTTAGCATCTGTAATGCGATCAAAAGTGGCAGTTTGTGGCGGATAACCTTTCATGCGTATTTTTACGCGATAGCTTGTTTTTCCTTCGTTGGTAACGCGCTTTTCTATAACAGCCATGTGTGATTACCTTTCTCTTTTATAATTGGTAGCAAATTACGATAAACTGCAATTAATGACAATAGAAGATACATAATCAGCCGATAAATAATTTTATATTCAACAAAAACAAAATATTAATTATAACAAATAAACAAATGGGACACTCAAGGGACACTAGATCCTAAAAAAACCCAGGTTTTACTTGTCGTGCATAATTGTTGATTGCTGCGGTTGATTGCTTTTTACTGTCCCGTCAGTGTCCCATTTCTCAGTTATTTAGCGATATTTTTATCTTCTAAATATCGCTGTAACTGGCTCTGGAAGTAGTTGGTGGAGGAGGCTGGATTTGAACCAGCGAACGCTTACGCGGGCAGATTTACAGTCTGCTGCCATTGACCACTCGGCCACTCCTCCACGGAGTAAAAACATTAAGTAAAAACACATTCAAGATGCACCGAATTAGTGGACTAGACTATTAAAGTCAAGATTAATGAAGCGGTTCTTTGAAGCGATCTTTATAATAATAGAGTGCTATCAGCGAAAATACATTGCAAACCATCACATACCAGCCAATAGAACCATTATTACTGGTTGTACGGATTAGCCACTCACAAACCATGGGCGCAGTGCCACCGAATATGGCAGCAGCGAGGTTATAAGCTATCGCCATGCCTGTGAAGCGTATATTGGTTGGGAACATTTCCACGAGTAGTGCAGGGACTGGGCCAGCATATATTCCAACCATTGCAGCAAAAATGAATTGGCATAGAGCAATTGTTAGGGGTGACGCGCCCAGTGTGAATTGGGTAAAAAGTAATGGGGTGATAAAAAACATTGCAATAGCTGCTGAAATCATAACTTTTTTGCGCCCAACTCTGTCGGAAATCCACGCTGAGAAAGGCATGGTGATAAGCATGGCTAACATATTGTAAATATTGAAGCGCAATGCTTCTTCCATACTCGTTCCCAAATGTTTCTCGCTGAAGCTGATGAAATATACTGAAGAAAGGTAAAACGGCATGGTCACTGTCATATATAGGGCAAAACCTTGCAGCATTTGCCATGGATGTTTGGCAAAGGCGGTGCGTACTGGGGTTTTTGAGATTTTATTATCCTGTTTTGCAGTTTCATAGACAGGGCTTTCTTCGCAGCAACGGCGGATATAAAACCCAACCAGACCAATGACAATGCCTCCCAGAAACGGGATGCGCCAGCCCCAAGCCTCAAATGCTTCCCTGCCCATTGCACCAAGCAATGTGTTTACCACTAAAGATCCAAGCAGGAATCCGAGAATAAGGCTCACCAGCGAAGCAGAGCCAGCCCAGCCACGCCTTTTGGGTGGAGCATGTTCAACAATATAAGCTATAGAACCAGCAAACTCACCACCGAGAGATAAGCCCTGCAATAGGCGGATTATGGTCAGCAGAACAGGGGCAATAAGCCCCGCCTCTGCGTAAGTCGGCAGCAAACCAATGCAGCCAGTGGGAATTGCCATCATAAGAACAGCAAGAACCATAGCTGATTTTCGACCGTAGCGATCGCCAACCCAGCCGAATAAAATAGCTCCCAGTGGGCGGACTATGAAGCCAGCAGCAAAAACGCCATAAGTGGCGAGTAATTGCACACCTGCGTCGCCTTTGGGAAAGAACAAAGTACCAAGCAACGCTGCCATTTGACCGTACAGAGCGTAGTCATACCACTCCAACCCGTTACCTATCATTCCTGAGGCGACTACTTTTTTCATTGTTTTGTCCTTAAATACTACAGAAGTTCTTTACAAGATTCCGCAATAACCAGTTCTTCATTGGTTGGAATAACATAAATAGGAAAATCTCCAAGCCATTTTAGGTGGCTAAGGATTTTCTGACGTATTGGTTCTGCATGTTCACCAATTCCACCTGTGAACACTAGCGCGTCGATTCCACCAATTGCGGGAAGTAATGAAGAAAATTGTTTGGCAGCTAGGTAACAATAAAGATCAACTGCTTCATGTGCTTCTTTCTTGTCACTTGCCAGCAATTCGCGCATATCTGCACTTATTCCTGAAACACCCAGCAAGCCAGAATTTTTATAAAGCAGTTTAGTTACTTCATCCACGCTCATTTTTCTGTGTTGCAGCAGATGCAAAATAACGCCAGCATCAAGCGCACCGCAGCGCGTTCCCATCATCAGCCCATCTAAGGTTGAAAAGCCCATTGTGCTTGCCACGCTCTTTCCATTTTTTATGGCGCACATGCTTGAACCATTACCCAGATGGGCAACAATCACTCTGCCAGTTGCTTTTTCACCAAGATGTTCAGGAAGGGCAGACGCAATATATTCATAAGAAAGACCATGAAATCCGTAGCGTTTTATTCCGTCAGCGTAATAATTGGTTGGAACTGCAAAGCGTTTTTCAATTTCAGGCATGGTGTGGTGAAACGCTGTGTCGAAACAGGCTATTTGTGGTATATTTGGATAGAGTGTAGCAACTTCAGTAATCAGTTTCAAAGCTGCTGGCTGATGCAGCGGGGCGAGGGGGATAAATTTTTCCAGTTCTCTTAGTATTTCTGGCGTTATTATGGTTGGCTGCGTAAATTTATCACCGCCATGCACCACGCGATGCCCGATAGCGGCTATTTTTTCCTGCCCAACCGAGCATAGCCACGCCATAGTTTCTGCCTCATTATGAGTTTGCAGATTAGCGGTGCGGGCAAGGCTACCTACCTCAAACAGCGCGAGCTTGGTGTTGGAAGAGCCAGCATTGCAGGTGATTATTACGCTAGTCATGAACGCTTCGTCTGGGCATAAAGCAGTGCGAGTGCGCAGGAGACAACGCGGTTGTCAGCATCACTGGCACGGCTGGTAAGGATAATTGGTACTTTTGCACCAAGTACAATTCCCGCCCCTTGCACGCCTGAAAAATAGCGCAGTTCTTTATAGAGCATATTGCCCGATTCAATATCAGGAACAACTAAAATATCCGCATTTCCCGCCACTTCGGACGTTATGCCTTTAATTGCTGCTGCTTCTTTGGAAATGGCATTATCAAAAGCCAGAGGTCCATCAAGAATTGCGCCTGTAATCTGCCCGCGTTCTGCCATTTTGCACAGGGCTGTTGCATCAAGCGTTGCCGGCATGTTTTCATTTACTGTTTCCACCGCTGCTAAAATTGCAACTTTTGGTGTGCCAAGTTCCAGCGCATGAAATAAATCCACCGCGTTTTGGATAATATCCTTTTTTTCCATCATATTGGGATTGATATTGATAGCCGCATCAGTCAGGAAAAGTGGTTTAGGATAACTAGGAACATCCAGCACGAACACATGGCTGATGCGCCTTCCAGTGCGTAAGCCCTTTTCTTTATCAATAACTGCTTCCATCAGCTCGTCAGTGTGGATTTTTCCTTTCATCAGGGCTTCTACTTCGCCTTTTCGCGCCATCTCAACAGCGACCGCTGCTGCTGCGTGGCTATGCGGTGTGGAGAAGATAGTGTATTTGCTGATGTCGATATGAGCATCTTCCGCGACTTTTCGGATTTTTTCTTCATTGCCGACCAATATAGGTTCAATAATTCCTTCTTGCGCTGCTTGCACTGCCCCTGCCAGCGATAAAATATCAGTAGGATGCACCACCGCTGTTTTTAGTGGTTTTAGAAGTTTTGCTTTATTCAGCAGCCACATCTCATAATCATGCCCGTCGGTTTTTATCTGTACTTCAGGCAGGGGAGTGGCAGTCCAACAGACTTTTTCTGTTGGTGGCAGCACAACTGCGACACCTTCCAGCACATGCTCGCCTTTTTCATTAGCGCATAATGTTTCCAGCGTGATGTGTTTTTTCTTATCGTCTTTGGCAATAACTTTTACTGCTGCGGTTATAGTGTCACCAAGATGAACGGGCTTAAGAAATTTCAAAGTCTGGCTTAAATAAATTGTGCCAAGCCCTGGTAGCTGCATACCAAGCAGAGTTGAGAACATTGAGCCTGTCCACATTCCATGCCCAACTATTTGCTGGAAAATATCAGTTTTGGCATAGGTTTCATCAAGATGTGCAGGGTTCATGTCGCCAGTTACTATGGCGAAAAGCTGAATATCTTTTTTGGTAAGCGTGCGCGTAAGGCTGGCGGAATCACCAATATTGATTTCCTCGTAAGTCTTACTGCCAAGACAAGATTTATTTTCCACTTAATAGACCTATTTTTTTGGCTGTGGTTTTTTTGGTTCTTCTGGCTTTTCTTTTTCTGGTTCAGCGTGGTTGGAAAAAAGGCTGCCAAAAGGATTGAACATCTGCATGGTCTTTTCAAAAAGTGCCATGTTATTGCGGGTGACTTCTTCAAACTGGTTAAGCGGAGAAATACCTTCCATTGCTTTGCCCATAGTTTCACCCAGCATTCCGCGCATCTTTTCCTGATTGCTGGTAAAACTTTTCATGCTGGCATCGAGATATGGCTGGAGAATATCCTGCATATTGTGACCATAAAACCCAATAACTGAACGCAAAAATTCGGTGGGCAATACATGGAAACCCTTAGTTTCCTGCTCAAAAATAATCTGTGTCAGTATCTGGCGGGTGAGATCCTGTCCTGATTTTGCATCAACAACGATAAACGGATGCCCTTCTTTAACGCGATCGCACAAATCTTCCAGCGTTATGTAAGCACTGGTTTCAGTGTCATAAAGCCGACGGTTTGCGTATTTTTTAATGATTGCTGGGTCTTTGTCTTTATCTTTTTTTTGCATAAAGAGTTTCCATTTTGATGATAAATGATTAGAATATATGCACTTTATAGTAAAAATCTTATAATTTCAAGTAAGTATCGCATATGACTGATAATCAATATCAAGACACAGCCAGGGAATTTATTAATTTATGGCAAAAACAAATGACTTCAGTGATGGGTGACAAACAATTTATTCACGCTATGCTGGAATTGTTTCAAAATATGCAGGCGAGACCTAATGCTAAACCAACCGCTACCACTTCCAACCCTGCCAATGCACCTGCTCCTGAGCATGGGGTGCTGGCTGAGTTCGCCTTTCGGGTTGCAATGTGCGAAAAGCGGCTTGCTGCCCTTGAATCTAAGCAACCTGCCACCAGAGGAACTGCAAAACGCAATCCGCGAGGAAGCAAGAAACCGAACAAGTGAGATGCTCGCGGGAGTTTTGCGTTATTATGAAACTCCATATCAGCGCAATGTTTCCGAACCGCCAGCCATCTGGCAGCGTGGCAGCGCACGCTTGCTTGATTATGGTCAGAAGGTTTCTGCGCCAAAATCTGTGGTGTTGTTCATTCCGTCACTCATTAACCGCTATTATATTCTTGATTTGGAGGAAGAACGTAGTTTCTTACGTTATTTAGCGACACAAGGAATTTATCCGCTAGTTCTGGATTGGGGAAAGCCAAACGCGACAGAGCAAAAATTTAACTGCGGTGATTATGTAACGGAAATACTTTCACCAGCGATTGATTTTATAGCAAAAATATCGGCGCAACCTGTGGCATTGGCTGGTTATTGCATGGGTGGAGTGCTGGCACTGGCAGCGGCAAAAATAAAACGCACAAAGATTGCATCGCTGGCATTATTTGCAACACCTTGGGATTTTCATTGCCCAGAATTTGCACCATTTGTGCTGGAAAAGAAATGGCAGGTGGAAATGGCAAAGCGGATTAATGAACAAAAAACATTGCCAGCAGAAATGATACAATCGCTATTTTATCTGACCGATCCATTTGTGTTTGAACATAAATTCCGTCGCTATGCCGAGCTTGATCCTAATAGTCGTGTTGCCAAAGATTTTGTTGCGCTGGAGCATTGGGTGAATGATGGTGTGCCAATGACTTCAGGAGTGGCGCATGATTCATTAATCGGCTGGGCGCAGGAAAATAAACTATTGAAAGGAGAATGGGTTGTAAGTGGAAAAAATATCACGCCACCGCCAAAAACACTGCCAACTTTTATAGCTATTCCCAGAAACGACCATGTTGTTCCATTTGAGTGTGCTATGCCTCTTGCTCGTGAGATTAAAAACGCGCATATTATCCATCCTAGCGCAGGGCATGTAGGCATGATTGTCGGCAGCCATGCAAGGCGAGAATTGTGGCAGCCTTATGCAGCTTGGTTAGGTAAAAACTAAAACTATAAGCTTGTCATGCAGAATGAATGTGAGGTATCTTTGCAAAGATCCTTCACTTCGTTCAGGATGACAGAGAGCAATATGACCAACGCTATTGAAATTCGTAAATTACACAAAACCTATGTTGATGGAAAAAAAGGGCAGCATAAGATTGCGCTGAAAGGAATAGATTTAGATATTCCGCAAGGCTCGTTCTTCGCACTTCTTGGACCGAATGGGGCAGGCAAATCTACCATGATAAATATCATGGCGGGGCTTACGCATAAAACCAGTGGTACTGTTTCCATTTGTGGTTATGACATAGAAAAAGAAATGCGCGGCGCAAGGCTTTCTATTGGTGTTGTACCGCAGGAATTAATTCTGGATACGTTCTTTACCGTGCGCGAGGCACTAGATATTCACGCGGGATATTATGGAGTGCCAAAAGAGAAGCGGCGCACGCAGGAAATTATTGATGCGATGGGGCTTTCTGATAAGGCTGATATTAATTCGCGGCGTTTGTCAGGTGGGATGCGCCGTCGTCTGCTGGTCGCTAAGGCATTGGTTCATACACCACCAGTTTTGATTCTTGATGAGCCAACGGCAGGAGTGGATGTTGAACTGCGTACTCAGCTTTGGGATTATGTAAAGAAGCTAAATCAGGCAGGTACAACAGTTTTACTCACTACTCATTATCTCGAAGAAGCAGAGCAGCTATGTGACACTATTGCCGTCATAAATCATGGTGAGGTGGTGGCGTGTGAGAAAAAATCAATCATGCTTAAAAGTTTCGATAGAAAGCAACTAGTTGTTACGCCGATGGAATCAATTGGTTCTGTTCCAGAAAAAACAAAACAGTGGAAGGCGGAGATTGATAGTGAAGGCAAGCTGGTGATTGATTATAAACCAAGCAAAGACAGTATTCAGGATATATTAAATGCGGTGAGTGCAGCAGGTGTTTCCGTGCGTGACCTCACCACGCGTGAGCCAAATCTGGAAGAAATATTCTTGCAGCTCACCCATCGTGATAAAGCAGCGTGATGCAACTTACTCCACTGCGTCTGAAAAAAGGACATGATGAAAATATCCGCAAAGGTTTTCCATGGGCATATGCTGGCGATATTATTGATTCGTCGGAGCTTGCGCTTCTTCCAGCTGGTTCGTTGGTTTCTGTAGAGAATTTCAAGGGCGAATATATAGGTGTTGGTTATTATAATGCTCGATCGCAAATTTCTTGTCGCTTGCTTGCATTGGGGCGGATAAATATTGACGCAGAGTTTTTTATAGCGCGGATAAAAAACGCTTTGGCACAACGCAAAAAAATTATTTCTGTTCCCTATTATCGCCTGATTCATTCAGAAGCGGATGGCTTGTCTGGCTTACTGGTCGATCGTTTTGCTGATGTTTGTGTTGTTCAGGTCGGCACCGCTGGAATGGAGAATTTATTGCCACTGATTATTGCCGCTTTGGAAAAAGTTTTGCAACCTAAAGCTATTGTTCTTCGTAATGATAACAGCGCGCGAAAACTGGAAGGATTGCCACAGGAAGTACGAGTAATGAAAGGTGAGGTGGGGCAGTGGGTGGAGGTGCTGGAAAATGATTGTATTTATCTTGCTGATTTAATTCACGGTCAAAAAACTGGCTGGTTTTATGATCAGCGTGATAACAGGAAAATGATAGCTGAATTATCGCGTGGAAAAAGCGTCATTGATATATATTCACATTCTGGCGGCTTTGGGCTGCTTGCAGCAAAGGCTGGCGCAAGTAGCGTTACATTGGTTGATAGCTCTGCCCTTGCTCTAGATATGGCTGGGCGGGCAGCGCAAAAAAATAATGTTACTATTAATTCTATCAAGGGTGACGCTTTTGCTGTTATGGAGGATCTAGCAAAATCAGGAAAGAAATTTGATATTGTGTTAGCAGATCCTCCTGCTTTTGTTAAAAGCAAAAAAGATATTGCCAGTGGTTTAAAGGGCTACGAAAAAGTGGCGCGATTAGCCACCCCTTTAGTAGTAGAAAATGGGTTATTATTTGTTGCATCCTGCTCGCACCATGCTGGGCGTAGTGCCTTTAATAAATCTGTATTGGACGGAATAAAAAAGGCAGGATTTTCAGCAGAAATTATAAAACAAACAGGGGCAGCAGCCGACCATCCCCGCCACAATCTTTTGTTGCATAGTGAATATTTAAAAGGTATTTTACTCAGAATAATTTAAAAAAACAGGAGATAAATTATGTTAAATGAATTCAAGCAGTTTATTACACGCGGAAATGTTTTAGATCTTGCTGTTGGTATTATTATTGGCGCAGCTTTTACTGGCATAGTTAATTCTCTAGTTACTGACATTATTATGCCGCCGATTGGTAAAATTATGGGTGGAATTGATTTCTCTAATTTCTTTATAAATCTGTCGGAAGGCACATACTCAACTCTTAAAGCCGCCAAGGAAGCGGGGGCTGCTACAGTTAATTATGGTGTTTTCCTCAATCAGTTAATCAATTTTTTGATAGTTTCTTTTGCAATTTTTCTAATTGTAAAACAGGCTAACCGTTTCAAAAAAGCGCAGGATGCAGCTCCTGTTAAGCCGCCTCGTTCGGAATTGTTATTAGAAGAAATCCGCGATTTGCTAAAAAAATAGTTTTTGCGTGTTTGCGCTAGTTTTAACTGGTAGGAGAAGTATTTTCCTCTAGGAAGTCCTTGTGTCTTTCATAAGCCATTTTTTTAGCACCTTGGTGATCTGCTCCTGCTTGATAGGCTTGTTAAGATAGTCATCCATGCCCGCCTTTAAGCATTTTTCACGGTCGCCAGTCATAGCGTCAGCAGTGAGTGCTACTATAGTGGTATGGCGTTCATTACCTTCTTCTTCGCGTATATGTTTTGTCGCCTCAAAACCATCCATTTCTGGCATTTGGCAATCCATAAAAACAATGTCATAACGATTTTCATGCATTGCCCGAACACCTTCTTTTCCATTGCCAGCTGAGAATACTTTACACCCATGTTTTTCTAGAATTTTGGTAATCAGCATCAAATTTACTTTCATGTCTTCTACTACAAGAACCCTCGTACCGAGGAACATATCTGGTTGGATGGTTTCGTTGCGTACTTTTCCTTGCAGCATGTTGGTCACTTGATGGCGTGTGAGCAATGGAATCTTTTCTCCACGTTGTTTTGTGTCCCAAAGTATTTGTAATGTAGCTTTAAAATGAATCGGATATAATGGTTTGATAAAAAATCCTGCGAAACCAAAATCGCTTATATTTTCGCTGGTAACCACTTGCGATAGAGCAGTTATCATTATTAACATAATATCTTTAATATTTGGGTCTTCTTTAAATGCTTTTGCTAAATCTTTCCCATTTTTATTTCCATCGAGATAATAATCAACCAATGCAAACTGATAAGGATCTCCGTCCGTTACCGCCTTTTTTGCCATATTAATGGCTTCTTCTATTGAGGCGCAATTATCGCTGCGCATGTCCCATGATTTTAGATATGTATGCATAATGGTGCAATTTATCTTTGCATCGTCTATTATTAAAACGCGGATGCCAGATAGGTCGCAATCGGAGATATGTCTTTCTCCAGCGCGCTGTTCGGTTCGTCCCATGATAACATTAAAATGGAATATTGAACCTTTGCCAATTTCGCTGGTTACACCGATTGAACCGCCCATTATTTCAGTGAGTTTTTTGCAAATTGCCAGCCCTAAACCTGTGCCACCGAATTTACGCGTTGTTGATTCTTCAGCTTGTGCAAAGCTTTCAAAAATATGATCTAATTTATTCTCAGGAATACCAATTCCGCTATCTTCTATATCAAAATAAAGATTCATTTGTTGATTAGCTGTTGGCTGCCAATCGGCCTTAATTAGAACATGCCCCTTTTCTGTAAATTTTATGGCATTGGTGGTAAGGTTAAGCAATATTTGGCGCAGGCGAATCGGATCGCCAATTACAAAACGTGGCAGATCAGGGGCGAAATCTACCAATAATTCAACGCCTTTTTCTTGCGTGGTTAGCGATAAAAGATCAGTCACTTCATTTATTGTGCTGTGCAGGTCAAAACGAACTGGGTCAAGCGTTAATTTTCCGGCCTCGATTTTAGAAAAATCAAGAATATCATTGATAATCTCCATCAAATTTTCGCCAGATTTTTTGATGATTTCGGCCCAGTTACGCTGCTCTCCATCCAATTCTGTATCAAGGAGTAATCCAGTCATTCCAAGCAATCCATTCATAGGGGTACGGATTTCATGACTCATATTTGCTAGAAATTCACTCTTAGCAGATGTCGCTTTTTCTGCTAAATCCTTTGCAGCCTTTAATTTTAGTTGAACTTGGTTACGCTCGATAACCTGTGCTAATTGACTGCTAATATCCTTGATTGCAGACTGAAGTTCTGGATCTGGCATTTCCGCTTGTGCTGAGAAAAATTCGAGTACATAAACTACTTCTCCTTCAACTATTATTGGAAAAGCAAATCCCGTTTTTAGACCAAATGAAGCTGTCGTTGATGCCTGAATACGGGTGAAGTTATCATCTTTTGTAACATCTGGAATCCACAATAAATCAGCAGTTTTCCAAACCCTTCCTGGAAGTCCTTCCCCTAATACAAATTGTTTCTCTCTGGAAATTTCTTTGAAGGTATTGAATTTCTCATTTTCTTCATGCCACCATAATCCCGTAGAACACAATAATTTGCTTCTATATTCTACGGCAAGGGCATGACCGATCTGCCAGTTCATGAATTCACACAATAATTTCAATGTTTGTGTAATAGCCTCATCTATATTTTCGGCACTGTTGGAAGCAACAGCCACACTACGGATAAGTGATACTATCTTTGCTTCTTTTTCTGCTGGTGCCCATGCTTGCAAGAAAGTTTTTGTTCTGCGTTCGATACTTTCTAACATTTTATTTAAAGAGTATCCCATGTTACCAATTTCATCGTCTCTAAAAACTTTGAATTGAGCAGATACATCCCCTTTGCTGCGACGATTTATGGTGTCATGGATACTGTTTAATGGCTTAAAAATATAATATTGTAATATTGCATAGGTCATTCCGATTGCAACCAGAACGCCAAACACGAACCAAACCATTATACCGCGTGTTTTATGTAATATTTTTTCTACTAGATCGATGATCTCGAACTCAATATAAACCATTCCGCGCACGGATTTATTTGAATTTGGCTCTTTAAGTAGAATTGGTGTGATAATTACATAGTCTGCATTTTCTTCATCAGTATTTAAAAGGTGAAAAGATTTTCCTTCGTGCAATGCCTCCATACGTCCTTGATTAGGATAACGGATATCGATAATTCTTTCCAATTCATAGGCGGTCAACTTCACACCATTATTGGTTATTAACTTAAAAGGTGAATGTTGAAAAATAGCAATAATTTCAACGTCCTGTTCTGCACCCATGGAATCAACAATACGGGTCAGTTCTGGAGAGATTCCAACTATCCAAGAAGCTTGTTCAATACTGTTGGCGATGGATGATGCTCTACGTTCAATTTGCTCCTTCATAACCTGTGTATAGTGATACTTAAATACCATCCACCCAAACACTATGGCTGATAGGCTTATTATGCAAAGAGGCAATAAAATCTTTATACTTAACGGCAATCGGTATAATTTTTTTATATAGCTCATTTTTTATCATCCTCAATATGAGCAATATATTCTTCTGGGTTGATTGGTTTTTTTGTGGCATTATCTCTCTGTAAAATATCATTTGTTTTCAGCAATTTTTGTTCAAGAATTCCGCCTTGTAAGAAAAATGGTTGTTGCTCTGAGATGTTTAGTATTTTTGCTCCATTTATGGCGTTATTGAAATCATGCTGACTTATATTCTCAATTTCCGCCATTATCAGTGTTGCTTCATTTTTATGCTCTCTTGAATAGGTAACCGCCTTGTTCCATGCGCGTCTTATAGCTTTTATATCTTCTTTCCTGTGCAAAATAATATCAGAATCAATGGCAATAATGTCTATAATTTCATTAGGTATGTTGGAACTATCCATGAGTTTAACCATCTTATATTTCTGTTTCATTATCTCGGTGGAATAAGGATAATAAGTATGAGCCGCATCGATTTTACCTGAGAGGAGAGCATCTGATATATTAAGCTGATTTACGCCTTCCAATTTTACATCATCAAAAGAAAGTCCCCCTTTCTTTAAAGCTCCAGCTATCATGGAAATACCAAATGAATCAGGTTCCAGGCCTATTTTTTTACCCTTTAGGTCAGTCAAACTATTTATTCCCTTACGGGCAATAATTATATCAGATCCGTTGGAAATATCGGTAATCAGAAGTATTTTTGCAGAGCGACCGTTTTCATTAGCTTTTATTATCTCAACCAAACTACCTGTCATGCCGTCTACTTGCCCGCGTTCATAAGCTCGCCTTGCATCTTCCAGCGCACTTAAGCGCACAATCTTCACAGAGACACCTTCTTCTTCGAAAAAACCTTTCTTGTCGGCAAGATGCAAAAGTTCAAATCCAGGCCATGGGCTTGTTGCAATGCGTATAGGGGGTATAAATGTTTTATTGTTTGCAGCGCCAAACCATAGGGCATTTACTACGATTACAGCTATGCCGAGTCCTATAATGAGACAATTTTTGTTCATTTTATATATTTCTTATTGCAAATTTTTATAGTAAGTACACAGCGTGTTAATCATCTGTTTTATTTACTAAAATGGATGGTTATACTTCTCAATTTAATATCAAAATTATTAGTCAAACCACCATGATATTCGTAAGTTATTAAATTTTTCTTAACTTTAAAGGTATAAAATAAGCCGATGCTATACTCCAACATTATCAAGATCAGTGAAGTGCTGCCTCCTATGTCCCTATTTGACGCGATAATGTCATGTTCTAGAACAGAATATTAGGATAAATCAGAATGTCTGACACTGAATTTAGGCTAGAATTCACTGAGGAACAAATTCAACATATGAAAAAATTCGGCAATGAACGCCGAATGTATACATTGCCGACTATCTTAATAGTCGAAGACCAGAATTTTTCGCGCAGTTTGATGGAAGGGATGCTAATCAGGAATTATACTTGTTATTCCGCATCAAATGTTGAGCAAGCATTGGAATTATACGCGGAGCATATACCATGTATGGTATTTCTAGATATAGAACTTCCTGATGGCAACGGGCATGAATTTGCGGCACTGGTAAAAGAATATGATCCAGACAGCTTTATAGTTATGGTAACGGCTAATAATTATGAAAAAGATGTCTCGCTGGCTATAAAAAACAAGGCGCAGGGCTTTGTTGTTAAGCCATATAGCAGGCAGAAAATAATGGTGTGTATTGATAAATATATACACGAGCGCAAATCAAAAAAATAGGATAAATTATGGGCGAACCAGTGGATTTGGTTAATCTCCGCAGTATGACAGATGGCGATGTGGATATGGAAAAAGCTTTGTTTGAAGAGTTTTTTTCTTCGTTCGATTCGTCTATTTCAATACTTCAGAAAAGCTTTGGCGATGCTGCTGCTGAAGAATGGCGTAAAGAGGCGCATGCATTAAAGGGTATTTCATTAAATTTGGGGGCTATGAAGCTCGGGGAAATATGCAAGAAGGCGCAAGATGAATCTAGTGCCAGCGGTGATGTAAAGGGGAATATACTCAATGATATTAAAACCGAGTATGAATTGGTTCGTCAGTTTTTAACTAAGCTTATGTGATTCCATGATCACATAATTTTTGAGACTGTGATAAATTAAAGCGTCAAAGGCGTAATTCTCAAAAAAATGTACTTGTAGAACATAAATATATGTCAATATAGTCAATCTATTGTTTTTTGACATAGTTCTGTTACAAGCAGATAAATGAACCAGCTGCTTGCCCATTGCACACAAATATTTTCCCAGCATGGTGAAATATTTACAATTTTTTTCTTCGGTGGACTCATGGGTGGCTTCACCCACTGCCTTCCCATGTGCGGATCTTATGTTGCCTGCGAACGTATGTGCGCATCCAAAATATGTGGTACAAAACAAACAATCCGTTCTGCAATTGGTCTTAACTACCATATCGGAAGAATTACGACTTACGGATTTTTGGGATTCTTCGTCGCCCTTCTTTCAAAACAAATTGTAACATTGCCATTTTGGTCATTGCTTTCTGCTTCTGTTTTGGCTATAGCGGGCATCATGTTTCTTGTGAGCAGTCTGCCTGATTGCAAGCACTCAATTTTCAAATCTGTGGGAAAACTTACATATTTTCGTGGAGTATTGCTAGGATTTATGCCTTGCGGGTTGCTTTATGCAGCATTAATGATGGCAGCAACGCTTGCTGATCCTATAAGCGGTATGATTGCCATGTGGATATTTGCTCTAGGTACGGTGCCAGCTTTGTTAATTGCCAGTTTTGGTGCCGGATTATTGAGCATGAATTGGCATCGCGCTATGCAGAAAATTGGTCGTGCATTGATGATGTTTAACGGTGTTACTCTTTTGGTGATGGCAGCCAGATTAATAAAATAACAGTTACGAGGTAATATGCAAAAAACCGCTCCAGTTTATAATGATGAAATCGTAAAACTATTTACTATTGCTTCTCTTTTTTGGGGTGTAGCTGGGATGGCTGCGGGATTATTTATCGCCTTGCAGATGGCGTTTCCAGAACTAAATTTTGGAGAGTATTTTACCTTTGGTCGTTTGCGCCCACTTCACACATCAGCAGTTATTTTTGCATTTGGTGGAAACGTTTTATTCGGAACATCATATTTTATTGTACAGCGTACTTGTCGCACGCGTTTGTGGAACGACAAGCTCGCTAACTTTACTTTCTGGGGTTATCAAGCATTTATTGTGATGGCAGCGTTAGGTTATCTTTGTGGGATAACTCAGAGTAATGAATATGCCGAGCCAGAATGGTACGCAGATTTATGGCTAACCATAGTGTGGGTGGCGTATCTAGTTATATTTTTGATGACGCTTAAAAACCGCGAAGAACCGCATATTTATGTAGCGAACTGGTTTTTTCTTGCTTTCATTGTTACTGTAGCAGTCCTGCATTTAGTAAACAATATAAGTATCCCTGTATCGTTATTGGGAACGAAAAGTGTATCAGCTTGGGGTGGTGTACAAAGCGCATTAATTCAATGGTGGTATGCTCATAATGCGGTTGGGTTTTTCCTGACGGCAGGTTTTTTAGGAATTATGTATTATTTTATTCCTAAACGCGCCAATCGCCCGATTTATTCTTACCGGCTTTCTATTATCCATTATTGGTCGATAATATTTATCTATGTTTGGGCAGGTCCTCACCACTTGCATTACACGGCACTTCCTGATTGGGCGCAAACATTAGGGATGACTTTTTCTATCATGCTGTGGATGCCGAGCTGGGGCGGAATGATAAACGGTATCATGACGCTATCAGGAGCATGGAATAAGCTGCGTGAAGATGCTGTATTGCGTTTTATGATTGTCGCATTGGCATTCTACGGAATGGGAACATTTGAAGGTCCGCTAATGTCTATCAAAGCTGTTAATTCACTTTCGCATTATACTGATTGGACGATTGGGCATGTACACTCCGCTGCCCTTGGCTGGGTTGGGTTTATCAGCTTTGGTGCGCTTTACCACCTTGTTCCAGTTCTATGGAAAAAGAAAGAATTATATTCGATGCGTTTGGTTAATGTTCATTTGTGGGTGGCAACTATTGGGATTGTTTTATATATCACCGCAATGTGGGTGGCTGGTATTATGCAAGGTCTGATGTGGCGTGCTTATGACAGTATGGGTTTCCTTGAGTATTCATTTGTGGAAACAGTGGCAGCATCACATCCATATTATATCATTCGTGCATTGGGTGGGTTGCTCTATCTTTCTGGCATGTTGATTATGGTTTATAATTGCTGGAAAACAATAAAGGTTTCTCCAAGTAAGGAGGCTGCAAATGCTTAATGGACACAAAAAAATAGAACGCAATTCTATATGGTTGCTTATACTCACCATCATCGTTATTTCAGTTGGTGGATTGATAGAAATAGTTCCACTATTTCGGATTGAAACTACTATTGAAAAAGTAAGCGGTGTGCGTCCTCTTACCCCTTTAGAACTTACTGGGCAGCAGATTTATATCCGTGAAAATTGTTCTTCCTGCCACAGCCAGCAGATACGATCACTGCGTGATGAGGTGGAGCGTTATGGTCATTATTCATTGGCGGCAGAAAGTATGTATGACCATCCTTTCCTTTGGGGAAGTAAGCGCACTGGACCAGATGTTGCACGCGTTGGGGGTAAATATTCTGATGAGTGGCACACTTCTCACCTTATAAATCCACGCGATGTTGTGCCAGAGTCAATCATGCCAGCTTATGGTTTTATGATGAATAAAGGCGCGAATTTTATTGATATTAAGAAGTTGATGAAAGCTTATCGTACCGTTGGAGTTCCATATACTGACGCAATGATAGAAAATGCTAATGATGATGCTATGGCGCAGGCGAATTCTGATTCAGATATGGTTGGTCTCAATGAGCGTTACGGAAAAAAAATTAATGTACGCGATTTTGATGGACAGAAAAATTTTGTGTCTGAAGCAGATGCTCTGGTCGCTTATCTGCAAACATTGGGAACTCTGGCTGACATCAAAGATTATAAAATTGAGGAGCAGAAACCATGATAGAAAAATTCATAGAATACGCTCCAATTACAGGGCTTTTGCTTTTCTTTTTTATTTTTGTAGGGATTTTAGTATGGGCCATGCGCCCAAGTGCGAAAGAAAGGCTGCAGAAACTAGCACAAATTCCACTGAAGGAGGATGCAAATGGCTGATTCTCAAAAACCTTCTGAACAGAAAGTTGAACGTGATGCAATATCTGGCGTGGAAACCACTGGTCATGAATGGGATGGGATTAAAGAACTAAACGTACCAGCCCCGCGCTGGTGGTTATTGGTGTATTTTATCACAATAGTTTGGTCTGTTGGTTACTGGGTGGTATATCCAGCATGGCCAACTCTTTCAGGTAATACCAAAGGTACAGCGGGTTGGACGCAATTTAAAAAACTGGCAGAAGAGCAAACTGAAATAACCGCGCGTCGTGGTGAATTCTCAGAAAAAATCAAAAAACATTCGCTAAAAGAAATTCAGAAAGACCCAGAGCTTTATGCTTTCGCTGTTGCTGGCGGAAAAACTATGTTCAAAGAAAATTGCGCTGCTTGCCACGGCACGGGTGCTTCTGGTGGGCGCGGTTATCCCAACCTGAATGATGATGATTGGGTATGGGGGGGCGATCTTGAAGCTATCTATAAAACATTAAAATACGGAATTCGTTCTGGCAATCCGCAAGCGCGTGAATCACAAATGCCAGCCTTCGCTGATATGCTAAAAAAAGATGAGATAAACAAAGTAGCTGATTATGTAGCAAATCTTTCCAGTGGCAAAACAGACAATAAAGAAGGAATGGCAATATTCAAACAAAACTGTGCATCCTGTCATGGAGATAATGGCAAGGGTGGGCGTGCGGTTGGAGCGCCGAATCTTGCTGATAATATCTGGCTATATGGCAGCGACAAAGAAAGTATCGTCAGCCAAATAAAAAGACCGCGCCATGGTGTTATGCCAGCATGGGAAACAAGACTTTCTGATGAAACTATCAAACAGCTTTCTATTTATGTTCATTCGCTTGGTGGAGGGGAATCAATTAGTCCTAAGGAATAAAAATGACTGCAACCACCAAACTTTTTGCCAAACAGGAAAAGATTTACCCGCGTCGGGTATGGGGTAAGTTTCGCAAGCTAAAATGGCTGTCGATGGTGACGCTGCTTGGCATTTATTATGGTACACCTTGGATACGTTGGAATAGAGGAGAACAAGCCCCAGACCAAGCTATTTTGATAGATTTAGAGCGTACCCGTGCGTATTTCTTTGGTATTGAAATATGGCCGCAGGAAGTTTATTACATAACGGGAATTTTGATTTTAGCTGCGGTTGGGTTGTTTTTTGTAACCGCTATGTTTGGGCGGGTTTGGTGTGGTTATGCCTGCCCGCAAACAGTATGGACAGATTTATTTGTTTGGGTTGAGCGCATAGTGCAGGGTGACCGCAATGCCCGAAAAAAACTTGATGAATCACCATGGAATTTTGAAAAAATCCGTAGGAAAGCTCTAACCCATTTTATCTGGCTGATAATAGGATTATGCACGGGTGGTGCATGGGTGTTTTATTTTAATGATGCCCCAACATTATTTGACCAAATCCTCCATTTTGATGTGCCGTGGAGTGTACTTAGTTGGATTTTGGGGCTGACATTTTCCACCTATCTGATGGCTGGTTTTGCCCGCGAGCAGGTATGCACTTATATGTGTCCTTATGCCCGTTTCCAGTCAGCGATGTTTGATAAAAATACGCTAATTATTGCTTACGATGAACAGCGCGGTGAACCACGCGGAAAACATAAAGCGGGTGATAGTTGGGAAGGGAAAGGACATTGCATTGATTGCGATTCCTGTGTGGTGGTTTGTCCTATGGGAATTGATATACGCAATGGTTTGCAAATGGAATGTATAGCTTGTGGATTATGCGTTGATGCCTGCGATAATGTGATGGATAAAATTGGTCTTCCTCAAGGCTTGATTCGTTACGACACTGAAAGCAAAAAACCTTTTAATCCGTTCCGTCTGCGTAATTTCTGGTATGCAGGTATTATAGGAATAGTTGGCTGTTTAATGCTCTATAGTTTACTTACCCGTTCACCGCTGGAAATAAATGTTATTCATGATCGTAACCCGTTATTTGTACAGCTTTCGGATGGTTCGATACGCAACGGCTACAACGTGACTATTATAAACAAAAATCATGAAGATAAAAATTATACATTAAGTCTGGAAGGATTAGAAAATGCGGCAATCCGTGTACAAGCAAGTTCTGATATTTCACCAGAAAACCTAGCTGTATTCGCCGATAGTGTTGGGCATTTCCGCGTATTTATAACAGCTAAAAAACAGACAGAACAACGCAAATCGATTAAGTTTATTATCACAGAAACAGAGAATAAGATAAACGAAGCTAAAGAAACTATTTTTGTTAGTGAGGGAAGATGAGCAGCACCATGCAACAGCGTGACAAAATTATTCCTTGGTATTTTGTAATGTTTTTCGTATTCATCGCGTTGGTGAATGCGGTTATGGTTACGCTTGCCGTTAGCACTAACACTGGGATAGTGACAAAACATCCTTATGAAAAGGGGCTCGCTTATAATCAGGTGGTGGAGGCTGAGAAGAATCAACAAAAACTCGGTTGGAATGGTGATGTAAAATATGAGAATGGTAATTTATATTTTTCTTTGAGAGATAAAGAAAACAAGTCACTTTTTCCTCAGAAAACAATAGCCACCATCACTCGACCTACACAAGCAGGAATGGATTTTACTGCTGAACTGAAAAATGGAAAATCACCTATCTCATTTCCTGCCAAAGGTTTATGGGAGGTGCGTGTTGATGCGACATATGATAACCTTCATTATCAGCAATCAAGGCGCATAGTAGTGCAATGAGTATTACGAATTTTATCACAACTGAAGCAGACGGAACACACAGTTTAAATCTGCTGGTGGACGGAATGCACTGCCCTTCATGTGTAGCAATTATTGAAGGTGCGTTAAAAAAACAGGAAGCAGTAACTGATGCACGTCTTAATCTTTCTACTAAGCGTTTACATGTAGTATGGAAAGGTGCTACGGAGATTGGAGAATCTTTTATCTCGATGATCAACAGTATGGGCTATCACGCTGTGCCGTTTGATCCCAAAACATCAGAGACATTTGAGAAAAAAGAAGAAAAATTTCTGCTGCGCTGCCTTGCCGTGGCTGGTTTTGCCAGTGGCAATCTTATGCTTTTTTCTGTTCCGCTATGGAGCAGTGATACTATTGAAATGGGTTCTGCCACCCGCACTTTTTTCCATTGGGTGCAGGCTGCCATCGCTATTCCTGCTGTAGCCTATTGTGGTTTGCCATTTTATATTTCGGCATGGAAAGCATTAAAAGAATTCCGTACCAATATGGATGTTCCAATCTCTGTGGCAGTAATTCTTGCCACATTAATGAGCATATTTGAAACAGCTACTTTCGGGCATCATTCCTATTTTGATTCTGGTGTGATGCTGTTGTTCTTCCTTCTGATCGGGCGTTATCTGGAAGCGCGGGCGCGGGGGAAAGCGCGTAGCGCTGCGCATGACCTGCTACAAATGATGACGGGATTTGCCACCATTATTGATGATAATGGAAAGCAGCAACAAATTCAGCTTTCCGAAATAAAAGAGAATATGATTTTACTCGTGGCATCAGGTGAAAAAATCGGTGCAGATGGTGAGATTATAAATGGCACTTCAGAAGTTGATACAAGTCTGATTACAGGTGAAAGCCTACCAAGAACTGTGACAATAGGTGAACAGGTTTTTGCAGGAACAATTAACCTTGATGCGCCACTTAATATACGCGTTACCAAAGCTCATGAACGCTCGTTGATTGCAGAAATCGTGCGTTTGATGGAAACTGCTGAACAAGCACAGGCGCGTTATGTTACGCTCGCAGACCGCATTTCAAGTTGGTACACACCTGCTGTGCATATTCTCGCTGCAGGAACTTTTCTGGGTTGGCTGATGTTTGGAAATATAGCGTGGCAGGTGGCTCTCCTTTATTCCGCAACGGTGCTTATCATCACCTGTCCATGCGCGCTTGGGCTTGCTGTGCCAGTTGTGCAGGTTCTCGCCAGTGGGAAATTATTGCGTTCTGGAATTTTGCTAAAATCGGGTAGCGCGCTTGAAAGATTAGCAACTATCACTCACGCAGTATTTGATAAAACGGGTACACTAACGCTAGGAAAGCCAGAATTATTAAATAGCGAGCAGTATTCTGATGAGGTAATGAAGTTTGCAGCATCACTTGCAGCGCAAAGCAAGCACCCACTGTCCAGAGCTATTACACAAGCATATAAGGGAGCAACATTGTCACTTATAGTCAATGAAATACAGGGATGCGGTCTTGAGGCAACTTATAACGGCAAAGCTATCAAACTTGGCAAAAGGAGCTGGTGTACGAATGTTCCTGATGATGCTGACAGCACAATGGAATTATGGTTTGCTGAAGATGATAAAGAAGCTATCCGTTTCACTTTTGCGGATCAGATGCGACAGGACGCTAAGAATATTATCAGCTCACTGAAAAATGCAGGAATAAAAACACTGCTTCTTTCAGGTGATAGGAATGAAACAACGAAAGAAATGGCTATACGTCTTGGTATTGATGAATATCAAGGAGTGATGACTCCAGTGCAGAAAACAGAAAAAATTGCAGAATTAAAAGCCAGTGGCGCAAATGTTCTTATGGTTGGTGATGGGCTGAACGATGCTCCTTCGCTTGCCTCCGCAACCATTTCTATGTCGCCAACCAGTGCTATGGATATTACTCAAAATGCTGCCGATATTGTATTTCAAGGAGAGAAATTACAGCCCGTACTTACTGCTTGGAGAATCGCAAAGTTTTCACAAATTCTTGTAAAAGAAAATTTTATACTCGCGATTTTGTATAACATTATTGCTATTCCATTAGCCGTGGCAGGAATGGTAACACCACTTATTGCCGCGATTGCTATGTCCAGCTCATCTATACTTGTTATAGCTAACGCAATGCGCTTGAATTTACTGAAAGATAAGAAGTCATGACGGCATTGCTCTACCTTATCCCTATCGCCATTGCTCTAAGCTTTGCAGGTCTGCTTGCCTTCTTCTGGGCAACAAAGAATGGACAGTTTGAGGATTTAGACGGTGCGCCACACCGTATATTAAAAGATGATGACGAAAATCTCTAAATATATTTTCGGCACGGTTATTGCCTATAAACATTAAGATATCTTGTTAATGGCATAAACTATGCAATGGGGGCGATTATGATAAATGACCTTTCTTTTCTTCTGCCGACACTTTCCAATGGCGTTAACCGTAACAGTTATAACAATAATTCAGGAAATTCCACCACCAGTTTTGATGATTTATTGTCTGTTTTTACTAATAATAACAGTGGCGCGAAAAAATCTGGCAGTAGCAGCCCTAAAAATGATATTTATCAGACATTAAATTTTCTCCAACACCAATTCGTAAATACGAATGATTATGTTGCGGCGATTGATCCTATGGGTGCAATCAATAACCCAGATAATTACGAATCATTTGTAACTGGGAATGGACCGCTTCCACGTTTCCTTCATGAAATGGATGTCCGTTTGCACTTAAACGCTACGCAACGCCAAGCACTAAGGGATATTGCCATAGCAAATAAAGATGCTGTAAAGACACCTGAAACAGTACAGAAAATAGCAATGGAATTGCAACTGGCAGGAATTTAAGTTGAGTTTTGACAAGAGAATTTATCTTTGGACAAGAACTCTAGACAAATGCGGATTGCTCGGATAGTAGATAATATAATATTTATTATTTGAGGTTTTATCAGAACATGCGCGATTTCCATTTTTCTAATATCTGTACGATTGTCGGCTTGATGCTTGCCTATATGTGGGCGGGGACGGAAGGTGTTGTTATAACCGCAATTTTGATTTTAATGGAAGTGTCGCTATCATTTGATAACGCAGTGGTGAATGCCACCATTTTGAAGGGAATGGATGAGAAATGGCGTAAACGTTTCATGACGTGGGGCATATTGATTGCAGTGTTTGGGATGAGGTTGGTGTTTCCTGTGTTGTTGGTTTCATTTGCAACTGGGCTTTCAATGTTTGATGTTAGCCATCTTGCCTTCAAAGATCCTGATGAATATAGCAAACATGTGCTGGCATCGAATGTTGAGATTTCGATTTTCGGCGGGATGTTTTTGCTGATGGTGTTCCTCCATTTTATTTTTGACGAAAGCAAAGAAATCCATTGGATTGGGTTTTTAGAACGCAGGCTTTCAGCAGCGGGCAGGTTACAGTCGCTGGAGGTTATTCTATCTCTTATCGTGCTTCTTATTATGCAGTCGATATTACCAGCCGAATCAAAATTATCGGCACTTGTTTCTGGGTTGGTTGGTGTAGTGCTTTACGTTACCATAAACAGTGTTATGTCATTGTTTTCTAGTGATGGACATGGTGCTAATAAATCTGTGGCAGTTTCTGGTTTTATTGGTTTTATGTATTTGCAATTGCTTGATGCGTCTTTCTCTCTTGATGGTGTAATCGGTGCATTTGCTATCAGCAAAGATGTTGTTGTTATTATGCTTGGGCTGGGAGTAGGGGCAATATTTGTACGTTCCATGACAGCCTTTATGGTTAAAAAAGGTACGTTGGATGAATATGTATTTCTGGAGCATGGCGCGCATTATGGGATTGGTGCGTTGGCATTTATTATGCTTGCCAGCTCTATGCATCATGTTCCAGAGGTGATAACTGGGCTTATTGGTCTGGTATGCACCCTTTTGTCGTGGTGGTCTTCTGTAAAATATAACAAAAAAAATAGCAAATAAGTTGCTGTTGCAGCGCAGCAAATCTGCGCTAGTTAATGGTTTGTTAAGAGAATTGTGATAGGGTGAGAGGATAGCAATTTTTCCTGTCATCCCCGCGAAGGCGGGGATCTAGAGTTACAAATTCATTCTGTGGTTGTAGCCCTAGATCCCGCATCAAGTGTGCGGGATGACGGAATACAACTCGGAGCTTTTATGCCACAATTCAAAGCCAACGTCCGCGATTTTCAGTTTTTGCTCCATGAATATTTGAACCTCTCGCAATATTCACATGTAGATGGCTTCGCTGATGCCAGCGCAGAACTTATGACGCCTGTGCTTGAAGCAGCAGCGCAGATGGCGGAGGAGGTGTTATTTCCACTGAATCAGAAGGGCGACAAAGAGGGACTTCGCTATGATAATGGCAAAGTTATTATGCCTGACGGGTTTAAGGAAGCTTATAAGCTCTATGTAGATAGTGGCTGGCCGTCTTTCACCTGCGACCCAGCTTATGGCGGGCAGGGGCTGCCAGACGTGCTTAACATGCCGCTTATGGAGATGGTGTGTTCAGCGAATTTATCATTTGGTTTAACACCGGGATTAAGTCATGGCGCGTATAATGCGATAAAACTTCACGCCAGCGATGCGCTTAAAAACAAATTTCTGCCGAAGATGGTTTCTGGTCATTGGTCGGGGGTAATGTGCCTTACCGAACCGCAAGCAGGAACTGATTTAGGGTTAATCCGAGCTAAGGCAGAACCTATGCCCGACGGTAGCTATGCTATTTCGGGCAGCAAAATTTTTATTTCTTCTGGTGAGCATGAACTCACGGAGAATATTATCCATCTTGTGTTAGCGCGACTTCCTAATGCGCCTTCTGGTACTAAAGGAATAAGCCTGTTCATAGTGCCGAAAATTATGGTGAATGATGATGGAAGTTTGGGCGAACGCAATGCGCTTATGTGTGCGGGGATTGAGCATAAAATGGGGCTTGCTGCTTCGCCAACCTGCCAGATGCAATATGATGGTGCAAAAGGTTGGTTGGTTGGCGAGCCGAATAAAGGCATGAAGGCGATGTTCACTATGATGAATGCTGCGCGGCTTTATGTTGGCGTGCAAGGTCTTGGTATTGGTGAAGTGGCGTACCAAAACGCGCTTGCTTATGCTAAGGAACGTTTGCAAAGCCGTGCGCTTACTGGTGCAAAAGAGCCAACTAAACCTGCTGATCCTATTATTGTTCATCCTGATGTGCGCAGGATGTTGCTTACCATGCGGGCATTTACCGAAGGCGCGCGTGCATTGGCGTTGGAAATGGCTCTTAAAATTGACCTTGCTCATCGTCATCCTGATGCGAGTGTTCGCGAAGAAGCCGATGATTTTGTGCAGTTACTAACTCCTGTAGTAAAATCATATTTGACTGATGGTGGATTTGATACGGCAAACCTCGCTGTACAGGTGTTTGGTGGGTATGGTTTCATCAAGGAATATGGCGTTGAACAATATGTGCGTGACGTGCGCGTAACCATGATTTACGAAGGCACAAACGGAATTCAGGCACTTGATTTGGTGGGGCGGAAATTGCCACAGGCAGCGGGTAAATATATGCGCTCATTCTTCCATCCGATAGATGCGTTCATAGCAAAAAATAAAGACAATGCTGCGATGGCAGAATTCATAAAACCTCTTGCAAAAAATATGGAATATTTGCAACAGGCAACAATGTGGTTGGCGGGAGCAGGACTAAAAAATCCTGATGATGCAGCAGGCGGTGCGGTGGAATATCAAAAAATGTTTGCGCTTGTGACACTTGCTTATGTTTGGGCGCGCCAAGCAGAAATTGCACTAGCTAAATTACCGAGTGGTACGGATAAGGAATTTTATGAAGCTAAAATTTCTACAGCCCGTTTCTATATGCAGAAAATATTGCCACAAACTACCTCGCTGCTGCAATCAATTGTTGCTGGTAGCAAATCAATGATGCAGGCGGTGCTTTAGTTGTCATCTCGCGTTTGTCGAGAGATATTTTCATAGTAAACAAGAATAATACAAAAATTCCTCGTTTTGCTCGGAATAACAAAATCATCCTATCCGCGGGCGGTTATTGCGTGGGTTATTGGGGTTTAACGGATCGCGTTCGCGATTGGCGAAGCCCTTATCATCTGGTGTGATTTTAGTATTCGCAGTGATATTAGCAACTGTGGTTATCATACCAGTATTTTTATCTATCTTTGTATTCGCGGATACCATTTCATTTGCTTGTCGGTTGCTTCTGCGTAATGAATTTCCAGCCTGGCGAACAGCCGCAATGTCCATTTTGTTTAACGCACTGACACCGCCTTTCTCGCTCTGGAGAGTATTTCTTACTGTTTCATGTTGAGCTGCGGTATTTGCCCTTTGTGAAACATTGCCAGCACCAGAACCCTGATGATGTTGACGACGGCGACGGCGACGGCGTATTTTTTCTGCTTGGGCAGCGGCTTCAGCTTCTGCATGTTCTTTCTGTTCTTGTTTTTCATGTGATGAGATTTGTTCTGCGGCGTGTTCAACTCCGCCTTCCATTTTGTGCATAAGGTGATTTATGGCAAGACCAGTGGTATTTTTCCCGCTACTTATCATTTGTTCTATATCAACAGAAATTTGATTGATGGCAGTTGAATTTGTTGGAATTTCTTTGGCAGCCATTAATGCAACGCCATTAGAACACCAGCCAGCAGCATCATTGGCATTTTTTACACGAATATCATTAACTATATTTGGGTTGATGCGCATTGCTTCAAACAATAGGTTTTTATACATATCCACCATTTCGGAAATTCTCTTGGCAAACGCCAGCTTTTCATTTGGTTTTCCAGTATCAATAGCTTCTTCTATCGGTTTATCGCTGAATGATAGATTTTTTAACCTGCGGAGAATTTCTCGTGCCAACTCGATGGATTCTTCGCGGGCAGGGTCTTCTAAAGTATCAATGGAATAAAGCTGACGCACTGCTTCCTGTAGGTTGGTGCTTACTTCAATCAGGCGATCTACAGGTGAACGATCTCCCAGCGGTTTATTTACAAGATGCGTAAGCCCGCTTTCAATCGCGTCTATGAGCTGTTCAACGCTTTGGGTTTGTCTTCTATCCCATTCTGGCGGGATGTCATCAAGGTGACTATCAAGTTCAGCTATGGAAGAGCTGTCATCAGGCAGGTTTTCCAGCGTGTGGAGTGATATTGACAGGGCTATGCTGCCCACAGCATGATTGGCATGGTCAATGGTGAAATGGTTTAGTAAATCAGGATTGCTCAACTGCGCTATTTTTACCTGTCCTGCGTAAATGGAAATAAGATTTTGTAGATACTCAGCTTTTGTTTGTTGCTCTGGAAAGCTGCCTATATACATCCAGCTTTCCATATCCTGCGAAATATCTTGTAGATTACGCAGCCAGCGCAACGTTTTGCGGGCAACATCCACAGAATTATCTTTGGTGGCGGGAACAGGCAGCGATTCTGGTGATTGAAGTTTATGCGCAGTATCTAATAGCGCGAAGGAGGTGGTAAGTAGTTTGGTAATTAGGTCTTCCATATATCATTGATATTATTGTACCTGCTCGGCTGGTGGCTGTTGCTGCCCGTTATTTTCTTCAGCAGCGGCAGTTCCCATCGCATATACACATAAATCTTCAAATGAAACATTGTTTTCCAGAGCAATTTTATGCAGACGCTCAAAGCTATCCATAACTTCTTGTGGGATTGTTCCGCCACGAATTGTCGAAAGCCACCACGCTTGATGCTGCAGTGGGTGACGCTGCGAGTGTGGCTCTCCAACATAAACATGGAAGGGGTGTTTAACACCATTAAAATCGCAAGGAACGGTAAAACGCTTCATAGGCAACCTGTTATTATGTTTGTTATTCAATGATAATATATCAGACACATGTTACCGAATTGTAACAGAAAATCATCAAAAAACTAGTATATAAGCTGACATAACAAGCTAAATAGATGAATTTTTATATAATTTCAGCCTGTTACCTTGCTGAAGGTAAAATTATCAGCATAAGCCTTGCGCCGTTCTTTGCTCTTATTTGGGCTTAAAACCTCAAACTCGATATTCTTTTTGGTGGCATAGGAAATAGCAGCTTCCTTGCTAGGAAAACGTAAGCAAAGCTCACGAGTTGTATCTTCCATTCCACTCCAGCCCATTAAGCCTTCGACAAAATAAGGGGTTTCTGGAGTGAATTCCAGAAGCCATGTATTAGCTTTGCCCTTGCCAGATTGCATGGCGTTTTTGGCTGGTTGGTAAATGCGTGCTTTGTTCATAAATAACCTTCTAGCGTTTTTTGCGATGTTTTCCAGTAAATTTTTTATCTGTCCCACCTTTATATTTTTTGGATGGTTTTCCATGATGATGTTTATTTTTTAGAGGAGGCAGATTATTGGTTGAAGAAGATTCAGGAACAAAAATTAAGCTACCTGTCATAGAATTTGCTTCCTGCACACGAACCGCAATAGCTGCGCCAAGGGCAAATATCTCACCGCTGCTTCTGCCTTTGAAACAGGAATGTTTCTTATCAAACACAAAAAAATCACGACCGAGATTGCGTACGGGAACAAAACCAGTAACACCTGTGTCATTAAGGCTTACGAATAGACCATATTCATTAATTCCGCTAATTATCCCTGCAAATAATTCACCAATTTTCTTCGCCATAAAAGATACTTTATATCTATCAGCAGCATCACGCTCGGCAAGCATAGCTCTGCGTTCGGTTTCAGAGATATGCAGTGCTATATCAGGCAGGTGGTTTTTAGCCTGCGACTGATGAGTTGTCTTTTTGTTTAGAATTGAAATTATAGAGCGATGCACGATGAGATCGCTGTAACGGCGGATTGGTGAGGTGAAGTGACAATATTTCTGTAATCCCAAACCAAAATGTCCGAGATTTTCTGCACTATAAAAAGCTTGCATCTGCGCGCGCAAAACGGCGGTGTGAATCATCGGGCGACGCGGATCTTCGCTTGATGCTTTCAGTACGCGGTTAAAATGTTTGGCAGTCACCGCACCTTTTTGCAGGCGGTAATCAGAGGCAAGCAGCAGGCTGCGTAGTTCATCAAGTTTTTCTTCGGATGGTGTTTCATGCACGCGGTATATTCCTGCCATTTTATTTTTTAGTAAAAAATCGGCAGCAGCAACATTGGCAGCAATCATAAAACACTCAATCAAGCGGTGGCTTTCCAAGCGAGTTTTCGGCGCAATATTTGCTACATTTCCAGCAGCATCAAAATGAATTTTATATTCAGGTAAATCCAAATCTAGCGCGCCACGATTATCACGTTCATAAGCGAGGGCAGCATAGGCAGCGTTCAGATTCTGGATTAGCTGCTCGTGTGACGCAACAACTTCCACTTGCTCATAAGTCAACCTAGCTACGGAGCGCATAATTCCGCGCACGAATTCATATTTTTTTATTTCGCCTGTGGAATTAATCCATATATGTACGGCGAGGCAATATCTATCCTCATTAGGCACAAGGGAGCATAAACCATTGGAAAGTCTCTCTGGTAGCATTGGAATTACGCGGTCAGGGAAATACACTGAATTACCACGCTCAAATGCGGTTTTATCTAGTGCGCTGCCTTCCTGCACATAAAACGCCACTTCAGCGATGGCGACTATTATATGAAATCCATCACCATCTTTTTCTGCAAACACCGCATCGTCAAAATCGCGGGCATCTTCGCCATCAATGGTAACTAGTGGTATATCGCTTAAGTCAGTACGGTCAGAGGTGAGGATGGGAAGGGGGGCAGCCTCTGATTCCGCCATTGCTTCTGCAGAAAAAACGCTGGGCAGAGAATGAATAGCAGAGGCAATCAAACTTGCAGCACGCGGGGAATCAACCCTGCCCAAGCGTTCGGTTATTTTAGCGTAACTCATGCCTAGTGAAGGCATTCCGATAATTGTTTCTCCACTTACTAATTCACCATGCAATGCGCCACCAGTATCGGCAGCAGAAACCATAAAACTTTCTTTCATCTTGCGTGAAATTGGTTCGATTATTCCGCCTTCAAGCGTTGGGATAAAAACACCAGTAACAGGGCGTGATAGCTCGCTTTCTAAAACTCTGATAACCGAAGCCTGATAAAAATGTGGGCGAATAGTTCGGAGTTTTACTAAAATACGATCGCCAATAGCAGCAGCTTTTCCTCTGCCTGATTCTAACACGGAAATATGTGGTGGGTTTTTGTGTGATTTCCATTCCAGAGGTGTTGCCAGCAGCTCGCCATCTTCATTTTGTGTACTTACCACCAGCACGCAGATTTCAGGCAGCCTATCACTACCAACAACGAATTTCTTATCAGAAAATTTTTGCCCAGAATGTTTTTGTGATGAACGTGATGATTTCTTACCAGCTTTTTTAGTTGGTTTTTTGTGGGGCTTCTTAGAAGACTTTTTATTCGATGACATATATGCTACTTGGTTTAAGCGTAGCTAGTGTAGTATGAATCTTCGGAACTAACATTAGCAAATCATTGTAACTATTAGTTGGTGCATGAAGAATTAGAACAGATATTTGTGTGTTTTGTAAGTTCTGTTGATATTGAAGATTTTGGTCAACGGTAACGAAAACTTGAAAATTGGCTTCAACCATTAGCTTTAGTAATTCACCATTTTTCTTACCAGACCATCCCATATAAGGAACGCTCATAGCTTCATACTCAGCAAACACGCTGATAAAACGTCGCGGAAGGCACTCGTCAATGAGTATGCGCATGTAACAAAGACTGTTCAGCAGCTTGCAACATCATAACCGCCTGCTCCCGCGAAACCGTAGGAAAGTCATCAAGAAAAACTTCAATCGAGTCGCCTTTCGCCAGATATTCCCATAACGCATGAACAGGAACACGCGTTTTTGCAAACACGGGAATGCCACCCAATATATTAGAATCTTCTGTAATTAAATTTTCCATCATAGGAAGCATTATATACTAAATAACAATATTTTCAAACAACTTATCCAGCCTTTTTCTTAGGGGCAGGTTTCTTCGCCGTAGTTTTCTTCGCTGGTGCAGCTTTCTTTTCCTTTGCTTCTGGCTTTTCTTTTGGGGTAGCTTTTTTAGGAGCAGATTTTTTGCCAAAACCTTTTTTAGCGGGAGCAGCAGCGCGGGCAGCAAGAAGAGGAATTGCCCGTTCTAGCGTAAAGCTGGCTATATCTGCATCTTTTGGCAGGGTAGCGTTTATTTTTCCGTGTTTGATATAATCACCATAGCGACCTTTGAAAATGGCAACTTCCAACCCGTCATCTGGGTGTTTGCCCAATGATTTAAGGGCGACGTTTGCAGCACCTTTTTGTGGGGCTTGAGCCATAACTTCTACCGCACGATTAATACCGATAGTCAGTAAATCCTCACTGGCGGGCAGGGTGGTGAATTTTCCATCATGGAGTATATAAGGACCGAATTTCCCGTTATTCACCACTATCGGCTTGCCAGTATCAGGGTGTTTTCCTAACTCGCGTGGCAACGCCAGCAGTGACAAAGCAATTTCCAGCGTCATGGTTTCAGGGCGCATTGATTTAAGAAGGCTGGCGCGCTTTGGAGCTTTACCTTCACCAATTTGCACATACACGCCATAAGGTCCTTTGCGTAGTGATATATCTTCACCAGATGCAGGATCTTTACCGAGTGTTTTTGGTAGTTTGAATTCATCTCCATTATCATCAAGCTGCACAGGTGCGGTGAGTTCACCAAGCTGGGCTTTGTGGTTGCACTCAGGATAATTCGAGCAAGCTATATAAGGTCCAAAACGTCCGATTTTAAGACCAAGACGACCTTTACTGCAAGCAGGGCAGGCACGCAGATCTTTTGCATCTTTATTTGTTGATGCTTGTCCGAAAGCATAAGAAGCGAGCAACGTGTCCAGAGCTTCAAGGACTTGCGAAACTGTGAGCTGTTTGCTTTCGTCAATTTTAGCAATAAAATCTTTCCAGAAATCACGAAGAACCTGTTTCCAATCGCGTTCACCATCTGATATTTCATCCAGACGATTTTCTAAATCAGCGGTGAAGCCATATTCTACATAGCGTTCAAAAAAGCTAACCAGAAAGGCATTTACCAAACGTCCCAGCGACTCAGCAATAAAGCGTTTTTTATCAAGTTTTACATATCCTCTATCCTGAAGAACGGAAATAATAGCAGCGTAAGTTGATGGTCTTCCAATGCCGAGTTCTTCAAGTTTTTTGACAAGGCTCGCTTCGGAATAACGTGGAGGAGGTTCAGTAAAATGTTGTTCTGGTTTTACTTCTTCAACACCAAGTTTTTCACCTTTTTTGAGAGCAGGAAGTTTGGCATTTTCTTCGTCTTCTTCGTCATCACTGCCTTCTTGATAGAGTTTCAAAAATCCATCAAATTTTACAACAGACCCGCTAGTGCGCAACACAGCCTGCCTGTCATGTGCTGCAATATCAACAATCAACTGGTCAAACAAAGCTGATTCCATTTGGCTTGCCACCATACGTTTCCAGATAAGGTCATAAAGTTTTGCCTGATCGCCATCAAGCCCAGCTTTTTGGATGGTTAGAGTAATGTCAGTGGGGCGGATGGCTTCATGCGCTTCCTGCGCATTTTTGGTTTTATTTTTATACATGCGCGGAGAGTTAGGAATATATTCTTTACCATATGCTTTACCAATATGATCGCGGGCAGAATTTATTGCATCCTGCGACACGTTGATGCCGTCAGTACGCATATAGGTGATTAGCCCGTCTTCATATAGTTTTTGAGCAATCTGCATGGTTTTTTTAGCACCAAAACCGCATTTGCGCGATGCTTCCTGCTGCAGTGTGGAAGTGGTAAAAGGTGGCGATGGATGGCGACGCACTTGCTTTTCTTCCAGCGTTGCCACTGAGTAATTTTTGGTGCGCAGGTCACCAGCAATAGCGTTTGCCTGTTTTTCATTGGTGATAGAGAATTTTTCAATCTTCTCACCTTTATATTCAATCAGACGTGCAGAGAGATTAGCCCCTTTTTCTGGAGAAAGCAGAGCCTTAATATCCCAATACTCGCGCGAAATAAATTGTTCGATTTCTTCATCACGTTCGCATATCAGGCGTAGTGCCACGGATTGCACGCGGCCTGCTGATTTGCTACCCGGTAATTTACGCCATAAAACTGGTGATAGGGTAAAGCCAACAAGATAATCCAGCGCGCGCCGAGCTTGCTGCGCGTTTACCATGTTCATATCAATATCGCGTGGATGTTTGAACGCCTCAATAATTGATTTTTTGGTTATTTCATGGAAAGTTACGCGCCTAACATTCAGATTTTTACCCACCGCTTTGGATTCTTTTAGTGCCTCCAAAACATGCCATGAAATAGCTTCACCCTCACGGTCAGGATCGGTTGCGAGAAATAAATTATCAGCATTTTTTGCCGCTTTGGCGATGGCGGAGAGATGTTTTTTGGAGTCATCATCTACCTCATAAATCATTGCAAAATCATCATCAGGCTTTACAGAACCATCTTTACTTGGAAGATCGCGGACGTGACCGAATGATGCCAGCACAGTATAGTCACTGCCGAGATATTTATTGATGGTTTTTGCTTTAGACGGTGATTCTACGACTACGACATTGTTCACTGATTATTACGCCACTTCTTCTATTGAACTTATTAAACAGACCTTATTTCCTGCACTGCGTTTAACCCTTCCAGCTAGTTCCAATTCCAACAAAATAATTTGCATTGCAGGAGTTGAGCTATTGCATTGTTCAATCAGTTCGTCAATAGAAACTGCATAAGAGCTTAATTTATCAAGTATTTTTCTGCGTAATTCAGTAAGTTCATCTTCGCTTGCAGATGCTGAAACAGGTTTATTGGAAAATAATGTAGCTTGAGTTTCAAATAGTTCTGAGCGACGTGTGTGTGCAATTCCTTCCATTATATCACCCACAGATTCAACCATTATCGCGCCTTGTTTGATTAGCTGGTTGCAGCCTTTTGAACGCGGATCAAGTGGCGAACCCGGAACTGCGAAAACCTCGCGGTTATTTTCCAGTGCAAAGCGAGCGGTTATTAGCGAGCCAGATTTTGGAGATGCCTCCACCACCACAGTGCCGACGCTCATGCCCGCTATGATGCGGTTTCTTCCAGGGAAGCTGCCAGCAAAAGGAATGCTGCCGAATGGTTGCTCGCTAATTACTGCGCCATGTTCAAAAATTTGCTGATAGAGTGGCGCGTTCTCAGGCGGGTAAATATTGTCAATCCCACCTGCGATTACTGCAATCGTGCCTTTCGCCAGCGAACCTTTATGCACAAAACTATCAATGCCCCTTGCTAAACCAGAGGCGACAATAACACCATTTTCACCTAATTCTTTAGCTAGTTTTTGCGCGAGTTGACAGCCACCAGCCGAAGCATTACGCGCTCCAACCATTGCCACTATTGTTTTATCCTGCCAGATTTTTAGGTCACCGCGTACGGTGATAACTGGTGGCGGATCAGGAATATTATGCAGTAGTGATGGATAATCAGGGCTGCCATACATAATCATTTTTGCACCGAATTTTTCGCATGCTTCGATTTCTTTTTCTGCTATTTCTCTCAAATAAGGAACAAGCCCAGCTTTGCTTCCACCACGCCTTGATAACTCAGGCAAGGCGGATAGGGCTTTTTTCGCTGTGCCAAAACGCCCAATCAAATTGAAAAAAGTTATTGGTCCAACATTTAGCGTGCGGATTAGCTGCAGAACATCCAAAAGATTTTCATTTTCTAGTGATGGATTCATGGTTTTTCTTTGCTTTTGAATGCTGGTTCAGTTCCGCTTAGCAGGCGTTTAATATTCTGGCGATGGGTAAAAATTATTATGGCAGCTAGAATTAGGCATAATAACGCAAGCGATTTATCCGAAAGAAAATATGAAATAACAGGAGCGCAGCAGATGCTTATAATTGCTGAAAGAGATGATATGCGAGAGATAAGGAATATTGTTATCCAGACTAAGCATACAACAAGACCTAAAAGCCAGTTCAGCGCGAAAAATGCGCCGAGTGTAGTTGCAACACCTTTACCACCACGGAAGCGCAGCCAGATTGGAAATATATGACCAAGCACCACAAATAAACCAGCAAGCATCGCCATATCATAATCATATATACATTGGATTAGTTTTATTGCGACTATTCCTTTGAATAAATCTAGCAGCAACGTGGCGATGGCGAGTCCTTTTTTTCCAGTACGCAGCACATTGGTTGCGCCAATATTGCCTGAACCAACTTGTCGTATATCACCAAGCCCAAACATTCTGGTAAGCAGCAGCCCAAAAGGAATTGAACCAAGTAAGTAAGAAATTACGAATGTTATCATTAAATCCATAAATTATTTAGCTCCAGCCTTATCCAAGTAGCCTTGCAACATATAGCTTGCAGCGAGTTTGTCCACCAATTCTGCCCGCCTCTTGCGCGACATATCGGCTTCAATCATCATACGTTCAACAACCATAGTAGAAAGTCTCTCATCCCAAAGCAGAATGGGTAGATCAAAATGCTTACTTATGTTAGACACAAAAGTTCTGGTGGATTGAGTGCGCCGTCCGCTACTTCCATCCATATTTATGGGGTAGCCTATAACCAATCCGCATATTTTTTGTGTTGAAATAATGGTTTTTAATTGTTCAATATCCTTGCTGAATTTGCTGCGCTCTATGGTGGAAAGTGGGGTGGCAATGCTGCGACGAACATCGCTTAAAGCCAGCCCGATTGTGGTTTCTCCAACATCTAAGCCCAGCAAACGAGCCTCTTTTGGCAAAATATTGGTAAATTCTTCTTGGTTTTCTATGAGCATAGTGCTAGTGGCTAGTGCTAGTTGCTAGTGTTAGTGGATGGTATATATAATATCTCACTAGCACTAATCACTGGCACTAGCACTAAAAAATTAAAAGGGAATATGTATGTCACTTGATAGTAAAGCAGTTGCAAAAATTGCGCGTCTGGCGCGTATTGCCGTGAGCGAAGAAGAAAAAGCACATTTCGCCAAAGAAATTTCTGGAATTTTGCAGTGGGTAGAACAACTTTCAGAAGTGAACACAGATGGCGTGCCACTTATGACCTCTGTTTCGCAGGTGAAGTTACCTTTGCGCGCTGACGCTGTGACGGATGGTAATCAGGTTGATGCCATCCTCAAAAATGCACCAGAAAGTGACTATGGCTGTTTTGTAGTGCCAAAAGTTATGGAGTAGGGCGTATGGATGACAAAACTTTTATTGCGGAATATTTTGCCAAGGAAACTGCGCGGATTAATGAGCGTCTGAAGACTATGGTTAATTCAGATTCTCCTCCCTCCGATGAAGTCAGGGACAGTGTAATTGAAGATATAGAAACTACACTTCGTCGGTTGCAAAGTTCTTTGTCATATATTTTGACGAACATAGAGGAAGATACAGAAGAAAATAATAAGAAAGATAAGAAATATGACTAAAGAATTACGTTCTTTAACCCTTGCCGAAATGCGTGATGGGTTAAAGGCAAAAAAATTTTCTGCAAGCGAACTTACAAAAGCGCATATTGATGAGATTGAGCGTACCAATCCGCACTATAACGCGTTCATCACTATCACCCGTGATAAAGCTCTGGAAATGGCGAAGCAGTCCGATGAAAAACTGGCAAAGGGCGAGGGCAGGGCGATTGAAGGTATACCAGTTGGGGTTAAGGATTTATTCTGCACAAAAGGGACACTTACCACAGCTGCGTCACATATTCTTGATGGTTTTAAGCCGCAGTATGAATCGACCATCACTCAGAATATATGGAATGCTGGTGGAGTGATGCTCGGCAAATTAAACCTTGATGAATTTGCGATGGGTTCGGCAAATATCACTAGCTATTACGGCAATGTTATCAATCCGTGGAAAAAGACTGGCAGCGATGCCAAGCTTGTACCGGGTGGTTCATCTGGTGGTTCGGCTGCTTGTGTTGCAGCCAATCTCGCGCCGATTGCGCTGGGGACTGATACTGGTGGTTCGATTCGCCAGCCAGCATCATTTTGTGGAATTGTTGGCATCAAACCAACTTATGGTCGTTGTTCGCGCTGGGGAACGATTGCGTTTGCCAGTTCATTAGATCAGGCAGGACCAATCACCAGAACCGTGCGTGATAGTGCGATTATGCTTTCGGTAATGTGTGGATACGATAATAAGGATTCCACCTCGGTTAATATGCCCGTGCCTGATTTTGAATCTCTGCTTAACGCCGATGTTAAGGGCAAAAAAATTGGAATTCCCAAAGAATATCGCCCCGATGGAATTGACGGTGATGTTCTTCGCGTGTGGGATAATGGGATTAAATTACTAAAAGAAGCAGGTGCAGATATTATTGATATAACGCTACCGCACACCAAATATGCTCTCGCTACTTATTATATTGTTGCGCCTGCGGAATGTTCTTCCAACCTTGCACGTTATGATGGTGTTCGTTTTGGGCTGCGCGTTGGTGGTGATAAAAGCCTAACTGAAATGTATGAACTGACTCGCGCTGCTGGTTTTGGAAAAGAGGTGAAGCGACGCATAATGATTGGAACGTATGTTCTCTCTGCTGGATATTACGATGCCTATTACAAAAAGGCGCAAAAAATTCGTTGGTTGATTGCTGAAGATTTCCGCAAGGCTTTTGAAAAGGTGGATGTAATACTCACTCCAACTGCGCCGTCTGCTGCTTTTGGCTTTGATTATAAACCAGTAAATCCTGTGGAAATGTATCTAAATGACGTTTTTACTGTGCCGACTTCTTTGGCTGGACTTCCTGCGATTTCCATCCCTGCTGGCTTAAATAAAGATGGATTGCCACTAGGCTTGCAGCTTATAGGCAAGGCTTTTGATGAAACGGAAGTGTTGAATACGGCGTATGGATTGGAGTCGTTACTACAATTCAGCGCAAAACCGCAGGGAATATGATTAACTCAAATGATAAATAAAATACGGGTTATAAATAAATTTGCGACCTTGGATACAAACTTCCTATGGGAAAATGTGCCAAAATTCTCTATTATAGCTGGTATTAATGGTGCTGGTAAAACAAAATTTTTGAACGCTATTTATGAAGAATTACACAATCGTGGACAAGGAAAATCAATTATATTAGATCCGAAAGCAGAATTAATTGGTAAAGTAAAATATTTGGGATCTCATCATGGATTTGGAAATTTATATACAAACCAGAACAATGGAACCCCTCATTCGGGTTCTCGTCAACATTGTGAGAGTCTATATACACAAATATTAACTTTCATTAAAAATGGTCTCTATGAAAATCATCCATGGGAAAATCTTATAAAAGAAATCTCAGATCGTGCCCTAGTTAATATTAAAGCTCTCAAAAATCTTGCAGACGAAAAGATTGTGAGTGCAATTCCCCCTAATGCTGTTTCATATATTGAAGATGGCTTTGCTAACCAACACATGGCCACAGTTTTCAAAGCATATTTAGATAAAATGGATTACGTTGTGTTGCAAAATGCTAAAAATAAGAAATTTTTAGAAGAAAATGAAATTATAGAAATTATAGGATTTGCTCCTCCTTGGAAGGCAATTAATGATTCTTTTTCTAAATATAATAATTTTATTTATCGTATTGATGAGCCAAAAACAGGACTTGATTATACGCCTACTTTTAAGGCAATTGATGGCACAGAAAGTATTTCTTTTGTTGAACTATCTTCAGGAGAAAAAATTATAGTTTCACTTATTTTATGGGGATATAACCAGCAGCTAAGTCATCAAAATAAACTTTTTCTGATGGATGAGTTTGATGCACATCTAAATCCATCTATGAGCAAAATGCTTATAGATATACTAAAAGAAAAAATAGTTGGAGAATTTGGGATTCAAGTTATTATGACAACTCATAGCCCCTCTACTGTTGCACATACTCCAGATGAAAATTTATTTTGGATGGAGAGAGGTCAAAATATAAGAAAAAGTTCAAAACGAGAGATAATACCTATTCTTTCTGACGGAATAATGACATATCAGGAAGCTGGTGGTTTATTAGAAACAGTAATAAATAGTAATAAACCTGTTATTTTATTTACAGAGGGTATTACTGACACCATGCATTTAGAAACTGCAAAGGAAAAACTAAAGATAAATGATTCGTTTGATATTTTTCCCTGCGGAGATAGTATAAGCGGGGGAGCAGATAAGTTAAAACAATTTTTAATTTCTTGTCCAGCAAAACTATTTGAAGAAAAAATTATAATTGGTCTTTTCGACTATGATGAAGAAGGTCTAAAACAAAAAAAACATTTTGATCAAATTGATAAAAACATCTTCTTATCTCGCAGCAATCCTAAGGTTTATGCGATTTTTTTACCAGCTCCAGATGTTAATTATGAAAAATATGAAAACTGTCCTATAGAGTTTTTATACTATAAAGATATCATAGAAAAATATGACTTGTTGGCAGGTAAACGTAGTATTAGTGAAATAAATAAAAAATACTTTGTAGATAGCCCATGTAATTCTTCTGATTATGAAGAGATGAATTATTTATGGTTCTATAAACTTAATGATTCTAAAAAAATTCTTTTTACAAAAGAAATTAATGGCTTAAATGCCGATCAATTTATAAATTTTGTACCAATATTCGATATTATTAACGAGATTACCAAACAGCATAAGCCAACCACACAAGAACAGGTACAAAATGAGCCAGCTTAAAAATAATCTTATAAAAGGCAACACAGGTGATTGGGAAATTATTATCGGGCTTGAAGTTCATGCGCAGATAAACACCAACTCCAAATTATTTTCGGGGGCTTCCACCGAGTTTGGACAGGAGCCGAATGTGAATGTTGCTTTTGTTGATGCGGGAATGCCTGGGATGCTGCCTGTGCTTAATGAAGCAGCGGTGGAACAAGCTATAAAAACTGGGCTGGCTATCAATGCCCAAATAAACCTGAAAAGCATATTTGATCGCAAAAATTATTTCTATCCTGACTTGCCACAGGGCTATCAGATTTCGCAATTCCTTGACCCGATTGTTGGCAAAGGTGAGATGCTACTTGATATGCCAGAAGGTGTAAAAAAAGTTGGTGTAACCCGCATTCATATTGAGCAAGACGCTGGCAAATCTCTGCATGAATATAAACCAAAAAACACCTGTATTGATCTTAATCGTGCTGGTGTGCCGCTTATGGAAATTGTTTCTGAGCCTGATATGCGTAGTGCGGATGAAGCGGTGGCTTATATGAAAAAACTGCGCTCGATTTTGCGCTATATTGACACTTGCGATGGAGATATGGAAAAAGGCAATCTGCGCTGCGATGCCAATGTTTCTGTACGAAAAATTGGTGAACCACTAGGCACGCGCTGCGAAATTAAAAATCTCAATTCAATGCGCTTTATGAATAAAGCCATTGAGTTTGAAGCGATGCGCCAAGTGGAAATATTGGAATCTGGTGGCACTATCGCACAGGAGACCCGCCTGTTTGATTCCGCCAAAGGTGAAACCCGCACCATGCGCACTAAAGAAGATGCGCATGACTATCGCTATTTCCCAGATCCTGATTTATTGCCACTGGAATTTACGCAAGGATATGTGGATTCAATAAAAGCAACATTGCCCGAACTTCCTGACGCTAAAAAACAACGCTATATGCAGGATTATAAATTGTCTTCTTATGATGCAGGTGTGATCGTTGCGGAGCAGGAATATTCCCATTTCTATGAAGCTCTGGCGAAAGAAAATGATCCGCAGCTTGCAGCAAACTGGATGACGGGTGAATTATTCGGACGCTTAAATAAAATGGGAATTGAGCTTTCTGCTTCGCCTATCACAGCGCAGAAGCTTTCAGGTTTGCTCAAATTAATTTCTGACAATACCATTTCGGGAAAAATAGCTAAAGATGTGTTGGATTTCATGTTTGAGACTGGCAAAGATGCAGCCTCAATCGTTGAAGAAAAGGGATTAAAACAAGTAACTGACACAGGCGCGATTGAGAAAGTTATTGATGAAGTAATTGCTGCCAATGCGGATAAAGTGGCGGAATATAAAAGCGGAAAAGATAAATTATTCGGATTTTTCGTTGGGCAGGTGATGAAATCCAGTGGTGGCAAAGCTAACCCTGCTATGCTGAATGATTTGTTGAAAAAGAAATTGGGGTAGTTATGAATACCACATCACTTTTCACCATCGGAATGTTGCTTCTTTCCAACGTATTTATGACGTTCGCGTGGTATGGGCATTTGAAATATAAAACTGCGCCGTTGATGGTAGTAATTTTTGCCAGTTGGGGGATTGCTTTTTTTGAATATTGTCTGCAAGTGCCTGCAAATCGCTATGGTCACTCGGTATTTTCGGCAGCGGAACTGAAAACCATTCAGGAGGTTATAACGCTATTGGTATTTGCGTTATTTTCTATATTCTACCTTGGTGAACCGCTTAAGTGGAATCATCTGGTTGGTTTTGGCTTGATGTGTGCTGCGGTATTTGTGATATTTCATAAATGGTAGAAAAATCATTATTTATTTTTGGGCTTGGCTATGCATCGCAGGTTGTGGCGCGAGCTGCAATGGCACATGGATTTTCCGTAGCTGGAACATGCCGCACGCAGGAAAAATGTGCTGCACTTAAAGCGCAAGGAATAAATGCGTTTTTGTTTTCCGAAATTACGCCAGAAATCATTGCTGATTATAATTATATTCTCTCCAGCATCCCACCGCAGGAAAATGGCGATATAGTTCTTCCATTCCTAACAGCTGGAAAATGGCTTGGATATTTTTCTACTACGGGTGTTTATGGAGATTATGCTGGTGCGTGGGTGGATGAGAGTAGCGAACAACGACCTAATAATGACAGGTTGCGCAGGCGCATAGAAGCTGAGGAAGAGTGGCGCAAGCTGGGCGGGCATATTTTTCGTCTTGCTGGGATATATGGAAAAGGGCGTAGCGCGCTGGATGATGCTCTAGCAGGAACAGCAAGGCGGGTTGACAAATCAGGGCAGGTTTTTTCACGCATCCATGTGGACGATATAGCGCAGACGGTTCTGGCTTCTATGGCAAAGCCAAATCCAAAATCGATATATAATGTGTGTGATGATGAGCCAGCACCAGCGCATGAGGTGGTGAAGTTCGCCTGTGAATTGCTTGGTAAAGAAATTCCTCCGATGATTCCTTTTTCTGATGCAGAATTTTCAGCAATGGGCAGGGAATTTTATAGCGCGAATAGACGGGTGAAAAACAATAAAATCAAACAGGAATTAGGGATAAAATTATTATATCCCACCTACCGTGATGGCTTGATGGAGATTGCAATAGAATATTGAACTATCTGATGGCGTGCCATACGAAGCTCGTAAGAGCGAAGTATGGTGCCGCTTGTCGGATTCGAACTGACGACCTACCGCTTACAAGGCGGTTGCTCTACCCCTGAGCTAAAGCGGCTTATTAATTATTACGAAATACCTCGAATAATATTGAGCTGCACTTATATAATTATTTTAATGAAGCTGTAAATATGTATTATGTCGTCGGAATAAAAAAACCGAACCCTCGCGGGTTCGGTTAAGCTATACAGGGAGGTGTCAAGCATTGCGCCCGACGGTGAACACTACGGTTGCAGTTATCACTTATTACGCAATATAGACATTCTTTAATTGATTAGTAGTGCCAATAAAACACGCCAGCTATGCAATAAACGCATAGCTAAGTAGCGCGACCGAGCTTATCTTCAGCAAGTTTTCTAACCAAGAACTCTTTGAAAACATTGATTCTTTTTGAGTTGCGCATTTCCATAGAATAAACCAGATACATCTCGGTTTTAGGACCGTTTAATTCTGGCAGTAATTTGGTGATATTTTTACTCTGCACCATGTAATCGGGCAGACCAGCGATACCAATTCCGCTTTTTACAGCTTTCAGCATTCCAAACAGGCTATTAATCTTGAACGGTGATTTATGCGGGGCATCGCTTATGCCAATTGTTTTTAGTATCCAGTTTACCTCTGCGAATGGTTGATTTTGTTCATCACCAAATAAAACTAATCTATGCTGCCTCAAATCTTCTGCTGATTTAGGTACTCCGTAAACCCTTAGATAATCATTCGATGCATAAATGGAATTATTGAGGGCAGTTAGTTTTTTTTGTATCAGGTCAGGGTGTTTGGCGGGGAACATGCGGATTGCCACGTCTGCTTCGCGCATGGTGAGATCGAGTTCGCGGTCATCCACCAATATGGTGATGGCAATTTCTGGATAAGTTTCAGAAAACTCACGCATGCGTGGTGTCAGCCATGTTGTTCCGAAAGTAGCGGGAGCAGTTATTTTTAATGGACCGCGCGGGCGTTCTTTGCTTTCCAGCAGGGCATTTTCAGCGGTTGAGAGCTTGGTCAGAACTTCACTCACCGTGCGAAACAAAATATCGCCTTGTTCAGTTAATATCAAACCGCGTGCGTGGCGGGTGAATAAGGCAACTTGTAGACTTTCTTCCAACGCGCTTATCTGACGACTTATAGCTGATTGGCTAAGGTTCAGCACTTCACCAGCGCGTGTGAAACTATGCGCCGTGGCGACTGTGTGAAACACTCGTAATTTATCCCAGTCAAGCATCAGTGCGCCTCGCCCCAGTTTTTGCCAATTCCGATTTCTACAGTTAGAGGAACAGATATTTGCGCTGCGTTTTCCATACAATTTTTGATTATTGGTTTTACTTTTTCAACCGCATTTTCTTTTACTTCAAATATAAGTTCGTCATGTACCTGTAATAACATTTTACACTGATCGCTGACAACTGATCGTTGATAACTTATCATCGCCCTTTTTATAATATCTGCTGCTGTGCCTTGCAAAGGAGCATTTATTGCAGCGCGTTCCGAGAATTGGCGACGGCTAGGGTTTTTATCATTGATAGCAGGAACGTGGCAACGGCGACCAAATAAAGTTTCGACATAGCCATGCTCGCGGGCGAATTCTTTGCAGCTTTCCATATAATCGCGGATGCCAGAATATTGAGCGAAATATTTTTCAATATATTGTGCTGCTTCGGTGCGTGAAATTCCCAGCCGTGCGGCAAGACCATGCGCGCTGATGCCGTAAATTATCCCGAAATTGATGGTTTTTGCTTTGCGCCGCAGTTCATTATCGACCTGCGAAACTGGCACACCAAACATCTGGCTGGCGGTTATAGCATGAATATCATCACCATTTTTGAAAGCAGTTTTTAGGGTAGGAATATCCGCAACATGGGCAAGCAAACGCAGCTCGATTTGTGAGTAGTCGGCAGCTAGTAACAATGATTCCGCTTCAGCAATGAATGTATGGCGGATTTTTTTTCCTTCAATGCTGCGAATGGGAATATTCTGTAAATTTGGATCGTTGGAACTAAGGCGACCAGTGGAGGCAATGGCCATTGCAAAATTAGTATGCACCCTTCCTGTTTTTGGGTTTATTTGGTTTGCCAGAGAATCGGTGTAAGTGCTTTTTAATTTTGCTAATTGTCGCCATTCCAGTATTTTTTGTGGCAGGACATGCCCTTGTTCGGCAAGGTCTTCCAGCACTTCACTATCGGTGCTGTACGCACCAGATTTATCGGATTTTTTACCACCTTCCAATTTCATTTCATCAAAGAGAATTTCACCAAGCTGTTTTGGTGAGGCAACGTTAAACTCACGTCCTGCCAGCGCGTAAATTTCGCGTTCATATTCTGCCATGCGTGCTGCAAAATCTTTGGATAGGGCTGCTAGTTGTGGCAGGTCAACTTTTATTCCGCGAGTTTCCATTTGTGCAAGAACTGGAACGAGTGGGCGTTCAATAGTTTCATATAAGGTCAGCAGTTTTTCTTTTGCTAATTGTGGTTTAAAAAATTGCCATAGGCGCATGGTTATATCGGCATCCTCGGCAGCGTAATTAGCAGCCTTTTCAATCTCAACTTCATCAAAGCGCAGGCGTTTTTTCCCTGTGCCTGTAACCTCATTAAAACTTATTGGTTTTATGCCCAGATAACGCTCAGAAAGTTCATCCATTCCCTGCCCATGTTCACCAGCGTGAAGAGCGTAAGAAAGCAGCATCGTATCGTCAATCGGTGTGATGTTTATGTTATGTTGCTGCATAACCAGCATATCGTATTTTATATTTTGTCCGATTTTTAGGACGGATTCATCTTCAAGCAGTGGTTTGAGGATTTTTAGTGCTTGCTCGAGAGGTAATTGATTAGGCAATAGGCTGGAGGCATTAGGCAGTGGTGAAGAAGTAGGTTCAGAAAACAAATCCACTATTGCCTGCTGCTCACTGCCTGCTGCCTTATGTCCTAACGGCACATAACAAGCCTTTCCCGCTTCCACGCACAAGGAAAAACCAACTAACTGAGCTTGCATAGCATTAAGAGAAGTTGTTTCGGTATCAAATGCAACTTTGCCAATTTTCTTTGCTTTTTCTATCCAGCTTGTGAGAGCGGGAAGGGTGGTTATTATTTCATAAGAAGGCACTAGGCTGGAGTCATTAGGCATTAGTGGGGTAGATGTTTCTTTCTTAACTACTGCCTGCTGCTCATTGCCTGTTGCCTTACCCTCCATCTTTGCCAGCAAGCTCTTAAAACCATGTTCGCGCAGAAAAGGAATAAGTATTTCTGGGTCTGGTTTTTTTAAGCCTAAATCTTCTATTTTAAGTGGTAGGGGAACATCTTCAACTAGTTTTAATAGCTGTTTTGATAGGCGGGCTTTTTCCGCGCACTCAAGCAATGTGTCACGGCGTTTTGGTTGTTTTATTTCACTGGCATGGGCGAGCAGATTTTCCAGATCACCATATTGACCTATAAGTTCGGCTGCAGTTTTAGGACCAATTCCTGCCACCCCGGGGATATTATCTGAGCTATCACCAATTAATGATAAAACTTCCAAAACTTTATCCGGCTTAACACCGAATTTTTCAAATACCTGCGCATCATCAATGGCTTTATTTTTCATTGCATCAAACATCTGCACACCACCACCGATAAGCTGCATCAGGTCTTTATCCGATGATACTATCGTTACTTCTATTCCCTGTTCGCGTGCCTGCTTGGCATAGGTGGCGATGATGTCATCGGCTTCGTAATCATTCATTTCAATTGATGGTAAATTCAGTGCGCGGGTGGCATCACGCACGAGGGCGAATTGCGGAATTAAATCATCGGGGGCAGGGGGGCGATGGGCTTTATACTCTGGGTAAAGACGGTTGCGGAATGTGATTCGTGCTGCATCAAAAATCACCGCCGCATAAGTAGGATTTTTATTTTCCATCAATTTTATAATCATATTCATAAACCCAACCACCGCGCCAACAGGCACACCCTTCGGATTGGTAAGTGGCGGCAACGCATGATAGGCACGGAAAATAAAACCAGAGCCATCAATGAGGAGTAGGGATTTTTTCATAGTTGCTAGTTGCTAGTGGTTGGTATATGCAATTTATTAAACTAACAACCAACAACTAGCAACATATCTATGACCAAAATGACTCCTGCAGCGTTTCGTAAACCTGCCTCTGGTGGCAAAGCAAAACAATTAGTGCTGATTCTGCACGGTTGGGGGGCGGATGGTCCAAATCTGATTGACCTTGCTGATTTATTTTCCCGCGTACTTCCTGATGCGCATTTTATAGCGCCGAATGCACCGTTTGTTTGCGAGGTAAATCCCTTTGGCTTTCAGTGGTTTTCATTGATGGATAGGCAACCACAACATATGCTGGCTGGCGCGCGCAGAGCTGTTGATATACTAAACGAATTTATTGATGAGCAGTTGGCTGAATTATCGCTGGATAACAGCAAGCTCGCACTGGTCGGATTTTCACAAGGAACGATGACGGCGCTGCACCTAGCACTGCGCCGTACCCCACCGATTGCTGCGCTGGTTGGGTTTTCTGGCGCGCTGGTTGGCGCGGATGTGTTGGCTAAGGAAATTGTTGCCCGCCCGCCAATATGCCTGATTCACGGCAATCAAGATGATGTTGTGCCGTATTCTTCGCTTGCTTATGCTACGGATGTTCTAAAGAATCATGGATGCAGCGTTGAACCACACACCCGCCCATTTCTTGGACATAGCATAGACATGGAAGGCATCGCTATAGCTGCGGAGTTTCTGAAAGATAAGCTGGGTTAGTTTAATGGGTATATTGTTAGCCAGCACGCCCTGCACTGACACCAGTACTTGTGCTTAAGCCTTGACTGATTCCTGGAGTGAAATTTTCTGGAACCATTGTTACATCAGCAACCACCAACCTAGTTGTTTGTTTACTATCAGGAACTAGGTTTTGTAAACTTGCTGTTTGAGTTTGTGAATATATAATTTGTGGTGTTTCATCTCTTAATTGTGCAAAATTCTTTGGCTCTGCAAGAGCCGCACCTGCACCTGAGGCTATTTGACTTATATTTTCATCGCTAAACCCAGAGTAATTGTGCTTATTTTTTTTCAAAGAGTCCAAAACTTGGGTTTGCATAGCTTCCTTGAGTTCTTCTGGATTCATCTCTGGAACGGTTTTTCCATTATGTTTAAAATCTTTGGCTGTCAGGGTTTCGCTTACAGTGCTTGCAACTTGATGAGAAACTTGCGAAATATCCCCTTTACTTGGAGTAAAAAAGCTAGCCACTAAATCCCCGAGACCCAATAAATCTAGCAATTTGAAGAAAAATCCTTTTATACTATCAAACCACCCGCCGTTGCGGAGCTTATCTTTTTCCGCTTCAATGTTTTCATCTATCTTTGTTTTTGTTTGTACCAATACCTTATCATAAATAGTTTTTGCTGTTCCAGCGCGAATAGCTTCAACATTAGTATTGCTGGCAGCAGGTACAGATGGTTCTATATCTCCTCTAAGCTGAAAATCATCGTTTCTGGGAGAGGCTACGCCAGTAGGAGGAGCAACAGCAGCAGCAGTAGCAGGAGGAGCAGCAGTAGCAGCAGCAGTAGGAGGAGCAACAGCAGCAGCAGTAGCAGGAGGAGCAGCAGGAGAATCAGCAGAAGGAGGAGCAACAGCAGCAGCAGCAGAAGCAGCAGGAGAAGCAGCAGTAGGAGGAGCAACAGCAGCAGCAGTAGCAGGAGCAGCACCAGCAGCAGCAGCAGGAGCAGCAGGAGCACCAGCAGTAGGAGGAGCAACAGCAGCAGCAGCAGGAGCAGCAGCAGCAGCAGCAGAAGCAGC
>JAOAUZ010000006.1 GCA_025464625.1 Rickettsiales bacterium | reverse complement strand
TCATACGCTGTATAAGTGTTCTTTTTATTAGCCTCAGCCAATACCTTCGTAATCGCAGCAGTCAAGCTGGTCTTGCCATGATCCACGTGACCAATAGTTCCAATGTTGCAATGCGGTTTATTTCTCTCAAATTTCTCTTTTGCCATTTTGACTTACTCCTATGCTACTTTCTTTTTAATTTCTTCTGCAACAGCCGATGGAACTTGATCATAGTGATCAAACTGCATTGAATATTGCGCACGACCTTGTGACATCGAACGTAAGGTATTTACATAACCAAACATCGAAGCTAGCGGCACCATCGCATCAACAACGCGAGCGTTACCACGAGAATCCATACCAGTTACCTGACCACGACGTGATGACAAATCACCAATAACATCGCCCATGTAATCTTCTGGTGTTACAACTTCTACTTTCATTATTGGCTCAAGCAACACTGGAGCAGCCTTTGGCATACCTTCACGGAAGGCAGCGCGCGCTGCAATTTCAAACGCCAGAGCCGATGAATCCACATCATGATACGCGCCGTCAACCAAGGTGGCTTTAAAATCAATAGTTGGGAATCCCGCCACCACACCGTTGCTGATAGAGGCATCAAGACCTTTTTCTACACCTGGTATATATTCTTTTGGTACTGAACCACCAACGATTTTGCTTTCAAATACAAAACCTTCACCTGCCTTAAGTGGCTCGAAATCAATGATAACGCGCGCAAACTGACCAGAACCGCCAGATTGTTTTTTGTGAGTGTAATCAACCTGATATTTTTTGGTGATAGTTTCACGGTAAGCAACCTGTGGCGCACCAACATTCGCTTCCACCTTGAACTCACGCTTCATACGGTCAACTATAATTTCCAAATGCAACTCACCCATACCTTTTAATATGGTTTGCCCTGTTTCTTCATTGGTTGAAATACGCAAACTAGGATCTTCCGAAGCGAGGCGTGACAAAGCCATACCCATTTTTTCTTGATCTGCCTTAGTTTTTGGCTCAACAGCAACTTCGATTACTGGCTCTGGGAATTCCATGCGCTCAAGAATAACCTGAGCATCAACATCACATAAAGTATCACCAGTAGTGGTGTTTTTAAGACCAGCAAGCGCAACAATATCACCAGCATAAACTTCTTTTACATCTTCGCGTGAATTTGCATGCATAAGCAACATACGACCAACACGTTCGCGATTATCTTTTACTGTGTTCTGCACATAAGAACCAGCTTCCAATTTACCAGAATACACACGAACGAAGGTAAGAGAACCAACGAAAGGATCGGTCATAATTTTGAAAGCGAGACCTGAGAATTTTTCATCATCTTTAGCAAAACGCTTAATTTCAGCATCAGTCTTAACATCAATAGCTGTAACCGAGCCAATATCAACTGGGCTAGGGAGGAAATCCACCACCGCATCCAACATTGGCTGAACACCCTTATTCTTAAATGCCGCACCGTTTAATACTGGTACAAATTTAAAAGCAACAGTACCTTTACGAATACAAGATTTTATCTCTGCAATGGTTGGCTCTTCACCACCAAGGTATTTTTCCATCACCGCATCGTCCATCTCAACGGCAGTCTCCAGCATTTTAATACGAGCAGCTTTAGCGGCATCCTGAAGTTCGGAACGTATAGGAAGTTCGTCAAATTTTGCCCCAAGCTCGTCACCGCTCCAAACGATTTCCTTCATTTTTATGAGATCAACCAAACCCTCATACTTGTCTTCACTTCCGATAGGAAGCTGAATAACTAAAGGAACTGTACCAAGACGGTCAATCATCATATCCACGCAACGCTGGAAGTTCGCACCGATACGATCCATTTTATTCACAAAACAAATACGCGGAACACTATATTTATCAGCCTGACGCCATACTGTCTCTGACTGCGGCTCGACACCTGCAACTGAGTCAAACACTGTAACCGCACCGTCAAGAACGCGCATTGAACGCTCTACTTCGATGGTAAAATCAACGTGTCCCGGTGTATCAATAATATTGATGCGATGATCATTCCAATAGCAAGTTGTTGCAGCAGAGGTAATGGTGATACCACGCTCTTGCTCCTGCTCCATCCAATCCATTGTCGCAGCACCTTCATGCACTTCGCCGATTTTATGGGATTTTCCAGTATAATATAGAATACGTTCAGTCGTAGTCGTTTTACCTGCGTCAATATGCGCACAGATACCAATATTACGATAATCACTGAGTGGTGTTTTGCGAGCCATTTTACTTATTTCCTACTACCAACGATAATGCGAGAATGCTTTGTTTGCATCCGCCATTTTATGAGTATTTTCACGTTTTGTAACCGCACCACCGCGACCATTCGCCGCATCCATAAGTTCAGCAGCAATACGATCACGCATTGTTTTTTCTTTACGGCTGCGTGAAGCATCAATCAACCAACGCAAAGCCAAAGCCAAACGACGCTCTTCACGCACTTCTGTCGGCACTTGGTATGTAGCACCACCAACACGACGTGAACGAACTTCTACAGACGGCTTAATATTGGAAAGCGCATCATGAAAAAATTTCAGAGGATCAGCACTGGTTTTTTTATGAATGATATCGAGGGCTTCATAAGCAATAGTTTCAGCAGCCGACTTCTTACCATCATACATCATGGTATTGATAAGTTTCGTGAGAACAACATCACCAAATTTAGCATCTGGTAAAACTTCTCTTTTTTTAGCGGCGTGACGACGTGACATATTTCTCTACCTTATAACTATTTAGGACGTTTCGCGCCATAAGATGAACGCGACTGTTTGCGGTTTTTAACACCTTGGGTATCAAGCGTACCACGGATAATGTGATAGCGAACACCTGGTAAATCTTTTACGCGACCACCGCGAATAAGCACAACACTATGCTCCTGAAGGTTATGACCTTCACCTGGAATATATCCGAACACTTCAAAACCATTAGTCAAACGAATACGCGCCACTTTACGCAAAGCTGAGTTCGGCTTCTTAGGAGTTACAGTTTTAACCTGAGTACACACGCCACGCTTTTGCGGACATGCCTTCAGAGCTGGAACTTTATTACGCTTAGCCACAGAGCGACGAGGACTGCGGACCAACTGATTAATTGTTGGCATTCATATACCCTTATATCTCAAAAGTTTTTAACAAATTTAATTCAAGCCAGAGCCATATTTTCAAATAAATTATGAAATTAGCGACACAGGCAAAAAATACTTTCTCCTGCAAAATCAGGGAGACTTACCATAAATTTTCATACATATTACTATATATCAATCACTTAGGTAGTATCTGCCTTGTTTGGCGGAGGCACGCAACCTAATTACCTATTAAGCATACGTCAAGTTAAAATTATACTTAAATGCAAAAAAATGCTAAAATGCATTTTTAGGGTTGGCAGATAGAGAAAAATCACCTACTAACGTTTGCAGTAATAATTTCAAAGTCTGTTAATTAAAATTAAACTAGAGATTATAATGAACGAACAAACTACCGCGTACCCAATCAAGATTGTTTGTCGTACTGCAAGCATCTCAAGACTACGAAAATTGCGCCTTTCATGGCTTGTTGCTGGCGTTGCGTTTGGGATAGGATGCACTTCTTCGCTTACACCAATTTTCAGCACAGACGGTTTAATTGCTTCAGCTAAGAACCCTATTGATACTTCTAATTTGCAAGCTAGTGCGCCACTAGAGGATATTGTCGGAGCATCTCCTGCTGAATACACTGCTGATGCTGCCCCGCAAATACTGCCTGAGATCAATGATAGTAAAGCCTTAGAAACACCCGTGCCATACCCTCAAGTTCTTGAATTTAAAGTTAAAAAAGGCGACACCCTTGTCAGTTTACTCGCTGATACAGGCATTACCCTGAATGAGGCAAAAAATGCTTTCGACGCTATCAGAGCGGTATTTAACCCACGCAAATTGGATATTGGCAGCACCATTACAGTAAAAATCGACAAGGATAGTCATGGCGATATAATAGTCCGTGAGTTCAAAATGCCTGTTTCAGGGCTTTCAACCATTGAATTAAGCCGCACGAAGGATGACCAGTTTAGCGTAAAAAAAACTAGTGTCCCTTTAACTAAGAGGCTTGCTCGTGCTGGCGGCATTATTAATAGCAGTATTTATCAAACAGGCTCTGATTCTGGTATTTCAGCCTCTATGCTGAATGAAATTATCAATGCTTATAGCTATGATGTGGATTTCCAGCGCGATGTTAAAAAAGGCGACTCCATTGATGTTTTATTTGAGCGTATGGAAACGAATGATGGAACCGTTGCTGGTAATGGGAATATTGTATTTTCAGAATTAAATTTGGGCGACAGAGTGCTTAAGATTTACCGTTATACAGATAAAAACGGAAATGCGGATTTCTATAATGAAAAAGGCGAGAGCATTCGCAAAGCCCTACTCCGTACACCTATTAACGGGGCGAGAATAACGTCAAGTTTTGGAATGCGCGAACACCCGATTTCTGGGTATACCAAAATGCACAGAGGTGTAGATTTCGGCGCGCCGATTGGAACACCGATTTACGCTGCTGGTGATGGTGTGGTGGCATCTGCATCTGTAAAAAGTGGATATGGCAATTATCTAAAGATACAACATAACAAGCAATACGCCTCAGCTTATGCTCACTTAAGTCGTTTTGCCAGCGGTGTTTCACCAGGCAAAAAAGTAAAGCAGGGACAGATTATTGCTTATGTAGGGATGACTGGGTCAACCACTGGTCCACATTTGCATTATGAGATTCTAAAGGACAACATACAGAGCAATCCTGCCAATATTAAGTTTAAAACTGGCAGCATATTACAAGGCAAAGAGCTTGCCAGCTTCCGTAGCAACATGAGCAAGATAGAAGCTAAACTTGCCTCTGTTGAACGCGGAAAAACCGTTGCCATGGTTGATGAAAATAACAAACAAACAAACAATTGATTTAGCCATGAGACTACTTTCGTTTGTCAGTGCTTTGTACATAGTATTTTTTTTAACTCAAGCATTGGCAGCAGACGGCAACGCACCTACTGAAAGAGAAAGATTAAACGCCGAACGTGGCAATGTTGAAGCGCAGGTTAATATTGCTATAACCTACTTCAACAACAAAAATTATGCTGAATCCGTAAAATGGTTTACCAAAGCAGCGGAAAGTGGCAACGCCACAGCACAATATAATCTCGGCAATATGTATAGCGATGGTGTTGGCGGTCTTACAAAAGACCTAACGGAAGCTGTAAAATGGTATAGTAAAGCAGCAGAACAGGGCTATGGGTTTGCCCAGAATAATTTAGGTATCGCTTACGAAAATGGGCAAGGTGTTAAGCAAGATTATGCTGAGGCAATCAAATGGTTTACCAAAGCAGCCGATCAAAATGTTGCCGTTGCTCAAAACAGCCTAGGGGTAATGTATGCAAAGGGCGAAGCTGTTCCCAAAGACGAAGTAAAAGCTGCGCAGTGGTATCAAAAAGCGGCAGAAAATAATGACCCAAAAGGACAGTTTAATCTTGGCTCTATGTATGCAAATGGACAGGGAGTAAAGAAAGATATTGTGCAGGCTTATTTGTGGCTCTCACTTTCAGCGGCACAGAACAAACCATACGCAATCAAACGCCTTGCTGACATACAAGAAATAATGACTGCAGAACAAATTGCCGAAGGAAAAAAACTAGCCAGCGAGTGGAAACCGAAAGATGGCAAATAGTTTCTTATGTGCTGCGATAAACAAAAAATTTGTGGATTTACCCTCATTGAGCTTTCTATAGCTATCGTTGTTATAGGGCTGGTTATTGGTGGGATTATGGTTGGTAAATCAATGATAAAAGCTGCTGAAATACGAGGTGCCATTAGTGATTTAAATACGGTAACTGTGGCAGTAAATACCTTCAAGATAAAGTATAACTGCGTTCCAGGTGATTGCACCAATTCAACTGCATTATTCGATAATAGCATTGTTGCTGGAAATGGCGATGGAGATGGTCTAATTGAGTGGTCCAACGAATCAATGTATGCAATACACTCTTTGGTCTCCGCAGAGCTACTTGAAAAAACTTTTATATCCGCATGGTTACTCGGACCCTATATGAATGTAAATGGTGGTAGATATGGAATTTTATATTACCAAGATTTATATAGCACATTTCGGCGCAGAGGGGTTACTATTTCATGGTTTGGTAGTGGCAGTTGGACAAACAGCCAAACTTGCGGTCAAATAAACACCGCATCACTCCCTCCCAATGATGCTCTTGCTATTGATATGAAAATTGATGATGCCCTACCAAGCAGTGGCAGTTTTCTTGCTTTTGATGGAAAAATAGAGCAAACCCCAGATTGCCCAGCACAGGTTACCGCACCTACCAATTGTAGGGACGCTGGCGGAGCAAATCTTTATCAAAATTCTGATGCTATAGGCTGTCGCACCGTTTATTATTTGCAGGGAAACTGAATTGTTCTTTAGTCAACCTTAAGTCCACCCTCCCAACCAGTTACTTTTACATTCTGACCATCAGCAATCCGCCCAGCAAGCAGCGCACTAGCCAGTTTGTCCTGCAATTCTTTTTGGATTATGCGTTTCAGCGGACGTGCGCCATAGACTGGATCATAACCCTTTTCAGCCAACCAATCACGGGCAGAATCTTCCAAAGTAAGAGTGATGTGTCTTTCCTCCAGCCTCTTTGCTAAACGCGCAATTTGAATGTCAACAATTCCCGCCATGTGTTCTTTCTGCAGACGACCAAACAAAATAATTTCATCCAAACGGTTAAGGAATTCAGGACGGAATGAGCTTCTAACCACATTCATCACCAATTCACGAGTTTTTTCCGATAGTTTCTTCTCCTTGGAGTCTGCCAAAAATTCAGAACCCAAGTTAGAGGTAAGGATAATCATGGTATTACGGAAATCAACAGTGCGCCCCTGCCCATCTGTAAGCCTGCCATCATCTAAAACCTGCAACAGAATATTAAACACATCGGGATGCGCTTTTTCTACCTCGTCAAATAAAATCACTTGATATGGTCTGCGGCGTACAGCCTCAGTTATCACACCACCTTCTTCATAACCAACATAGCCCGGAGGCGCGCCAATCAAGCGCGCTACTGCATGTTTTTCCATGAATTCGGACATATCAATGCGAAGAAGCGCTGATTCATCATCAAAAATAAATTCGGCAAGGGCCTTAGTAAGCTCAGTTTTGCCAACACCAGTTGGTCCAAGAAAGAGGAATGAACCAAGCGGGCGCGATGGATCTTGTAGACCAGAGCGGGCGCGACGCACAGCGTTAGAAACAGCAATAAGTGCTTCCTCTTGTCCTATCACCCTATTACGCAGATTATCTTCCATTTTAAGAAGCTTTGCCCGCTCGCCTTCCAACATTTTTTCTACAGGAACGCCAGTCCAGCGCGAAACTATGGCAGCAATGTCTGCCTCAGTTACAGCTTCTTTAACCATACCATCCTGCGCGGCACTTTCGGCTTTTTTAAGCTGTTCGGTAAGCTTTGGAATCACACCATAGACAATTTCACCAGCCTTCGCCAGATCACCGCTACGCTGGGCAATATCACGGTCATGCTGGGCTTGCTCAATATGTTCTTTAAGTTTCTGTACACTCACGCGCTGTGATTTCTCCGCCTGCCAGCGCGAAGATAAATCAGCACTTTGTTTTTCCAAACCTTCCAACTCCTTATTGAGTTTAGTAAGACGTTCTTTAGAAGCATCATCCGTTTCTTTTTTCAGAGCTTCGCGCTCAATTTTAAGCTGCATAACGCGCCTGTCCAGTTCGTCCAGTTCCTCTGGCTTGGAATCAACTTCCATACGCAACCGCGCTGCTGCTTCATCCATTAGATCAATCGCTTTATCTGGCAAAAATCTATCGGAAATATAGCGGTCAGATAGAGTTGCCGCTGCAACGATTGCAGCGTCATTAATGCGGATTCCGTGATGCAGTTCGTATTTTTCTTTAAGCCCACGCAGAATAGAAATAGTATCTTCCACCGTTGGCTGAGATATGAAAACAGACTGGAAACGCCGCGCTAGGGCAGCATCTTTTTCTATATATTTGCGATATTCATCAAGTGTCGTAGCACCCACACAGTGCAAATCTCCACGCGCCAAAGCTGGTTTTAGAAGGTTGGAGGCATCCATCGCTCCTTCTGTTTTTCCTGCACCAACCAAAGTGTGCAACTCATCAATAAATAAAACCACATCGCCTTCGCTGGCAGCGATTTCATTCAACACTGATTTTAAGCGTTCTTCAAACTCACCGCGATATTTTGCACCAGCAACCAACGCTCCCAAATCAAGAGAAAGCAAACGTTTATCACGCAAAGTTTCGGAAACATCTCCAGCTACCATGCGCTGCGCTAAACCTTCAACAATCGCTGTTTTACCAACTCCTGGTTCACCAATCAGCACTGGGTTATTTTTGGTTCGGCGTGACAAAACCTGCATAGTACGGCGGATTTCTTCATCACGCCCGATTACTGGGTCTAGCTTTCCGTCTTTAGCAAGCTGCGTAAAATCCTTGGTATATTTCTTCAGTGCTTCAAAACTATCTTCCGCATTGGAAGACGCTGCAGTTCTGCCTTTACGCATATCATTTATCGCAGAATTAAGCTTTTGTGGTGTAACACCAGCGTCACGAAGTATTTTTGCGCTGGGAGTCCCATCAGCGAGTGAAAGAGCCTGTAACATGCGCTCCACAGTCACATATTCATCACCAGCTTTTTTTGCAAGCTCTTCGGCTGAGGAAAAAAGTTTGGCTATTTCAGCGGTTGCATATAGCCCACCTGCCCCACTTCCTTCTACCTTGGGCATTGATTTTATGGCTTCCCCATATGATTTTATAACCTGCGCAGCATCACCACCACAAACGCGGATGAGCTTATCAGCCATTTTCTCACGATCCTCCATCATCGCTGCCAATATATGCTCTGGCGTAAAGCGTTGATGTGAATTCCTAAGAGCTAGAGCCTGCGCTGCCTGTATCAATCCTTGCGATTTCTCTGTATATTTTTCAAAATTCATATTTTATGCTACCTTTCAATATGTTTTATTAGCAAACATCCAAATATATATAGTTATGCCCCGCCTTTTTATCAATATGTCGCTATTATTAATGTTGCTGGCTACCCCTGCTGTATCCGCAGAAAACCTCACTCCTATCAATGAAAAATTATATTATGAGGCAGGGTGGTCGGGTATAAATTTTGGTAAAATCGGTATTGAAATTGACGAGCAGGAAGATAAGGCGAAAGTCACCTGCGATATTTCCTCATCTGGAATTATGGCCTTGTTTATCAAACATTCTAGCCACACAACACTCACCGCTACTGGAAGTAATTTTATCTATCCCGACCGCATCTATGAAAGTAACTATAAAACCCGTAAAAAAGCACGGCATGTAAAACTGACTTATAAAGCTGGTAAAATAACCGAAGAAATAATTGAACCGCCAGAAAACCGTGATAAACGCCCTGCTGTGCCTGATGCTGATAAAAATTCAGCTTATGATCTAATGAGTTTCTTGTTGCAGATGCGTAGCGATATTCTTAGCGCACAAAAAAATGGAAAAACAACTTTTACTCTGAATGCTTATGATGGTCGTAGGCTAACCCAAGCGGATTTTAATATTATTGGTGAAAAGACTATAAAAATTTCTGGGAAAAAATATAGAGCCATACAGGTAACAGCACGCAGGAAATTCCTTTCTGGATATACCAAAGGAGAGCTGGAAGATTACGACCCAAACGAACCGAGCCTTACAGTTTACTTCAGCAATGATGAAAAACTAATCCCTCTGCGTATGGAAGTACCATTCCTTATGCAAAATATCAGTGCTGACCTTGTTAAAAAATGTAGCAAAGAGGAATCTTGTTTATTGGGGATTAGTGAGTAACTAAACACCGTCATCCCGCACTTGATGCGGGATCTATGGAGATAAACTCTGACAGAACTTTGTAGCTATAGATCCCCGCCTGCGCGGGGATGACAGGAATTTAATTATTCTTCTTCCCAGTTGGGAACTATCACTGGTTGCTCATCATCCTTTTTCGGTGGCTCATAATTTGCTGTAAGAAACGCTGGTAACGAGCTGACATTAGTGGAGATTGTATCATCTTCTTCAGCAGGAGCTTCTGGAGAAACTTCTGCAACCTGCTGTTCTTGCTGCGGAACATGCACTCGCTGCGGACGTGAAGCATTTTCTTCGGCAATCATACGGAAGCAATGATCAGCGTGTTGGAAATAATTTTCTGCAAGAACGCGATCCCCAGATGCTAAAGCATCACGAGCTTGCGTCAAATATTTTTCGCGCATTGCGCCATAATTTTTGCGCGGACGATTGCCACCACTATTATGGTTTTGACCGCCACCACCATGTGAAAAACGCGGTTTGTTACGCTGCTGGTTATTGCTACCGCTATAATTGCTGCTGCCCTGAGATGATGATTTTTTTCTGCTATAATTCACTGTAATTTACCTTCTAAATAAGTTGATAGTTAATTTTTATGCTGCACAATAATGCAGCGAGCAATTCCACTTAAATCATGTTTTACACCAACAATTTCTAATTCATTTTCAACTGCTAAAGCCTCTAGCCCGCGCTGCTGTCCCATCCCAAATTCAAAAGCAGCAAGCCCATTTTTTGCCATAATGCTTGGCAACGCCTTCATAATTTTTCGGTAACATGAAAAACCATCTTCACCACCATCCAATGCTAACATTGGCTCAAATTCCGACACCTCAGGGTCAAGAGTTGGAATAACGTCGGTTGGAATATAAGGCGGATTTGCTAATATAACATCAAACTCACCCTCCAACTTTTCACACCAATCACCGCGTGTAAACTCGCAGCGCGCCGCAAAACCCAACGCCATTGCATTCTCTTTGGCAACCAGCAGTGCATTGTCACAATAATCAACACCCACACCTTTTGCCGATGGCAATTCAGAAAGCAGTGAAAGCAGCAAGCAACCAGTTCCCGTACCCAAATCTAAAACCCGAAACACCTCAGCGCGATTTTTAATTCGCTCCAGCACATATTCAATTAGAGTTTCGCTATCAGGGCGTGGATCAAGTGTATATTCACTTACCACAAAATTCATCCCCCAGAATTCACGCTTTCCAACAAGCTGTGCAATCGGCTGACGCTGCGTGCGTTTTTCAACAAGCATTTCCAAGCGCGCATATTGCGCTGGAGTTATCGGCAAATCAAGCGAAAAAAGCAGTTGCTCACGGCTAACTCCTAAAACATGCTCCAACAAAATCCTAGCATCTAGAGAGGCTGATTCTATGCGCTCCTGTTGCAATCTCAGAACCGCCCAGCGTAAAGCTTCTTTGGCGAGAATATTTTCTACTTTATTTGCACGCAAACCCATTAATTCTACTCCTTAATTTAACTCAGATAGCTGACGCGCCTGATCATCAGCAATCAGTGCTTCAATAAATTCGTTCAAATCACCATTCATAACCTGATCTATGTTATAAGTGGTAAGGTTAATGCGGTGATCGGAAACCCGACCTTGCGGGAAGTTATAGGTGCGGATGCGCTCCGACCTATCGCCAGAACCAACTTGTTCCTTGCGCGCACTAGCTCTTTCGCTTGCCTGCCTTTCACGTTCAGCTTCATATAGCCTTGCCCGCAGAACTTTCATCGCCTTTATCTTGTTCTTAATCTGCGATTTTTCATCCTGCTGCTGCACAGTTACACCAGTTGGGATATGCACAATCCGCACCGCCGAATCAGTAGTGTTTACCGACTGTCCCCCCGGCCCACTAGAACGGAAAACGTCAATCCGCAAATCTTTATCCTCAATCTTAATATCCACTTCCTCTGCTTCAGGAAGCACCGCAACTGTTGCTGCCGAAGTGTGGATTCGACCTTGCGTTTCTGTAGCTGGAACACGCTGCACGCGGTGAACACCAGATTCAAATTTAAGACGGGCAAACACACTTTTGCCGCTAATCTCCGCCTGCGCTTCTTTATACCCGCCAACGCTACCATCAGAAATAGAAATAATTTCAAATTTCCAGCCCTGCTTCTGGGCATAACGCTGATACATATTGAATAAATCCGCTGCAAACAATGCCGCCTCATCACCACCTGTTCCAGCACGAACTTCTAAAATAGCGTTCTTCTCATCAGCAACGTCTTTGGGAATCAAAGATAACTGCACCTTGCGAGTAAGTTCTGGCAACTTCTGGGTTAATCCATAGGCCTCTTCTTCCGCCATTTTTTTCATCTCTGGATCACAAGATGGATCTTTTGCCATCTGCTCCAGATCATAAATTGATTTCTTGGCATTGCTATATTCTTTGATAACTTCCACAATTGGTGTCAGTTCCGCATATTCCTTCGATATTTTGGAAAACTCACTGCCTGATACATCACCACGCGCTAAACTATCACCCAGCTCATCATGCCTGCGCACCAACATTTCTAACTTATCTTCAAAACTCATTTTCTATTTTTCCATTTATTTTAAGCTGAAAATATCAGCTATTTCATCTTCATTTGTAAAATCTTCGAAATGCACTTTTTTCTCAGTGCGCGCTGCCATATTTTTTACAATGCACATACCCTGTTTTTCATCATCAGCCGACATAATAACAACGTGGGTTGCCGCATTTTTAGATGATTTTTCCAGACGTTTTGTCAGTTTCCCATGCCACAATATTTCCACCTGTAAGCAAGGTAAAACATCACTCAAATTAAAACGTAAAGTAGAAGCAACTGAAAACACCGTAGAAGCAGGCATATCTTCGAGTGGCAGCAATATAACTTTATGTTGGTTGGAATCAACAATATCATCAGCAAGTAAAAGTGATAATCTCTCTACACCAGCGGCAAAACCAATGGCTGGCGTTGGATTGCCACCCATTTGTCCAATCAAACCATCATAACGCCCACCAGCAAGAACCGTGTTCTGCGCTCCCAAATCACCAGAATTTGCTACAAATTCAAACACCGTGTCGGTGTAATAATCCAACCCACGCACTAAAGCAGGATCTATCACTATTTTATGAGAAAATTGTAACATTTCATCTGCCAGCAAATCACATATATTTTTGAATCTTTGTGCTGCTTCTACGCTTAGAAAATCAGTCATTACTGGCGCATTCTTTAATATTTCTCTGTCGCCATCATCCTTAGAATCCAAAATCCGCAAAGGATTAGAAGCAAGGCGACGCTTGCTATCTTCAGATAATTTATCAGAAAGTGGGGTGAGGTAGGAAACCAACGCATCACGATACTTTTCACGGCTCTGCGCGTCACCAAGAGTATTTATGTGCAGCTCAGTTTCTTCTTCAGTGAGCATGGAAAGAAGATGCCCAGCCAGTAAAATCATTTCAGCATCCGCCTGCCAGCTATCATCACCCAGCCATTCATAATTCACCTGATGGAACTGACGCTGACGACCTTTCTGCGGACGTTCATAACGAAAAACCGCACCTGTAGAAAATAATTTCAGTGGCAGATTTTGCTGCATTCCGTTTGAAATAAAAGCTCGTGCTGTTCCTGCGGTAAATTCTGGACGCAGCGTCACACTCTCGCCACCACGCGTTTCAAAAGTGAACATCTCTTTGCTCACCACATCTGACGATTCGCCCATTGAACGTGAAAAAACTTCGGTCTGTTCAAAAATTGGCGTTGCCATTTCCCGAAAACCATAAAGTGTGGCAAGCTCACGAGCAACGCCCGTTACCACGTTAAACTTCTCAAAATCATCAGGCAAAATATCGTGCGTGCCACGCACTGGCTGCAATTTACTGCTCACTTTTTAATCCTTGTGTATAATGTGTAACGCTCTGGCTTCAACTGTTTTTCGCCATCAGCAAGTTCTTTTTCCTCTGGTTTTTCACCTTCTATTTCACCAATTTTTTCGTAATTCTGCCACAAAACAGCAAAGCGCATATCACGAGTTAGAAGGTTTATAATATTTCTATTTTCAGGCTCAATATCATAATTTGCTATTTTTTCCAAATTAACATTTTCATCAACCCAAACTAATTCTGGGGGATAACTGTGAAAATCACCCACTAAAGTATCATAAAAGAAATTATATGCTCTTGTTATTTCCTCATTTTTTACTTCTTCTTGTTCACGGATAATAAGCCCTGACATTGGCCATAGTTGATAGAAACTCCCGCGAAAGATTCCTTTTGACATGGCTATTACTGGAAAGCCAGTTTGCATATTAAAAGCAAGGGGATAGACATATTTCCCGTCCGCGCGCTTATTAATCTCCGCCAATAGCTTGGTATGAATGACTGAAGGATGCTGATAAATAAAATACCAGAATTTGGCATCAATATAGGTTACAGATAATAAAATCACCACTGAGGTGCAAAGTGCTGTAAAACGCAACCGCCCAATCAATAATTCCAACTCACGCCATATTTCACAGAGATAGAGCAGAACCATCACCACTACCAAACCTGCCATAAAAACCATAGGGTAGAGGTGATTGAGCCAATCCTTGCGCTGTAGAACTAGTAACAGAGAACAGGCAAGCATCCACACAGAAACCCGCATTATTATTTTTCTGAAATCACCGTGTGAACTTGCCATCCACACCAAAAACAAGGTCGTTCCCACAACAATGCCTATAGCCTTCCATATGCTTGACCACAGGGTTTCATAAGCAAAATAAGTGGTGAGAACCGTAGGTAGAATCACATTTATATACTCTGGTGTGAAATGATATATAGCTGCGAAATACGCAAGCTGTGCAAATCCAATAAACCAGTTACCAAAGGAAAATAGCGAAAGAAAACTTTTCCTCTGCGCTGCCTTATGCAGTTCGTTTGCCGCCCACAGCAAAAGAAAAAACGGTTTTATGGCAAAACCAATGGCTGCCATAGCAACTATCAGCAAATTGGATGCAGAAAACCTTGCTTTTTCTTCTTCAACTAATGATTTAACAAGATATGGCAACACTAAGGAAATAAACAAAAATTCCCGCTGCCCATAAATAGCGGGTGATAGCAGAAAAAAGCCAAAGGCAATATAAAGCAACACCGCACCAAACACTGGTTTGCTGCCAAGCAATGCACTACCACGCATGGTTTTTGCCACCAGCAAAAGGCTTGCTATATTAAGCAGTGTTACCAGAAACGGAAAAGCCATAAATGGCGAAATATTTAGAAACCGTCCAACCCAAACGGGGAGAAGACTTATCCATAAAATAAGTGGAGGATTCGTTTCCATAAAATCAACGTATAATTTTTGTCCATCCTCCATGCGTTGCGCTGCATAAATCAACCAACTACTATCAGGATTGGGGATCATATCCATCTTAGGAAAGAAAAAAACTTCGCGGGCAAGTGCGAGAAGCATCATAATTCCGATAGCTGATATAAGCGCAGCCGTGTTGTTAAACTTATTCAGCATAGTTTTTCCTGACATAGCCCTCAACAATAGCTTGAAACTCCTCTGCTATATTCTCACCGCGCAAGGTCACAGTTTTTTTACCGTCAACAAACACGGGAGCTGCTGGCTGCTCGCCAGTACCCGGAAGGCTAATTCCAATATTAGCATGCTTGCTTTCACCTGGTCCATTTACGATACAGCCCATCACTGCCACATTCATATTTTCAACACCTTTATGTTTATTCTTCCATATTGGCATTTGTGTGCGCAGATAATTCTGGATTTTATCTGCTAGCTCCTGAAAAACCATGCTGGTCGTCCGTCCGCAACCAGGACAGGCAGTGACTTGCGGTGTAAAGGCGCGAAAACCCATGCTCTGCAAAATTTCCTGAGCCACACGCACTTCCTGAGTTCTGTCGCCATTCGGCTCAGGTGTTAATGAAATGCGGATGGTATCACCAATCCCTTCCTGCAATAAAACCGCAAGAGCAGATGCGGAAGCAACTATTCCTTTGCTACCCATTCCTGCTTCGGTAAGCCCAAGATGCAGCGGATACTGGCAACGCTTTGCCAGATCGCGGTAAACCAGAATTAAGTCCTGCACACGGCTAACCTTGCAGGAAAGCAAAATTTTATTGGCAGCAAGCCCAATATTTTCAGCCATTTTTGCACTTTCCAACGCAGAACGTACCAACGCCTCGCGAGCAACGGCAGAAGCATCTTTTGGATTTTTGCTATTTGCGTTTTCATCCATCACTAAAGCAAGCATCTGCTGATCCAGACTTCCCCAATTCACGCCAATACGCACTGGTTTGTTATATTTTATCGCAGCTTCAACCATCTGCGAAAATTGCAAATCATGCTTATCAGCAAACCCTACATTTCCAGGATTAATTCTATATTTGGCGAGAGCTATTGCCATATCGGGATATGTTTTAAGTAATGTATGCCCGTTATAGTGAAAGTCACCAACCAACGGCACTTTGCACCCCAAAGCATCAAGCCCTTCGCGGATGAACGGAACAGCCTTAGCTGAATCATCATTATTAACAGTAATGCGTACGATTTCAGAGCCAGCCTTAGCTAAATCATAAACCTGCGCCACAGTTGCTGCTATATCAGCAGTATCAGTATTAGTCATGGATTGCACCATAATGGGTGCATCACCACCAACTGGAATGTGTCCAATAAAAGTTTGATAAGATGTACGACGAATGGGAAGCACAGTATCCTTAACAAGGTTTGTGGTTAGTCTGCCAATTCCATAATAGAATTTCTCTGGCGGCGCAGTGGCAGTGCTGGAATTTCCGACATTCTGCCCATAGCTGCGCTATAACAAGGAGGGTATAGCCTAACTTGAGGCGCAGCGCAAGTAAGATTAGGGGTATAATTAGCAACGGGAAATGAAGTGGTTACCTCCATTTTATAAGACGGCATCGCAACCACAGAAAGTGCTACAAGATCTGGCTTAAATAACAAAAACCATAATACATATGCTATCAAAACCAATGCCAAACCAAGAAGAATTACTGAATGAGAAGGTTTTTTCTCCTTGCTGAACACTTGAGGAAAAAAAAGCCCATTTTCTGGTAAATTATTTTCTATTAGCTCAAAACGTCGCAACAATTCGTCTTTATCCAAATGCAGAAAAACCGCATACGCCTGCAAATACCCTTTGGTATAGGCTGCACCAGGTAAATTAGTAAGATCTCCTATCTCCAAAGCATGTAAATAATGGGCGCGAATATGGAGTGCTGTGGAAGCTTGTTGCAGGTTCAATTGCAGATCTTCGCGTGCATTCTGTAACAATTTACCGATTTCATTATGATATGATGAGGTCATGGCTTTCAATTACAACTAAACGAATGCAAATGAAATATAAGAATTTTGTTTTTAACTGATATTTATTCTTTGGAAAAAAATCAAACTACAATTCTTAAACCACAATACCGTGATCTTGTGCGTAGGAGAGCAGCCACTGACGAACGCTTGCTTCAGAAAGAGTAGTTAGATAATCGATATAACTCGTTAATTCATCAACCGACATACTACGAATTGTTGCTTTAAGCGATCCAATTGCAGCAGCAGAAACCGACAGAGTCCGAACGCCGAGTCCAACAAGCGCAATCGCATCAAGCGGTTTACGCGCCATCTCGCCACAAAAACTAACTTCCACATTATGCTGCTTCGCTTTCTCCACAATCTGCCTTACAACATTGAGCATAACTGGCGAGAGCGTATCATAACTGCCAACCATATGCGTTGCCCCGCGATCGCAAGCAAATAAAAATTGCATCAGATCATTACTACCAATCGAAACGAAGTCAACCCTTTGCATCAGCGCATCAAGCTGCCACAATAAAGAAGGTATCTCAATCATCACTCCAACTTTTACCATGCTCGGCAATTGTCTTCCGCCCAACTCAAACGCATTAATTTCATTGCTCAAAATTTGTTTTGCAGCATCAAACTCTGAAACATTCGCGATAAAAGGAAACATTATATAAAGTGGCTTACCTACCGCAGCATTAAGCAATGCTCTGAACTGGGTGCGGAGGATGCTAGGTCTATCCAGACCAATACGAGTTGCGCGCCAACCCATAGCTGGATTTTCTTCCACTCCAGCATTAAGATATGGAACTTTTTTATCACCGCCAATATCAAAGCTACGAAATATAATACGCTTTTCTGGCAACTGATTATACATTCCAGCATAGAGCTGCGTTTGCATTTCCTCATCAGGAAAATTCTGCGAGGTCATATAAGGTAGCTCGGTGCGATATAAACCAATACCATCAACACCTTTTTGCAATAAACTGGCAGTGTTTACAAATAAGCCAGCATTGACATTGAGAGAAATCCTTACACCATCTTTGGTAACAGCTTCCACATCGCGCAGAGATTCATATTCAACTGCACGTTCAGCATAAAGTGCGATGTGCTTGTCCATTTCCTCTGTAACATCATCACTTGGGCGAACATAAACATTTCCACCATCTGCATCCAAAATTACCATGTCCCCAGATTGGATAAACATAGTAGAATTCTGCACCCGAGCCAGAGCTGGAATATCCATAGCACGGGCAATAACAGCAATGTGCGAGCTGGCTGAACCTTCCTCGATTATCAGACCTTTTAAACGTTTGTGATCGTAGTTAAGAAGCTCCGCAGCTCCAATAGTTCTGGCAACTAAAATAAACTCTTCTGGCAGGTTATCTTGGTTCTGCTGCACATCCTTCCCTAATAATATTTGTAACAGATGATTAGACAAATCCTCAAGATCATGAATCCTTTCTTTGATATATGGACTTGCCATCTGGCTCATTTTTGCCTGTAGCTCTTCCTGCACTTTTTTTACGGCAGCCTCAGCGGTCAGCCCTGAAACTATTGCTTCACTGATGCGCACTAACCAACCACGATCTTGTGTGAATAACAAATAAGTCTCGATAATCTCCCGCTGTACGTCATCATCCCGCAAGCTAGACGACTGAACATAATTATCAAATGACTCTTGTAATCTTTGCAACGCGCTGTCGAATCTTTCTTTCTCAAGAATTATATCTGTTGCAACATACTGGGTAATAACTAATTGCTGTTGATGTAAAACCGCAAGTGCCTTTACCACGCCACCACATAATTGTGTTCCAGTTAGCTGCTGTAAAGCAAGCCCGCCAGTTGCGGTTTGGATTTCCTGAAGTTTTACCAGCTGCCCTGAAACCGCAAGCTCAGAAAGAACCATCGCCACCGTCTGCAGAACTTCAACCTGATCTAAGCTATATTCGCGGGCTTCTTTACCCTGAACAACCAGTACACCTATAACCTTCCCGCTTTGGAAAATTGGCACAGCAACGAATGAATGGAAAATCTCCTCACCTGTTTCTGGACGGTATTCAAATTTGGGATGTTCTTGGGCATTTGCCAAATTAAGTGGTTCGGCTGAGGATGCCACCGCACCAACCAACCCCTGCCCCATATTCATGCGAGTTAAATGCACTGACGTTTTATTTAGCCCCTCACTGGCAAACAACTCCATAATATCGCCAGCACGCAACAGATAAACTGAACATACTTGTGAATCGAAGCCATCAGCAATAACCTTCACCACACTATCAAGCCGAGCCTGCGCGCTGGCATCAAGTGCCATGACATCGCGAATCTGACGCAACAGCGATAGCGGTGTAATTGGTAATTTTGTGACCTTGCTGCTCATTGCAACATTGTAACGCAAAAGAGAAATAAAAAGAAGTTTATTCAACGCTGCGTTGCAGCAATAATATATTGCATTGCAACTATAATTTAGTGTTTTTTATGCAGACATTCGTGCTGAAAGACAAGATTCAGCCTGCGTTACAAGCTCATCAACAATAGCCTGCATTGGTTCGATTTTTGTTACCATCCCAACACTTTGCCCAGCCATTAGAGAACCGTTTTCAACATCACCATCTATGACTGCTTTTCTAAGAGCACCTGCCCAGAAGTGTTCGATTTTTAGCTGTGCTTCTTTTTTATCCACTCCACCTGCCCTGAACTGTGCTATAACCTCGTGCTGACAGCGAGTGAAGGCATCGGTTGCTTTATTCACTAGCGCACGCACCGGAATCACAGGGAAATCAGGGTCTAACTGCACAGAAGGCATAGCATCCCTCGCCTGCGCACGGATAAATGCTTCTTTGAATTTTTGATGAGCGATGGATTCAGTCGCACAGACAAAACGAGTGCCAAGCTGCACACCAGCCGCACCCATTTCTAGATAACTCACTATAGCCTCACCACGCCCGATACCGCCCGCCACAAAAATTGGGACTTCACGAATATTCGGTAGAATCTCCTGCGCTAAAACCGAAGTAGAAACTGGTCCTATATGCCCGCCTGCCTCCGCTCCTTCAATAACCAACGCGTCAACCCCACTACGTACTAATTTACGTCCAATAATTGCTGATGGCGCAAAACCAATAACTTTTCCGCCAAATTCTTTGATGGATTTTATAGTCTCACCACTTGGAATCCCACCAGCAAGAACGACGTGTGTAACATTCTGCCGTTTACACACCTGCACCAATTCAGCAAGCTGCGGATGCATAATAATTAGGTTTACACCAAAGGGTTTGCTGGTGAGTTTTTTGGTTTCAGCAATTTCTTTTTCAAGCAATTCAGGAGGCATAGAACCGCAAGCAATTACTCCAAATGCACCAGCATTAGAAAGTGCCGCAACAAGATTACGTTCGGAAACCCAAGACATCGCCCCGCCCATAATAGCATATTCCGTGCCGAGAAATTCTGTACCGCGAGACCAGAGATTATTTAATACATTGCTCATGTTTTCTCCAGTTCAAAAGCAGCATGCAGAGCGCGCACCGCAAGTTCAGTATATTCTTCGGCAATCAGCACACTGATTTTAATTTCTGAAGTTGAAATAACCGAAATATTGATATTTTTTTCGGCAAGAGCTTCAAACATAGTTTGGGCAATACCAGTGTGGCTACGCATTCCCACACCAACAACAGAAATTTTTGCCACATTCTTATCCGCGTGCAAGGATTTGAATTTCAGCTTATCCTGCAATTTTTTTACTACCGCAACCGCGTTATCTAAATCAGCTCTTGGCACAGTGAAGGTAATATCTGTAGATTTGCCACCTTCAGTTACGTTCTGTACGATCATGTCAACATTGATTCCTGCCTGTGCAAGCGGCGCAAACAATGATGCCGACATACCCGGCACGTTTGGAATTTCGGTAAGCGAAATACGCGCATCATCCCGCGAATAAGCAATCCCTGTTATGCGTTTTTGTTCCATAATATCCTCTTCTTTTACCAATAATGTTCCCGCTGTGTCAGTAAAGCTGCTAAGCACCTGCACAATTACGTTGTGATTCATCGCCATTTCAACCGAACGTGTTTGCAAAACTTTTGCACCTAGCGATGCCATTTCCAGCATTTCTTCATAAGCTATTTTATCCAGTTTACGAGCATCTTTTACAATGCGCGGGTCTGTTGTGTAAACACCTTCAACGTCAGTATAAATATCGCATCTATCAGCCTTTAGTGCCGCTGCCAGTGCCACCGCCGAAGTATCCGAGCCACCACGCCCCAGCGTTGATATACGGTTATTTTTATCTACCCCCTGAAAGCCAGCGATAACCACCACTTTCCCGCTTTTTATCTCTGCCAACATTGAAGCAGCATCTATGCTTTCTATGCGTGCTTTGCCATGCGCCATGTCGGTTTTTAGTGGAATCTGCCAGCCAGCATATGAACGAGCTGGAATCCCCATTTCATTAAGGCAAAGTGCCAAAAGACCGCTGGTAACCTGCTCGCCAGAAGAAACAACATGGTCATATTCCGCCCATGCTTCAGGAGTTGAAAGTGGCGAGAGTTCCTGTACATACGCAACCAGTTGATTGGTAACGCCAGACATAGCAGAAACCACAACCGCCACCTGATTGCCTTTATCTAATTCTTTTTTTACTTTAGTGGCGACATTGCGGATACGCTCAATATTGCCCACCGAAGTGCCACCGAATTTTTGTACTATTAATGCCATAAGCCCCGTAATTCGTAATTCGTAGTTCGTGATTAACCTAATTTTTTTGCCATGACAAGTGCATCCGTAAAAGAGCCATCAAGTTGCTGGTAATACAGTTTACGACGGCTGATGTTCTTAAATCCAGCATTTTCATATAGTTTTAGAGCGGCAATATTGCCATCTTCCACCTCAAGAAACAATTTCTTTGCCCCCAATGCCTTACAGCTCTCCAATGTTTTTTCCACCAGCATTTTGGCAATACCACGCCTTCTGAATGCTGGCACAACAGCAAGTGTAAGTACATCCGCCTGATCAAATGCAACGCGGTACACCATCATTGCAATTGCTTTACCACCATCTTCTACTAAAAGAGCAAAAGTATCTTTAACCGCGAAAAAGTCGGTAAATGCCTGCCTGTTCCAATAGCGTGGAAAACATTCTTCGTGAATTTTAGTGAGCGTATCAGCTTCAGTTTCTGTCACCTGCCTGATAGTTAAATCTCTTACAGAATCAAGCGTCACCACTTGCAACTTTCAACATATCACGCGCTTCCTGAAAATTAGGCCTAATCTCCAAGGCTCTTTTCAAAGCTATTTTAGCGTTTTGTTTTTTATCCTGAGCGATATAGCTAGCCCCCAACCAATACCATCCATCAGCATGTTTGGGATCCATCCATGTTAAAAATTTAAAGCGAAAAACAGCATCATCAAAATTTCCCAGATCATAATGTTTTTTGCCGAGTTCATAATTATTTTTTACTATGTCGCGGATTTTTTTCAGGGTCGATATGAAAACGACTATATCATTTTTCCATTTTTTTAGATTTCTAGCAAACCCTTCCTTAGATATTTCATTTTTGAAAGAATTGCCGAGATCTTTTGCAAAATCCTTCTTTTTTGGAGATTCTTCTTCCTGCATATAATATACTCCCGCCTGATGTTCTTAATTAACTTACCAACTTATTAATACAAATGAAAACAAAAAATATAGAATCTGACGCTGAAAACAGCACCATAGACAATGCAGAAATTGAGCGTTTCTCACGCATAGCCGAGGAATGGTGGAACATAAAAGGCAAATTCGCGCCTCTGCATAGCATGAATCCTGTACGAATTGAGTATATCCGCGATACAATTCTAAAGCATTTTGAGGCTATAAATTCCCTGTCATTGCTGGATATTGGCTGTGGCGGGGGTTTAATAGCCGAGCCTATGGCGCGGCTTGGAGCAAAAGTAACCGCCATCGATGCTTCGGAAAAGAACGTTGCTGTCGCCAGCCTACACGCAGAACAAATGGGGCTTAATATTGATTATCGCTGCACCACTGCCGAAAATTTAGTCAAGACTGGAGAAAAATTTGATGTAGTCCTGTCATTGGAAATCGTGGAGCATGTGGCGGATATAAATTTATTTATTAAATCCGCCTGCGAGCTTCTGAAGCCCAATGGAATCATCATTCTTTCCACCCTTAATCGCACTGTAAAATCCTACGCCCTTGCTATCATAGGCGCGGAATATATCATGCGGATGCTGCCCGTAGGCACGCACACATGGAGCAAATTCCTGCGCCCCAGCGAGCTTTGCAATATATTGGAACATCAAAATATTGATATTAGCGAACTAATGGGGATGGTTATGAACCCACTCTCACAGAAATGGCATCCAGACCCCAAAGATTTGGCGGTTAATTATCTGGTGGTTGGGAAGAAATAGCAAACTCCATGTCATGCATAAGGCTTGGCAGTTTGGCGCGTGTTTTTTCTACCTCTGATAAATCTAAATCAGCAATAATAAAGCCCTCATCTATGCCACCATCGGCAAGAACTTTGCCCCATGGGTCAACAATCAGTGAATGACCATAGGTTTTTCTGCCACCAGCATGTGTACCAGTTTGCGCTGGAGCGATAATATAACAGCCCGTTTCAATGGCTCGTGCGCGAAGCAGAACATGCCAATGCGCCTCGCCAGTTACCTGCGTGAAAGCTGCTGGCACGGTGATAATACCCGCCCCTGCCTTTGCCAATGCGCGGTAAAGCTGTGGGAAACGTAGATCATAACAAATCGTCATGCCCAATTTGCTACATGGCGTAGTAGCAATAACTGCTTTATCACCAGCAACGAACCTTGCAGATTCCCTATAGACCTGCCCATCACCTACATCTACGTCAAATAGGTGTATTTTATCATACTGCGCCACTATTTCGCCCTGCGTATTAAAAAGCAGCGAGCGGTTGTAGCATTTATCATTATTTGCAGCTATTGCCACGCTGCCAATCAATAACCAGATCTTATGTTTCCGAGCCATTTCCGCTGATGCTTTAACGGCGGGATGCTCATTTTGCGTATAAAAAACTCTGTTTTTACCACTTTCTTCTATTAAAAATGTATTTTCTGGAGTAATTATAAGCTGCGTCCCTTGTGCCACGGCACGGGACACCATACCTTCAACTTTGGCGATATTTTCTAGCAAATCCGCGCTACTGGTGAGTTGTATGCAAGCTACTTTCAGCATGGTTTTTTCCATAAAATTTAGATAAAATTTTAAATAATAATAACTAAGGTTTAATTCTACTGCCGTACTATATGTGTATAAATCAATTTATACTGGGACTAAGTATGCTGAATATATCCGCTATCAAAACATGGATACAGACTTTTTTACTGCCAATATTTATTTTCATTTTTTCTACCTCTGTTTCCTTTGCCGAAAAACTTCACCCAGACGCTATAATTAATGAAGGCTCAAGCAGCCAAAGTCGCTATATATCGTCACTTGAAGCAGCAATTAATGACTACAAGAAAATTGCCGAAAACGGTGGGTGGCCAGCTTTCCCAATTGGCAATACCATAAAAAAAGAAGTAAAGGATACACGCATCCCTACCGTTCGCCAAATTTTATCGGTAATGGGTGATTATCATCTGGAAGATACCGTTGATTCAGAAACTATGGATGAAGCACTTGTTGAAGCCGTAAAAAAATTTCAGATTCGTCACGGCTTAGAAGCTGACGGCGCAATCGGCAAAAAAACCCAAGCTGCACTGGCAGTTACTGCCCAATTTCGTATAGCACAAATGCAGGCGACTTTGGAGCGCATGCGTGAAATGCCCGATTTTGGTGAGCGATATATTCTGGTGAACATCGCTGGTTATTATCTGCAAGCCGTTGATAAAAACACCACCGCAATCACTTCCCGCATTATCGTTGGCACACCGAAAAATTCTACCCCGCTTTTTCATAGTGAGATAACTAGCATAAATTTTAATCCTAAGTGGCATGTGCCAGTAAGCATCGCCCGCAATGAATTTATGGAAAAACTGCGCGAAGACCCAGAGTATTTTATCAAAGGCGACTATGTTATTAAAGACAATCATGGCGAAACCATAAATGCTGAGGAAATAGACTGGGAAAATCATACTGGAGAAATTTATAAATTTGTCCAAAATGAAGGCGATAAAAACGCGCTCGGAAAAGTTAAATTTAGCCTGCCCGATACTAACAGCATCTACCTTCATTCAACTGGAAGCCCGAAGCTGTTTAACAAACCAGAACGCGCTCTGAGTCATGGCTGTATCAGAGTAGAGATGGCAAGAGATTTGGTATATTTTGTGATGGAAAATCGTAATGGTTGGAATGAAGAACGTATTTCCAAACTATATGACGGCAGCGCATCAAGAATAATCACTGTTGAACCAGTTCCAGTTTACACCGTCTATTGGACAAGCTGGGTTGATGAAACAACCAAACAACCATATTTTTACCCCGATATTTACGGTCGGGATAAAAAACGTATCTCAGAGATATTGGCAGAAAACAAAAGTTGATAGTTACCAGTGACGCACGCGCCCGGTGTCAACATGTACAAATTGCGACTGTGGATAATAGCCAACACCGCCAGCATTCAAGGAAAGAGCTGCATTACGGATATAGACTAAGTCCTTATCTTGCAGGCGAATATCAATTGCTTTTCCTTCCACATGCATGCTTTTTTTAGCAACACCGTTTGAATGTTCGTGCAGCATCCTGTTGCTTTTTGGTGAACGATAGCCAGAAATAACCTGAAACGGCGCGCGAGAACCAAGTTTATTATGCAATACAAAAAGCTGATCCAGAAGTTCTCTATCTATACGAGCCACTTCATTGGTACGGTGATCACGCAAGATATAATTTATTTCAGCAAGCGCACCTTTGATATAACGCCCCTTCTCCCAATATGTAAGCTTGGTAGTTTCTCCAGTGTGTAGATTATCAAAGGCGAGGAAACGCGCTGGTTTTTTTATTATCCCAACAGATGCTTTGGGGATTGAAGCTAGTAATGGTTGCGGAATAACGGAGAGTCCAGCGAAGGCAGCAAGCCCGCAGGCAAACTGGCGGCGATTTATGACGGATAACTTTTCTGCTTCATCTTGCTGTTGCATTATTACTACATAATAAATTAATTAATCACCATACCATGGTAACTACTATATTTGTGTTTTTCAACTGTAAAATATCTACAATTTATTTAACAATTTATACAAATATGTTTTACATTTAGTAATGATTTACAGCAACTCTACTACGCTATCTTTCCAAGTTTTTCTTCTGATTTTTCTGCTTCTTCCGCCAGCAATTGTTTGGCTTTTGGTGAAAGTTGCAGGTGCAGCTCACGCAGTTGTTTATCATCAGCAACATTCGGTGCTTGCATAAGTAAATCCTCAGCTTTCTGGTTCATCGGGAAGGCAATAACCTCGCGGATATTCGGTTCATCGGCAAGGAGCATCACCATGCGGTCAACCCCCGGTGCCAGCCCGCCATGCGGTGGCGCACCGAATTTGAAAGCAGAAATCATCCCGCCGAATTTTGAATCAACAACATCCGCGCCATATCCAGCAATCTCAAAGGCTTTATACATCAAATCTGGCTTGTGGTTACGAATCGCGCCAGAAGAAAGTTCAACGCCATTGCACACAATGTCATATTGATAAGCAAGAATATCCAGCGGATTTTTGGTTAGCAGCGCGTCCATTCCACCTTGTGGCATAGAAAATGGATTGTGGCTGAAGATAATTTTTTTCTCTTCTTCATCATATTCAAAATATGGGAAATCTACTACCCACAAGAATTTGAACACACCTTTTTCTAGTAGGTCTAATTCATTACCCAACTGCACTCGCACCTGCCCCGCAAGTTTTGCCGCGGAAAGCTCCGCACCAGAACTGAAAAATACCGCGTCACCATTTTTAATGCCAGCAGCCTGTTTTAATTCGGCAAGTTTCTCAGGAGTGAGGAATTTTGCTATCGGGCTTTTGGCATCGCCATTTTCTTCAAAAATAATATAGGCAAGCCCCTGCGCACCCATGCTCTTGGCAAACTCAATCATATTGTCAAAAAAGCTGCGTGGTTTGCTGGCACAATTTGGCGCAGGGATAGCGCGAACCACTCCGCCACCTTCAATAACTTTATTGAAAATGCCAAAGCCAGAACCACGCCACACTTCCGTTACATCGCTGATAATCAGCGGGTTGCGGAGGTCTGGCTTATCGCTACCATATTTAAGCATCGCTTCTTTATAAGTGATGCGCGGGAATGGATAGTCAGTCACTTTTTTATCGCCAAATTCGGTGAAAACACCATGCAGAACTGGCTCTATCGCCGAAAAAACATCTTCCTGCGTTACAAAGCTCATCTCAATATCAAGCTGGTAGAATTCTCCGGGGGAACGATCAGCCCTGCCATCCTCATCACGAAAACATGGGGCAATCTGGAAATATTTATCAAAACCAGAAACCATGAGCAGTTGTTTGAATTGCTGTGGAGCTTGTGGTAGAGCGTAGAATTTACCTGGATGGATGCGCGATGGCACAAGATAATCGCGCGCACCTTCAGGCGAACTCGCTGTTAAAATCGGGGTTTGAAATTCATTGAAACCCTGTTCAATCATCCTTCTGCGTAATGAGGAAATTACCTGCGAACGCAGCATGATATTTTTATGCAGTTTTTCACGGCGGAGATCTAAGAAACGATAGCGCAGGCGAGTATCCTCTGGCTGCTCACGGTCAGAATTTACCTGTAGCGGAAGCGGTTCTGCTGCTGATTCTATTTTCATAGCAGCAACGGCAACTTCAATCTCACCTGTATGAAGCTCTTTATTTATTGTTTCAGCAGAGCGCGCAACCACCTTGCCTTCAATGGTTATAACACTTTCCAGCTTGACATGGGTCAGAGTATCAAAATGTTCACCGCCATCTGCCACTAGCTGCGTGATGCCATAATGATCGCGCAGATCGATAAACAGTAAATTGCCATGATCGCGCTTCCGATGCACCCAACCAGAAAGTTTTACGGTTTCACCAACGTTTTTTTTGGTAATCTCAGAGCAGGTATGGGTACGGTATGCGTGCATATAGATAATAAAATTATTTGATGATTAGATGATTAAGAAATAGCTTTATCCAGCCATATTAACATCTAGTCAACTGTAATCTATGATATTAGCCCTGCATATTGCCCCAAAATCCACGAAAAACCAGATTATCGGCTGGGTTGCGGATGCGGATGGAAAGCCTGTACTTAGGGTAAAAATCGCTGCCCAGCCTGAAGATGGCAAGGCAAATGCGGAATTAATACGCTTTCTGGCAAAGCACTGGAAAATTCCTAAAACAGCTCTGGAATTAGTTGCTGGCGAAACTTCCCGCCATAAACGCCTGAAGATTCACGATGTTGAGCTGGCAAAAAAACTGGCATCAGAGCAATAAATCTGCTGCCTTCTTCACCACCGCATCGAACATTTCCTGCGTCAGGCGACCTGTGTTCATGTTATAGCGCGAGGTGTGGTAGCTGTTTAATAAATAAAGTCCCCTCTCCCTCTGGGAGAGGGATAGGGTGAGGGCTCTTTCATTAGTTTTCCTGCCCTCACCCCAACCCTCTCCCAGAGGGAGAGGGAGAAGATGCTGCGCACCATGTGTAAATTTAGCAAAGGATGGTTTGTGTCCAAAGGCTTTTAGCACGGCATTATGAGAAACCAGCCCAAGCGAAACTATCACCTGCATATTTTGCATCTTGGCAATTTCTTCACGCAGAAAACTATTGCACTTATTTATCTCAGACGGTTCTGGTTTATTTTCTGGTGGCACGCAGCGCACAGCATTAGTTACTCTACAATTTACCAGTTCAAAACCATCACCCAAGCGCTCTTTATAATCGCCCTTCGCAAAACCATATTTCTTTAGTGAATGATAGAGAATCAGCCCTGCATAATCGCCAGTAAATGGTCTTCCCGTCTGGTTTGCCCCTTTTAATCCTGGGGCAAGTCCAACCACCAGAAACTGCGCATCCAAACTTCCAAATGACGGCACTGGTGCATTAAAAAAACTAGGATGCTCACCGCGATTTTTTTGCCGAAATTCACAAAGCCGTGGGCAAAAATTACAGTCAGGTGATGGGCTGTGCATAGCTCTATTTTTTTACCAAGTTTCGGATCGCCTTGCAGTCAAGCTGCGCTCCTAATTGGCTTTTCATAAGAAGATAAATCTGCTCGGTGAGTTCTATCTGCTTTTCCCAATTTTTACCCATTGAGGTACGCAAAGATTCTGGCACATCCAACTTCCACTGCCCTTCTTCCTCTACAAAAAACAGGCGCATGAATCGCTGTTTGCCTAAATCGGTGGCACTGGCACGGATCATAACATGGCTACCAATTTCCTTATGCGAAACATACTGCGTGTCTTTAGGCAAGCAGCCGATAAGTCCATAAGACATAAAACGGTTATAAAGCGAGGCAGAGCTTGCTGTGAATAAATCTTTGCAGCCTTGTTTATCCTCTTTTTGCACGCAATTATTTATTTTATCGAAAGATTTTTTTGCGCCAGATTCTGCTGCAAAAGCATTTGCCCCAGCCAATAAAAATAATGACAATAGCAGCAGTATTTTTTTCATTTTTTTGATTTGCGTTCTTTGTTTAGCTGCGGTGAACGCTCTATGGAAAGCATATTATCTGGTACGTCCTGCGTGATGACACTTCCCGCGCCAACCACCGCACCTGCACCAATAGTAACAGGCGCAACTAGCGAACTATTCGAGCCGATAAACGCTCCCTGCCCTATGGTTGTTTTGTGCTTATTCACACCGTCATAATTACAGGTGATTGTTCCTGCGCCGATATTCGCATCTGCACCAACTTGCGCGTCACCAACATAACTTAAATGATTAGCTTTTGCGCCGTCACCTAGCTTGGTGTTTTTAAGCTCCACAAAATTTCCCACATGCGCGTTTTTACCAATCACGCTGCCAGTGCGCAGGCGGGCAAAAGGCCCTACTATCGCGCCAGACTTAATATACGCGCCTTCAATGTGGGAAAAAGAACGGATTTCAACATTGCTTTCAACTGTAACACCACTACCAAAAACAACATTGGGATAGATGGTAACGTCACCAGCTATTTTAGTATCATTTCTTAAATATACGCTGGAAGGATCAATCATAGTTGCGCCACCTGCCATAGCATTCCCGCGCAACCGCCACTGCATAACATTTTCGGCATTTGCTAATTGCTCGCGGGTATTTATGCCCAAAAGCTCTTCTGCGCCTGCCTCTACCACGCGGCAATGCAGCCCCATATCATCCGCCAAGGCTGCAATATCCGTCAGATAATATTCACCAGCATTGTTATTGTTGGTAAGTTTCTCAAGCAGTGAAAATAAATGTTTTCCGCTAACCGCCATCACGCCTGAATTACATAGATTTATAGATTTTTGCTCAGGAGTTGCATCACGCTCTTCGATTATTTCCTGCAACTGACCTTCTGTATCTATCAACAAGCGACCATAGCCATGCGGATTTTCCATTCTCATCCCGAGAACCACGATTTCTGCTGACTGCGAAGCATCCAGTAATTTTTCTAATGTCTCAGTGGTTATAAGTGGTGCATCACCACACAGAACCAGAATTTTTCCCGTATAACCTTTAAGCTCAGATTCTGTAACTCTAACCGCATGCCCAGTTCCGAGCTGTTCCTTCTGGACTGCGAATTTTGTTTTAGCATCAACTCTGCCCACCGCCTGCTTTACCGAATCCATACCATCTGCAACAACAATAATAGTTTTTTCAGGAGAAAGTGGCGCAAGGCTTAAAACAACATGCGAAATCATAGGTTCGCCCACAACTTGGTGCATAACCTTGGGCAGCTCTGATTTCATGCGCGTGCCTTTACCAGCAGCAAGTATCACGCAGGCGAAAGGAATATTTATTTTGTTCTTGTTTTGACTATCCATAAGCGTAAGAATTATCTGAAATTATATAACTATGCAATAACAGGGTGAGCATAACATGGAAAATACAACAATATTGTTGCTGGTGGCGGTGGCAGTGCTTGGTTTTGCAGTGGCTTGGGTGCTGAGCAGAAAGAAGCTGGAAGCTCTTTCTGGCGAAAAAGTGGCACTAACCACAAAGCTGGAAATGCTGCAGCAGGAGCTAGATAGCCTGCGCGATGAGTTGGAACATGCCAGAAGCGAGCGCACCAAATTTCACGAACGGGTGGTAACCTCTGAAACCAAGCGCGAATTATTGGAAAGAGAGCTAGAGCAAACTGGGGAAAAACTGCGGGCAGAATTCAAAAACACCGCCACTAGTATTTTTGAGGATTTCAGCAATAAATTTACCGTGCAATCTGAGAAAAAAATTGGTGATTTGCTAAATCCAATGCGCGACAGGCTAGGTGAATTCCAAAAAATGATTGTTGATTCCTTTGCTACACAAGGAAAAGAGCAGCATTCACTGAAAAATGAAATTGAAAAAATTGTTCTGCAAACTGACGGGCTAACCAAAGCTCTGCGTGGTGATGTGAAAGCACAGGGCAACTGGGGTGAGGTAATGCTGGAACGGATTCTTGAGGAATCAGGGCTTAGAACTGGCGAAGATTATATTATCCAAGGCATAGGAATGGGGCTTAATAACGCTGATGGCGGAAGATTGCAGCCTGATGTTATTGTCAATCTGCCTGATAAAAAACATATAATTATTGATTCAAAAGTGTCACTCACCGCCTATGAACGCTATTGCAGTGAAAGTGATGAAACACTCAGGCAAATTCAAATAAAAGAATTTGTAAAGTCTATCAAAGCGCATGTCGGTGGTTTGGAACAAAAGCGTTATCAGGATATAGAAAAACTCGGAACACCTGATTTTGTTATGATGTTTTTACCGATTGAGGGCGCATACTCGCTGGCAATTCAGGCAGACAGCGAGCTGCATGCCTACGCATGGGGCAAAAAAATTGTGCTGGTTTGCCCGACAACGCTTTTTGCCACGCTCCGCACCATCGCTTCCATCTGGAAAATGGAACAGCAAAATAAAAACACTTTGGAAATTGCCCGCCAAGGTGGCGCGTTATATGACAAATTCGCAGGGTTTTTAGGCGATATGGAGGAAATAAACAAGCACATCCACAATCTACATAAAGCCTATGATAATGCTAACAACAAGCTAGTTAGTGGACGTGGTAATCTATTGAATCAAGCCGAGAAATTGAAATCATTAGGAATAAAGACCACAAAATCCCTGCCCAAAAGCAAAGATGATGAGGTTCTGGAGGAAATTGCCGAGGGGTAGGCTGTATCATATCAGTGCTGAAAACTAATGCAAAAATCAGCACCGCTTAAAAAAACCATATATTACAATGGAATATAAACAATAGAATCAATGGTTTAACCTGTCATAAAACTGTCATAAGCAAAAAAAACAAACCTTCACGAAATTGTCATCCAATTTAAAAAAAAATAGGTTATGATGAATTTAATAAGAAACGAAATACGATTTATTTTTTGGAGTTGAGTATGAGTGATGTTATTTGGGGAAACGTACCAAATGGAGCTAGGAGTGGAGTTACTATCGTTACGCAGTTCGATGGTGTCTTGGATCCAGCTTATGTCGCCGCGCGCAATGCTGTTAAGGGAGTTGATCTGGATTGTAAAGACTGCAATACACACGTTCCTTCCAACACTAAAGGTGGTGGACGCGGTCTCTAGTTCTTCTTGAATTCCAACCCTAATAATCTGTAGCTTTCGCTATCTTCTTTCCAGTTTGGTTTTACTTTCACAAATAATTCTAGATGGATTTTCTTATCCAGCATTTTTTCTAGCTCGCGGCGCGCAGCGATGCCTATATCTTTTATCATCGAGCCTTTATCGCCAATCACAATTTTTTTCTGTCCTTCACGCTGCACTAGTATTGCCTGCGAAACTTTCACAAAGTTTGCGCTTTCTTCCCAGCTTTCTGTTTCTACAAAAATGGCATAGGGCAATTCCTGTTCCAAGCGCAGAAATATTTTCTCACGGGTAATTTCTGAGGCAAGCAGGCGCATAGAAATATCGCTCATCTGCTCCGCTGGATAAAGCCATGGATGCGCGGGAACAATCCCTGCAAGATGCGCAACAACATCAGCGACACCATCGCCATCCAACGCAGATATCATAAATATTTTGGCAAAATTACCACGCTCGTTACACGCAGAAGCAAGCTCAAATAATTTGTTTTTCTCTACTGCATCAACTTTATTGATAACTAGCAATACTGGCTTTTTTGTATTTTCTTTTAATCTATCTATAATTTGCAAAGTGCTGTCACGCAGCCCCCGCGTTGCATCGAGTAGAAGCAGTACCACATCAGCATCACCAATACCTGACCACGCAGCCTGCACCATAGCTTTCTCGAAATCTTTTCCTGCATCGAAAATTCCCGGTGTATCAATAAACACCAACTGTGAATCGCCATGAACACACACCCCACGAATGTTAAAACGTGTCGTTTGTACCTTTGGCGTAACAATAGAAACCTTGCCACCAACTAAGCGGTTAATCAAAGTGGATTTTCCTGCATTCGGCTCGCCTATAATAGCAACCAAACCACATTTTTTCTTCGCACTCATAATTTACTCAATCTTTCCAATAAAATTCCTGCGGCTTGCTGTTCTGCCATGCGTTTAGATGCTGCCTTAGCAGTGGATGGGGCATAACCTTGTACAGTTACCTCGATAGTAAAAATTGGTGCGTGCGCAGAGCCAATAGTTTCAATCAATTTATAGCTAGGAAGTGGCAAGCCACACCCTTGCGCCCATTCCTGCAAGGCGGTTTTTGCATCTTTAGGAGCTGAGGTAACATTCTTTGCCAATTCTTTCCAACGTGGCGTGGTAAATTCTTCAACTGCTTTAATTCCACCATCCAGATAGATTGCTCCAATCAAGGCTTCAAGTGCATCTTCAAGGTTTGAGGGATTATCACGCCCACCACTTTGTATCTCGCTGGTAGCCACCTTTAGCGCATCACCAAGACCTATATCACGAGCCACCTGCGCCAGAGTTTCACCACGCACTAAATCTGCCTGCCTGCGTGCCAACTCACCTTCTTGTTCCTTGGGAAATAAATCATACAGAATACGCGCAACCACCAGCCCAATAACTGCATCTCCCAGAAATTCCAATCTCTGATTATTTTCCTGCTTGGCAAGGCTGGGGTGAGTTAGGGCGCGTGTCAGCAGTTTTATATCTTTAAACTGGTAACCAATGCGTTTCTGCAACGCTTCCATTATTTAACTATCTTGAAAAAACGTTCGGTACGCAATGCGGTAAACCAACTAACAGGATTAAAATAACTCGCGCTGCCATCAGTTGAAAACCAGATTATTTCTGCCCGACCAACCAAGTTCTCAGCAGGCACAAAACCAACCTCAAAGCGACTATCGCGGGAATTATCACGGTTATCGCCCATCATGAAATACTTTCCCTCTGGGACAACATATTCTGGGGTATTATTCGCTGCATCCACCCCTTTTTCTTTCAGGATGGTGATTACTTTCCCTTCTGGCAAGGTTTCAGTAAAGCGCGGAATAACTTTTACCATATTATTTTCACTATCGGAAAAATCATCAACAAATTTACGCTCCAGAGCTTTGCCGTTAATGTACACAATGCCATCCTTAACCTGCACTTTGTCACCAGGAAGACCAATCAGGCGTTTAATGTAGTCAATGCGCGGGTTTGGCGGATAGCGGAATACGACAACATCACCACGCTGTGGCTCACCAGAAGCCAGTATACGCCCCTTGAAGAATGGTATTCCCAACGGAAATGAATAACGGCTATAGCCATAAGAATATTTAGAAACGAATAGATAATCACCAATCAACAAATTGCTTTTCATTGAGCCAGAAGGAATATGAAACGGTTCATACGCCAAACTACGCACCGTAACCGCCAGAACAACTGCCAACACTATCGTACGAATGGTGTCGCCAAGCGGGCTGTGTTTTTTCTTTACGGTAGTTTCGGCAGCAAGCTCAGAGGTCATAATTATTTCCAAGCTGGCTTGCCTAAATCAACTTTTGCCTTATCGACAACCGCACCAACCGCACCACCGACAGCACCACCAACAACTGCACCAGCAATTGGGTTAGCCCCAGCAAGCGCACCGCCAACCGCACCAAGACCAGCACCAATGCCAGCACCGCTTAAGGCACGTTCACTGGTGGTAGTTCCGCAAGCTGAAAGGAAAGCAAGTGTTGCAATAATTGAAATTATATTCTTCATAAATCCTCTAATTCTTTGCTTTATCCACCAGTTTATTTTTGGTAATCCACGGCATCATAGCGCGGAGTTTGCTGCCCACCGCCTCAATCGGATGCTCGGCTTGCAGACGGCGTGTTGCCTTAAATGAAGGCTTGCCAGCTTTATTTTCCAGCATCCAATCCCGCGCAAAACGACCAGACTGAATATCATCCAAAATACGCTTCATCTCTTTTTTGGTTTCTGGAGTAATAACACGCTTTCCACTTACATAGTCACCATATTCAGCGGTGTTGGAAATTGAATAGCGCATATTGGCAATGCCGCCTTCATAAATCAAATCCACTATAAGTTTTACTTCATGCAGACATTCGAAATATGCCATTTCAGGAGCATAACCAGCCTCAGTCAGAGTTTCAAAACCAGCTTGAATCAGCGCAGAAACACCACCACAAAGAACTGCTTGTTCACCAAATAAATCGGTTTCACATTCTTCGCGGAAAGTAGTTTCAATAATACCAGAACGCCCACCACCAACAGCAGAAGCGTAAGATAGGGCAAGATCCAGAGCCTTGCCCGAAGCATTTTGATGAACGGCAACTAGGCACGGAACACCACCACCTTTTTGATATTCCCCGCGCACAGTATGCCCCGGACCTTTAGGCGCAACCATCCACACATCCATATCCGCACGCGGTTCAATCAGTCCAAAATGAACATTAAAACCATGAGCAAACACCAAGCTAGCACCCTTTTTCACATTCGGTGCAATTTCGTTATTATAAATGTCTGCCTGCAATTCATCAGGTGTCAGAATCATAATAACATCAGCCCAAGCCGCTGCTTTTGCTGGAGTCATGACTTCAAATTTAGCCGCTTTTGCTTTAGCAACACTGATTGAATCAGGCTTCAGAGCCACGCGGACATCTTTCACGCCAGAATCACGCAGATTAGCAGCATGGGCATGACCTTGGCTGCCATAGCCGATGATCGCTACTTTTTTGTTTTTGATTAATTTCAAATCAGCATTTTTATCATAATAAACGCGCATTCTATCTCTCCGCTTAAGTTTTAGGTTTATGGCATATTTTATTGAAAGAAGTGGAAACTACCCAATTATTGCCTAATTGAAAAGCACTTTATGCTATATAAACGCCAATAAATCCGATGATTTTATTGACTATACCAAGAAAACCATAGAAAATACTTAAAATATTAATTTTTCTTTACCAAAGATGCAGGGACACTCAGAACATAACGCTAGTGATGGCAAACACATCACCTCAAAAAGAAGTGGAATGCTTCTAAAAGGTGGGCTTGCGACCTCTGGTCTTATTGTTACCCCTTATATTGGCGATGCACTAAATTTAAGCACAACAACCGCTCCAGAAATAATGGCTGCCCTGCACAGCCATGGGCTTGGAACTGGGATTGCAGGCGGAATTAACAGCTTGCTTGATATGATTCCATATGTTGGCGATACCCTATCTGCTGGTGGCATTGCCACCACGGCATCATCGGGAATTATTGGTATTGGTGGAATTTTATTAGGTAATTATCTCGATAAAAAACCCCATAAAGAAGGTTCTATTCCATGGGGTAAAGTTATAAAATATGCGGCTCTTACTACCTCAATACTTATTGCTCTACCCAGTATTTTAACTGGGATAAGCGTCGGCATCACCTATCTTGCATCATTTGCTGGTGCTGAAATTGCTAGTAGCGTTATGGCAACCACATCCAGCACACTTGGTTCTATCGGTGGCATGAGCATGGCAACTGCTGGCGCAGGTCTTGGTAGTGCTTTAACCCATCTTATAACCTGTGGGGGAGCGGCTCTCTCTGTTGCTGGCGCTATCTATCTTGATAACGATAATGATACTTCCGTTAAACCTTCAATAAAGGTTGAAATAAAGGAAAACCCTACAATTAAACGTGGTGAGCGTTGCAAAATTGAATTTCGTATAAGCGATGAAAATGGGAAAGCTATAACCCCTGATGATATGCGCGAGACTTATACAAAAAAACTACATGTGATGCTTGTTGACAGCTCGCTAAGTGATTATCACCACATCCACCCAGAATATGATAAAAATACTGAATTATTTACCTTATCTTTTGTTCCTAAAGTTCAAGGAGAATATAATATATGGCAAGATTTTACGCTGCAAAAAAACGATTGTAATATCATTCTTAAAAACAAAATATCTTCTGCGCGTGATTATAAAATACCGCCTATTATCCAGCATACCAACTCTGTTGCAAATCAAGATAGCAATGTTGATATTGATGTTAATCCGCCCTTAAGTGCAGGCAAAGATTCGACACTCACATTAAAGGTTACAAACAAATCAGGTGGTATAGTAAAATTTGAACCAATAATGGGTGCATATGCCCACTTGGTAGGCTTTAGTAAAGATGGAGAAAATTTTATCCATTGCCATCCAATCAATGATAATTCCAACGGTGATTTACATTTCCATATCACACCAGAAAAAGAAGGGGCTACCAAGTTCTTTCTGCAAATCAAAACTGATGGTAACGAGGCTATAATTCCTTTCGGTCAATATATTCAACCGCCTTCCAAATTTGTACAACGGGAAGCTACGCCACATAATTTTACAGCGCGTCAAAATTTTACAGGAATATAGTTTTTAACTAACAAAGTGCTTGCAGCATTTTGACGCTGCCTTCGGCGCGGAAAATCGTGCTTTCGGCTTACGATTTTCATAACTGATTAAGCAATCATATGCTTATCAGTTATAAGCTAAATTATATGTAATATAAGCTCCATATACATGTAACATAAAACTGTTATCGTGACCTTAATAAATGAACATCATTTACAAAAGGAGAGTTTATGAAAAAAGCAATATTACTTGGTGCATCCATATTTATGTTTAGCAGCTTCGCAGCTAATGCTGGTGGTTTCCATCTGAATTTCTTTTCGCCAGCACCAATATACAGACCAGCACCAGTGTATGTAGCGCAGCCTAGACCTGTTTATGTTGACTATTACCCAGAATATATAGCCACAGCTTATCCGCGCTATAACTACGAATATAATTACTGGTATTATGATGAGCCTTACCGTCATAATAAACGCGATTGCAAGCGTCACAAACATCGCAGGCATCATAATGAATATAGCAGGCATGATCACGATTAGGATTAATCGCTGGTTATTCGTAAGGAGCGCGTAGATCTGCGCGTGTTGCATACAATACCAAATCATCAAAGGTACCCGTTGATATTGGTTTCTGCACAAATGTAGAAGAAAACGCCGTCGCTGCTGCTGAACTGTCGCAATGGCAATTAGTAAGCTCATCGGCATCGGAACTGACATAGTTGGCAAACCTTGTACTGCTACCGCTACGGTTATATCCACCATGTCCATTTTTACCGAAACTTAGCAGCGAATAAACTGCCGATGTAGTTTTTGCTGCGCCAGTAGAATCATTTATTGTGATTCTATTAGTTGCAGAATCTGTGACTGGAACAGTAGCAAAACCAGCAGAAGCTGTTAAATTAACGTCCACCATATACATTATGCGCCGTCCCCAGCCGTCAATCGCATAGTCATCTGGTAACTGCAGAGTTTTCGTTGGCACCATTCCACCCACAACTGTATTGCGACTAATTGTGATGCCTGCATTGGTTGCGGTAGCTGCCGTATCCAGCGTAATTTGCGTGGCACTATCTATGCTGGCTATGGTTGTTCCCGATGTAATCCCTGTTCCAGAAACAACTGTGCCAATAGAAAGCCCTGCGGTTGAGCTTACGCTGGTTACAACTGCTGATGCATTTGTTGTGCTACCAGTAAAGGTGCTGGCAGCGATAGAAAAATTGGAGGCTGGTGTTCCACCCGTACACACACCATTATTTGCTGCTTCTACCCCATAATAGTTACTGCTGGTAGCATCCATCGCTTGCGTTGCATCAGCGGGGCAAGGAATGCGCAGAAAAGCAAGTCTGTAATCACGCAGAGCCTTCTGAATAGCTGCCATTTTGGTTTGGGTTTCCTGAACCTGCTGCTGCTCTAAGGACTGGTTGAACAGCACCATAATCCCACCCATAACAACCGAGATAATAAGCAGAACAATACTTAGTTCAAGAAGAGTAAAGGCTCTGTTATTTGAATTTTGCATATAAACATTTACTCCCAATGAAACTTCTTTGTTACATATGGATTACTTTACCAAACGCATCAAGTGTTGATTCATGCATCATCTCCGAAAGCGTTGGATGTGGGAAGATTGTGTGCATTAGATCAGCCTCGGTAAGCTCGCCAGTTTTAGCGATAACATAGCCCTGAATCATCTCGGTAACTTCCGCACCAATCATGTGTGCTCCGAGCAACTCGCCTGTTTTTGAGTCAAACACCGTTTTCACTAAACCTTCAGGTTCACCAAGAGCTATAGCTTTGCCATTACCCATAAATTGGAAACGCCCAACTTTGACATTATAACCTTTTTCCTTGGCTGCTTTTTCGGTTAGCCCAACGCTTGCCACCTGAGGACTCGCATAAGTACATCCCGGAATATTAGTAGTTTTCATCGGGTGAACATCTTTCACTCCCGCGATTTTTTCTACGCAGATAACACCCTCATGGCTGGCTTTATGGGCAAGCCACGGCGCACCTGTCAAATCACCAATAGCATAAACATTCGGCTCATCAGTCGCGCCCCATTGGTTGGTGACAATATGAGTTTTTTCTACTTTTACCTTCGTGCCTTCCAATCCTAAATTCTCCACATTACCAACAATGCCAACCGCAAGAATCACGCGATCAACCGTTATTTCACTGGTTTTACCGCCAGCTTCCAGCGTAGCGGTAACATTATTCTTGCCTTTCTTAAGTGCTTTTACAGTGGTAGCGGTGTGGATTTTCATGCCTTGTTTTTCAAAGGATTTTTGCGCCATTTTAGAGATTTCTTCATCCTCCACAGGAAGGATTCTATCCATAACTTCTACCACAGTTACTTCTGCACCCAGCGTGCGATAGAAGCTGGCGAACTCAATACCAATTGCACCACTGCCCACCACTAATAATGATTTTGGCATCATATCAGGAAGCATTGCCTCCCTATATGTCCAGATTAATTTTCCGTCTGGCTCTAAATTCGGCAAAGCTCGAGCGCGCGCGCCAGTTGCTAAAATCACGTTTTTATAAGCTATTTCGCTGATTTTTTTACCGTCTTTTTCTACAGAAACTTTGCCTTTTCCTGCCAGTTTGCCATAACCATCAATCACGGTTACTTTGTTTTTTTTCATCAACCCAGAAACGCCTTTGGAAAGCTGTGCTGAAACTGCACGCGAACGGGCGACAATTTTTGCCAGATCAAATTTTATATCTTTCGCGCTGAGACCAAACGCATCAAGATTATGCATAAGGTGATAAATCTCGCTGGAACGCAACAACGCTTTTGTTGGGATACATCCCCAGTTAAGGCAGATTCCCCCCATATGATTAGCCTCAACCACTGCGGTTTTAATACCGAGTTGTGCTGCGCGAATCGCTGCCACATAACCACCTGGCCCACCACCAATAATCACCAGATCAAAACTTTGTTGCTCAGTCATATTTTTTCCTTTTATTATTTATTTTATTTAGCCTTAAAACCACGCGCTAACCAAATGCCAATGGGAAATAGCCCAAGCAGCAAAATAGGCGGCAAGAAAACTATTCCTATACGTTTCATTTGCAATGCTGACTTATCTTTCTCATCAGTTTTTGAAATGCCATTAGCATCAATACGAAGCTCGGAATCCTTAGAAAGGGCGATGGTTATACCCTCCCTTTCAGGTTTTCCTGCCTCCTGATATTGATACCAGCCCATGCCACCAATCCATAATACACTGATAAGCAACCAAACCCTGAGCATACCACGCACAATATTTTTACTCATAACAAACCTATTATTTTACATTTTGTGGCATAGGAACAGCAGATGAATGATGATCAACTATTATCCATTTTTTGCCCTGCAACTGATAGGTAAATGAAAAACGCGCAGGAACAACTACCTCTTCACCTTCCTGCGTATAGCTCAAAGTATATTTTCCTGTATTTACTGCCATATTACCAAATTTGCGCGGATGTTCTTCCTCAATTTCCACACGCACATCAGGATTTGAAACAACTTTTTTATAATAACCGAGTAGCGCAGCGTTGTTGGTTATTGGGTTCTGCACGAAGGTGGAAATCATAACCGCGTTTTTGTCATACAAAGCAACTATAGCCTGTGCATCACCACCTTCTACCGCTTCTTTCCAATCCATAATCGCCGAATCAACCTCAGACACACCAGCCTTCACCGCCACAGGTGCAGACTCACGGGCGTAGGCAACTGATGCTATAATAGCAGCAGAACAAACTATAGCAATTAACCATGTATTCCTCATAAACACCTCCGACAAAAAATATGCACCTATAGTTATACTACAGCAACATCAGGCTTGGGCTTTCGATATAATGCTTCAGAGCAGAAAGAAACTGTGCGCCGACTGCTCCATCAACCACGCGGTGGTCAACAGAAAGAGTCAGATCAACCATGTTGCGGATTTCGATTTTACCATGACGCACCACCGCCCTCTCCTCACCCGCACCAACGGCAAGGATGCAACCTTGTGGCGGGTTCACAATCGCTGCAAATTGCTTCACGCCGAACATGCCGAGGTTGGAGATGCTAAAGCCACCACCTTGGAATTCCTCAGGAGCGAGTTTGCCAGCCTTAGCACGGGTTGCTAGGTCTTTCATCTCGTTAGAAATAGTTACAACTGTTTTTTGATCTGCATTTTTTACAATCGGAGTAATCAGACCGCCGTCAATGGCAACGGCAACAGAAATATCCACATTGTTATATTGCAAAATCGCTTCATCACTCCATGAAGCGTTGGCAGTTGGCACTTTTTTCAAAGCCAGCGCAGTTGCCTTAATAATAAAATCATTCACCGAAAGTTTATAAGCTGGTTTTTTATCTTTTCCAGCCGTTGCTTCGGCATCAAAATTTATTTCTTTGCGAACTTCGAGAAGTTTATCTAGTTCACAATCAACGGTGAGGTAAAAATGCGGAACAGTTTGCTTTGATTCCGTCAAGCGACGAGCAATAACCTTGCGCATATTATTATTCGGAATTTTGATAAATTCAGTTGGATTGCGCAACACCCGACCCTTGCCACAAGTTCCGCCAGAAGTTACCGCTTTAAGCACATCATCTTTTACCACGCGACCGTGAGGACCAGTGCCAGATACCATGCGTAAATCAATGCCTTCATTTGCAGCAACGCGTTTGGCGAGCGGAGAGGCTTTTAGCCTATCCGTAGAGGTCAGAGGTCGCGGGTCAGAGGTCAGGATAGGGGCAATTTCTACCTTTGCTCCTTCTTTCTCTGAACCCTGAACCTTGACCTCTGAACCCTGAGCCATCTTTGGCTTATAACTATCCAACACCTTTTTATCTTCACCATCTTCTAGCAGGAGAGCAATAAGCTGATTGACTTTCACCCCTTCTGTACCAGCAGGAATCATAATTTTGCCAACAACGCCCTCATCTACCGCCTCCACTTCCATAGTGGCTTTATCGGTTTCAATCTCGGCAATAACCTGACCAGATTTTATCTTGTCACCTTCTTTTACCACCCATTTGGCAAGGTTTCCTTCCGTCATGGTTGGCGAAAGTGCAGGCATTAAAATTTCAATAGGCATAAACTACAATCCAATACGAGTTACGAAAAAAATATAAATACTATAGACACATAACATAAGTAGCAAAGCCGATGACATTGCTACAGCGAAAGTAAAATTTTTATCAATCAAAAAACCAAAAGAATAGAAAAAAATAATAGATGGAACTATAACAGGCGGAATGGAACGTGAAAATTCTGCTACTTTTACAGCATCCCTAGTATCATAATATAAAAAATTCATGGCTATTATAGAGGTAAGTGGCAACGCAATAATCAGCGCACCGAGCGCGGGAAAACGCTTCGCAACTTCCGATGCTGATATCACCAGAATAGTAGTTACAACAATCTTGATTATATATTGCATCAGCAAACCATCTTTTTATCTACTCAGCCCTTGCAGAATTATTACAATTACCCTGATTATACATATTTGAATTCATTGATACTTGTATTTTTTGACTTATTAAAAATTCACAGAACTTAAACGCTGCATCGCTACTATCCAAATTATAAGAAACATTGCCGTTTCCATTGTATTGGAAACTTTCTGGTCTCCCACTAGGATCATAAGAAGATGCTGAAGCACTTATGTTGTAATTTTTGCCCTGTAATTCAAATTTAGTCAGTTTCTGCTGTTTTGCATATTCTTCAATTTTGGCGTTTTGTTCATCAATCAATTTCTTAATCTCATCAAAACTTTTTCCCTTTAGATTGTAATTAATGTTGATGCTAACAGTTTCCTTCATACAATTACCAGCAGCAGAAGAAAGCAACCCCATAATGTCTTTAGCATTGGCAGAGCTGGATAAAAACACACTAAAAACAACTGCTAAAATATATTTCATTTTAATACCCCTTCACTGATTTTGGTTACAAAGTTATATTTCTCGCGCGCAAACTTCCTTTACCGCCTCGATGATATGGCTTGCCTGTGGCAGTGCCAATTTCTCAAGGTTTGCGGCGTAAGGAAGTGGCACATCAACACCAGCCACACGCTTAACAGGCGCATCGAGATAATCAAACGCATGTTCCATAATAACCGCTGCAATTTCTGAACCAATGCCAGCTGCTGGCCAGCCTTCTTCCACACTTACACAGCGATTTGTTTTCTTCACTGATTCCACAATAGTTTCGGTGTCAAGCGGTCGGATGGTGCGCAGGTCAATAACCTCTGCTGAAATCCCATCTTGAGCTAGTTTTTCTGCTGCTTCCAACGCTTTGCCTACCATAATGGAAAAGGCGACAATAGTAACATCACTCCCTTCGCGCACCACAGCAGCCTTGCCGATTTCGAGCGTAACATCATCGCCTTCAGGAACGTCAAAACTCTGCCCGTAAAGTATTTCATTTTCCAAAAATATAACTGGGTTAGGATCACGGATTGCTGCCTTTAATAAACCCTTAGCCGATGCTGCATCCCAAGGTGAAACAACTTTCAGACCCGGTATATGAGCATACCAGCTTGCGTAACATTGTGAGTGCTGCGCGCCAACGCGCGATGCTGCACCGTTTGGTCCACGAAATACGATTGGGCAACGAATCTGCCCACCTGACATATAGTTGGTTTTGGCTGCAGAATTAATGATGTGATCCATCGCCTGCATCGCAAAATTAAAAGTCATGAATTCAACAACAGGTTTCAAACCCATCATCGCTGCTCCAACGCCCAGACCTGCAAAACCATGCTCGGTGATTGGTGTATCAACCACACGTTGCGCGCCAAATTCAGCAAGCAAACCCTCGGTAACTTTATACGCACCCTGATATTCGGCGACTTCCTCACCCATCACGAACACTTCTTTATCACGACGCATTTCCTCCGCCATGGCATCACGAAGTGCTACTCTTACTGTTTGTTGTGGCATATTATTTCCTTACTTCTTATTACGTTCAACTTTTGACCAACATCCTGAAAAATACTCAGGAACATCGGATTTATCCTCTGTGTCAGTAATACATCCGCACCCGCTGAATAAAACCAACATCGCTAAAGCACTAATAAACTTCATACTCAAACCAATACATCAGTCCACAGATCTGACTCTGGAGGCTGCGGAGATTTTTGGGCAAAGTCAGCGGACTCCGCAACGATAGCTTTTATTTCTTTATCAATATCTTTCAGTGAATCTTCGCTGGCGTATTTTTCTTTAATAAGGCGCGCCTTCAATCCTTCTATCGGATCATGATGTTCTTTGTAACCCTCAACTTCTTCTTTGCTGCGATATTTAGCAGGATCAGACATAGAGTGACCACGATAACGATAGGTTTTCATTTCAAGAAGGAATGGTCCTTTGCCAGCGCGCACATGAGCAACAGCTTCTAAGCCAGCCTCACGCACAGCTACCACATCCATACCGTTTACCTGTTTTCCAACTATCCCAAAGCCTTCGCCACGCTTATATAATTCGGTTGTCGCATGGCTGCGTTTGGTAGAAGTCCCCATCGCATATTCATTGTTTTCAATAATATAAATAACAGGAAGTTTCCACAGGCTTGCCATGTTGAATGACTCATAAACCTGCCCCTGATTCACCGAACCATCACCAAAATAAACAAGGCTGAGTGCGCCATTCTTGCGATATTTATGGGCGAAAGCAATGCCAGTTCCAATCGGCACTTGCGCGCCAACAATCCCATGCCCGCCATAAAAATGTTTTTCGGTGGAGAACATGTGCATCGAGCCGCCCTTGCCTTTAGAAAAGCCGTCAATGCGCCCTGTAAGCTCTGCCATAATTCCGTTTGGATTCATGCCACAAGCCAGCATGTGACCATGATCACGATAGCTGGTAATCACTGCGTCATTCGGAGTGATGCAGCTTTGCATGCCAACCACCACTGCTTCCTGCCCAATATATAAATGGCAGAAACCACCAATTAAGCCCATTCCGTAAAGCTGCCCAGCTTTTTCTTCAAAGCGACGAATCATTAGCATTTCACGATAGAGGGAGAGCAAAAGCTCTTTAGTTATAGGTGCATTACCAGTAGAAATTTCACTAACTGTTTTTTTTGCCACTTTAGACATGATAACTCCGCAATATTTATATATGGTTATAAACCGCTATAAAGACCAAAACCAGCGTTATTGGCAAGTATTTATTGCAATGATTTTGTGCTGCGATGCAATATAGATGATAAGATTATTGGATGATTTGATGATTATGAAGAAAAAAGTTTACTTCACCGCCAAATTCTTTAGTAATCTAGTCATCTTGTAATCCAGTCATCCAATTATCAAAACCTTATGTCCGACCTATTTACATCTAAAAACTCTCTTAATAATGGCTCCTATGACGCTTCCGATATTGAAGTATTAGAAGGGCTTGAACCTGTCCGCCGCCGTCCAGGGATGTATATTGGCGGAACGGATGAAACCGCCATGCACCATCTTGTTAATGAAATTTTTGACAATGCGATGGATGAAGCAGTGGCAGGTTTTGCCAACCGTATTGAATTTGAAGTGCGCCCAGATAATGTAATCATCGTGCGTGATAATGGGCGCGGCATCCCGATTGACCCACACCCTAAATTTCCAAAGAAATCGGCACTGGAAGTGATTATGACTATGCTCCATTCGGGTGGTAAGTTTGGCGGAAAAGTCTATGACACTTCAGGCGGTTTGCACGGTGTTGGTATTTCTGTGGTAAATGCCCTTTCCGATTATATGGAAGTGGAAGTGGTGCGCGATAAAACTGTCTATCGCCAGTCTTATAGCCGTGGTGAACCAACCAGCAAGATTACAAAAATTGGTGGGGATTCTAAAGGACGCGGAACGACAGTTGCCTTTCGCCCTGACAGTGAAATTTTTGGCAAAGCAAAATTCCGCGCTGAGAAACTCTATAAGCTCGCGCGCTCAAAAGGATATTTGTTCCGTGGGGTGGAAATTCGTTGGAAATGCGATAAATCGCTTATTCCTGAAGGCAGCGAAATACCAACTGAAGATACCATCCATTTCCCCAATGGACTGCGTGATTTCCTCACCCAACAACTTGCTGACCGCCCTGCTATTACATCGCAACCATTTTGTGGTGAGGCAGAATTAGCAGGAAAAATGGGAAGAATTGAATGGGCGATTGATTGGCCAGCCGATGAAGAGCCATATATCAGCACCTATTGCAACACCATACCCACACCTGATGGTGGCACGCATGAATCTGGGCTGCGTTCAGCAATAAATAAAGGCATCCGCGCTTATGGGGAATTAACTAACAATAAAAAACTCACGCAGGCTCAAGGTGAGGATATTTTGGGCGGAGCGGTTATTGTTCTTTCCCTATTTATTCGTGACCCACAATTTCAAGGGCAGACTAAAAACCGCCTAGTTAGTGCCGAAGCAGCAAAGCTCGTGGAAAACGCCATGCGTGACCATTTTGACCATTACTTAAGTGGTGACCCAGAAAATTCCAACCGCCTCAGCGCACTCATTATCGCCCGTATGGAAGACCGTCTGCGCCGTAAATCAGAAAAAGAAGTCAGCCGTAAAGCCGTCACCACCCGTCTGCGTCTTCCCGGCAAACTAGCGGATTGTTCGCGCTCTACCAATAAAGGCACAGAGATTTTTATTGTAGAAGGAGATTCAGCAGGTGGTAGTGCCAAGCAAGCCCGCAACCGCGAAACGCAGGCGATTTTGCCACTGCGCGGAAAAATTCTCAACGTCGCCAGTGCATCGCTTGATAAAATCAAAGCCAACCAAGAACTTTCGGATTTAGTGCTGGCCCTTGGCTGTGGCAGTGGCACACATTATTCACCCGATGCTTTGCGCTACGAAAAAGTTATAATTATGACTGACGCTGACGTGGACGGAGCGCATATCGCCTCGCTGCTCATGACATTTTTCTATCAAGAAATGCCACAGATGATTTCTGGTGGGCATTTATTCCTCGCTCGCCCGCCCCTATTCCGCATCACCATCAGCAACCAGACTTACTACGCGCAGGATGAAAAAGAAAAAACTCAAATCATCGCCAAACACGCCAAAGGCAATGCTAAGGTTGAGGTTGGTCGCTTCAAAGGTCTGGGAGAAATGACCCCGCCACAACTAAAAGAAACCACCATGAACCCAGCTAATCGTATCTTGCTGAAGGTAATGATTGATGAGGATGATAGCGAGCGCACCAGCGAGAGGGTTGAGCAATTAATGGGACGCAAACCCGAACACCGCTTTACATTTATTCAAGAACAAACCCGCGAGCGCGTGGTTATTGATGAATTGGATGTTTAGCAACTATTACTAAAAACAATACGGACTAATTTTATGCCCCACACATTCCCCATCATCACCAAATCAAAAACTGCAAGCACTGCAATTTATCTGCTCACGGAAAAAACTTTTCCTACTTGGCTTAAAAAACAACCCGCCAAACTTAAAAAATGGCTGGAAACCAATGATTTTACTGCCAAAGATGGAAGCCATATTGTGCTGTCTACCCCAAATGGAACGGTGGATAAAATTCTTTGTGGCGTGGAAACTCCACTAAATATCTGGAGCATTGCCCATCTGCCAACAAAAATCCCCGCAGAAATTTATCATCTGGAAGGTGAATTTAACAAAGAAGAAGCAACCAATCTTGCGCTCGGCTGGTCGCTCGCCACTTATGAATTTACTAAATACAAAAAAAGCAGCAAAAAATTTCCGCAGCTTGTTGCGCCAAAAAATTGCGATGTTGCACTTGCTAAATCATTTTTTGAAGCAATTTGCTGGGCGCGTGACCTCATCAATATTCCTGCCAATGACATGAACCCTGCTACACTAGCTGGTGAGGCTGCGAATTGGGCAAAAACTCAGAAAGCTAAAGTTTCCATTATCAAAGGCGAAGAGCTACTCAAAGAAAACTATCCGATGATTTATGCAGTGGGTAAAGCAGCTACCGTTCCGCCATATCTGGTGGATATAAAATTCCCGCGTAAAAATGCACCAAAAATTACTCTGGTTGGCAAAGGTGTAACTTTTGATTCTGGTGGACTGGATATTAAATCCACAAGCGGAATGAAACTGATGAAAAAAGATATGGGTGGCGCGGCTAATGTTCTGGCCCTCGCTAAAGTTATAGTTGATAACAACCTTCCTGTGCAGCTCCGCATATTGCTTCCTATTGTGGAAAATGCCGTTGCTGGAAATGCCATGCGCCCGTTGGATATTGTGCCAACCCGCAAAGGTATCAATGTTGAAATTGGCAACACTGACGCGGAAGGTCGCTTGATATTATGCGACGCGCTATTTGAAGGCGATAGTGAAGCACCTGACTTGCTCATTGATTGTGCAACACTAACTGGTGCTGCTCGCGTGGCACTTGGCACAGAAATTCCTGCGTTTTTTACCGCTGATAATAAACTAGCAAACAAACTCGCTGAAATCAGTGAAAAAGAATGCGATCCTGTGTGGAGGCTGCCACTATGGAAAGGCTATCGCAGCCAACTTGATACGAAAAATGCTGACCTTAGTAATGACCCTGATAGTAGTTACGCAGGTGCTATAACTGCCGCTTTATACTTGCAAGAATTTATACTCAAAACAAAATCATGGATTCATGTTGACATGATGGCATGGAATCTGCAAAACAAGGCGGGTCGTCCGCAGGGTGGCGAGGCAATGGCAATTCGAGCATTATATAAATTAATAAAGGAAAATTATGGCAGTACGCGATAAAGAAGAAAAAATCGGTTCATCAAAAACAATCCGCGCACTATCTTTCTGGCATGGCGTAACTTCGGCAGCATTGCAAAAAATGCCTGTTGATCTATCCGCCCGCCAAACAGCTGTTCTACTAAATATATATTTAATGCCACCTCCACATAGCATTAAATCTCTAGCTGAGGAGCTGATGATTTCTAAACCAGCCATCTGTCGTGCCATTGACGCTTTGGAAAATGCCAAGCTGGTAAAACGCATCCGTGACAAACAGGATAAGAGAAACGTTATTATCCAGCGCACCGTTAAAGGCTCAGTCTATCTCAGCGAATTTGCCGATATTATCCTCAGCGCATCAAAAGAAAACGGCTAGAGTGTTTTTCATTTAAGCCTAAAGGCTAACACTTTTTTAATTATTCAGTGTGCATAATTAGCAGTTATGCAATATTATTACTATGTCAGCGTTAAACATGAAAAAGATGGTCCGCACGATCTGGTTACGATCATGCGTCGTATCCGCTCTGGCATAATCGCTCCTGAAACCCAGTTTTATTTAGGTGAAGAAGGTGAACTAGCACCAGCCTATAGCATTGAAGATTTGTCACCATTCTTCAATAATCCGATCGAGGATATACGCCATGAATTGTCACCAACACCCAAACTATCAATTGCTAAAATCCTAAGAAAGGGCTGGCAATTTACTTTGGAACATCAAAACATGCCTGTTTTCGCTGGCGGTATATTACTGTTGGCGTGGATGTTTGGCATATTAGCAAATGAGATATTGCACAAAGCTGGCTCTGGCATCGCCGCCAGTTGGATAATGTTTCTATTTTTGCAAAGTTGTTTTTTCGCGGTGTCACTGCGCCTTTATCGTGGGCAGAGAACTGATTTAGATTTTATTGAATACACACTCGCACCAATAATGGGAAAGTTGGCGTTCGTCTCCGTTTTATTTTCATTTATAATTATTGGCGGACTGCCTCTACTAATTGTACCAGCTATCATTTCTATGCTGCTGTTGGCATATATCCCTATGTTTATATTGGATTATGATTACAATGTTAGAAAAACTATTGGTTCGATATTTTCGTTGATCGGAAAGTTAGATAAAATCTCACTGATGAAGCTAGGTTTTATTACATTATTCTATATGCTTTGCATTGTTCTGATAATTCCTATCCCAATTATCATGCCGATTATGGCTGGTGCATTATGTTCGGTTTACGAAGATCTATCTGCTTCTTAGAAACATCTTATAAACACCGACAAAATGCTGCGAAGCAGCACTCACCCTTAATTACAGAAGAATATGAACAAAATCAGGTGCATAAAAGACAAAAATTCCTTATTTTTCGCCATTTTCGTTGTGCATCGCAGCAAAAATATCTATAAAAAACAATAGATTATTCTTTTAATCCACAGAATTTTGTGTTAATATAAATTCAGGATTAGAAGAGATTTTAGTCCAGTAACACATGGGAGGAGGTTAAATAAGCATATGTTCAACAAGATCACTTTGTTGCTCGTCATATTCGGTGCCATTAACATTGGACTAGTGACGTTGCTACATGTTGACCTAATCAGCGTTGTGTTTGGCACTTTCAGCCATATCATTAGCGTGTTGGTTGGTTTCTCTGGTCTGTATATGTTACTTACAACATATACAACACTTTTGAAAAAACCAGTTCACTAGAAACTTTCTAGTTAAGTGATTAGCTGCTTAACCAACTCCCCGTCTCCCATATAAGGAGGCGGGGTTTTGTTTATATCCTCAGAAACATGTCACCCTGAGCGAAATCGAAGGGTCTTATGTTGACAATTAGATCCCTCGACTACGCTCGGGATGACAGTAAAATGAAATTAAGCGAAAGAACTAAAACCATACTTTGCTTCGAACTCATCAAAATCTGGGCTGTTGTTATTGCCTTCAATATGACATGCCTCATCAGCTTGCTTTGCGATCAAACGGCTACGGGTGACAAACTCCACAACATCAGATGCCTCTGCCTGCTCAGTGGTTTGTTTATGACCATGGTGTTCATGTTTTTTGTGTGCTGAGTTACGCATGACAACTCCTATATTTATCTGTTTCTCATTATGGAGCGCACCGTAGCACAAAACCCATAAAAAATCTATAGATAAGAATGTGTCGGTTTGGGAACTTGCTTTTATGTATTATTTGTAGTACGATGTACTAATTGTAATAATTTTAGAAAGCTGAACTTATGACTTCCGTACGTTTGCCAGAAAATATAGATATGCAACTTGAGCAGTTATGCGAGCTGACCAAGCGCAGCAAAAGTTTTTACATCAAGGAAGCTCTCGCCACCTATTTGGAAGATATTGCTGACCAGTATATTGCTATTGACCGAATCTCGCGCCCGAAACGGAAACTACTTTCTACAAAAGAAATTATAAAAGAGCTTGAAAAGCGGAAATGATATACACGGTAAAATGGGATGAGGACGCACTTGAAGATTTATCTTCACTAGGAAAAACTGAAGCAATCCGCATTGTTAAAAAAATTGAATCACACCTAGTAAAAGATCCACTAAATCTTGGCAAGCCACTTACTGGTAACCTCGCTGGCTTGTATCGCTACCGCATTGGTGATTACCGAGTAATCTATCAGATTTTCGAAAATGAACTTATTGTTGTGGTGGTACGGGTTGGACATCGGAAGGATGTTTATGAGTAAAAATATAGGCTCAAAATGCGTTTTATGCGGAGATAACAAAGCAACAACTAATGAACACATCCCACCAAAAGGCATCTTTCTTAAACCGCGACCTAGTAATCTTATAACTGTTCCAGCATGCGATAATTGTAATAATGGGTCATCAAAAGCTGATGAATATTTTACAGTAATGTTGGCAATTGCGGTCGGGCATCAAAATGATCATGGAAAAGCTTTTTTTCAGAAAGCAAGACGAACTATTAGATATAAAGGCAATAGCAAGTTACAAGAATATATTAGAAACAATTTACTGGAAGTGCCTGTTAGTACGGAGAGTGGAATATATTTAGGAAAACACCACGCAATCAAAGTAAATCCTGAGCTTGTGAAACCTGTTTTAATAAAAATAACAAAGGGATTATTTTTCAAACTTAGTAATAAAATCCTTGCTAAGGATGCAAAGATAAAATTCTCTGTACAGCAGAAGTCATTGCTTGTACCAAATGCTGGATTTAATAAAGATGTATTTGAACTCTGTTCTCCACATATGATTACCGAATTTATCAGGGACGAATTTTCCTATAAATTTGGTGTAGTAGATGATGCGGAGAATTCATCTATAGGTTTTTATCAGTTTTATAACGCATTTTATGTAACTGTAACTACTTTAGATAAGAAATATGCTGAGGAAAAACTCCAAATTTTAGCGAATGCAGAAGCATGAGGCAGCCATGAGCTGCGAAGCACGTCTCATGTGAGATTCAGTAGAATCTCACGGAGACATTTTCAAAAAAGAAGAAATAAAAAGGGACTCTAATTTCTTAGAGTCCCTTTTTCATTTCGATGTAAGAGCATTTAGGCGCAGATGGCGAGGCATCATGTATAATGATTCGTTTAACATACAGAGGCTTGGATAATCCAAACATGTTGAATAAACAAAATCCTTAGAAAGGAGGTAATCCAGCCGCAGGTTCCCCTACGGCTACCTTGTTACGACTTCACCCCAGTCACTGACCCTACCGTGGTAGCCTGCTTCCTTGCGGTTAGCGCAGCTGCTTAAGGTAGAACCAACTCCCATGGTGTGACGGGCGGTGTGTACAAGACCCGGGAACGTATTCACCGCGGCGTGCTGATCCGCGATTACTAGCGATTCCAATTTCATGTACTCGAGTTGCAGAGTACAATCCAAACTGAGGCGGCTTTTTGAGATTCGCTCCCCCTTGCGGGTTCGCTGCCCATTGTCACCGCCATTGTAACACGTGTGTAGCCCAGGCCGTAAGGGCCATGAGGACTTGACGTCATCCCCACCTTCCTCCGGCTTATCACCGGCAGTTTCCTCAGAGTTCTCAGCATTACCTGTTAGCAACAGAGGATGAGGGTTGCGCTCGTTGCGGGACTTAACCCAACATCTCACGACACGAGCTGACGTCAGCCATGCAGCACCTGTGCGCAGGTTCCCTTTCGGGCACCTCCACATCTCTGCGGAGTTCCTGCCATGTCAAGGGTAGGTAAGGTTTTTCGCGTTGCATCGAATTAATCCACATCATCCACCGCTTGTGCGGGTCCCCGTCAATTCCTTTGAGTTTTAATCTTGCGACCGTACTCCCCAGGCGGTCGACTTCACGCGTTAGCTGCGTTACCAAGTCTGTAGAGACCCGACAACTAGTCGACATCGTTTAGGGCGTGGACTACCAGGGTATCTAATCCTGTTTGCTCCCCACGCTTTCGTACATGAGCGTCAGTCTCATCCCAGGGGGCTGCCTTCGCCATCGGTGTTCCTCCACATCTCTACGCATTTCACTGCTACACGTGGAATTCCACCCCCC
>JAOAUZ010000003.1 GCA_025464625.1 Rickettsiales bacterium | reverse complement strand
ACCCAACATCTCACGACACGAGCTGACGACAGCCATGCAGCACCTGTGCTCCTCCCACCCGAAGTGAAGGGATAAATTTCTCTATCCCATAGAGGGCATGTCAAGACCTGGTAAGGTTCTTCGCGTTGCCTCGAATTAAACCACATGTTCCACCGCTTGTGCGGGTCCCCGTCAATTTCTTTGAGTTTTAATCTTGCGACCGTACTCCCCAGGCGGGGTGCTTAACGCGTTAGCTGCGCCACTGAGAGGAATCCTCCCAACGGCTAGCACCCATCGTTTACAGCGTGGACTACCAGGGTATCTAATCCTGTTTGATCCCCACGCTTTCGCGCCTCAGCGTCAGTTGTCGTCCAGATAGCCGCCTTCGCCACCGGTGTTCCTGCTAATATCTACGAATTTCACCTCTACATTAGCAATTCCGCTATCCCCTCCGACACTCAAGCCTAACAGTTTCAAAGGCAGTTCTGGAGTTGAGCTCCAGGCTTTCACCTCTGACTTGTTAAGCCGCCTACGCGCGCTTTACGCCCAGTGATTCCGAACAACGCTAGCACCCTTCGTATTACCGCGGCTGCTGGCACGAAGTTAGCCGGTGCTTATTCTTCAGGTACCGTCATTATCTTCCCTGACAAAAGAACTTTACAACCCTAAGGCCTTCATCGTTCACGCGGCATGGCTGGATCAGGCTTGCGCCCATTGTCCAATATTCCCCACTGCTGCCTCCCGTAGGAGTCTGGACCGTGTCTCAGTTCCAGTGTGGCTGATCATCCTCTCAGACCAGCTAGAGATCGTAGGCTTGGTAGGCCATTACCCCACCAACTACCTAATCTCACGCGGGCCGATCTTTTAGCGATAAATCTTTCCCCCGAAGGGCGTATCGGGTATTAGCGTCAGTTTCCCGACGTTATTCCCAACTAAAAGGCACGTTCCCACGCGTTACTCACCCGTGCGCCACTATGTATTGCTACATCGTTCGACTTGCATGTGTTAAGCCTGCCGCCAGCGTTCGTTCTGAGCCAGAATCAAACTCTCAAGTTTAGATTCTAGCAATTGTTCATAAGCTCCGTTAAGAGTTATTATGAACGCTTGCGCAAAATGCCTATATTTCTATAGGACTTTAATTTTCGGAAACACGCACAATATCATCTAATTTGCTACGCCTTGGATTTACGCAAACTAGTTTATTGTGCTAACTAACCACCGAAGTGATTAGTTATAGTACGCATATGACATTGTGCTGTTAATTTCAACTACGCCCCACCTCCGAAAGAAATGGTTTGCAGTGACACAACGCCACCTGCGCTTAAATGCTCTTCACACTATCAAATTACAGATTAGAAGCCCTTTTGAGGACACTAATCAAGCGACTTCCGAATCGAAGCCACTCAAGAAAGGATGGTCTTTATGACGAATCATCAGAGAAGAGTCAAGCATGAAAAACACTTTTTTTACATTTTTTTTATATTAGTTGATTTTTCTAGGGTTATTGTGGGGTTTAACTATGAATATTCCATTTTCTTTTCGTAATAAGAATGTATAATCTCCCCTTTCACTAATTGGGACATATTAAAATAATCGATTTTATGATTTTGGATTTTATAAAAATGAATGGCGCTGGCAATGATTTCGTAGTCATTGACGCTCGAAAAACTCCAGTTTCTCTGTCATTAGAGCAAATCCGACAGCTCTCATCGCGCGATAACGCCATAACGAAAGGCTGCGATCAATTGCTGATATTGAGGAAGTCCGATAAGGCTGATGTGTTCATGCAGATTTATAACGCCGATGGTGGCGAGGTTGATGCCTGCGGAAATGCGACGCGGTGTATCGCTAATATGCTATATAAAGAGCTGGGCAAATTACCCGTTACCATACAAACTAATGCTGCGGTTTTGCAGGGAGTAAAAAAGCAAGACGATTACATATTGGTGGATATGGGTGAACCCAAATTCGACTGGAAAGATATTCCTCTGTCAATGCCAATAGATAAAGCCACAAAAAAGGTCGAAGAATTTAGTGGGTTAAAGAACCCGATCTTCGTAAGTATGGGCAATCCGCATGTAGTATTTTTTGTTGAAGATTTATCTTCCCTCCCAAATAATGAACGGGTGGCAGAAATAGGTACCAAAATTGAAAATTTTACAGAAGTTTTTCCACAGCGAATTAATGTTAGCTTTGCTATATTAAACTACTACGGAAGCAACCTCGTGATCACCGCAAAGACTTGGGAGCGTGGTGCTGGTCTTACGGATGCCTGTGGCACTGGTGCTTGTGCTATGTTAGCTTCTGCAAACAAAATAAACCGCAATTTTCATGAATCTACAGTCCTGTTCGAGAATTCAAAACAATCTGTTTATGTAAAAGTTGAAAATAACGAACACATCCTACTTGGTGGCGCAGTAGAAAAAGAATTCGAAGGTACGGTGGAGATATGAGTAGTGCAGTGCCCGTCATCCCCGCCTTGCGCTGGGATCTAGAACAACAAACTCAAGTATCAGAACTTGGCACTAGCCCCCCGCATGAAGCGGGTGTGACGATTATAAATTTCGGTTGTCGCCTGAATATTTATGAAGGTGAAATAATCAAGCAAAATGCTGCTGAGGCTGGACTTACCAATGCCATGATATTTAATTCTTGTGCGGTAACGGCGGAGGCAGAAAGGCAGGTGCGCCAATCTATTCGTAAGGCACGCAAAGAAAATCCCGAGGCAAAAATTATCGTCACAGGCTGTGGGGCGCAGATAAACCCCAAGCAATATGCGGATATGGCTGAAGTTGATAGCGTTATTGGTAATGAGGAGAAGTTGAAAGCAGATGTTTATTCCATCTTGTCGTCCCGACAGAGCGAAGCGACAAGGGATCTTTGCGAAGAACAAAGACAAGATTCCTCGACTACACTCGGAATGACAATAAAAAATGACGAAAAAATAATCGTCAACGATATTATGTCAGTTAAAGAAACGGCATCGCATCTGGTGGCATCGTTTGATGGTAAAGCGCGGGCTTTTGTGCAGGTACAAAATGGCTGCGACCATCGCTGCACTTTTTGTATCATCCCATTCGGGCGGGGAAATAGTCGCAGCGTGCCGATGGGTGAAATTGTGGCGCAGGTGCGTAGCCTTGTTGAAAACGGCTATAATGAGGTGGTGCTGACTGGCGTTGACATTAGCGATTATGGCAAAGATTTGCCGAGTGCGCCGACCCTTGGCAACATGTGTCGTCGCTTGCTCACCCTTGTGCCTGACCTTAAACGCCTGCGGATTTCTTCGATTGATGCGGTGGAGGTGGATGCTGATTTGCTGGATTTATTCGCCAATGAGCCACGCCTGATGCCGCATATCCATATCAGCTTGCAGGCGGGTGATGATATGATCTTGAAGCGCATGAAACGGCGACATAACAGACAGGATATAATTGATTTTTGTGCGAAGTTGCGGAGCTTACGCCCTGATGTTGTTTTTGGTGCGGATATTATCGCTGGCTTTCCCACTGAAACTAATGAGATGTTCCAAAATACTTTGGATTTAGTGGATGAAACTGGATTGATTTACCTACATGTATTCCCCTACTCTGCCCGCTCTGGCACTCCTGCAGCTAAAATGCCACAAGTAACAAAGGCTATTCGCAAAGAACGGGCTGCGCTTCTGCGTGAAGCTGGCGAAAAGAATTTGCAAAAATATTTGCAAACACAAATCGGCGTAACCACGCAAATTCTGGTGGAAAAAGGTAAAATCGGCAAAACTACGCAGTTTACGCCAGTGGAATTGGATAGAGATTGTGAGGCGGGAAGTGTTGTTAGAGCTATTATTAATGGAGTAGACGAAGGAAAATTATTAGCTTCTGTCATACCGCCGAAGGGCGGTATCCATGCCTAACAACAAATTTCAAACAAATTGGTTGGTATGGATTCCAGCCTACGCTGGAATGACAATTATTTTGAAGGAGCAACAACAGTGAATTTCCTATCCAAACTTAAATCAGGATTATCCAAGACCTCTGGCAAGCTCTCCAATGGTATTAATGGTATTTTTACCAAGCGCAAACTGGATAATGCTTCGCTAGAGGAATTAGAAGAGCTGCTGATAGAGGCAGATCTAGGCGCAACACTTGCCCATGAACTTACCAGCGAATTTGCCAAGCAACGCTTTGATAAAACTATAGAACCTAATGAAGTGCGTGAGTTCTTAGCAAACAAAATCGCCAGTATTTTACAGCCCCATGCAATCCCACTTAATCCCATACCATCCCACCAAGAACCCACTATAATCATCATGGTTGGCGTAAATGGCAATGGCAAAACCACAACCATCGGTAAGCTCGCTAGTAAATTTAAGGCTGAGGGCAAAAAAGTTATGATTGCAGCAGCGGACACTTTCCGCGCAGCCGCTGTGGAGCAGATACAAGAGTGGGGCAAGCGTTCCGATATTCCCGTGGTAACTGGTGAGTTTCAGGCTGACCCTGCCAGCGTTGCCTTTGCTGCGATAGAACGAGCTAAGACAGAAAATATTGATGTGTTGTTTATTGATACGGCTGGTCGCTTGCAAAATAAATCCAACCTGATGGCGGAATTGCAAAAAATTATCAAAGTTATCAAAAAAATTGATGAATCCGCACCACACCATGTTTTGCAGGTTCTTGATGCAACCACTGGGCAAAACGCCCTGTCGCAAGTGGCAGCATTTAAGGAAATGGTAAATGTAACTGGGCTTATTATAACCAAGCTAGATGGCACTGCCAAAGGCGGAATCGTGGTCGCCCTCGCCCGCCAGTCAAAACTCCCTATTCATGCGATTGGTATTGGTGAAGGCATTGAAGATTTAGACGCTTTCAACCCCAGCGATTTTGCAAGGAATCTGGTGGATTTGTAAGTTTATTCTGTCATCCCGTGCTTGACACGGGATCTAGGGCAAAACCCACTGACAGAAATTGTGACCCTAGATCCCAGCGTTCGCGGGGATGACAGCAACTAAAGATAATAAAAACTCACGGTTGACCAAAGCAGGCTTAGAGAGCTGACGATTCCAAAAATCCAGAGTAACAGCGTGCTGCGTTTGCTGTTTGCGCCATGTGCTATTGGTTTTATAAATATCAGAAATAACGGCAGAAGCGGATAGAAATACCTTCCCTGAAATCCATCAATAACTGGTGACTTATAAGCCGACCACTGGACATAGAGCATAGTGAGAGCAAAAGCTATGGTTGCCAGAGCAACAATAATTATAAAACAACGCATTGCGACAGAGAGTTGAAGTGATTGCTTAACTGGCTCATACGCCATAATTGCAAACATTGTGGCTATCAATAACACATAGCTCACAGCTGGAATTACGATAAAATTATGCCCCCAGCCGATTGAGCCTATCGCCTCCCATAATGATTTGGGAAGCATCGAAGAAGTAAATACAGTTTTTAACAATACACCAATGTATGAAAATGGATGGGTAAGCAGCCATTCAAACTGCCCGTCTGGCCAGACATCACCAACATCATTACGGTAACGCATTCCCGCTAATACAGCATTTTTTGCCAGATCCGACCAACCCAGCCCAACCACCATCGCTGGCACAATCACCATCGCCAAACTTAACCAATATTTACGCGTTGAAGAAAAAATTCCCTTAGGCAGAAGTAATGCCAAAAAGAGCAGTGGAACATACGCGCCTTTGCTTTGCGCCATAATGAATGCAAATATAGTAAGCAGGAATATATCCTCCCTATCGACCAGTGCTTTTTTACGATACAAACGATAAACCTGCCCAATGAAAAGGAAAGCACTACCAATCACAAGCCCGTCGATATTAACTCCGCTGCGCGCGTTCATCATCGCTGGCAGCAAACACATCGCCGCAAGCAAAGTTTTATGTTCAGGCATCCGCGCTATGGCAATAGTTATTAAAAACACGCTGCATAATAAACCAGTTATACGCAGAATATAAAACTGTACCCACGGCTCTGGATGAAACAGATAGTTACTGATATTCAAAACCAGTGCAAATGGCGCGTACATAAACGGATTCGACAAAGCATAAGGATTTTTATCCAAGCTAACCTGCCTGTCCGCTGGTAGAGTTTTTGGAAGGTCGCTAATCTGCGCAAACATTTTATCAAAATTCCAGCGCGGTTTTTTTTCTACCGCCTCATTGTGCAAAACCAGCGCATTCTCTGCCCAGATTGCCAGCTTATCTTCGGTGTGGTTTTCTGGATTTAAGAATTTGAAATTGCTAATATCAGCAGCGCGACGCACATGCTGGCTTTCATCTATCCCTCCTATTGGAGGCATCAAAAATACCAATAAAAAGCCAACCAGCAGAGAAAAAATTGCAAAAATATATTGTGGTTTCTGAGGCAGTTTACTTAGCGTCATGATAGCCTACGCGAAACGGTGCAAATGCAAGATAATGCAGCCTTTTATTTTCCCTGCGGAAGCGAGCAATACCTTCCAAAATAATTCCGCTGGTGAAAATCACACCACTTAAAAGTATCAAGCCAACAACAGCAAAAGCTGTTGGAAAACGAGGCACTGTACTTGTTTCAAGAAATGTTTCCACGAGCGGTATTCCAAGTATTATCGCGAGTAATAAAATAGCTGCTGCAATCCATGTAAACATCCGAAATGGTTTCGTTTCACTCATTAGAACCAGCATCCTCCACGCAATTTTGAAACCATCGCGAAAAGTACGCAGTTTACTCACTGAACCTACTGGACGTTCACCATAATGGAATGGAATTTCTGCAAATGGCAAACGCAAATCCAGAGCGTGAACACTGAGTTCCATTTCAATCTCAAAGCCACGACTAATGGCAGGAAAAGTTTTTACAAAACGACGATTGAAAACACGGTAGCCAGAAAAAACATCGCTCATGCCACGGCGGAAAAGTACCTCAACCAAACGGTTAAACATGCGGTTACCGAAAGCATGATAACGCCGAGCCTCTTTGCCTTCAACGATGCGCGTGCCAACCACCATATCAAGGCGTTTATCAAGGAGTGTTTCAACAAAAATCTTGGCTGGTTCTGGAGGGTGGGCATTATCACCATCGGCAAGAATATAAATATCAGCATCAATATCGGCAAACATCTGGCGAACTACGTTGCCTTTACCTTGACGTGGTTCGTGGCGCACAATAGCACCTGCCTTCTGCGCGCGAACTACAGTTTCATCACTGGAATTGTTATCGTAAACATAAATTCTGGCGGTGGGGAAATGCACGCGAAACGACGTTACCACTTCAGAAATAGTCAGCTCCTCGTTATAACAAGGAATAAGAATGGCAATAGAAAGGCTCTCTGAAATCACAATTTTGCTCACAAATTTTTCTATTTTTTTAGCTCAATAACGCGAATCTATAGCCAGAGCGTAATATAAACAAGTGCTTTCCCAAAAGGCAATTTTAGCAAATAAAATTATTCTGGATAGGATTAGCATAAAAAAAGTTAATTAAAATTATTATTCTAACATATTGATTTGTATTAAATTAACTAATTTATTAAGCAAAAATACATTTCGATTGATTAACCTTATAGTAACCAATATAATGTAGGATGTAATATTAACATACGAGTCACAGGAAGTTTTTAGTGACTTTTGGAGGCGATTAACCATCGCTAACGTCAGGAGGATGAAATGAATGTAAGTTCACTATCAGGTTTAACGGCTCTGCAACAACAGCAGAATCTACAAAAATCAAGCGCAAAACTTAGTGCTGCTATTGCTGCAATTGCAAGTGGCAACAGGCTTACTTCCGCAAGCACCGACATCGCCTCGCTATCAGTTGCCAGCCAACTGCAATCAGCAGTTAGCGGTCTGAAACAAGCATCTGGGAATCTTGTACAAGCAAGCAGCCTAGCGCAAGTTGCAGATGGTGGTCTTTCACAAATAAACGAAGTATCTTTGCAGCTCCAGAATCTTGCGCAACAAGCAGGTTCACCGATATTAAATGATGATAACCGCAAAGCTCTGAATGAGCAATTTAAACAATTGGTGCAGCAGATTGACAGCATCGCTGCAAACACTAGCTTTAACGGTAAGAAGCTGTTAAATGGTGATTTAAGCGGTTCTGGCGCGTTGTCACTTGATAGCTTGCTTGCATCTGAAGGGAATGATTCTGGAAGTCTTTCTATTGATAATTTTTCCAGCGCAAATTTATTTGCTGGTAGCTCGCTGAATCTTACAACAGCAGAAGGTGCAAAAAACGCTTTTGCAGTTGTTGGTGATGCTCTGGGTAAAATAACCAGTGCGCGGGCAAATGTTGGTTCTTTCCTGCAATCAACAGATTATGCGGCAGCAAGTGTTGAATCCGCTATCGCTAATCAGGAAGCTGCACGCTCTACTCTGCAGGATACTGATTTTGCCGATGCAGCAACACAACAGTCGCAAGCCACATTGCAGCATAATGTTGCTCTTGCCATCGCTGCACAAGGCAACCGCCTGACCCCTGCGTTATTGCAACTGGTTGGGTAAACACTGTCATCCCGAGCGAAGTCGAGGGATCTTTTCAGTTTTATAAAGCAAAGATTTCTCGTTGCACTCGAAATGACAATTTTTTCGCCAAGGAATAGCTTTTGGCAGTCGTCTAACTTTGTGATAAGTGTAACCAACCATCACAATTTATTAGGAGACTAGACATGAAAAAGCAACTTTCTGCCCTATTATTAACCAGCGCACTTTGCTTTGGTTTTCCTGCCCTCGCAGATGAAACTGCCATAACTATTTATAGTAAAACTCAGGCGGGAGCTGTTGATCCTAATATGTACCGTCCTGTTAATGGTCAAGGTGGTTATTCTGGAATGAATGTTCCGGGATATGGGATAGTGCGCCAACTGCGCGAAGTTGATTTGCCCAACAAAAGTAATATCATAAAATATAGCGATGTGGCTGCGTATATTGACCCAACTACTGTTCAGTTCAAATCTCTGACTGACCCCAAAAACACAAAAGTTGGTGAGCAAAATTTTCAATTTGATTTGGTAAGCCAACAGAAATTATTAGAAAAATATATCGACAAAAAAATCACTGTAGAATCGCTTGCTGGTGACAAAACTGAAAGCGTGGAAGGAACTCTACTCAGCACGCAAGGTGGGCTTATACTTAAAATGGCTGATGGTGGAGTAAAAGCTATAAACGGTTATAAGAGCGTCAGCTTTCCGTCACTCAGCGATGGGTTGATTACTAAACCAACTCTGGTGTGGAATGTTTTTACCGATAAAATCGGTAAGCATAAAAGCGAAGTGAGTTACCAAACACAAGGTATAACTTGGTGGGCTGATTATAATTTGATTTATAATGAAGGCAAAGATGCCAATAACGGCACAGTGGATTTCGGCTCATGGGTTTCCATCATCAACCAGACTGGCGCAACATTTAATGATGCCAAACTAAAACTCATGGCTGGCGATGTGCAGCAAATAAATAATGGTGGCGGCATGGCTTTAGGAAAAGCAATGAGAATGGATATGGCTATGGAATCTCGCGTTGCAGAAGCACCGCCTGCATTCTCCGAAAAATCCTTTTTTGAATATCACCTCTATACGCTAGATACAGCAGTTACATTGCCCAATAACTCCACCAAACAGATAGAGTTGATTCCTGCAGTAGCAAGCGTTCCTGTAGAAAAACTTATGGTATTCAATGGTCAGCAAGCACAATATTGGAATTATGGCGGAATATATCTTGATCAAGGCTATGGCGTGGAAACAGGCAATAGAAAAGTTGATGTATTTTTGAAGTTACTTAATAAAAAAGAAAATGGTATGGGCGTTCCACTGCCCTCTGGTAGAATCCGCGTCAATCAGCGTGATGCAGCAGATGGTAGCTTGGAATTTATTGGTGAAAGTATAATCGACCACACCGCCCGCAATGAAGAAATATCAGTAAAACTCGGCAGCGCGTTTGATGTTGTCGGCGAGCGCAAACAGCTTGATTATGTGCTTAATACCAGCGGTAAATTCGCGGATGAAACTATAGAAATAAAAATCCGCAACCAGAAAAAACAGCCAGTGAAAGTCAAAATCGTGGAAAATATGTATCGCGCGACAGGCTGGAAAATCACCACCACCACTGATGAATATGTAAAAGATAGCTCACACCAAGTTAGCTTTATAGTAGATGTCGCGCCTGAAAAAGAAAAGATTGTTACTTATAAGGTGCATTATAGCTGGTAGGTGCTAGGGGCTTGGTTCTAGGGGCTAGGGAATTTGTGAGTGAATTTGACAAGATTCCTCACATGCGTTCGGAATGACACCTAGCCCCTAGTCCCCAGTACCTATAACCTTAATTCACTGAAAAAATGCTCAGCAGCGGCTTATCAGCTACTTCTACGGTTGCATCCGAATAGAAGCCGTTGAAATTTGTTCGCATCGTTGCACCATACGCTCCGAGTTGACCAATCTCAATCCAATCACCTTCGGCAATATCAGCTGGCAGGTAGAAAGGTCCTTTCATAGTGTCCATGCTGTCGCAGGTTGGACCATAAAAACCAAACTCCATAAGCTCAGATGACATATCACCAGCAGGGCGGATCGCTTTTACAGGATAGGTGAAATTCGGCACGCCAGCATCAAACAAGCTGCCATAAGTCCCATCGTTGATATAAAGCATATTGCCTTTACGCAGTTCAACGCGCACAACAACTGAGCCACCTTCCGCAACCAGCGCACGCCCCGGTTCACAGATAACTTGGCACTGAGAAAGCATTGGTTGATTTTGCAGGGTGTCCTTAATGGTCTGCATATAATCCATAAGTGGTGGTGGTGTCATCCCTGGATAGATGGATGGGAAACCACCGCCAACATCGATTACATCCAAGCGCACATCTGTTTGTGTAATCAAATCCACCACAGTCTGTATCGCAGCTTCATAAGCCTGCGGATTCATGCACTGCGAACCAACATGGAAACACAAGCCGAGTTTATTACTAACTTTTCGCGCAGCAAGAATAAGCGAAGCAGCCTGTTCCAGCTTCACGCCAAATTTACCAGCCAAGCTATAAGCTGATTTATCGCTAGACATGGACAAGCGCACATAAAGATTCAAATCTTCTGCGTAGTTAGTTACTTCTAGGATTTTTTGCAATTCCTCATGTGAATCGAGAGAAAAATCACGAATTCCATAATTAAAATAAGCAGCAAAAATCGCCTCGCGGTTTTTCACTGGATGCATGAAATACATCTTCGCATTAGGCAAAGTATTGGCAACCACCATCACCTCTGCCAGCGATGCCACGTCAAACCGTGTTACACCAGCGCGAAAAACCGTACGCAGAACCTGTGGGTCTGGGTTCGTTTTCACCGCAAACATGACATCGCCAGGGAAATTCTTTACAAACCACTTGCTCATCTCGGCAATTACCGTTGGGCGCAGGCAATGCACAGGCGCAGTTGGGCGCGTCTGGCTCACCATATCGGACACAGAGCTATACACCCCACTTCTACGCGAAGGGAGCTGTGGCGTTGGGAGTTTTTTAAGGGGAAGGACGTTGGAACGTCGAGCCAATTTCAAATTGGGGTTGCGAGCTGGAGGCTCACTGGTGGTTTTGTTCATCTAACTTAATACCATATATCTAAAAGGTTAAAGTAGTTATGGTTCACCGAGCATTATTCCGATAAACCGCCTGCTAGTGCGTTGTTTTTTAACAGAATTTATCACAAAAGACCTATTTGTTGTTAACGAAGCGACCTCTATATACAGAAATCAAAATTATAATAAAGCATATTTTGTAAATATATAGTGTTTTTTTTAAAAAACTTTATGTCTTCTGGGCAAAACCGCAAAAATACTGGTGACAAGCCTTTTAAAACAGGCTATGGCTATCCAGCAAAATCAAAATAACCCAATAAAACAAGGTTTTGCCAAGATGACCAATATAAAAATCCAAGAAGCTCTTACCTTTGATGACGTGTTGCTCAAGCCACGCGCCTCTGATTTCATCCCCTCCGAAGCCGACACCAGCACCAAATTAACCCAGAGTATCAGCCTTGCTATTCCTATTATATCAGCAGCAATGGACACGGTTACCGAGTCGTCACTAGCCATAGCTATGGCGCAGCAAGGTGGTATGGGCTGTATCCATAAGAACCTTACAATCACTGAGCAAGCCGCTGAGGTGCAGACTGTGAAGAAATTTGAATCGGGAATGGTGGTTGATCCGTTGACTATCACGCCTGAATCCACACTTGCAGACGCCCTTGCCCTGATGAGTAGCAACCATATATCTGGCGTTCCCGTGGTGGAAAAAGGTAGTGGTAAACTTGTTGGAATACTTACTAACCGCGACGTGCGCTTTGCTTCCAACCGCAAACAGCCAGTGCGCGAGCTTATGACTAAAGATAACCTCGTAACCGTGCAGAAAAATATCAGCCGTGATGAGGCAAAACGCCTTCTTCATAAACACAGGATTGAAAAACTATTGGTAGTGGATAAATCCTATCGCTGCATCGGACTTATTACTGTGAAAGATATTGAAAAGGCGCAAGCTTATCCCAATGCCAGCAAAGATAAACGTGGTCGCCTGTTGGTTGCTGCTGCTACTGGAACTGGCGCAGACGGACTAAAGCGGGCTGAAGCACTGATTGCTGCTGGGGTTGACGTTATTGTTGTCGATACTGCCCACGGTCATTCCAAAGGTGTGCTTGATGGTGTGAGGGCTATAAAAAAACTATATAAAGATATACAGATTATCGCAGGCAACATAGCCACTGCCGAAGGTGCTGAAGCCTTGATAAAAGCTGGGGCAGACGCGGTTAAAGTTGGCATTGGGCCGGGGTCAATATGCACCACCAGAATTGTTGCAGGGGTTGGTGTTCCACAACTTTCGGCAATTATGGATGTAGTTAAAATCACCAAAAAATATGGCATTCCAGCCATCGCCGATGGTGGCATAAAATATTCTGGAGATTTGGCAAAAGCCATAGCTGCTGGCGCAAACTGCGTTATGCTCGGTTCGCTATTTGCGGGAACTGAAGAAAGCCCTGGGGAAGTGGTTTTATATCAGGGTCGTTCATATAAAACTTATCGTGGCATGGGCAGCGTTGGTGCGATGGCGCGTGGCTCTGCCGACCGTTATTTCCAGCAAGAAATTGGCGATAAATTAAAACTAGTTCCCGAAGGTGTGGAAGGGCGTGTTCCTTTCAAAGGCCCTGTTTCTGGTGTGGTGCATCAATTGGTTGGTGGGCTAAAAGCAGCTATGGGCTATACTGGAAGCAAAACAATACCTGATATGCAGAAAAATTGTGAATTCGTGCGGATTACAGGCGCAGGGCTGCGTGAATCCCATGCTCATAACATCTCCATCACCCGCGAGTCCCCTAATTATCGGACGGAGAGCTGAATATTGCTATGATAAAATTGAACGACAGTGTTTGCTGACAGTTATTGATATTTATTGCCATTAATGATAGGATGTGGCGGTATGTATCGCTAATTAAGAAAGATAAAAACATGAGCAGCAGCCTAAATGTCCAACTTACAAACGAGCTTCGCCGTTATATTGATATGCGGGCAAGTGATAATGATATATATTCAACACCTAGTGAATATATCCGTGATTTAGTAAGGCGTGATATGGAAGACTGGGCTATTGTATCAGATGTAATGCAGGGCTTAAAGGAAATGAAGCAGGGCAAATTTGTATCTGAATCGATTATTGATATTTTGAATGAAGATTAAATCTTCCGCCTCATCCTATATCCTCACTCCAACTGCAAGAAACCATTTGCGTGAGGCTAAAATCTGGTCACGCACGAGATGGGGAAAAGAGCTTACCACACAGTATTTTCATGATTTAGAAAAAGCAGCGCTCTACCTTACTACTTACCATCACCAATCTGCGAATAGACAAGAATTTTCTGGAAAAATAGGATTAAATGCCTACCCTGTGCGTGAACATTATATCATATACACACTACTGAATAACCAGAAGATAGTTATTGTTGCATTTATCCGTCAAACTCGTGATATTCCAGCACTACTTAGTAAATATTCTTACCTCTTCAAAAAAGAACTGGACGAAATCAGAAAAAATAGAAATTAGAAAATTACCAAACATGAACCGTATAATATTCTTTGTAGCCGTTGCTCTACTTATAACTTTTCTTGCCCTGCAGTTTCCTTACATACTTGATAAGGGTGATGCTAAGATGCACCTGTTATATTCGACTATTATATTGTCGGTGGTGGCTTTATCGTTACGTAAAATTCCTATTACACAGACAATTAAATATGCTGGCTCATGGATTGCTGTTTTCCTAGTTATAATAATTGGCTACAGCTATAAAGATTCAATCCTAAACACACGCATAGCAGGAGAACTTCTCCCCAACCGCGCCAGAGTTTATGGTGACGGCAGCGTAGCCATCCGCGCCAGTCGGGGAGGACATTTTTATATTGAAGCCAAAGTTAATGGTGTAGCTATAAATTTTATGATTGATACTGGTGCAAGCGATGTGGTTTTGAACAAAGAAGATGCACAGAGAATCGGAATAAATACCGATACACTTTCTTATAACCGAACTTATCAAACTGCTAATGGTGCAACTGGTGGCGCGGGCATAAAACTAAACCGCTTGCAAATTGGTGATTTTATTCTGGACGATTTCCCAGCCAGTGTTAATCAAGGTGAACTAGGCAATTCGCTGCTCGGTATGAGTGCCATAAAACAACTAGGTGGCTTCAAAATTGATGGTGATGAAATGGTTATTGGTAAACAGTAATTTATATGTTACCAACCAACAGATAAACTAAAACAAGCAAAGATTATAGATGACCCCAGGCGCAAGAATACAAGCCTCTATCGAGCTGCTCGACCAGATATTTAACGCATGGCAATCAGAAAAAAGATTTCCCGCTGATAAAATGTTGGAACAATATTTCAAAGCCCATCGCTATATCGGCTCGAAAGATCGTGGTGCTGTGGCGGAACTGGTTTATTGGGTACTGCGCCATAAAGCTAGCCTTTCGTGGTGGTTGGAAAAATATTCTCATCCTCTAAATGGACGGCGGTTTATTTTAGCAGCCCTGATTTTGCGCCATGATTATAACCCTCAAACAATAGAGAGTATAACCAAAGATAGCATATATTCACCTGATGCGCTGAATGAATCTGAGAGAAAACTCGTAAACACTCTGGTGCGTAGTGAAATAACTCATCCTGAAATGCCCGACCATGTGCGCCTGAATTATCCTGAGTGGTTGGACGAAAATTTGCGCGATAGTTTTGCTGATAAATTAGAAGCTGCGATGAATGCCTTAAGTGAGCAAGCACCAACCGACCTGCGCGTCAATACACTAAAAACTCACCGTGAAAAATTGCTAGGGCAATTGCAAGCAGAAGGTTTTGATTGCTCCCCTACCCCACTTTCACCAATTGGTATCCGCCTTACTCGTCGCGCACCGATTTTTACTTCAAAATTTTTTAAGGAAGGTCATTTTGAAGTGCAGGATGAAGGTTCACAGATGGTTGCTATTTTGGTTGATGCAAAACCCAGTCAGCGCGTGATTGACTTCTGCGCTGGTGCGGGTGGAAAAACTCTTGCTATCGCCGCCACCATGGAAAATAAAGGGCGAATACTAGCATGGGACACATCAAAAAAACGCCTAGATCAAATAAATTTGCGCTTGAAGCGTGCTGGTGTACATAATGTACAGACTCATGTCTTGGAATCCGAGCATGATGCTTTTATCAAACGCCATAAAGCAACGGCGGATCGCGTTTTGATAGATGTGCCATGTAGTGGAAGCGGAACATGGCGACGCAACCCAGACCTCAAATGGCGATTCACAAAAAAAGATCTGGATGAAGTTTGCGCCGTGCAGAAAGAAATTTTACAGAGTGCATCACGCTTAGTAAAAGTTGGTGGAAGATTAATTTACGCCACTTGTTCAATTTTTAAAGATGAGAATGAAAGACAAGTTGAAAATTTCTTAAAATCCAATAACCATTTCAGGGTTGTCTGCGCGCAAAAAGTATGGGATAAGAATTTCTCTGCAGATTGTGATAATGATAAATCATATTTCTGTGTAACCCCGCATGAAGACGGGGTAGATGGTTTTTTTGCGGCGGTGCTGGAACGCTTGCCTGCATAAAAAAATAAACATTTAATGCGGGGTGGTGATGCTGAATTCTATACTTCCATTTTATAAAGTTATTAAACAACACTTCAACCATGTGATTCATCCGCGCAGGCTGATTATTGCTTCGGAGAAGAAAGTTATACAACTGACTATTAGCGTTCCTGTACAGCTTTGTTTGTTATTGCTTATTTCTGTCGGTGTTCTTTGGTCATCATATGCTACAGGGCGCGTTATCGCGGTACGCTCCACTCTTGAGGCACAAAGTAAAACTATACGCTCCGTTGCCAGTGCAAAGACAGAAAACATGCTTGGTACTATGTTGGTTCCAGCAGTTCCAACGAAAGAATCTGAGATAAGTTTAGCGAAGGTAACTGGTCTAAAATCTTTGGATATAAATCAAGCAAAAATGGTTTTGCTGGAACAGCAGGTCATAGACTTGAAGAATGTGAATGAAGCAATTGTTGAACGTGTACGCGTAAAAACTGACGGACATATTGAAGATTTAGAATCCATCGTTCGCCAGACTGGACTAAACCCATCTTCTATAAAAAAACAAGCTGGCAAAAAGCAAAAGCTGGATAATGATGATGCAGAGGGTGGTCCATATATTCCAACATATATGCCAAAAATTTCGGAAGACACTTCCAAAATGTTTGATTCGCTAGATGAACTGCAGAAACTGCGTCAGGTGGTTGCCAATCTACCTTTGGGAATACCAGTTAAAAATTCTGATGAACGCAGTCAATTTGGTCACCGTATTGATCCATTCAACGGCGACATGGCGTTCCACTCTGGTATTGACCTTGCCGCACCAGCGAATTCACCAATCTACAGCACAGCAGATGGAACGGTAATAAACGCAGGGCGCGAGGGTTCTTATGGTAACATGGTGGATATTGACCATGGGTTCGGAGTTGTAACCCGCTATGGGCATTTAAGTTCTATCAGTGTTAATAAGGGCGACAAGGTAAAAAAAGGAAGCGTCATAGGCGTTCAAGGAAGCACTGGGCGCAGCACTGGTCTTCATTTACACTATGAGGTACGCTATAATGGCGAGGCTATAAATCCACAAAAATTTTTACAAACTGGCAGGTTATTGGAATTAGGCAATGCTGTTTCGCAAAACTAAAGATAAATCGCAAGTAAAAGCACAGAGCAAACCGAAGAATAGCGGTCATGCAATACTTTCAGTTATTGCACAGGACACACATATGCTTGGCACATTGATAAGTGACGGCAGTATTGATTTTGATGGTACTATTGACGGCAATATTCGTTGCCATACCCTGACTGTACGCAAAAATGCCTGCGTAAAAGGTGATGTTACCTCGGATATTCTCAATGTATACGGTAAAATAGAAGGGCTTGTTCGTGCCAAGCATGTACATCTATATAAAGATTGTCATGTAGAAGGCATCATAATGCATGAGGGTCTGATAATAGAAGATGGTGCATTCATGGACGGCAAATGCAAACGCATCGATAAACCAAGCAGTGAAAACGTTGCGGAAGAAAAAAACGACGATGAATCAAACTATATTCGCCTGATTAGTTAGCATCACGTTTTTTACGACCACGACGTGGCTTTGGACAAAGATAGCTGCTCACAATATGCCGCTTAAGAGCATTTATGGCTTCTTCTCTTACTATCGCCGTGAAATAGCGCATCACTATGTAACGCTCGGCATCCAATATCTCTTGAAAAAATCTGCGTTCTTTGCGCGATGACAGCAGAACCCCTGTAAACATATTCTCCATAAGGAGTTGCTGCTTTACTTCTCTAATCAATGATAAATCGTAAAAGGGGGTGCTTAAGGCGAGCAGATCGTCATTATCATTTGACGCTACTGGAAGGAACACAAGATTGTGACACCGACCTACATATTGCATGTTGGCAGTGTACAATAAACTATATATAGCGTCAAATAGTTTATTGAATACTATCAGCCACTGTATGACTTACATATTTTTGAGATATTCAGCGAGAAATTCTTCCGCTGCTGCATCAGGTTCTTTACCAAATCCAGTATATACCACCTCACCGTAATCCTTTACATCTTTGCACGGTGTTCTGGTCATAAAATCATGCTTCATTTTATGATATTGCTTTTCATCACAACGAATATAGGCATAAAAATCTTCGCCGTCCCTAGACACAGCACGATACAACACCACGCTATTACTGGCTTTCTGACGAATTACTGAGGCGAATGTTCCCATGTTCTTATCCTTACTCTATTTCTGGTGATTTTTCACCAAGTTTTTTGGGCATAACAGCCTGCCTGCCACCTAAAACAACCTCTAAATTTGGTCTAGCACCACTATTACCAATTGACTCTAAATTTCTAGTTTGCCTATCTTTTTCACCTTTAAAAACCGTAAGAGTAGAGAGAATTTTTTCTTTATCATGCTCCTCGCCAAGCTCTTTAAAAACCTCTGTAGCAGCTGGATGATAATACCACTGCAACTCTTCATTACCAGCTATTCTGCCTATTTCCTTAAGAATCTTTTTCATATCTGTATTGATAACAAGCTTTAGTGTTTCTTTACTATCTATATGACCATCTCTATCTGAATTTTCCTTCAATGCCTCAACAGCATAATATGATGCAGTTTCACCTGAATTATCCTTTAAGCGCAACTGTTCTGGAGTTACGCCTTCTTTCCTGATTATCGCTAGAGCGTCTTTAGTTTTAATCATCCTCACGGCACTGTGTAGTGCTGTTGTTCCGTCATCAGCCTGCAAGAATAATTGTTCTGCTGTTGCAGACTTAATTAATTCTTCAGTGATTTTCCAATCACTATTGTTTTGCGCCACTCGTAAACCATTATATCCTTCGGGAGTAACTATTTTAAAGGCAGCGTCAAACAATAGTTTTGGATCAATATCGCTCTGGCGTTTTCCTTGCTTACCCCTGTCTCTAATATAACCAAGGAGTAATTTTCCTTGTTCTGCTAACAATTCTTTTGGAACAATGGTGTATCCTGTCTTTTCATCTTTTGGATAATTCGCGGAAGAAACTTTTTCACTAAATCTTTTAAATTCGTATCCATGAAAAACAGGGCTATCAATAACGATGAAATCATTGACCTCTGATTTATTTTTATCACCCACTGTTTCCTTTTTTCTAAAAAGGTCGAGAATCCTAACCATAACAAATCTCTTTACATGCCTATACTTTGTTCAAGCTATAAAAAACACTTTAGCAAATTTCAGACAATTGTTACATTAAGCTTTTATTACAATTTAATTATTGTTATAATTCAGCATATTGCGCTGTATCTCTATAGCCATTAAAGCATAAACTATCACTTACGCCCAATCTGGCGGTCAATCATGTCTTTTATTGGTGAATCATCAGCAAGCGATTTGTAGAGCGCTTTCATCTCCGCCATAGCATTTTTTGTATCGCCAGTTTGCATTTTATACATAGCCAGAAAATAACGAACCTGCTCGTTTTTTGGCTGCAATATAAGCACCATATCAAGGCTCTTTTTAGCTTCTTGCGTAACCGTCCCGTCTGCACCAATTATAAGTGCGTGAACATATGCCATAATTATCTCAGGCTTGCCCTGCGAAAGCAAAATGGCTTGTTTATAAGCATTAGCAGCAGCAGAAAATTGGCTGGACTCCATAAAATTATCGCCAAGCTCCAACCATGCCTTAAGATTCTTTGGATCTTTCTCCACCTCTGCGGAATTAACAATAATTTTTTCTTTTAATGCACCTATTTTTTCTTCCCTCTCAGCAAGTAATGGCAAAATTTCTGGTGTGCCGAATTGCTGATAAAATAATAAACTGCCAGCACATAACAACAATCCCACTATTAATGAAAAAATTTGGCGATGGCGTTTAGAAACATCTTTTGCTCTATAAATTGGAAACAGCAAAACACCAATAAAAGCTAATAGAACTGGGATAAATATTATGTATATATTCATGATTTTTGTCGTGGTTTCGCACCGCGAAAATAAAGATACATGGCCACCGCCCCTAGAAACAGAACCAACCAAGGTCCAAACCATAATAAAGCAGTGTTATTTTTAAGTGGTGGGTTCATAAGAATAACATTGCCATAACGCATCGCCAAATCAGATTTTATTTTATCTTCGCTCACGCCAGCAGCAACTTGCTCCCTTATATTTCTGCGCATGTCACTGGCAACTTCAGCGTGTGAATCAGCGATTGTTTCGCTCTGACAAACCATGCAGCGAATTTCAGTAAAAAGTTCCCGCGCGCGAGATTCCTGCACAGAATCTTTTAATGGAACATCTACCGTTAGCGCAAACGCAGCAACGCTCCATAAAAATAAAATTATAAAATTAGCGAGCTGTAACATTTTGAGTATTTAATTGTGTTACCATCGGAATTATCAGCTTAGTGATAATATCTTCATTTAATGGTGCTTTGTAATGAAGTGCTATAGCACCATTTCTATCAAGTACAAAAGTTTCTGGGACACCAGTCAGAGCAAGAGGAAGTGTTGCCTCTCCTGTTGCATCAAGACCAATTTGCTGAAATGGATTACCACGCTCATTAACATAATTAATGACTGATTCTGGCTTATCTTTCCATGCAATACCATAGATATTAACTTTCTTAGCAAGCTCTACAAGTAGCTCATGCTCTGCTGCGCACGGCACACACCATGAGGCAAAAACATTAACAACAACCGCTCGCCCTTTCCCAAATAATTGCGGTGAGAAATTTGTATCATTTCCTAAAGACGGTATTTCAAAATATGGCAAGGTTTTTCCATTATTAACTACATAAATAGCATCATTCTTACCTTTGCTGAACAAGCCCATAGCAAGGGCAGCACTTAGAACAAGCATAACCAGTAACGGAATGAGTCGTAACATTTTATCCCTATCCATAAACTTCTCCTACTCCGATTCTTTTCTTAAAAAATAGCTACGAATTTCATCCATTTTTAAATTCAATTGTACAAGCTGCTCGTTATCATGCGCCAATGATTTTGCCCGCCTGTGATAAATAGCCGTTGCATCTTCTAAAGACGCTGTACTGCCAAGACCAAATTCTTTAAGGCACTCAATAACGTTTTCTGATACCATCTTCATGACTGATACGTCATCTTCATAATCAATCTCGAACCCTGCCATCAATACCGAAAGATTGCCAATCCCCCAACGTTCCATATTACACCATTGACGAAGGACTAGATGCATCGCGTAAATATTATGCTCCACCCTCTGCCAGCGATCGCAAGTTATTATATAACCACGTTCACGATATTTTATATGCAGGCAAGCACCTGTACGGCTGCCAATTTTTTTGCGAAGACGCTCCACATGTGGCTGTTCAATATCAAGATACAAAACACCATGTCCAATACCAGCAGATTCAAGCTCATCTTTTAGAAAATTTATTGACTCGGTAAGGGTGATATTCGCAGAAAACCCGTTATCGCTGCGCTGCTGCATAAGTGGCGTAACTGGGATTGATTCTGGCCAACTCAAAGGTGATTTAAAATGCAGCATTTAGTTTTTTCCATTTTTATTATTTTTAGTCAGGCAGCTGGTTATACCACCTAGTGCCATTAATACAAATCCCAACCACAGTAGATTTATCATCGGCTGGAAATAAAGTCTAAGGGTTGTTTTGCCATCAGGCGATGATTCACCAATAACGCTGTAAAGATCCCCAGTTAAACTGTAATAAATATCTGTTTCACTAGTATTGCTGCCATTTATGGCATAAGTTCTGTATTCAGGAAACAGCGTGGTGATGGTTCTATCGTTATCAATGGAAAGCTTTAATTCCGCACGTTTTGCTTTATAATTCTCGCCAACTATATCACTGCTATCTACAAAATTAACTGTATAACCAGCAATCTTTAGGGTATCCCCCTTTGCCGCTAACATTTGCGCTTCTTCTTTCCATAGACCAGAAGCGGTTATACCAACCACCATGCACGCTGCGCCAATATGCCCGAGAAAAACTGAATATCTTCCGCGCCTACCACGCGAGCTGGTAAGCCACTGCACGCTGCCTGCTGCAAGCCACGTTGCAAGCCCGAAACCACAAACAGCGGATATAATTTTGCTATGGGCAAACGCTATTACTAAAAACACCGCAGCAAGAGTTGCCAACATTGCTGGGCGAGTAGCGTGCAGACTTGCACGCAAAGATGCTTTTTTCCAAGTGACAAAAGGGGTGAGTGCAGCAAAGACAAGCGGCATAGCCATTAATGGAATAAAAGTAGCCTGAAAAAATGGAGGACCAACTGTCACTCTTTCACCACTCATTAGTTCTGCAAATATAGGATATAAAGTTCCGAGTAACACTGTGGCACAGGCAGAGAGTATAAATAAATTATTGATAACAATCAGCCCCTCACGGGAAGCTGGAAGCATCTGCCCAACACTGCTTATTTTTCCACCACGCAAGCTATATAAGAATAATGCTCCACCAACAGTGATAAAAATATAGGCAAGAACAAAAATACCGCGCGCAGGATCGCTGGCAAAACTATGCACTGAGGTAATAACCCCTGAACGAACCAAAAAAGTCCCTAGCAGGCTGAGGGCAAAAGTTACAATGGATAATAATATCACCCACTGTGCCAATAGCCCCCTTTTTTTCAAAACAATATTAGAATGCAGCAAAGCTGTTCCCGCCAACCAAGGTAGTAACGAAGCATTTTCTACAGGATCCCAGAACCACCAACCACCCCAACCCAGCTCACGATATGCCCACCAACTACCAAGCCCAATCCCTAGAGTAAGTGCGCTCCATGATGCCATAATCCATGGATGGGCTACCACCGCCCATTTTTGTCCTGCCTCGCCTCGAATAAGTGCTGCAACAGCAAGTGAAAAAACAATAGAAAAACCAACATAGCCGAGATAAAGAAGTGGCGGATGAATCGCAAGACCAACATCCTGCAACAACGGATTAAGTGTCTCACCATCAGTTACTGGTGGAAAAACCCGCTTGAACGGATTTGATGTAGATAAAATAAATGCTAAAAACCCTGCACATAACAGAGACTGAATCGCTGTTGCATAAATTTTCACTTTATCATGATTGCTCGAAAGCAACGCACCAAATAATGCAAGAACAAAAACCCAAAGCAACATTGAGCCTTCGTGATTTCCCCATGTCCCAACGATTTTATATAAAGTGGGTAGCGATAAATTGGAATGTGATACCACGTTGCTAACGGTAAAATCGGAATTAAGCCGCAGGGTAACTAACGTAGCAAATGCCAGAGTAATACATAACGCCTGCAACCAAGCTGATATTGGCATTATTTTTTCCAGAATATTTTTAAGAGCAGGAACTGGAAACAGATATAAACTTTGCAATAACGCAGCAAGCAAGGCGAGGACTAGAAAAAAAACTCCAAATTCAGCGATCATTTCTTGCCATCGCCATACCAGTTTCCTGAGCGTTTGAGTGCATCCACAACTTCTTTTGGCATGTATTTTTCATCATGTTTTGCAAGAATCTTTTGCGCTACAAATTCATCTTTCGATGTCATGCTACCTTCGGCAATACAGCCCTGACCTTCACGAAACAAATTAGGCAACATGCCGCTATAGGAAACTTTTATATCAGCCTGCCCATCGGTTATAATAAATTTTATAGAATCACCAGCACCATGTTCAATACTACCTGTTTTTATCAAGCCACCAATGCGGATGGTTTGTGTAGATATAATTTTTGATGATACTTCCTGTTTTGCTAAATCTGATGGGCTATAAAAAAACACCAGATTCTCTCGGAATGCCCCCATAGTGAGCAATGTGCCAACACATAGAAACACCACGCTAACAATCACAAACAATAAACGCTGGTGCTTGGGTTTCATAGCAGAGCTAATCTTTATTATCAGTTAAATTTCTTAATGCTCTTTGTGATTGCCTTAGCGAACGCAGCGTAATCATCAACATTACAAATATAACAATTGTTGCAACAGCGTATGATGGCCAAACATATATACCATACTGCCCCATACTTAACGCTGTTGTAATATTTTCCATACATCAACTTGTCTACGCGATTTCTATTAAAAAACCAACAAAAAAACAGTTCATAAAAAAACATCCTGTATAAATAGATGAACAAAGAAAAAAGTTTGAATAATATTTTGATGTCTATTATGAATGTGTATTATTTTATCATTCAAAAATTAATTATAATAATGAAAATTCTTGTACTTGGTTCTGGGTTGCTTGGCGTAACCACTGCTTATGAGTTAGGAAAACGTGGCTTCGAAGTCACGGTTATTGATCGCCAAAATTCTTCAGCGGCAGAAACCAGCTTTGCCAATGGCGGGCAGCTGAGCTATAGCCACGCTGAACCTTGGGCAAGCCCAACTGTGCTTCCTAAACTACCTAAATGGCTGTTTCATGCTGATTCTCCCCTCGTATTCCGCCCGCGTGCCGATTTGGATATGATTCGTTGGGGGCTATCGTTTCTGCGCAACTGCACAAGTTCTCGCTCTGACATAAATACCGTTAGCATGTTACGTCTCGGGCTTTTCAGCAGGGAATGTTTACATGTTATAAAAGATAGCGAAAATCTTAATTTCAATCACTCTGATAAAGGTATATTGCATATCTACGGAACTAAAGAAGAATTTGATCATGGTAAGCGTCAGGTGGAGTTCCAAGCAAAATTTGGGGGCGATGAAAAAATTATCACGCGCGATGAAGTCCTAGCATTAGAACCTGCCCTCGCCCACAGCTCACAAGCAATAGTCGGTGGTATCCATGCTCATCATGATGAAAGTGGCGATGCCCATGCTTTCTGTACCCAACTCGCCGAAATAGCTACTGGGAAGTTTGGTGTTAAGTTCATGTATGGAGTTACCGTAAATGATATTAAAAGAAACGGTCGTAAGATTGTTGCGATAGACACCAACAAGGGCGATATGCGAGCCGATGGCTATGTTCTATCACTTGGCTCTTATAGCTCTGTGCATTTACGGAAAATAGGCATTAGAGTGCCTATCTATCCGATGAAAGGTTACAGCATCACCATCGAGGCTAATGATTTTTGCCCTAATATAAGCCTTACTGACGGAACACATAAAATTGTCTATAGCCGTTTGGGAAATAAACTGCGTGTGGCAGGAACAGCAGAATTTGCTGGTTATGACCAAAGCATTAATGAAGAACGCATTGTTCCAATTGTTCGTGCTGCAAAAAACCTTGTGCCGAAAGCCGATTGGAATCAGGAGATTGGTAAATGGGCATGCCTGCGCCCATCAACACCTGATGGTCCGCCTATTATTGGTCGCACACCTTATAATAATTTATTCCTAAATACTGGACACGGAACTCTGGGATGGACGCAGGCTGCTGGAAGTTCTGTTCTGCTCGCTGATATTATGGAAAACAAAACACCAAAAATTTTACTGCATGGCTTAACTTTGGGAAGGTACAAGATATGAGTAATTTCAGAGATTTATGGTATGACTGGTTGGGCTTGAACACTTGGCTGTTCAAGAAAATAAACGCCCTCAGCGATATTCCGTTTTACAGCGGTCTTATGAAATTTATTACCGTATTTGGTGATAAAAAATTATTGCCATATATGCTTGGAGCTATCGTAATTTTTGCTGTAGTCTCAATCGCTGTGCGTATAACTTTAAAAAAGGGTGGAACGAGGCAGCATCTTTTCATGTGGCTCGGAATTTTTTTAATGTTAGGTGCTGGATTATACGCCACCAATTATACAACTAACTATATAAAAACTCATGCTTCCTACCCACGCCCATACGCGCTACTTTCTCCCAGTGAAGTAAACCTGCTAGAAGTACTGCCCGTAGAAGAGGCTAATTATAGCTTTCCTAGTGGGCATGTTGCCATCATAACTATTCTAGTATTTTCCCTATGGCCACTTATGGGGGAGAATTTCCGCTGGGCAGGAATATGGCTTACTTTTATAGTCGCTTGGTCGCGGGTGGCTGTTGGTGTGCATTTCCCCATGGACGTGATATCTGCATTTGTCATGACATTCGTTCAGATGCTTATAATCCGTTACATAATATTTAATATAATCCGAACGATCAGATACGCCTTTAAATTGTGATGATAATAGAACCACGCACTAATTTTTTTGATGTTCCAATAGCTGGTGAAAGCGGAACTCATAAATTAGCTGTGTATGAATGGGGAGATGTTACTGCTAACAAAGGAACAGTTTTTTGCGTGCATGGACTCACTCGCAACGGGCGTGATTTTGATGTTCTAGCAAGTGCCTTATCCGAAAATCACCATGTATATTCTATTGATGTGGCAGGGCGTGGTAAAAGCCAGTGGCATGAAAATCCAGCTCATTACAACTATGGAAGTTATATTGCTGATATTGGCTATATTATCGCCAAACTCGGACTTACCAATATTAATTGGATAGGCACTTCCATGGGTGGAATCATTGGGATGATGGTGGCAAATAGTTTCCCAAAATTACTGAGGACCATAACCTTAAATGATATTGGCTGCCTTATTCCAGCTGCTGGTTTGACTAGAATTTCTGGGTATGTCAGTTCGCTGACTAATTTTGAATCATGCGCTCTTGCTGAAGATGAGCTGCGCGTCCGCTGTGCGCCTTATGGAATTAATAGCGAAGAAAATTGGCGGAACTTATTCGCCCACTCCATTCAGGAAACTGCGGATAGAAAATTCCGCCTTGCTTATGACCCAGCTATTGCTAAGAATCTGACTGTTGCTCCAGATACTCCTATACAAGATATAAATCTCTGGTCGTTATGGGAGGCTATAAAAACCATTCCAACAATGTTAATCCGCGGGGCGCAATCTGACCTACTTACTCATGAAACCGCTATCCAGATGGAAAAATCTCATCCTGATTTTTGTCTGCTGGAAATAGATAACGTTGGTCATGCCCCAGCACTAATGGACGAAATACAAATAAACGATATTAAAAAGTGGCTAAAGATACATTAGATTTCTAAAAATAAAAAACGCATGGTGTTTATGTCTTAAACATAAGACATAAACACCATGCGTTTTTAAAAATAAATGAAAGAGTTCTAATCGTTACGATCGTAATTCTTACGAGCTAGTTTACGAGCCCTTCTTTGTGCTTCTGCAGACTCACGAACGCGAGCTTCGGAAGGTTTCTCATAGTGACGGCGCATTTTCATTTCACGGAAAAGCCCTTCGCGTTGCATCTTTTTCTTAAGAGCGCGCAAAGCTTGGTCAACATTATTATCGCGTACTACAACTTCTACCAAATCAACATACCCCCTTCCGAGGAATCTAAATTATTTTAAGCAAGACTATAACTCTAGCAAATGCCAATTGGTTTGTCAAACAGGGATAAATCATATATAATGCCCCAAAAAGGGGCTGTTTTGCTAGATAACACATATATTTCATATTTTGATTTTGCCAATCTACTGGCTGATGCCAGCGGGGAAATATTGCGTGCGGGATTCAAAACCAAGTTTAATGTTGAGCAAAAAGCTGACTCAAGCCCTGTAACCCAGATTGACATTGAGGTTGAAAAGCGCATCCGCTGCCTAATCGAAGCAGAATTTCCAGATCACGGAATAGTCGGTGAAGAATTCGGTAATATCCGTGTAGAATCACCTTATCAGTGGGTAATTGACCCTATTGACGGTACAAAATCATTCATCGCTGGCAACCCTACATTCACCACGCTGATCGCCCTGCTCCACGATGGAAAACCTATAATAGGAATAATCGACCAACCAATTTTGCGCGAACGCTGGGCAGCAATTTCTGGGCAGAAAACACTGTTTAATAACGAACCACTGCCTCATCTTATAGATAATAAAAAACTAGCACAGGCAACTCTATCAACCACCTCAACTGATTATTTTTCAGATGTTCAGGCAAATAAATTCGCCTCTCTAAAAAATTCTGTGGCAAATACCTCCCTTGGTGGTGATGCTTACGCTTATGCCATGCTTGCCAGCGGAAAGTTAGATATTGTACTTGATGCAGGTATGAAACCTTATGATTTCTGCGCCCTTCCCCCGATTATCGAAGGTGTGGGCGGACTCATAAGCGATTGGCAAGGAAAGTCACTAACCCTATCTTCCGATGGCAGTGTGGTTGCCTGTGCCAACAAGGAATTATTTGATGATGCTGTGTTACTCTTAGACAAATAGTAACTTCACCAACAACCAACTATAACATTTTTCACCATATTTTCTGCGGTGATTAGAAATTATATTACTGGCTTTTTTCCACTTTTTTATGTCACCTCGAGCTTGCCGAGAGGTCTTTTCATTATTCTGCAAAGATACCTCGACAAGCTCGGTATGACAATTATCCAAATAATCTTTTACAATATTCTGCATTATACCACCTATTGCAGGTGGATGTTCTGGAAATGATTCACGATAAGCGGTTACTATAGCAAGCAAAGATTCCTGCGAGATATTTATATTGGCAAGAGCCTGCAAAACTGGCTGTTCACCAACCACATCGCTAGGCAATTTTTCTATATTTTCCTGCCACCACGCATAGCGTATATGCCCCATCATTTCTTCTTTGACAACGTGATGAACATGCTCAAGCTCTATATCCAGCGCGTAAATGGCTATAACAGCCCCGCGCATGGAGGCTGGCAAAAACATTGCGGCTAAAAACTCATCACGTCGCTGCGCCTTTACCAATGATGTGTAATATTCCAGCGTTTCAGTGGTTGTAAAAATCATCAAGATACCATATATGAGAGGTCAGGATTTTATTTCACTTAATATGAAGAGGCAATATGACTTTTACACTTCCAGAATTACCTTACGCGCCAACTGCGCTTGAGCCACATCTTTCCGCCAATACTTTCTCTTTTCATTATAACAAGCATCATCAGGCTTATGTTACCAATCTGAATAATCTGGTGAAAGACACCCCACTCGCCTCTGCCAGCCTTGAAGAAGTGATTATGCAGTCAGCAAAAGATGCAGGCAAAGCTGGAATTTTCAATAATGCCGCGCAAGTTTGGAATCACACGTTTTATTGGAATTCTATGAAACCAAATGGCGGTGGACTGCCGACTGGTGAACTTGCTAAAAAAATTGATAAAGACTTTGGCAATTTTGACACTTTCAAAGAAGCATTCAAACAAGCTGGCGTTACTCAATTTGGCAGTGGATGGGCTTGGCTGGTGCTTGATGGTGACACTCTTAAAGTTACCAAAACAGCCAATGCGGATTTGCCGATGGCGCATGGTCAGAAAGCGCTGCTAACCTGCGACGTGTGGGAACATGCTTATTATCTTGATTACCAAAACCGCCGCCCAGATTATGTGGCAACTTTCCTTGATAAGTTGGTCAACTGGGATTTTGCTGCGAAGAATTTGGGATAAATAGGAAATAGACATTGGGCATAGGGCAGTAGTGAAATATTATTTTTACTGCCTAATGCCTCTAAATAGGCAGCTTATCACGACGTTTAGCTTTTAGCCAAGTAACCACCATCAAGCGCGTAACCAAAACAGCTGTATAGAGCGAACATAAAATACCAATGGCAAGAGCAACGGCGAAGCCCTTGACTGTTCCTGTACCAAAATAATAAAGAAGCAGTGCCGCAACAAGCACGGTTATATGCCCATCAAAAATAGTTCCGAATGCCATTTTAAAACCATCAGTAATCGCCACATGGGGCGGTTTGCCGTTACGAGTTTCTTCGCGCATACGCTCATAGATGAGAACGTTTGCGTCCACCGCCATACCGACAGTAAGCACAATGCCCGCAATTCCCGGCAGGGTTAAAGTTGCATCAAACATCGCAAGCAAAGTAATGGTCATAAAAGCGTTTACTATCATCGCTATATTAGCAAACATCCCAAACAAACCATAGAAAGCAAGCATAAAAATTACCACTAAACCAATCCCAATAATTGATGCTTTCGTTCCTGCTGCGATAGAATCCGCACCAAGGCTCGGTCCCACCGAACGCTCTTCAATTACTTTTAGAGGAGCAGGAAGTGCGCCAGCACGCAACAACAGAGAAAGATCATTCGCTGATTCAACTGTAAAACTTCCGCTGATAATTCCGCTACCACCGATAATCGGAGAGCGAATAACAGGAGCGGTTATAACTTTATTATCAAGCACTATCGCAAAGGGCTTTCCAACATTTTCTGCGGTTATTTCAGCAAATTTCTGCGCACCAGATGGATTAAAACGAAATGACACTACTGGTTCACCATTATTTTGATCAAAAGAAGTACGGGCATCAACCAACATATCACCAGAAAGCATCACCCGAGATAGGATTGGATATTTTTGTGGCTTACCATCAGTACGCTTATCATCACCAAGCAGCACTCGTGTTCCAGTTGGCACTGTACCACGCTCAAGATCTTCGTAGCTGACAGTTTCATCAAGCATGTGAAATGTCATCTTAGCAGTTCGCCCAAGAAGATTTTTTAAATGCTCTGGGTTATCCAACCCCGGAACTTGTAACACTATGCGCGCGTCACCCTGACGCTGGATTATAGGTTCTTTAGTTCCTGTTTCATTAACACGACGATTGATAATTTCCAGCGATTGCTCAATCACCCGTAAACGTTCAGCTTTCAATGCTTTTTCACTAAATGAAACATTGTAAGACAGTGGTGATTTAGTTTCCACTTCAAGGTCAGGATTCATATCTGTAAGCAGTTTTTTAATATCAACAGCACTTACAGTAGAATCTTCCCGCAAGGTAAAAACAACATTGGCTTTGCCATCTTCTTTATTTACAGCAAGCCCGCGATAACCAACTTTTTCTGCGCGGAACTTGGCGCGGATATCATCAGTTAGTTTGGCGAGCTGTTCACGCATATATGAATCGAAATCAACCTCAAGGAGCAAATGCGACCCGCCTTGCAAATCAAGCCCAAGATTAACCGCGTGTTTCGGCATCCATTCTGGTAGAGAATTGCGAGCCTGTTCACTCAAAAAACTTGGAATGGCAAGTAGGACAAATAACAGGCAAGAGCCTATAATCGCAAAAATTTTCCACTTGGGGAAATGTAACATCAGTTGTCGTTCGCGCCCGTGCCGCTGGCAATCTTATCGTCAGCAACTTCGGAAATTGATGATTTAGCAAGACGAACCCGAACACCCTGCGCGATTTCAACAACAGCAACGTCATCACCTTCAAACTTTACAATGGTGCCGATTATGCCACCGCTGGTAATTACTTTGCTGCCTTTTTGCAGAGACTTAATCATTTCATTATGCTGTTTAAGTCGTTTTTGCTGTGGTCTTATTAAAATAAAGTAGAAAATGAAGAACAGCATGCCAAGGATAATAAAATTATCCTGCATCATCTTACCCGCGGACAAGTCATAAGGAACAGCGTCAGCCGACGTGGCAACGGTGCCAACCTTTACGGCGGAGGTTTCATCAGCAGCGAAAGCATCACTGAATAAAAAACTCATAAATATCAACTATTTAATTTTTGCTTCGTTGAAAACAACGTGCTTGCGCACTACTGGATCATATTTGCGGAAAGAAAGTTTTTCCGTTTTTGTTTTAGGGTTCTTCTTAGCAACATAATAAAAGCCTGTTGCAGCAGAGCTAACCAGTTTAATAAGAACAATATTTTTCTTAGCCATGACAATATCCCATAGGTAAATGTAATAAGGGCGGTAGAATATACATAGGCAACCGCCTGTCAAGAGCAAATTTACCAGCTAAAAACTTTTGACTTTTTCAGCATTTACGCCTTATGTTGCGCCACATAACTAACTACCCTATAACCAAACCAATATAATCAGCGAATTTAATAAGGGGCTATTAATATGAAGCACAAAAAGATTAGAAAAGTAGTTTTCCCCGTGGGCGGGCTTGGCACACGCTTCCTTCCCGCCACTAAATCAATGCCTAAGGAAATGCTCCCAGTTGTGGACAAGCCATTGATTCATTATGCTTTTGAAGAAGCAAAGGCGGCGGGTATTGAGGAATTTATTTTTGTTACTGGACGCAATAAAGGTGCGATTGCTGACCATTTTGACCATTCTTATGAATTGCAGGATATACTTAACGTAAAAAACAAAAAACGTGAGCTGGAACTAACCAGTAAATGGCTACCTGAGGCTGGGAACGTTGTATTCACCCGCCAACGCCAGCCGCTGGGGCTAGGACATGCTGTGTGGTGCGCCCGCCATCTGATTGGAGACGAACCTTTCGCAGTTATACTAGCTGATGATTTGGTGTTATCCCAAAAACCATGCCTTAAACAGATGATTGAGCAATATAACGATTGTGGTGGAAACGTGCTTGGGGTTATGGATATTCCACGAGCGGACACGGCAAGCTATGGGATTGTGGATATTGACACAAAAGCTACTAAAGCTGATGCAAAACTAGTGAAAGCAAAAGGTCTGGTAGAAAAACCAGCACCAGAACAAGCTCCATCCACTCTTTCAATCATCGGTAGATATATTCTCCAGCCAGAGGTTATTGAGGTTCTTTCTCACCAGAAAGCTGGTGCGGGCGGAGAAATTCAGCTTACCGACGCAATCGCCAGCATGATTGGCAAGAGCAATGTTTTTGGCTATCGTTATGATGGTGTGCGCTATGATTGTGGCGGGCTTGTCGGCTTTGTTGCTGCCAATGTTGCCTTTGCCTTAGAACGCGAAAACCTGCGCGATAAGGTGGTAAAAGAAATTGCGGGCGTATATAAACGTGCAAATATATAAAATTAATACGCAATAACTACGGAGAATTTAGATGCAAATTGCAGTGATAGGTACTGGCTATGTTGGTCTGGTTTCTGGCGTATGTTTTTCTGAATTCGGTTTCCATGTGACATGCGTTGACAAAGACGCTGATAAAATCGCCAAGCTCCAACAACATATAATGCCAATCTATGAACCTGGTTTAGAGCAGTTGGTGGAAAGCAACCGCAAGGCTGGCAGGCTTTCTTTTACTACTGACCTAACGCAAGCAGTTGCACAGGCTGACATTGTGTTTATCGCAGTGGGAACGCCACCCAATGAAACTGACGGAATGCCCGATTTAACTGCGCTCAACATAGTTGCACGAGAAGTTGCTAAAGCCCTAAAAAATTATACGCTGGTGGTAAATAAATCCACCGTTCCACTTGGCACTAACCGCAGCGTTGCAAAGATTATTTCTGAAACTAATCCTGATGCTGATTTTGATGTTGCGTCCAACCCAGAATTCCTGCGCGAGGGCTCTGCTATAAAAGACTTTATGTCACCCGACAGAATTGTGGCTGGAATCGATTCCAAGCGCGCACGCGACCAATTAAATAAAATCTATGAGCCGATCTGCTTAAATGGTGCAAAAATCATTTTTACCACATTTGAAAGTGCAGAAATGATTAAATATGCTGCCAATAGCCTGCTTGCTACTCGTATTGCTTTCATCAATGAAATAGCCGATTTATGTGAAAAGACTGGCGCAAATATCCGCGATGTTTCGCGCGGTGTTGGTCTTGATCACCGTATTGGTGACAAATTTTTGCAAGCTGGCCCTGGATATGGTGGTTCATGCTTCCCTAAGGATACACTTGCTCTGCAACAAATGGCACGAAATGCTGGTGTTCCAACCCAGCTGGTAGAAGCAACTATTAAAAGCAATGATGACCGCAAAAAACACATGGCAGAAAAAATTATTAAGGCTGCTGGTGGGAATGTTCGCGGAAAAACTATAACCGTGTTAGGACTTACCTTCAAACCCGGAACTGATGATATGCGCGAAAGTGCAAGCCTTTCCATTATTCCAGCTCTAATTGCTGCTGGTGCTGAAATCAGAGCATATGACCCTCAGGGAATGAAAGAAGCAGAACATTATTTTAAAGAACATGTAACATGGTGCAATGATTCTTATGAAGCGATGCAGAACGCGGATATGCTGCTTATCCTAACAGAATGGAACGAATTCCGCAGTCTTGACCTGAAAAAAGTTAGGTCGCTACTTAAACAGCCATTGGTCGTTGATCTCCGTAATATCTATAAACGTCAGGATATGAAGGCACACGGCTTTCATTATGTCTCAATCGGCAGGCAGGAAGTTAAACCAAACGAGCCATGGATTGCCGATTTGAACATTGAAGATGAGTGGGCTGCGTAAGCCTACCTTCCCCTATATTCAGGAATTCCTTGTGGCGGAATCCAGATGCCTTTCGGTGCTTCTGAAGTCTGATAGAAAATATCAATCGGAATGCCCCCACGCGGATACCAGTAGCCCCCAATGCGAAGCCAAACTGGCTTTATTTCTTTTATCAGACGCAGTGCTATTGCCACCGTACAATCTTCATGGAATGCACCATGATTACGAAATGACCCTAAAAATAATTTCAGAGATTTACTCTCCACTAGAAAGTCTTTCGGAATATAATCAATCACCAAATGAGCGAAGTCTGGCTGCCCTGTAATCGGACAAATTGACGTGAATTCTGGGCAGGAAAAACGCACGCAATATTCAACGCCCTTATGCGGATTTTTTACCTTCTCCAAAACAGCCTTCTCTGGAGAAGATGGAAGTGATGTTTGTTTGCCAAGTTGGGTGAGTGTTTTTTTCATACATTTCTCGTAAAGAAAACTACTTCAGCTTATAAGCCCCACGGAAATTTTCTATTGCCACAAACAACCCTTTAGGATCGATTAGGCTTTCCGTAGCCCCGATAATCAGAACACCGTCCTTTGTGATGCTGCGTGCCATTTTTTCGGTTATTTGCGCCTTTGTTTGCTCATCAAAATAAATCAAAACATTCCGACAGAAAACAACATCAAACTTCCCCAAAGAACCATAGTCCGTAAGAAGATTTTGTAATTTAAACTGCACACTTGAGCGAATAATATCTTTAAGCTGCCACGAAGTATCAGGCAGAGATGTAAAATATTTCATCAATATCTGAATGGGTAACCCGCGTTGAGCCTCAAATTGAGAATAAATTCCATCCTTTGCCTTATCCACTACTTTTTTGGCGAGATCCGAAGCAATAATTTCAAAATTCCATCCTGCAAGTTTCGCAGCATCTTCTTTAAGACAGATAGAAATTGTATATGGTTCCTGCCCTGTTGAACAGGCTGCACTCCAAATACGCAAAGTTTTTTGCACCGATGGGCGTGCCATAAGCATCGGTAAAACGTCTTTCCGCAAAGAATCATATGGCTTAATATCACGGAAGAAAGATGACTCATTGGTGGTCATTGCCTCAGTTATTTCTGTAAGCAATGCCTCGTTAGGACTGGTACGCAGCAAATTACAAAGTTGAGGAATATCCTGTAGACTTCTGCTGCGGGCAATCGGCAATAAGCGACTTTCAATCAGATATGCTTTATCGTCAGAAAGCGCGAGACCAGAACGCTGCTTCAAAATCCCAGACAAATATTGAAAATCCTGCGCCTGCATCACCTGCCCTCGATTTGCTGAATCAGATAACGACCTATCTCCGAAAGCGGCAGCACTGCTCGACATAATTTATTCTCCACAACTGCTTTAGGCATTCCATATACCACACAACTAGCTTCATCCTGCGCAACTACACTGCCACCGTTTTCTACAACCATCTTGGCACCGAGCATACCATCTTGTCCCATACCAGTTAGTACGACAACTACTAAATTTCTACCATAAATTTTACTCAAAGACCTAAGCATAGGATCAGCCGCTGGTCTGCAAAAATTCTCCTGCGGGTCTTGATTTGTAGAAATTGTAACTTGCCCATTTAAATTTTTATCCGCCACCATGTGAAAATCACCTGGTGCAAGATAGACATTCCCTGCCATAGGTGTTTCTCCACCTTTAACTTCGATACAATTTCTGGCAGATGCTTTTGTCAAATGCTCTGCCAAAATCGTGGTAAAAGTTGGTGGCATGTGCTGGGTAATGAAAATCGGAATATTCTTCAAATGCCCTTTAAGGGCTTCAAACAAAACCATCAATGCCTGTGGTCCACCAGTAGATGAAGCAATGGCAAGCGCCTTCACACCACTAACATGCAGAGGAATATTAGAACTGGAAACTAATTGTATAGCAGGAGCAGGTTTTGCAGCAATTATGGGCGAATGGGACGTATCTGCTGTAGCAGCTGGTGTGTGTGCTTTCTTGCCACCAAGAACTTTTACTTTTTGTATAAGCTCACGATAAAAAACATCAACTTCCATACCATCTTTTGAGGACGGCTTAGTTAGGTAATCCGTTGCTCCCAGCTCCAACGCCTTAATACTAAGGCTGGCATTAGACCTCGTAAGAGCTGAAGCCATAATAACTTTACTGTTAGGTGATATTTTTAATATCTCTGGCAAGGCTGCAAGCCCATCCATCACAGGCATTTCAATATCAAGGATGATAACATCAGGATGCATGGCTCCAGCCATGCTTATTGCCATTGTGCCATTTGCAGCAGTTCCAACAATCTCTATAGCCGTGTCAACAGAAAGTGCCTTAGACATCAAGCCACGAATTACTGCGGAATCATCAACTAATAAAACTCTTATCGGCACTAAATCTTTCCTTTGAAAATGAGGTTAATGCCCTAGACAGCAATTCCTATTTGCTCCAATTTTCCTTTAATTATTTCACCATCAAACGGTTTCATAATATACTCATTAGCACCAAGCTCTAGTGCCTTCATTATATTACTCATTTCACTTTCCGTGGTACAAAATATTACTTTTGGGATGTCCCCATTTGGCATTTCTCGCAAAGCTTTTAAAAATTCCAATCCATTCATTACTGGCATGTGCCAATCAAGCAAAACCATGTCTGGCATATTTGAATTATGTTCCACGCAATATTCAACCGCCTTCTGCCCATCTTCTGCTTCGGAAACAGTAAATCCCAGATCCTCCATGATGCGACGCTCTAGCTTTCTAACGACTTTGGAATCATCCACAACAAGACATGATGGCATAGTTAAAACCTCTATTTATTTGTATAATTCAGACAATAGTACTCAGATATTATTAACAAAGGGTTGAAATAATATTTATTTTATATAGTGAGCATAGATTGAACATCAATAATAACAAGTAATTCACCAGAAAGTTTATAAATACCAGTGGTTACTTCTTTCCATGCGCCACCTAAGTTGGCTGGCGATTTTTCAATAGCATGGCTTGGCACGGTCATAACCTCGCCAACACTATCAACCATCAAACTAAACAGTTCCCCCTTGTATTCAACGACTACAAACATGCTTTTTTCATCAATTTCTTTTTCCACCAAACGTAGGCGACGGCGTAGATTAATTACTGTCACAATACGCCCGCGCAAATTAAGAGAGCCTGCCACTTCCGGTGCGGAGAGAGGAATAGATGTAATTTTCTGCTGACGCAAAACATCACGCACATTCTTAACTGGTATGCCAAATAACTGCTGATCTATACGCATGGTTACATACATATGTGTTTCCGTATCAAGCATTCCATGCAACACAGCAGCGTTAGCACTAGTCTCAATAGGTATAACGTTTGACGACGCGCTCATTATGCAGCCTCCTTATTATGACTAACAATCCAATGCGCCACAGCTTCAAGCAAACCAGGACGATCGGTTTTTACAATACAATCATTCATGCCGACATCCTTGCTGCGTTGAATAACTTCGGTGCTAAGTGATGCGGTATAGCCCAAAATAGGAGTTCCGTTTACCTGTGAGTTTTTACGGCAGGCAGTTACAAACTCAAAACCATCCATCATCGGCATTTCAATATCGGTAACAATTACGTCAAACTTCATATTTTCTTCAGTCAGCATCTGCAACGCCTCCTGACCATTTTCTGCCGAAGTTACTTTATACCCAACGGCAGAGAGCATAGGAACAGTTAAATTACGGAAGAATGGGCTGTCTTCAACTAGCAGAATAGTTTTATTGGCTATTCTCTGCTTACCGACAGAACTCATATCCGCCACAACATCTTCAACCAAATCTGATAGGAGATAACCAATATCCACCACATCAGTAGTTTTTCCTGAAATCACCATGCTGCCAAGATAGCCATGCTGTTTAGCTTCTTTTGAAGAAAGCTTGATATCAAATGGAGCTTTAACGATATCTATAATTTCATCAACCACTAAACCGATGACTTTTTTATCGTAACCAAACACGATGACATCAACAGTGCCAGTATTTGGCATTGTAAACTCATCATCAAGCGTAATCAAACGCATCAAGTCACCACGATATTGAACAACAGGTTTATCACCAGCAACCTCAATATCTTTAACATCAATTTCTTCTAAACGAGAAATAAGCTCTAGTGGAACTGCCTTTGGTGCGCCTTTTCCGAGAGTAAACGACAAGAAGCCAACCATGTGCTGGTTATCATCGACAACACTCAATGCCTCTGCATCTTCGGCACGCGAACCAACATCAACATTGCTAATAGTGCGGGCAATTCCATTCGGATCTAGAATCATAATCACGCTGCCATCACCAAGTATGGTATTACCAGAGTAAATCGACAGTGACTTTAAAATATCGGATACTGGTTTAACCACGATTTCCTCGGTGTCATAGACACGATCAACCAGAATACCGAAATCATAACTGCCTACCCTGCAAACCGCTATGTAGATTTCCTTATTCATAAGATTGCTATGGTCACAAGCGAACCCAAGAACTTCCGACATAACCGCAAGTGGCAACAACTTGTCACGCAGACGCATTACCAACGAATCATTGATGGTTTCAATCTGCACTCCAGCCCCTGGAGCTGCGCGCACAAGTTCAACCACATTTATTTGCGGAATAGCAAATTTCTGACCATGAGTTTCAACAATCAGTACCGAAACAATCGCCAAAGTCAGAGGTATCTTTACCGCAACCTTTGAACCTTTGCCCCATGTTGAATCAAGATCAATCGTACCGCCAATTTTTTGAATATTGGTCCTTACAACATCCATACCAACACCGCGACCAGAAACACTTGTTACTTTTTCCGCAGTAGAAAACCCAGCGGCAAAAACAAATTGTGCAATTTGCTTTTCACTCATATTGGCTAATGAAGCTTCGGTTGCAATTCCATTGGCAAGTGCTTTGGCTTTAACCTTCTCTATATTGATACCACGACCGTCATCAACAATCTCAATAATAATATGACCGCCTTCATGATATGCGGAAAGAGTAACCGTACCAACATCAGGCTTGCCAGCAGCACGACGCTCTGCTGGAGTTTCCAACCCATGATCACATGAATTACGCACCATGTGAGTAAGAGGATCTTTTATAACCTCCAACAATTGGCGATCAAGTTCTGTTTCAGCACCATTCATTTTCAAATCAATCTTTTTACCCAACTCAATTGACAAGTCACGAATCAAGCGCGGAAACTTCGACCAGCCGTTACCGATAGGCTGCATACGCGTTTTCATCACACCTTCTTGCAATTCCGAGGTAATATGACTCAGCTGCTGCAATGGCGTTATCAATTCCTTATCGTCTTTAGTGCGTACAATCTGCATCAATTGGTTACGGGTAAGAACTAATTCGCTTACCATCTGCATCAGATTTTCCAATACATCAATGCTCACGCGAATGCTTTGATTAGTATCACCAGATCCAGACTGCGATTCTTTGTTTTCCTCAGACTTACTCGCTGCTGGTTTTGCCACTGCTGGTTTTGCCGCTGACGCAACAACTGCTGGTGCAGGTGATTCAATCGGAACAACAACTGATTCTTTTTTGACTGAGGCTGTCAGGGCATTCAAATCATCATCACCTTTAAAATGAGAAAATTCACTCGTCGCCATACGCTCCAATGCTTCTGTTATAGAGGGATCATCTTCACCTTTAAAATGCGGGAATGCATCCACAGCTTCAGTGACTTCTTTTGGCACTGTTGCAACTCCACCGCCCACTTTACCAGTTTCAGCAAATTCATTTAGGCGACCAATTAACTCGCTGTCATCTCCAGCTTGTTCTTCTCCATTTTGGCTTAAATAATCAATCAGACCTTTTATATTATCCAGTGATTCGAGAACGAGGGTAATGGCATCAGGAGTTGCCTCCAATTCTTTCTCACGAATCTTTCCCAATACATTTTCAGAAGCATGCGCTACATGTTCCAAGCGTGGCAAACCAAGAAACCCGCAGGTTCCTTTTATGGTATGCATAATACGGAAAATATTTCCGAGAATTGCCTCATCTTGAGGATTCTGTTCTAATTTTACCAACTCAAGATCTAGAGTTGCAAGGCTTTCACTGGTTTCAGTGATAAATTCTACTATTAAATCATCCATACTATACCTACCTGTTACAACATGTTGTTATGATAATCATCATTGATCACCTGGGGGCTGCGTTACTTGCAACACCAACTCTTCAGCACCGACGCGCCACTCAATAGTAGCCCTTAAATCATCAGCATACTTCTTAGTCAGATGTAACTGTACATTCTTTGTATTCACTTCACAATCAGAAGGTTGAGGGGAAAGCATTTTTTCTGCCTCACCATCCCATTTCAAATTTGCACCTTTAGCAGACACTGTAATAATTTTACGCGATGCTGCGTCTTTATCTAGCCTGACCGATATAGAACCACCGCGTATCAAAGCAGAAGATGCGATGATCAAAAGGTTATATATTAAACGCATCATTTTGAGGCTGATGGAAACACCCGAGGCATCTGTATGCGTCTCTGGCCAATCCAAAGTAATTTTTGTGCCAACGAAAAAATCTGTGGCTATTTTTTGTTTTTCAGAAAGATTGGCCTCACCGTGATCTTTTACATTGCCGTAGGCCATGCGGTAGAATTGCAAACGACTAACAGCCGAAAAAGCACTGCTGACAATTAAATCAACGGCTTCATTTTGAAGATCAAAACCTTCCTCACTTAAAAATTCTGCGCCATTATTTACTGCACCTATGGGTCCCGTCAGGTCATGACAAAGACGGGTACATAATAATTCAGCCACATGTATATTTTCATTCATGAACAGGGTTCTTCAGTCGTAGCGGCATGTTAAAAATATTCTTCAACAATCACTATTGCCTATAAAGATAAATTTTTAGTAAACGCATTGACTTTGATTTGCATTAAAATGAAATTTTATGTGTATTTTTGATATTTTTTTCTGGAAACATCCAACACCGCAGACACCATAGTAACATATTGATTGTTTTGTATTTATCGCTTTAATGATTGACATATTATTAAAAACACCTTAGATTTATCATGTCAATAATGATTATATGGTCAACACAGTGCCAGAATATACAAGCCATACAAACCCAATAGGAAACCGACTAAAGTCGGAGATGAAAAAACAGGGCTTTACTTCCACGGAATTGGCGCGGCGCGCTGATGTTCTGAACTCATTTCTATATGATATTATAAGTGGCAAATCGAGCAACCCTTCCACAGTAAAGCTTGCCCGCGTTGCCGATGCTTTAGGTGTAAGCTTAACTTATCTGGTGAATGGCTCAGAAGCAAATTTCTATAATATTGCTAATAGTGATTATGTGAGTATCCGTTATGTTACGTTGAATGACTATGCAAAGAATGGTGATGGAAAAAATATTTCACATAAACAAGAAATAGAGCCTTACTATTTTAGCCGCGAATGGATAAAAAATAATCTTAATGCTGATGTAGATGATTTGCGGATATTAATTATAGATGGCGACAGTATGAACCCTACCCTGTGTAATCAAGATATAGTGCTGATTGATACCAAGAGAAAAACTCCATCTCCTCCAAGTATTTTTATACTCTTTGACGGATTTGGGTTGACTGCAAAACGTCTGGAATATGTCTCTGAACCCAAAAATCCGCATGTTCGCGTTATTTCGGATAACCCACACTATTCAACTTATGAATGTTCCATCTCCGATGTTGATATCATCGGTCGCGTTGTTTGGTTCTCTCGTAAAATATGATTTGGTTTATTATTATGTCGTTCTAATTCACTAACCTTACGATACAAAGTAGAACGACCAATACCAAGACTGCGAGCTGCTTTACTCATCGAACCACCACAAGCATTTAAGGCAAAGCGAATCGCATCTTCTTCCAACGCACGCAATTTTTTTACTTTGCCTTCACCATTATTTGCCGATGGATTAAAAATGCTAAGGTGCGATGAATGAACATAATTTACACCATCCATAGTCAATTGTTTTTCTAATTTCTCAATCATTTTACATAGATAACGGATACGCAGAGCGTTAGAAATCGATAACCCTAAACGCTCTATGGCAACAGGCTTGGTCAGAAAATCATTTGCTCCAGCCTTAATTGCTGCAACCGCCCGATCATGATCACCGTACTCTGTTAATATAATAATGGGAACGTCTGGTCTATGAAGTTTAATAAAGTTTATTACATGAAAATCGTCTGTTGGCAGATGCCTCATATCCAATAAAACAAGACTAATTGTAGAATCTGGGGAAAGAACTAAATTGATTGCCTCCCTATCATTAGATGCTGTGATTGTGTTATATTTAAGTTTTTCGGAAATCGCCTGTTTAGCCATTTGCCTTTGAACCGCATCACCATCAACAACCAAGATCGTATCCAACATAATCACCCTTCCCTAGTCAATAGATAGCATTTAATGTAGCTTTATTGTACAAATAACCAGTTACCATGTATCATCAGCCTATACTATAGGTTGTATATTTTTTTTATTATACAATCAATACTTTTGTTGGTGTTAAAATTAAATAGTTTTCTAATGTAATTCTTATTAAACAATGTTAATTATAATTTAGCAACTAAACATATATAAACATACGATGCGTCTACTCAATATAATATTATTGCTATCCGTTGCCATTTTCTGCTCGGGATACCGTTTCCGCTGCTATGCTTTTTGCAATGATCAAACAGCCATCCAAAATGATTACGTTGAGCAAAGAGATGAATGTCGTGATTATGCACAGAACAATCTTAACGCAGAAATGGCAAAAAGTAAAACACCAGATAGTGGAAAAGCGCGCAAAGAAAAACTTGTCACCATATTCAGCGAGTGTATGAGCAAATATGGATGGGATGTTCCATCTGGCAATGAAAAAGGCGATAAAGGAAAATTGGCTGACAAAGGGGAAGTCCCTATTTATGTTTCCAGCGCGTCAAAACTACAACCAAAAGACACTGAAGCACCTGCTGTCGTAAGTGTAAATGACGAAACCGCAAAACAAACCGATAAAATTGAACAGCGTGATATAAACGAACGTAAAATTCCGCCAGAAAATATTGAAAAACAATCTGAGAAACAAGACAAAGAATCAACTTCTACCAAGGAAGTAAGCAAAGAGAAAAGCTCTAGCGTCGCAACACAGAAATCTGACACTACCACTACATCTCAAGATGCTGAACAACAGCCTAAGAGCATGCGTACACAACCTGCAACTACTATAAAAAAATCCAAGATTGAAGAATCAAAACAAAAGACAACTGAAAAAACAAAATCAACAACCATAACAAAAACTGATTCCAATACCCAAGAAACGGTGAAGAAAGAACCCGCAGCACCAGCCATTATACAACAACAGCAACCAGCTAATGTTGTTAGAGAAAGCAGTAATACGATCAGTGCAAACGGTAAAACTGAGAATATTCGTAGCCAACCTGCTACAACAAAAAAGCCAGAAAAAACTAAGCCAGATTCAAATTCTCCTGATCAGGCTTTGTCTGAAGCTATCAAGGAAAAATCTACGGATAAAGCAGAATCCAGCCAAACACAAGGTGGTCAGAAAAATATATCTGCAATAAAACCAGAAGCAGGCTCACATAAGACAGATATGAAATCAGAGGCTGTGCAACAACAAAATGCACTTAAACAAAATGCTCTTAGAGAAAAGGCCAAAGCTAACTACAAAAACAATAGTGAGAAAGCCGAATACAAAGAACAGGAGCGTCAGCCTATAGCTATACAGCAACAGCAGCCTACCGTTACAAAGAAATCAACAGCTGATACAGCGCCCGCTAATACAAAAAATACCGATACAGCGGAACAAGCATTGTCTGAATCTATTAAAAAGAAATCTACGACTGAAGTCGAATATAAAAACTCTTCAAAAACCAATAGCTCAACTGAAAAAAATGTTAATAAAACACAGTCACAGTCAACTATTCCGCAACAGCCTATAGAAGAAAAACAAAAAGAACTCTACGAACGAAAAATACCATCCGAAAATATCCAAATACAAAAACAAACCATACAGCAACGAAATGTCGATGACGATTCCAGCGTTATTAAACAAACAGCTTCTGACGTTAAAACTATAACTAAAGAAACACAAAAAGAAACTAAAACTACCGAACAAACAAAATCTGTCGCTGTAGAAAAGCAATCTGCTGGCAGTTCGTCCCCCCACCCTTCCGTCAACCAACCAATAAATACCACTACTAATCCACCAATATCTGGCAATGATGGATCGGCAATCGCTCTACAGCCAAAAGTTACAAAGGGAAAAACTTCCAAACAAAGAGCCAAAGAATGTGAAATGGCACGCAGTTCCGCTGGTACATCAAAGAGTGCTATAAAACTGGCGAAATCTTGCGACATAGAATGTACAAAACTACTGAAAGAACAGCCAGAAATAATTAATCATGCCCCATGCCCAGCTAAGGATACTGCTGTGGATTTGCTTGATATCCAGCTCGGCAATAAGAAATAGCTTTTTTCGTTATATAATAATGAAATAATCCGTAATCTTTGGTACAATGAAGATAAATAAAGACGGACAGCATGTTTTATTTACTGAGCGCAGCACCTGCATTATACATCGGACTCGTAGTCTTTATGGCTATATTCCAGAGGCAGTTCCTGTATTTTCCAGATAAACAACTCGGCACCCCAGACCAATACGGTCTTACTAATTTTATAGAGGAATTTTTTAAGACCAGTGATGGTGTTTCCCTTCAGTCTTGGTATAAACAAGCTGAGAACAATATGCCAACTATATTATATTTTCATGGCAATGCTTCACATATGGGTAATCGCGCGGGAATTTACTCAGCACTTGCTGGTAAAGGCTTTGGGGTTCTTGCCATAAGTTATCGTGGCTATGGTAAAAGCGAGGGAAAACCAAGCGAACAAGGATTATATATAGATGGTCGCACGGCAATTACCTTTCTTACAGAAGTAAAAAATATTCCTCTGCAAAATATTATAATATACGGGGAGTCTCTTGGAACTGGCGTATCCGTCCAAATAGCTACTGAATTCAAAGTCGGGGCTATGGTATTGCAGGCTCCCTATACATCTGTAACTGGTCGTGCCGCAGAAATTTATTTCTTTATACCAGTGAGGTTAGTGTTGCTGGATAATTTTGACTCAATCGATAAAATATCAAAAGTGCGGTCACCATTACTCATAATACATGGTGAACTGGATGAGACCATCCCAATTAGGCACGGGAAAATGATGCTCGCTGCTGCCAACTCGTCAAAAGAAGCTATATTCTTTCATGATGTCGGGCATAATAATTTTGATAGCACAGCAATAGCTGTGAATGTATTAGAATTTGCCAAGAAAAATGGGCTGATTGCTAAATAAATAATTGCTAAATAAAAAAGGGCGGCGCTACTAAGTAGCACCGCCCTCTTAAAAAATACCTAGCTATTAACGGTTAGCAGAAGTAAGCGAGCTTGCAACTTTACTAAATGAGTTGCTTACTTCAGTACCAACACTGCCCATAGCAACGATGGCAACAATAGAAACAAGCGCAGCGATAAGAGCGTACTCGATTGCGGTAGCACCATCCTCTGACTTGAAAAGACGAATCATGGTATTCATAAAAATACTCTCCTTGAAAGCTTGGTTAAACTAACTAAACTAAGTACGCCCATTTAACAATTAACAAATAAACTAAGATCCGACTACTAGCGGTTAGCAGAAGTAAGTGAGCTTGCAACTTTACTAAATGAGTTGCTTACTTGTGTACCAACACTGCCCATAGCAACGATGGCAACAATAGAAACAAGTGCTGCAATAAGAGCGTACTCGATTGCGGTAGCACCATCTTCTGACTTGAAAAGACGAATCATGGTATTCATAAAAATATTCTCCTTAAGCGGGTTGACTAACAAAACGGCTGAATGTTTCAGCTATTAACCATTATTATAAAAAACCCTTTGTTGGTCAAGAGATAAACAAAAAAACTTATTTACAATTTTATATATATTTTAGATATTTACAAAGAAAACACCTTTATCATTTTTTTGTTTCTGCTAATTGTATTTCATACTACAAAAAACAATATATAGAGTAAGACATATTAAGAAATGGTTACACGGCAAACTTTAATATCTTATGCTCCGCAGGCGGAGCGGCACCCACTTAAGATGCTTATGGGGGCTATCCTCTGTACATTTTCCATATTTTTGTTGCTTTCGCTCCTAACTTACAATCAAGCGGATCCATCATTAAATCAGGCTACTTCAAACAATGTTACCAACATGGGTGGTTATGCTGGGGCTTTGCTTGCCGATCTCATGCTGCAATTTCTTGGTCTGTCTAGTGTTCTTACTGCTTTAGTGCCACTTGCATGGAGCATAAAACTAATGAATGGTTCAAGCATCGCCTTTCTACAGATACGTTTGAGTCTGCTGATTGTTACAATGGTTCTCACTTCTTGCCTGCTTGCAAAAATAGACCCGCCAATGTCGTGGCTGATTAAAGGTGGTCTTGGCGGTTCGATAGGAATGATGATTCATGATTCTTTGTTCACCTTATTCAAGAGTAAATTATTCACATTGGCTGTTGCTGTTATAACGTTCATTGCAGCATCTCTTTCCTTTGGCATGAAATGGGAGGAATGGAAAGAAGTAGTGAGAATCTCCAAAAAGGTGTTTTTAATGGCATCAGGTATAGTTTTTTCATTCATACAACGTAAATTTTCTACTGATAATTATGAAATAGAAGAATCAGAGCCTCGCCCTACACTACGCGAACGGCTAATGGGTTGGATAAATCGTAACAGAGAAGATGAATACGAAGAAGAAGATGAAGAGCCAGAACAACGCGCTCCACGCGTAAGTAAAAAATCGCAGCCGAAAGAAGTAGAAAAAACTGCCCGTGCAAAACCAAAAGTGCAAGCGGCTCTGGCTTTGCCACAAGGTGATTATGAACTGCCGTCGATAAAATTACTGAGTCAGCCCCCGAGAGGACGTAAAACAACGCTGTCTGAAACCGCACTGACACAAAACGCTAAACTACTAGAATCTGTTTTGCAGGATTTCGGGGTAAATGGTAATATCGTAGAGATTCGCCCTGGTCCTGTGGTTACGCTATATGAATTAGAGCCAGCAGCAGGAACTAAATCTTCAAGGGTAGTTGGGCTTGCCGATGACATTGCCCGTTCGATGAGTGCCATTTCAACCCGTATCGCCGTCATACCAGGGAGAAATGCAATCGGTATAGAAATGCCCAATGCTTACCGCGAAACTGTTTATTTCCGTGAAATGCTGGAACAGGAAGAATTTTCTGCATCAGATGCAAAACTACCTCTGGCACTTGGCAAAAATATTGGTGGTGAGCCAATTATTGTTGACCTCGCGCGCATGCCACATTTGCTGGTAGCGGGTACTACTGGCTCTGGTAAATCAGTTGCTATTAATACTATGATTATGTCACTGCTCTACCGCCTGACACCTGAAGAATGCAAATTTATCATGATCGACCCGAAGATGCTGGAACTATCTGTGTATGATGGTATCCCTCACCTCCTTTCACCAGTGGTAACTGAGCCAGGGAAAGCGGTGGTAGCTCTTAAATGGACAGTGAAAGAAATGGAAAATCGCTATCGCCTGATGAATAATCATGCTGTGCGCAACATTGAAGGATATAATAAAAAACTCCGTGATGCTAAGGCGCGCGGCAACCAGCTTACCCGCAAAGTGCAGACAGGGTTTAATCCTGATACTGGCGAACCAATCATTGAAGAAGTGCCTCTGGATATGAACGAGCTGCCATTTATCGTTGTCGTGGTCGACGAAATGGCAGACCTTATGATTGTAGCAGGAAAAGATATTGAAAGCTCTATCCAACGTCTGGCACAAATGGCACGCGCTGCTGGTATCCACATTATCATGGCAACACAACGTCCGAGTGTGGATGTAATCACTGGCGTTATCAAAGCCAATTTCCCTACCCGTATCAGCTTTCAGGTTACATCACGCATCGACAGCCGAACAATATTAGGCGAACAAGGTGCAGAACAATTACTAGGACAAGGAGATATGTTATATATGGCGGGTGGCGGTCGTATTACCCGCGTGCATGGACCTTTCGTTAGTGATAAAGAAGTCGAGCAAGTCGTTGCCCACCTCAAATTACAGGGTGAACCAAGCTATATCGAAGATGTCACCCGCGATGATGATGAGGAAGGCGCGTTTGGTGAAGAAGGCGAAAAAGATGAAATGTATGATCAGGCGGTTTCCATTGTCGCCCGCGATCGCAAAGCATCAACCAGTTATATCCAACGCTGCTTGAAAATTGGATATAACCGCGCCGCATCAATCATTGAACAGATGGAACGCGAAGGTGTTGTTGGTCCTGCCAACCATGTGGGCAAGCGCGAAGTTTTGGTTCGGGAAGATAGTTAGATGATAAAATATTCGCCTAAGTTGAAGTGCGTTGTTGTAATATTCGTGTCATTATTGGTAACAACGTCAGCCCATGCCGATGATGAAAAACCAGCAAAACCTGCCGTGGCTTTCCTTGCTGACAGTGAAGTTGCCAAACATAAAAAAACCATCACGCGAGTGCAGGATTATCTGAGTGGTCTCACCACCATTACTTCAGAATTCACCCAAGTTGCGCCTGACGGCGGTCTGACCAGCGGAAAATTTTTCTTAGAACGCCCTGGAATGATGCGCTGGCAATATAACCCTCCTACACCAATTCTGATGGTCGCAAATGGTTCGCAAATGGTTTATTATGATTATGAGCTGGAACAAATAAGCTACATCCCCCTCGATTCAACACTGATTGGCTTCCTCGCACAGGAAAAAATCCGTTTTGATAACTCGGTGGGAATCATCTCATTTGAAGAAAAAACAGGCACAATCCGCATCGGAATTTCTCAAAAGGAAAGACCAACCGACGGGCAGTTAATCCTTGAATTTTCTGATAAACCTCTGCTTATCCGCAATATGGTGGTGACCGATACCAGCGGGCAAGTTACTACAGTATCGCTCAATAACGCCAATTTCGGGGCAAAAATTGATGAAAAACTGTTTGATTTCCGTGATCCGCGCAAATCTAAGAACCCAGCGCGCATGAACTAATCTGTTTTTATTGTTTAAATTCAGCTTATTAGGAAATAGTCTACGATTTTTTAACGGCATACACAATATTGTCACAAAATTTTCACACAACAAAAACTTAAGACATGCTAGATTGATGCTAGAGAAGTTTAATTTTAAGCAGGTTCGATATGACTGTTGATACATCAGGTGTAGTGCTTACGGATAAGATTGTTAGCGAAAGACTCGAGCTTTTAACTAAGGCTGCTGCAGTAGGTGATGCAAACAATGCTATGACTTCCGCTGTTAGGAAAGCACGCGATGGTGAGCTTGCTGGTGGTTCTGGGAGTGAAGCCACCGTTAAGGCAAATCAATCTGTTATTGAAAACTGGCTTCCTTCACAACAAAAAATTCTTGCCGAAGGAAAAGACCCAAACGCTCCCAAACAAAACGCTTGGGAAGTAGTAAAGAGTTTTTGGAATGACGGAATTTTCTCTGCAATAGCAACTTATATTGGTGATAGCAAAATTGCGCTTCTTGCAGAATCTGCAGTAGAGTCCTTCACAAGTAAGGATAAGAGCCGTGGTTTTAATGAAATTCTAGCTGAAAAGACGCAAGAACATAAGATAAGGACTTTTGCGGCAAAACATGGGATAGATGGTGACAGGCTTCTTGCCGACATTAAAAACTTACCGCCAGAAACCGAAAGATTAGCAAGCATAACTCCTGAAGAACAAAAAAATAAGTTGCTTGTTGCAGAGCAAGAGAAGGCTGCAGCCGAAGAAAAAAAGGCAAAGGCTGCGGAAGACGCGGAAGTTGCCAGACAGGTTCGATTAGCTAGAGAAGTTGAACAAGAGAAAAAAAGGATACAGGCACAGGTTAAGGCACCTGAACAACAAGATCAAACTCCTGAGCGTAAAGGAAGTAAGGATACAAAAACTGATGGTAGACTCAAAAAACCTGCAAGTTATGATCTCACAGATGCCAAAGGTGAGCTTGAGGGAGTTGCCAGCCATGTGTCAAATGCTGGTCATGGTGATACGCCTCCTCCATCTGTCCCATCAATTGCTGGTGCAAAGAGAGATTTGGCTTAAATTTTCTTCGTTATCCCCCTTCCCTGCCATTTATAAATAAACCAAAAATCTGACTGCTGCTTCATAATGTCATAAATTATTTGCCTTTTATGTAGCATTGTGGTTTTCCCTTAGGTATTAATAACACAAAGTCCCATATATGGGTTTTGTATTCATCTATCATTAAAACACTTCAACCATACAAAAGAGAAACATCATGCAGGTTACTGAACTGGAATCAAAAGGTCTTAAAAAGAGTTTTAAAATAATCATCGGCGCAGACGCTATCAAAGCAAAAAAAGAAAGTGAACTGAAAGAAGTTGGCAAGACAGCAAAAATTGCTGGTTTCCGCTCTGGTCAGGTGCCACTAAAAATTCTTGAGCAACGCTATGGTAAAGCGGTGCAGGCTGACGTGATAAAACAAGTCATCAACGGTTCGATTAATGACCTAGTCGTGAAAAACAAATTCCGCCCGACTTTGACACCGCAAGTAAGTGTCGAAGATTATAACGAAGGTGGAGAACTTTCTTTCAAAGTTGCGATAGAATTATTCCCTGAACTTCCTGAACTTACATTTGATGATTTAGAACTGGAACGCAGAACATTTGAGATTTCCCAGAGCGATATAGACGAAGCATCTGCGCGTATTGCCGAGCGCAGCCCACAATTTGTGGAACTGCCAAAAACCGCAAAAGCCGCAAACGGAAATATCGTAAAGATTGATTTCAAAGGAACGCTGGACGGCGTTGCTTTTGAGGGGGGAACCGCTGAAGATTTTGATCTGGAATTGGGCAGCAAACAATTTATTGAAGGTTTTGAAGAGCAGTTGGTTGGCGCAAAAGCTGGCGATAAGCGCATAGTAAAAGTCACCTTCCCTGCAAAATATCCCAGCGCACAGTTGGCTGGAAAAGATGCTGAGTTCGAAGTGACAGTTAAAGCTGTGCAAGAATCAAAAGCACCAGAGATAAACGAAGAATTCGCAACTGCGCGTGGCTTTGCTGATTTAAACGCTTTCCATGAAGCAGTGCGCGGTCAGCTAATCAAAGAATATGACCAAGTTGTTCGTAATCAGTTGAAAAAACAATTATTCGATATTCTGGAAGAAAAATATACATTCGAGCTACCAGAAACCATGGTTGAAATGGAATTCAAAACTATCTGGGAACGTGTAAAACAGTCCAAAGATGAAGGTGATGAATCATTGGCTGATAAAAGCGAAAAAGAGCTTGAAGAAGAATATAGGAAAGTTGCACGTCGACGCGTAACTCTTGGCATTTTGCTAGCTGAAGTTGGCACACGCAATAAATTGCAAATTAGCCGTGAAGAACTTTCGCGCGCAGTTATGCAGCAGGCTAGTGGTTATCCAGGTCAAGAACGTCAAATTTTTGAGTTCTATCAGAAAAATCCTAACCGCCTTGAAGATTTGCGCGGACCTATTTTGGAGGAAAAAGCAGTTGATTTTATCCTAAGTAAAGCAAAATTCAGTGACGTAAAAACATCACTTGCGGAATTGATTCATATTGGTGAGGAAGAAGAAACTGAGAAAAAGCCAAGCAAATCAGCAAAATCTTCTAGTGGCTCTAAAACAAAATCAAAAAAGAAGGCTTCCGAGTAATCGTTTGTTAACTTTTAACGGCTACTGCTGGGTTATGGCGAATAAATTCACAATTTGTATTTATTCAAATAACTCTATTATTAACTGGTTAGGATAAAACTATGGCAGATATACAGGAAACTTACGCAAATATACTCGTTCCGATGGTTATTGAACAGACCAGCCGTGGCGAGCGTTCATTTGATATTTATTCACGCTTACTCAAGGAACGGATTATTTTCCTTGTTGGTCCTGTGAATGATAATATGGCATCACTCATTTGCGCGCAGTTGCTTTTCTTGGAATCAGAAAATCCTGACAAAGAAATTTTCATGTATATAAATTCTCCAGGTGGAGTGGTAACTTCTGGACTGTCGATATATGACACCATGCAATATATCCGTCCGAAAGTTTCAACACTATGCTTTGGTCAAGCTGCATCTATGGGTTCATTGTTGCTAACTGCTGGCGAACCAGGTCAACGTTATACGCTGCCTAATTCACGCATAATGATTCACCAGCCCTCTGGTGGTTTTTCTGGTCAAGCAACGGACATTGAAATTCATGCAAAAGAAATTCTTTCTCTTAAAGCCCGCCTCAACCAGATTTATGTAAAACACACTGGTCAGAAGTTATCACATGTTGAAAAAAACATGGAGCGCGACAATTTCATGACATCGGAAATGGCTAAAGAATTTGGATTAATCGACCACATCATTGAAAAACGTGGTGCGGAAGATATATTAGATAAGAAGAAGTAATAAAAACTTGGAGTAATACACGGTGACGAAAACTGGCAGCAGAGAATCAAAAAACACACGCTATTGCTCATTCTGTGGCAAGAGTGAGCATGAAGTCCGTAAGCTGATTGCAGGACCTACTGTTTTTATTTGCGATGAATGCGTTGTGTTGTGCATGGATATTATCCGCGCCGCTGACAAGGGTGTGCTGGCAAAAGAAGGTGAAGAAATCGCCAAGCCTGCTGATATTTGTAAGGTTCTTGATGATTATGTTATCGGTCAATTTCAGGCTAAAAAGGTTCTTTCCGTTGCCGTTCACAACCATTATAAACGCGTGTCGCTGCTAGAAAAAAATTCTGATGTTGAACTGGCAAAATCAAATATTCTGGTAATTGGTCCAACTGGTTCTGGTAAAACTCTTCTTGCTCAAACTCTCGCGCGTATTTTAGATGTACCGTTTACTATGGCAGACGCTACAACTCTTACCGAAGCTGGTTATGTTGGTGAGGACGTTGAAAATATTATTCTACGTTTGCTGCAAGCTGCTGATTACAATGTTGAGCGCGCGCAACGTGGCATAGTGTATATTGATGAGGTTGATAAAATTTCTCGTAAGTCTGATAACCCATCTATAACTCGCGACGTATCTGGCGAAGGCGTGCAACAGGCGCTCCTGAAACTTATGGAGGGTACGGTTGCTTCTGTTCCTCCGCAGGGCGGACGCAAACATCCACAGCAGGAATTTTTGCAAGTTGATACTTCTAATATTCTGTTCATTTGTGGTGGTGCATTTTCTGGGTTAGAAAAAATTATTGCATCGCGCGGAAAAGGTACTGCAATTGGCTTTGGAGCGGATGTTCGTAGCAAAGAAAATCAGCGTATCGGTGAATTATTCGCGCAAGTTGAGCCTGAAGATTTGCTGAAATTCGGCTTAATTCCTGAGTTCGTTGGTCGCCTGCCAGTTATTGCAACTCTTACTGATTTGGATGAAGCAGCTCTTATTTCTATCCTCACCAAGCCCAAAAATGCCCTTGTGAAGCAATATCAGAAATTATTTGAGATGGAGGGCGTACGCCTACGTTTCTCTGATGATGCTCTAAAAGCTATCGCTGATAAAGCCATAAAACGCAAGACTGGAGCGCGTGGTTTAAGGGCTATTTTGGAGGGGTATTTACTTGACCTGATGTATGATATTCCTAGCCAGCAAGGTGTTGAAGAAGTTATTATAAATGCTGATGTTATCGAGAATAATGCCGCACCAGTAATGATAAAATCTGATCAGAAAACTAGCAGCAAAAAGACTCATTAATAACGATTGCAAAATGGTAAATGCTGGGTAATAAATTACCGCACTATTTGTCTGCCCATCTTCTATTAATCACAGTTTCCCTGCATTTTTTCTTACAAATATGCAAAATTGCTGTTTACATTTATTTTTTTCCGTGCTTGACTCCGTTGTAGCTTGAGTCACAAGCTGGTGTGATGAACGGTTCACCTCACCTTTACAAGTTTTCGTAGCAACTAGGGAGTAAAAAACATGAACAAGAATGAATTAATTGCAGAAGTAGCAGATAAATCTGACCTTACAAAAGCAAAAGCATCTGAAGCTATCGATGCGTTTATCGCTGTGGTTTCAAAAGCCTTGTCAAAAGGTGATGAAATCCGCCTCGTTGGTTTTGGTACATTTACTGTTGTACACCGTAAAGCAACTGAAGGTCGTAACCCACGCACTGGCGCAGTTATCAAAATTGCTGCATCAAACAAAGCTAAGTTCAAACCAGGCAAAGCTTTGGGTGAAGCTGTAAATAAATCTTCTAAGAAAAAAGCTGCTTAATTAGCTGTTTTCTTTAAAAAAAAGAAGCGTTTAAGATTTTTTCTTAAACGCTTCTTTTTTTTGCACTCACCTGTTGCAATCACACAAAAAAACAGGTAGTAAACAAGTCCGTTTTTAGAAGGCGGGCGATTAGCTCAGTTGGTAGAGCATCTCGTTTACACCGAGAGGGTCGGCAGTTCGAGCCTGTCATCGCCCACCACCCTGCGCCTTCGGCTTCGGGTGGCAGACCACTCAAGGTCTGACCACGAAGGCGATAGAAGCAGGTGCCTCCCGAAGCTTTAGCGTAGGGAGATTGTTAGAGTAAAATATAAGTCCCTTATGGGGGTGTAGCTCAGTTGGTTAGAGCGTCGGCCTGTCACGCCGAAGGTCGCGGGTTCGAGTCCCGTCACTCCCGCCACCCTGCGCCTTCGGCTTCGGGTGGCACGCCACACGAAACCGATTAGAAGCAGGAGTGTCTCCCGAAGCTCTAGCGTAGGGAGAATGGAGCTAGATATGTGGTATATTTATTTCTTAGAGCTTCAAAATGGTGATATATATGTTGGCTCAACACCTGATTTAAAACGCCGTTTTAATACACATCAAAAAGGGCAAGTACAATCAACCAAAGCTTTCATTCCTGCAAAATTAAAATCATACATAGCAGTTGAAACAGAGAAAACAGCAAGAGAATTAGAAAAATATTTCAAATCAGGTTCAGGAAAAGCTGTGGCAAATAAACGCTTCTGGTGATATATCGATTAAGAAAAAATTGACGGTGCGAAGCCCGTGGGCGAAGCATCAATCTCCCCCCTTTTATTATTTGCTTTTCGGGTAACAAAAATCCCCCATGGGACAATTCTGGGGCAGTTCAAAACAACAGATGGCGATAAATGACAACAAGAACTGATTATATCCAAGAGATAAGAAATTTTATTGACTTCATAAATCGGCAAGTTGGGATTTACTGTGCAGCAAGGGATGGCTTTTCAAAATCTAAAGTTATCATAGAGCGTCAGGTGGCTAGGATAAATTTTGCGTCAGGCGTTAAAATTAACGAGCGTGGCGAGCGCATTGTTATGAGATCAAGCGTTGAAGATCCAACCCGTCCAGCTGTAATACATCATCGCATCCTATTGGCGGATGATTTCATCGCTGAAAATTCGGAGAACGGCGCGAATGAGCAGCAACTAATAGAATATATTGTCGTTTTTATTTATACCTTTTGGGAAGTGGAGATGCGCTCAAGGCTGGCAAAGGCAAAAGGCAAAGAGCTAAACGAAGTCACTTCGGACATAATGGGTGATTTACGGCTCGTAAGGCACGCAATTCTACATAAGAAAAGTGTCATGGTATGCGAGGACTTTTCAAAACTAAAGCATTTGCAGAATATGCTTAAAGCTAACAAAAAAATAATTATCAGCAATGACAACATGCACAAAATCTTCATTTTAATAAAGCAAGATATGGCAAGAATGTTATTTGAAGTAACTGGTGTTCCGCCAGATACTAAGCCAGATGAGATTATATCAATAGCCATCCAAACAAAGTAACTTAAACACTGCTTCTCAATCTCATAACTTTCACTACACTATTGCTAAACTCTGCTATGTTCTGTAACCTTCCGCCACCCCAAAACCATCTAGATATTTATGAAACTTATCATTCTCAATCTGCCCCGTAATTTTAGCGAAAATGATTTGGCTAAATTGTTCAAAAAGTATGGCAATATAAAAGCCTGTAATTTAGTGTTTGACGCTAAGACTGGCACTTCCAAAGGCTTCGGTTTTGTTGAAATGGCATTGGAGCATGAAGCGTTGGTTGCCATTAAAGAACTAAATGGCAGCACTCTCGACAAGAAAAAAATCCGTGTTAAAGCCTCTGATTAAATATGTCTTACCAACAAAAAAACAACCCGCTACACGGTATAACCATAAAAGAAATCCTCACCAAACTGGTCGAGCAGCATGGTTGGGAGAAGCTCGCTCAACAAATTGATATACGTTGTTTCAAAAGTGACCCTAGCATAAATTCCAGCCTTAAATTCCTGCGTACAACCCCATGGGCAAGAGCTAAGGTTGAGGAGCTTTATCTGCGTGGGTTAGTGCAGTAAATATAACATCACGCTACCGAGTATAATGCGGTAGATGGCGAATGGCGCAAAGCCATGTTTGGCGATATAGGACACAACCCAGCGCACTATCAATAATGCGCTAACAAAAGCGGCGATAAAGCCAACAGCGATTATCTGCACATTATCCAGTGAGAGGAGTTGCCAATTCTCGTAGAGATCAAACACAGTGGCGGCAAACATAGTGGGAATGGCGAGGAAAAATGAAAACTCTGTTGCTGCCCTGCGATCTGCCCCGAGGAGCAATGCGCCGATAATGGTTGAGCCGCTGCGTGATGTCCCCGGAATAAGAGCCAAGCATTGACACAGCCCGATTTTGAAGCAGAGTGGCAGGGAAAATTCCTCAATGGAATGATAGCGGTACGTTGGTCTTAAACGCTCCACCAGCAAAATAACGATGCCGCCGACGATTAGGGCGATTGATACGCTGAACGGATTGAATAGTTTTGCTTTGATAAATTCATGGAACAATGCCCCAAACACCATCGCTGGCAGAAAAGCCAGTAATATTCCGATAGCAAATCGCCAATCTTTCGCTTCACAGCAGACTAGACCAACAGCGGTGGAAGCAAGTTTTTTATAATAAAGACAGCAGATCGCCAATATCGCCCCGAGTTGAATAACAATCTCAAATGTTTTCCCTGGTGGACCTTTGAAGCCGAGAATATCACCAAATAAAATCAGATGACCAGTTGAGGATACTGGCAGAAACTCTGTCATTCCCTCAATAAGCCCAAGCAGCAGCGCAATATAGAGCATAGTAAAATATCCAGAATTGTTAGATTATCCGCATAGCACGGCGACTAGAAATGTCAAATGATTCAAATGTAAAGAGTTATTGAAAAAGCAAGGTAATTATGCTGTATAATCTTCAACAAATAAATTATTAATTTTTATTAATAATAGTTGCTTAATTATAATTTTCAGTGATAATTATAGCTTATTTATGGTACAAAAATATGTATAATGACATCATAAAGATGGGTTGGCAAAGCGCGATAACTAAGCCATCGGCATCACAAAAGCCTGTAAGGGATGTGTATGTAGCAATTGATGCCTGCGCCGAGCTTGCTGGTCAGCCTTACACCGTACTAGAATCATTGAAAAAAGTTTATGAAATTACTAAAAAGCGTAATCTTTATGTGATCGATACCGAGCAGGGATTTCATGAAAAATCCGACTGCACGGTTCCTGCTTTTATATCAGCATTAAACAAACCCAATAATAGCTACATAGGTTTTTTACAAAGAAACCAAGAATGGACAAAAATAATTAGTACCCCCAAGTGTACTAAATTTCGCAAAGACCTAGCAACACAAATTATCCCTGATCTCATACTACCCATAATAAAATTGTCAGAGGATGCTACAATAAGAATTCAACAGGAAGCATTTAGACTGCTGAAAGAAAGTGGTCATGATACTATAGACGGAAAACGAATCAGCAAACCTTCTGATATTGAAATCAAGATAGAAGAAAATGAGATAACAAAAAATTCTGCTTTTACTGGGGAATTAATAAATAAAGCTGCTAACGCTGTTATGCCATTTTGGAAAGAAAAAATAGATAAAATAGCTTCTTTAGGAGAAATAAATAAAAAATCTTATAAAGGATTTATGGCAGAAATGATGAAAGCCACGCAAGAAACAAAAGCATTCTCCTATGCTTTTTTTAAGGCATATTCCCCTGACCAGCTACCTGAAATAAATAATTTACCAAATATTGATGACGCTATAAGTCTAAATTCTGTCACTCCTAAAGATCTAAAAAAATTATCTGAAACTTCCTATATTTTTTCTGATACCAGACTCAGAAGCGATGAAAAATGGTGGGAAAAATCTGAAGCTCTACAGGCACTCAGGCTTACCAAATTATGGCCATGGTCTCTAAAACAAAATCTTACAGAAAATATGAAAGATAAATTAAATAGCTGCCATAAAAACACCGCTGATATGTCGTATCTAAAGTTATATACAGATATCTTACCTAAATTAAGCCCACCAGAAAAAACGTTGTTTATTATTGTAACCAACGACAGTCCATTAATTAATCAATTCTTAGAAACATCAACTGGTTTATCCAAGGTTTTTGCTAGAGAAAAATACGATGAACAAAGCAATAAACAACCGAAGAAAGTTACAACTTATGTGCAATCAGCAATTTATGATAAACTTGACCTTGCTAAGCGCAACCCAAATGATTACCCACGTCAATCAGCATTGGTCGGTTCTGAATTTGTAAGATTTGTATATCAGGAAGTCTTGGATTCGATTAGTACACATATTAAGCCAGAAGAAATGCGGTATTTATTAAGAGCTGTCAAAAACAATAGGATAGATGCTAATAAATCAGGGGATGCATACAATATCCTAAAACACTTATTAGAAAAGGCTGAATACATACCTCCAAAACTGGATACGGCTCTATTGGATTTATTGGAAAAGACTCATATCATGGAGAAATATATAAGCAGAGATATACAAAGCAATGGCATTGTTGCGAGAGAAGGAAGATACGATGACCGTCGAGCATTATTGCTTCAAAAAAGGAATGAAACCAACCTTTGCTTGTAGAAAGATAAGTATTTTATCAGCTTATATTTCAAAATTTTCTTCGCTCCTTTAAACTTTCTTGCCCCCTATTCCCAAAAGAGTATTATAGCTCTTTATGAAACAAACCCAACCATCCCTCACCTTCTCTGACAATAACCGCCCGCTGGCGGACAGGATGCGCCCGACCAGTTTTGAAGATGTTCTGGGTCAGGAGCATTTGCTCGCTGAAGGTTCGCTGTTTGCGAGTGCTATAAAAACGGGTAATTTCCCTTCAATAATTTTTTGGGGATCTGCAGGTTGTGGCAAAACCACCATGGCGCGACTCATTGCCAAATATAGTGGCGCGTTATTTGTACAGCTTTCGGCAGTTGCCCATGCCACCGCAGACCTACGCAAAGTATTTGAACAAGCGGAGATTGATAAGGGGGCAGGCAAGCGCACAATATTACTTATTGATGAGATCCACCGTTTTAATCGCTCGCAGCAGGATTTGTTTTTGCCATATATTGAAAACGGCACGATAATTTTAATTGGTGCAACTACAGAAAACCCATCGTTTGAGCTGAATTCAGCTCTCCTCTCCCGTTGCAAGGTGCTGATTCTCAACCGCCTTGATTTAGCTAATCTCATGAAACTCACTTATAAAGCTGAGGAATTTACAGGCAAAAAACTCCCGCTTGATGAAGAAGCCCGAACCACTCTTTGTGCTATTGCTGATGGTGACGCTCGTTATTTGCTAAATATGGTGGAGGAGTTACTCACTGTCACTAAACCCATCAATAGCGAGGAATTGCTGAAGCTCATTCAAAAGCGGATGCCTGTGTATGATAAATCGCGTGATGGGCATTATAACCTCATCAGCGCGTTGCATAAATCGCTGCGTGGGTCGGATGTGGACGCTGCTCTCTATTGGTTTGCACGGATGCTGGCAGGTGGTGAAGACCCTCTATATATCCTGCGTCGCCTTGTGCGTTTTGCCTCCGAAGATATTGGTATGGCAGACCCCAACGCTCTGATCCAAACCATTGCTGCTAAAGATGCCTTTGAGTTTATCGGCGCGCCTGAGGGTTATGTAAATATTGCCCAAGCAGTTGTTTATCTCGCCACCTCCCCTAAATCTATCGGTGTTTACCGCGCTATGAATAAGTCTATGGCTGATGCCAAGAAGAATGGCTCGCTCTCGCCACCTAAACATATTCTCAACGCACCCACTAAGCTGATGAAAGAGGTCGGCTATGGCGATGGTTATATTTATGACCCCGACACTAAAGACGGTTTTTCAGGACAGAATTATTTTCCTGATGAAATGCCCCGCACCAGTTATTATCAACCCGCTGAGGCGGGCTTTGAACGGGAAATTATCAAACGTCTTAATTATTGGGAGAAGCTGCGGGGGAGGAAATAATGCAGAGATTCCTCGACTACGCTCGGAATGACAAAAAACTACTCAATCTTCACTGCGCTGGTGGCTTCTTCCATCTCGGCGAAGCTTGGTTGCATATGTGACGGCACTTGGGTACGCCCTATTTCTACTGAAACTTGCGGTGCCATACCTTTCAAATGAGCAACTAAAACGTCGCGTATAATAAAATAAAACTGCTGTTCTTCATTATGTATCGCAATATTTTTACCAGCAAGGGGAGCTACTATACAATAAGCCATAAACACCCCAAGGAATGTTCCCACAAGCGCACCACCGATCATTCCCCCAAGAATCTCTGGTGGCTCAGTAATACTCGCCATTGTTTTTACCACCCCAAGCACCGCCGCTACAATCCCAATCGCTGGGAGGCCATCCGCCATGCCTTGCAGCGCATGCCCTGGCCCCATTGCTTCATGGTGATGTTTTTCAATTTGTTTTTCTATCAATTCTTCAATCTGCATTGGATTTTCTAGACCCATTGTAAGGGTACGCAGCGTATCGCAGATTATATCCACTGAAAAATGATCATGCTCTATTTTAGGATATTGACTAAAAATTGTGCTTTCATGAGGCTTCTCGATGTGCTGCTCAACAGCAATAAGCCCTTTTGATTTCATTAATTTGCACAACGCAAAAAGCATACACAGTAAATCTTTATAATCCTGTTTTTTCCATTTTGGTCCTTTAAGGGCAACGACTATTTCTTTGAAGGTTTTTTTCAACACCAGACCAGAATTAGAAATCATATACGCACCAATGGCAGCACCCAAGATAGTGCCAAGCTCATGCGGAAGTGCGTGTAAAATAATATCAATCTTCCCGCCAGATGCGATATAAATACCGAATACACAAGCAAAAATTAATACTAAGCCAATTACAGGAAGCATTAGAAATCCATTTAACGGGTTGCAAACTTGACCAGCATACAAGCTAAAAGCAAAAAAAGCGTTAAACTCTGAGGATTATTTCAGGATTATGCAGCTACTTCTTCAGCCGTCACAACGCCCTTGATAACACGGATTTTATCGAGCGTGGCTGGAGAAAGTGCGTATTTCCCTGGTAGCTCAATTTCTGTCATAGTTGTATCTACCTGCGCCAACAAGCGAACCAAAGCCCCCTGTGAATTGGGGTTTCCTAATAGGCTATGTAGTGAAGAAAGTGCCGCTGGCTGGTTAATAACGATGCGGAACCGTCCACCACCACGGGTACGCTGCTGTTTCATTAAGGCCTCATCAAATAATGTTATATTCTGGGCGATGAGTCGTACTCCAGCCTCTTCACTCTTGCCGTCCGCAGTTATTAACAAAATCTTACCATTTTCTAAATTATCACGCTGCTGCGAAAGCAACATTTCGTTAAACACTGAAACTTCAAACACTCCACCCATATCGGAAAGCTGGATAAAGGCAAAGCGTCCCTTGTCTGAAACTTTAATTTTTTTACCCATAACTATGCCAGCGAGTTTTACTGAACGATATTGCCCATCCAATTTTTCTGCCAACATATTTGATGTTGTAACTCCCAATGTTCCAATTGCTGAAGCGTAGCCAGACATTGGGTGTGCCGACAGATAAAAACCAATCGCTGAAAACTCATGATCCAGCTTTTCCAGTGCTGACCAATCAGCATGAGGTACAAGTTTTGGTGTGTGTTTTGTTCTTTCATCAACTCCGCCAAATAAACTAACCTGATTGCTTTCGCGATCACGCTGACAAGCTGTGCCATGCGCCATAAGCAATTCTATATTAGCAAATAATTCACCACGATTAGGATGCAGAGAATCAAACGCACCAGCCTTAATTAAAAATTCCATCGCCCTGCGGTTTAATGCCTCAGCAGGAATACGCGATACAAAATCAAAAACATCTTTATATGCACCGTTTTTGTTGCGCTCGGCAACCACACCCTCCATTGCAGCAGCACCAACATTGCGGACGGCAGAAAGCGCATAACGAATAGCTCCGTCATCAACAGAAAACAAAACTTCCGATTTATTAATATCAGGTGGCAGAACCTCTATGCCAAATTTCGCTGCGTCTTCGCGGAAAATGCTCAGCTTATCAGTATTTCCCATATCATAAGTCATGGAAGCGGCGATAAATTCCACAGGGAAATTGGCTTTCATATACGCTGTTTGATAGGCAATTACTGCGTAAGCTGCAGCGTGTGATTTGTTAAATCCATACTCAGCGAATTTGGCTATTAAATCAAAAATGCTTTCTGCCTGTTTTTTTGCTACATTATTGGCAACTGACCGCTCAACAAAAATGCTGCGCTGCGCTTCCATTTCTGATTTTATTTTTTTACCCATGGCACGGCGCAGTAAATCAGCTTCACCAAGGCTATAGCCAGCAAGCAACTGCGCTATCTGCATCACCTGTTCCTGATAAATAATAACGCCGAAAGTTTCTTTTAGAACCTGCTCAAGCAACGGATGTTGATAAAGAGGTTTTTCTTCACCATGTTTTCGGGCAATATAAGTTGGAATATTCTCCATTGGACCAGGGCGATATAGCGATACGAGCGCAATAATATCTTCTAGACAATCTGGCTTCAGTTTTTTCAGCGTGTCACGCATCCCTGCCGATTCCAGCTGAAACACACCAACTGTGTCGCCACGCCCCAACATATCATAAGTTTTCTTGTCACCTTCGGGAAGTTTTCTTAAATCAATCTCGATGCCACGCTGGCGCACCAAACGCTCTGCCCGCACTAATACCGTTAAGGTTTTTAGCCCAAGAAAATCAAACTTTACTAACCCCGCCGACTCGGCATATTTCATGGAATACTGCACTACCTGCATCTCTGATTTCGGATCGCGGTACATAGGAACAAGCTCGGCAAGTGGGCGATCGCCAATCACTACACCCGCAGCATGGGTGGAGGCATGACGGTTGAAACCTTCCAGCTTCAAGCTGATATTCACCAGTTTTTCCACTGATTCATCTTCTTTGATAGCTGCCTGCAATGCTGGCTCAATATCTATCGCCTGTTCCAAAGTCACAGGTGCAGCAGGATTGTTGGGGACTAACTTACAGATTCTATCCACCTGAGTATAAGGCATTTGTAGCACCCGACCAACATCACGCAACACCGCACGAGCCTGTAATTTTCCGAAAGTTATGATATGAGCAACGCGATCCTTTCCATATTTTTGTTGCACATAATGGATAACTTCCTCGCGCCGTTCCTGACAGAAATCTATATCAAAATCTGGCATGGAAACACGGTGTGGATTTAAGAAACGTTCAAACAGTAAACCATAACGCAGCGGATCTAAATCGGTAATAGAAAGAGCCCACGCAACCACCGAGCCAGCACCAGAACCACGCCCCGGCCCTACTGGAATTCCCTGATCCTTGCTCCATGTTATGAAGTCAGAAACTATTAAGAAATACCCAGGGAATTTCATTTTGATGATTACATCAAGCTCAAATTCCAAACGCTCAAAATAAGGTTTACGTTTTTCTTCGTCCTCAATATAGCCAGCGAGACGTTCCTCTAAACCCTTATGCGCCTGCGCCCTGAGGCTATCCGCTTCGCTCATTCCTTCTATAGAAAAACTTGGCAAAATCGGGTTGCGTGATTGCGCTACAAACGAACATCTCCGAGCTATAGAAACAGTATTTGCCAGAGCTTCAGGAATATCCGAAAATAGCTCGCACATTTCTTGCGCGATTTTAAGGCGGTAATGTTTTGTTAGTTTCCTGCGTGAATCATCACTGACATACGCCCCATCTGCAATACATAAAAACGCATCATGCGCTTCAAACATTTCTTCTTTGATGAAATAAACATGATTAGTGGCAACCAGCGGGATATTATGGGAATAGGCAAGAGAAATAAATTTATCCTCAGTTGCTACTTCTTCTGGCAAGCCATGTCGCGATAATTCCATATATAAACGGTTGGGAAATAGCTCTTTAAGCTGCAATAATTTTTCTTCAGCAAGCGCATCACGCCCAGCAAGGAGTAACTTGCCGATTGCTCCATGAATACCGCCAGTGAGTGCAATAAGCCCTTCACTATGTCCCTGCAAATCATTCATAGAAAGAAGTGGCGCAACTTCCCCAGCAGGCTGCAAATAAGATTTACTGACCAGTGCCAATAAATTCTGCCAACCAGTTTCGTTTTGTGCATACACAACTAGATGATCTGGTTTTTGCGCGCTTGCATGGCGATTATCTTGTGATGATTCTGGTTTAATGAATAATGTACAACCTAAAATCGGCTGCACGCCCTGCTCTGCTGCCGCCAGCGAAAATTCAAGAGACGCAAACAAATTACCAGAATCAGTAACCGCCACCGCTGGCATTTTCTGGGCTTTACACCATTTCACCAAATCTTTAACGTGAATAGCCCCTTCCAACAGCGAATAATCGCTATGAACACGGAGGTGAATGAAACTGGCTTCAGTCATGGTTTTTATGGTGGTTATGTTATCGAATAATTGTCAGTCTAATAAACCTAGTAAGCTTTGTCTTATGTTTTCTATACTGTCATTATTATATCAAGTTATATACCATAAATTCAATGCGTTACCGAGCGTCACACAAACTTCACAAATACATCTTTGAATAAACTTAATGAATTCCCTATAATAAACAAAATTACAAACAAGGGAACAGTACGGTGGATAAAATAACTTTTTCTATAAGCGATTCCTCCGCGCCTAAAACTGCTGATTTTGTAGCTCATTCCTCCGCTGAAGCGAAAGCAAAAGAGCAAGCCGAAGCATTCAGCAAAGCAGTTCAAAATATAAGGAGTTCCAGTAATAATATTCCTGTTTCTGCCCCCACAGAGAAGGAAATCTATAAAAACCTGCTTGCAGATTACATAGGTGAAAAAGAAGATAAAATAACTGTAGCAGTTGGTAGGCATATTACAGCATTTACGATAACCGCGTTAGCACCAAAGCCTGACAGCAAAGAAGTCGAAATTACTCCAGCAAATATGGACGCTCTGACAACCGCAATGAATGCAGCAGCGGAAGAAGGAAAGAAAATCAAAGCTGCATACAACCAGTCTCTTTACGAGAACCAAGAAAAAGTAGATCTTGCTATTCAAGGCAAGTTAAAAGAAGTATTGGACGGAATTAGTAGATAATCCTACTTCAAAACTCCACCTTCCAGATGAACAATCCTATCCATGCGCTTGGCAAGCTCCATATTATGAGTGGCAACCAGCGCAGACTGTCCACGTTCTTTTGCAAGATTCATAAACATTGCAAATACACCATCAGCCGTTTTTGGGTCGAGATTTCCTGTCGGCTCATCGGCGAGGATAATCGCGGGATTATTCGCCAGCGCACGGGCAATCGCCACGCGTTGCTGCTCACCACCTGAAAGTTTTGCAGGGCGGTGATCAAGCCTCTTAGCAAGCCCAAGTTCGGCAAGCAGAATTGTCGCTTTTTCTTCGGCTGCCGACTGTGATATTCCAGCTATCATCTGTGGCAAAACCACATTTTCCAGTGCTGAAAATTCGGGCAATAAATGGTGGAACTGATAAACAAAACCAATATGCCTGCGCCGTGCAAGAGTGCGTTTTTTATCACTCGCTTTGCTTAAATCCTCATCACAGATTTTTATTTCGCCGCTAGTTGGGTTATCAAGCAAACCTGCAATTTGCAGCAGAGTGGTTTTTCCCGAACCGCTCTGCCCCACCAATGCCACCACCTCGCCTGATTTTACCTCGAGATTAAGTTTATTTAGAACCGTAAGGCTCGACTCTGCCTGTTGGTATATTTTGGTTATGTTGGTGAGTTGGAGAGCTGACTTACTCATACCTAAGTGCCTCCGCAGGGTTCAGTTTTGCAGCACGGCGGGCTGGGTAAATTGTCGCAATGAATGATAAAGCCAGCGAGAAAATCAGCACCATCACCACTTCTTTCAAATCAACCTTGGATGGCAAATGCGAGAGAAAATAAAGCTCTGCTGAAAATAATTTATGTCCCATCATTGATTCCAGCCACAACTGGATATTTTCCGTGTTAAAGGCAATCAGCAGACCAAGCAAAAATCCAATAAATGTTCCCACCAAGCCAACGCTCGCTCCGCACATAAAAAATATCCGCATCACCGAAGCCTGACTCGCTCCCATTGTCCGCAGTATTGCTATATCCTGCCCTTTTTCCCGCACCAGCATAATCAAGCTGGAAATAATGTTGAAAGATGCCACCAGAATAATCAGCATCAGAATCAAAAACATCACGTTGCGCTGAACCAGCACTGCCTCAAAAATATGATTGTTCGATGTTTTCCAATCATAGACGCGGTAACCAGAACCAAGCATCTGTGAAACCTGCCTTGCTATATCAAGTGCCTTATCAGGATTATCAGAAGTTATTTCAATTGCAGAAGCATTATCACCACCATTTTCGCGTAGCTTAAAATAAGTCTGCGCCTCCGTAAATGGCATAAGAACCAAGCTGCTATCATAAGCAAACATACCAATTTCAAATGTACCGACTATAGGATATGCCTTCACGCGTGGTACAAGCCCAGCAATGGTTGCCCGACCTTCTGGCGAAATAAGCAGCACATCATCACCAACGCGCAGGCGTAGTTTTTCTGCCATGCGCTTGCCAATGATAACCCCATCACCACGCTTAAAAGCTGCCAGTTCCTCTGGTAAAATTTTCTTGGTAAGAAGTGGTTTTTTTTCGATGTCACCCGCGCGGAAACCAGCCACCATAGCACCTGTGGCAACTCCGCTATGGCTTGCCATAATTTGCCCTTCAACTTTTGGTAGCACAATTTTTACACCTGCAATACCTGCTAAATCTGTGCTGATTTTTTCATAATCAGCAATTCCGCCTTCATTAGAATAAACCGTAACATGTCCTTCGAGGCCTATAATACTATTTATCAACTCACCGCGTACACCATTCATCACCGCCAGAACGACAATAAGGGTTGCCACACCAAGAGCAATCCCCACCAGCGAAAACATCGCGATAATTGAAATGAATCCTTCCTCACGGCGGGCACGAAGATAACGAAAAGCAACAATCCGTTCAAAGGGTGAAAGCATACTACGCCACTTTTTTGTTTTTGGATTTTACTGCCGCCTCATGTGCTTTCGTCATCCAATAAAAAACCAGATCCTTATCTTCCTGCACATGTGGCGGAACTTCCCAGTAACTCATCGTCACCAGCTTCTTTCCACCATGTTTATCATGCCTGTCATAAATAAAGGGAACACTGCCAGCACTCTGATAATCTGGTTTATTTGCTTCATCCACCTTGAAATATAAACGCTCATCAACAATTATCGCAAACATCACACCATAGCGATATATACCAACTCCTCCAAACATCCTGCGCGTTGAAATACCTTCAACACCAACAAATTGTTCCAAAACACTTTCTACGAAGCTGCTATTATTTGTCATAAACCTAACCTAGTAATAATGCCAAAGTTGCCTCTGCTGATAATTCTTGTTTTTCACCAGTCTTGCGGTTTTTAAGTTCCACCACACCTTTTTCTGCACCTTTTGGTCCGACCACAATCTGCCACGGCAGACCTATCAAATCCATTGATGCGAACTTAGCCCCTGCCCGCTCGTCTGTATCATCATATAATACTTCTTTGCCAGCATTGGTAAGCTGCTCATAAATGGATTCACAAAGCGCATCGCACTTTGCGTCACCAACGCGCAAATTCACAATACCAGCGAAAAATGGTGCGACTGACTCTGGCCAGATTATACCGTTTTCGTCATGGCTGGCTTCAATAATAGCTCCGAGCAAGCGTGATACGCCAATGCCGTAAGTTCCCATCTCAACGCGTGACGGTTTGCCATCCGCGCTCATTACATCAACATTCATCGCGTCAGTATATTTGCGCCCGAGCAGGAATATCTGCCCAACTTCAATGCCCCGCGCCTCACGCAGTCTTTCTTTCGGCACTGGGCATTTTTCAGGAACATGAAGTTCATCGGCGGCGGCGTAAAGTTTACGCATTTCATCGCTGCTCATGCTGATTTTTCCAGAACGTATATCATCAAATGTGGCATCATAATAAAGCGCGCTTTCACCAGTTTCGGCAATCACCTGAAACTCATGGCTGACTGAACCACCAATCGGCCCGCTATCGGCATTAACTGCAATCGCCGTAAGCCCCATGCGCGCAAAAATACGGTGATAAACATCATACATTTTGCTGTATTCGCGCTTAGCATCATCAAGCGTGGCATGAAAAGAATAGCCATCCTTCATCAAAAATTCACGACCGCGCATCACACCAAAACGCGGGCGGATTTCATCGCGGAATTTCCAGTTAATCTGATACATATTTATAGGCAGAGATTTATAGCTACGCACAAAAGTGCGGAAATTATCAACAATCATCTCCTCACAGGTTGGGCTATATAGCAAATCACGCTCGCTTCTGTCTTTAATCCGCAACATTTCTTTGCCGTAAGCATCATAACGCCCTGATTCTTTCCAGAGGTCGGCTGGTTGCAAAGTCGGCATCACCACGCGGATACAACCTGCCTTGTCTAACTCATCCGCTACGATATTTTCTACATTGGCAAGCACGCGGCTTCCCAGTGGCAACCAAGTATAAATCCCCGCTGCTTGCTGGCGGATCATGCCCGAGCGCAGCATAAGACGGTGCGAAACAATCTGTGCTTCGGAAGGAGTTTCTTTAAGGAGAGGCAAAAAATATTGGGAAAGGCGCATGGTTATTTCTTCTATTATTATTCAGATGTTAAATTAAATTTTTCACTGGCACGATACCGCTTTTAATAACCAGCGCAAGTATGAGAGTAACTAACGTTGCCAGAATAGTGGCGATAATAATAGCTTTTTTCCATTGAATTGACTTTGGAGCAGCAACATATTTTTCACTGGCGGGAATATTTTCCGATTCATCCGCATATTTTACAGAAAATGGGATAGCAATGAACAACATAATCCACCACGCATTAAGGAAAGTAAAAGCTGCAAAGGTAAGTGGCATTGTAATCTACACCTGTTCTAACTCAACCAATGTTCCGTAAAAATCCTTAGGATGGAGGAATAAAACAGGGTTGCCATGCGCCCCTATCTTCGGGTTTCCATCACCCAGCACCCTTGCGCCAGAAGCCACCAGCTTATCACGGGCAGCGAGTATATCTTTTACCTCGTAACAAACGTGGTGAATCCCGCCAGAGGTGTTTTTAGCCAAAAAAGCTGCAATCGGCGAATTTTCGCCCAGTGGGTATAGTAATTCTACCTTAGTGTTGGGAAGATTTACAAAAACCACCGTTACACCATGCTCAGGAACATCTTGCGGGGCGGAAACGTTAGCCCCTAGAACATCACGGTAAGTGACTGTAGCAGCTTCTAAATCTGGCACAGCGATGGCAACGTGGTTAAGTTTTCCAATCATAAATCCCCTTTAAAATATCAATGAATAAAATGACTATTGTCACAAAAGTTTCACTTTTTATATGCGCTGGTTAGGCTATTATGATTCTGTAGCTCACGCAATGGCATTTTCTTCTTTAACCGCTGGTCAAAAAATGGATTTGGGTTTGTATGCATGACAGAAAACATAACAAATTACAGTTGCTTATAAGAAAAACGCTTGGTTTTGACAAGAAAGAGCAACAACATCCAGAACGTATGCTTAGTGCAAGCAAGGAACATCCAATAATCAGCACCCTAGTTTATAAAACTCCTGAGGTTGAGTTTTCAACTTCCGAGACTTTTCCACAAGATAAGATTATAGCCAACGCCAGACAACTTCTGGTGGCTCTGGATCACACCACGGCGAGTAAGCACTAAACCCTAGCGAGCAGCACCTCAATAACTGGTTTTTTGTCGAGATCGCGCTTGATTGTTCGACGGATGACTAGGCGAGCGGCTTCTTTTACAACTTCATCGCCTGTTTTTTTCTTCAGATTTTCAATTGCGTCTGCCACTTCCCCTGCATATTCCACTATCAGTTCGGCATCTTCTTTTACGTCCAAAATCCCTGGTGCGGCAATCTGCACTGGGCTTGCCAACTCACCATCTTTATCCAAAGTAAGGCTTACAAACACCGCACCATCATCGCGAAGTTTACGGCGAGTACGGATAACCTCACCATCGGTTGGAATAAGTGATGAACCGTCAATCGCCACATAGCCTGAATGTACTTCGCCAATAACGCTCGCCTCACCCTCTTCCAACCACACCACCGCGCCATTACGCGCCTCTACAGTTTCTTTCACGCCAAAACTACGCGCTAATTTGGTATGCTCATGCAAATGACGTGGCTCACCATGTGTTGGCACGGCAATACGCGGGCGCACCAGCTCATACATTCTTTTCAGTTCATCACGCGCTGGATGCCCTGATACATGTATATAATAATTGCGGTCGGTGATAACCTCCACGCGCTTCTGCACCAAGCGGTTTTGAATTCCATTTATCTTTACTTCGTTCCCCGGAATTTTGCGCGAAGAAAAAATCACTGTATCTTCTGGCTGCAACCGAATCTGAGGATGATCCCCACGCGAAATACGAGTGAGAGCTGCGCGTGGCTCACCTTGGCAACCTGTGCAGATAAGCAGAACATCTTCACGCGGGAGATTCATCACTTCGCGTTCATCAATAAATTCCATATCTTCATCTATATAGCCCGCCTGCTTCGCTGCATCCACCACACGGTGCAGAGAACGACCTGCCAGAGCCACCATACGCCCAGCTTCCTGCGCAGCATGAATGAGCGTTGCTACCCGCGCCAAATTGGAAGCAAAGGTAGAAACCACAACCCGCTTTTTACAAGATTTTATTAGAGACACGAGATGCTCGCGTACTTCACCTTCTGAGCCTGAATGCCCTTCTTCAAACACGTTGGTGGAATCGCAAACCATAGCCAGAACTTTACCATCACCATAGCGTTTAAGAGCGTCAACATCAGATAAGCTGCCAATCATCGGAGCATCATCAAATTTCCAGTCGCCAGTGTGCATAACCACGCCTTTTTTGGTGGTAATCGCTACTGCCTGCATCTCGGCTATTGAATGTGTCATTTCGATAAATTCTATCTTAAACGGATCTAAATCCACCGAACCACCACAAGCTATTTCATGAATAACAGGTTTTTTGCCCGCACCCATCTCTGATATTTTATGCCGCAGGAAAGCTGCGGTGAATTTTGTGGTGTAAATCGGGCAACCCAAATCCCGCCACAGATATGGCACTGCACCAAGATGATCTTCATGCGCGTGGGTAATCACCAGCCCAAGCAAATTTTCCTTATGCTCCATGATAAAAGAAATATCAGGAACTATTATCTCCACCCCTGGTAAATAATCACCTGCAAAACCAATCCCACAATCCACCATCAACCATTTACCATCTATGGTGTAGAGATTCAGGTTCATGCCTATTTCATTAGAACCGCCAAGTGGCACGAAAAGGAGCTCGTCTTTGTGTTTAGAAAAGTTGAAAGTCATTTTATTCCTTTGAATGCTACCTACCAGCACTATTCATTTCATATAATTCCTTAAGACCATAAATGGTTAGGTCAGGCATAACATTTTCAATCACTGGACAAGCCTTAGCATATAAAGATGCCAGTCCGCCAGTGGCAATTACCAGCATCGGCGCGTTATATTCCTCTTTTATGCGTTCTACTATCCCTTCTATCAACCCTACATAGCCGTAATAAATCCCCGATTGCATCGCGCCAATAGTATTAGTTCCTATAACTTTTGCGGGATGGGCAATGCCGATATTAGGAAGTTTTGCGGCAGCGCGTTGCAGCGCATCCAACGATAAATTTACCCCCGGAGCAATCACCCCACCGATATAATCACCATCTTTGCTTACCACGTCAAAGGTAGTAGCCGTGCCAAAATCAACAACTATAAGAGGTTTTTTATAGCGCGACCAAGCAGCAAAAGCATTCACCAGCCTATCCGCTCCCACCTCTGCTGGATTATCAATTTTAACACCAACACCAGTTTTAAGGTTAAGGCGTGGATCGCCAAGCACCATAAGCTCAGTATGAAAATAGCGTTTGGCGAGTTGTCGTAAATCAAACAAAACTTGTGGAACAACACTTGCCACTACTGCCCCCGTGATAGTTTCTGGCGCGATTTTTGAATGTTCTAAAACCTGCGTCAGCCACACGCCATATTCATCTGCAGTGCGTCTGGCATCAGTAGAAATACGCCACTGCCCCTCGAGCTTATCACCACCAAAAACAGCAAACACAACATTAGTGTTGCCAACATCAATCACTAGCAGCATATACATCACCTGCATGAATGGTTTGTTTTTTACCGCCATCTAAAGTGAGCAGAAGGCTGCCACTTGCATCTATTCCCTCAAAAATTCCGTCCATTTCATTATCTGGCAAACGCGCTATTATACGCTTTTTCAAGTTCCATGAATGCTCCAGCCACTCTTTGCGGATTGGTGCAAAGCCTTTGCTGCACCACTGATCATACCGTTCGATAAAATGATGGATAAAACGTGATAAAATAATTTTTGCCGATACCAATTCAACCCCCGCATCCTTCAAACAAGTTGCAGGAAATTCTGTGCGTGGCGGATAGCTATCTATATTAATACCAACACCAACTATCACCCAAGGCTGGTCACTAGTTTCTGTACGAAATGACTCTAATAAAATACCGCCCAACTTTCGCCCAGAAAGAAGCAGATCATTAGGCCATTTAGTTTTCAGCGCATCTTTATCATCAAGTAGTGGCGCGATCGCCTCTAAGGCTGCAACCGATGCCACGAAAGAGAGTTGTGCTAATTCTGACAGTGGCTTTTGCGGTTGCAGAAGCACAGAAACAAATAAATTTCCCTCTGATGAAACCCAATTACGCCCCATCCTGCCCTTGCCTTCATTCTGTTTCTTCGCCCAAATAACTGCTCCATGACTACCGCCAGCACGCGCCAGACGCTTTGCCTCTTCATTGGTTGAATCCAAAGAATCAAATGACAATAAGTGATAATCATTGAGTAGATTGGAAACTATTTTTTTCTTTTGTGCGTTCATGGTCATTTTATCAATGCAGAAGCAGCAGTTTTTGCAAAAGTTATGAGTTGGGTTGGAACTAAGAAAAAGAACATAGTCACAGCAGTACCGATAGCAATAGCGGCATTAACTAGCAGTGATGATGCGCTGTCAAACCTTGCTTCTGGCTCATCAAAATATATTGTTTTTATAATTTTCAGATAATAGTAGCAGCCAACAACACTGGTGCAAACGCCGACTACTGCCAACCAAGTAAGTCCACCTTCGATTGCAGCCAACACCACATACATCTTGCCAAAAAATCCAGCCATTGGCGGAATCCCCGCCATAGAGAAAATGCAGATAGAAATTACAATCGCAAGCAACGGATTATTTTGTGACAAACCGCTTAGATCCTTTATATTTTCCAGTGATTTTCCATCACGTTTCATAAGAAGTACGCAGCCAAACATACCCACACTCATAAAAATATAAACGCTCAGGTAAATCAGTATCGCCTGCACACCTGCTTTGTTTCCCGCTGCCAGTGCCATAAGCATAAAGCCAACATGCCCGATAGAGCTATAAGCAAGAAGTCGCTTAATATTGGTTTGGGTAATTGCACCAAAAGCCCCCACCAACATAGAAGCAATCGAAACAAAAATAACAATCTGCTGCCATTGATCTACTGCGTGGGAGAATGGTTCTAATAGTAAACGTGTAAATAGTGCGAGTGCTGCAACTTTTGGTGCGGTAGCAAAAAAGGCAGTGACAGGCGTTGGCGCACCTTCATAAACATCTGGTGTCCACATGTGGAATGGTACGGCAGAGAGTTTAAAGCAGAAGCCAACCATAATTAAAATAAGCCCAAGAATTACACCTTTTGAGATGATATACTGACCTGTAAGTAATGTTCCCAGTGCTTCAAAATTGGTGCTTCCCGCAAAGCCATAAACCAACGACATTCCAAACAACATCATACCAGATGCCAGTGCGCCTAACACAAAATATTTAAGCCCTGCCTCACTAGACTTGGTATGATCACTATTAAACGATGCCAATACATAAAGCGCGAGGCTGGACATTTCCAGTGCCATATAGAGCGCAAGCAAATCTGCTGCTGAAACCATTAACATCATACCGAGCAGCGCAAATAACATCAGGATTATGAACTCAAACGGTCTGCCACCTTCTTCACGCAGAAAACCAGAGGCAAGCATCACAACCAAACCGCCCGATGCGAGAATAAGTGTCTTGGCAAAAATAGTGAAAGAATTGCTGGCAAACATTCCTCCTAAAAACACTCCACTAGCCAGCTTCGGGCAAACAACCAAATAACCAGTAATAATAATCACCAGAAGAGAAAGTAAGATAAACCAAGTACGAACATTTGGAACACGATAAAGCCCAAACAATAATAAAAATACCGTGGAAAGCAGCAGAAAAATCTCTGGCTTAATTGCACCAATCCCAGAATTTACAAGAACATCAATCATTTAGTTTTTTCCTGCAACTTCAGTTTGTATAATAAGTTTCTTCACCGAAGCCTCCATAGCATGCAAATATGGTTTTGGATAAAGCCCAATCCACAGAACTGATAAAAGCAACGGAATAAATATTAGAATCTCACGGGCAGAAACATCAGGCATGGTTTTTACCTCTTCATTGGTTATTTCGCCAAACACCACCCGTTTATATAACCATAGAGCGTAAGCTGCACCAAGAACCACACCTGTTGCTGCGCCAAACGCCACATAGGTATTTGCCTTAAACGCACCGAGCAACACTAAAAATTCGCCAACGAAGCCAGAGGTGGTAGGTAACCCAACTGATGCCATTGTAAAGAACATAAACAATAAAGCATATTTCGGCATAATCGTTGCCACTCCGCCATATTCCTTGATTTCACGAGTATGCAGACGGTCATAAACCACGCCAACGCAGAGGAACAACGCGCCAGAAACCAAACCATGACTTATCATCTGAGTGATAGCACCTTCTAATCCTTGCACGTTAAAAGTAAATATCCCAATCGTTACAAAGCCCATATGCGCAACTGAGGAATAGGCTATAAGTTTTTTCATGTCGTGCTGCACCAAAGCCACCAAGGAAGTATAAATCACCGCAATAACACTGAGTGTAAACATAAATGGCGCAAAATAATGCGAAGCATCAGGAAGCATAGGAAGAGAAAAACGTAAGAAACCATACGCTCCCATTTTAAGCAAAATACCTGCTAGAATCACTGAACCCGCTGTCGGAGCTTGTACGTGAGCATCAGGAAGCCATGTATGCACTGGCCACATGGGAACTTTCACCGCAAATGACGCAAACATGGCCAGCCACAAATATTGCTGCACAGAAAGTGGTAGAGTGTGTCCAGCAGCAATAAGTTCTGGAATGCTGGTAGTACCAAAAGTTAGATATAAATAAATAATCGCTACTAAAAATAATACCGAGCCAGCAAGTGTATAGAGGAAGAATTTATAGGCTGCATAAATTCTCCGATTGCCCCCCCAAATGCCGATGATTAAATACATTGGGATTAGCATTCCCTCGAAGAAAATGTAGAACATCACTACATCCAGAACACTGAAAACACCAATAACGAAGGCTTCCAACAATAGGAAATTCACCATAAAAGCCCGAACACGGGTTGTTATAGATTCCCAACTACATAATATACAAAATGGCATGAGGAAGGTGGTGAGGATAACCATAAACAGAGAAATACCATCAATGCCAAGATGATAATTAATACCTAAATCCTTAAACCATGCAGCCTTTTCTACGAACTGAAATTCTGCCGAGCTGGAATCAAACCCTACCCATAACAACAGCGATGTAAAAAACGCAACTAATGTAGTAAATAATGCTATGTAGCGCGCTTCATTCGCGCTTTGCTCACCCTCGGCGCGGGTAAACAACATAATCACCAACGCGCCGATAAGAGGCAATAATATGAGTATGCTCAACATTATTTAAATACCACCCAACTAGTAATTATTAAAAAGCCAAGCAGCATGGCAAAGGCATAATGATAGAGATAACCTGTCTGTAACCGTGAAGTGCGTCCAGCCATAATATGCGTCACAAGCGCTGCGCCGTTTGGTCCTAACCCATCAATAATTTTCTCATCCCAGAATTTCCACAGATATTGCCCAATGCGTTTTGCTGGCTTCACAAATAAGAAATCATAAAGCTCATCAAAATACCATTTATTGAGAAGGAAGCGATAAAGATATGGGAATCGCGTAGCAATCATTTTTGGAATTTCTGGTGACAAAATATATAGCAGCCACGCCAAACCGATACCGCTAATTGCCATAAGTAACGGCAGAAAACCTACCCAATACGGAACATGGTGGGCGTGTTCAATCGCTTCATGTGATGCTATAGTAGCTTGCCAGAAATGCCCTTCCGCTGAAACCAAGCCAAACACATGATATCCAAGCCAGCCAGAAAACACCGCGCCAAAGGCAAGAAGTAATAAAGGTTTTAGCATGATAGGCGGTGATTCATGCACATGTGATAATACATCTTTGGAAGCACGCGATACGCCATGGAACGTCATAAACAACAAACGCCATGAATAAAATGCAGTCATAAAGGCCGCAGCTATACCCATCCAAAAAGCAAAACGACCAATACCACCATGGGCGTAAGCAGCCTCTAAAATCATATCCTTGGAATAATAACCAGCAAAAACAGGAACCCCAGCAAGAGCCAAAGAACCAATCCACATATAGGCGTAGGTTATTGGCATTTTCTTCCACACACCACCCATATTACGCATATCCTGCTCACCAGAAAAACCATGTATCACAGAACCTGCTCCAAGGAATAGCAAAGCCTTAAAGAATGCGTGCGTCATAAGATGAAACATAGCTGCTGAATACGCCCCAACACCACAAGCAAAAAACATATAGCCAAGCTGAGAGCAGGTGGAATAAGCAATAACCCGCTTAATATCATTCTGCACCAAACCAACGGTTGCTGCAAAAAATGCCGTACATGCGCCAATAACAGTCACAAGCATCAAAGCATCTGGCGATTGTTCAAATAAGGGCGAGCAGCGAACTACCATGAACACACCAGCAGTCACCATCGTAGCAGCATGGATAAGGGCAGAAACTGGCGTTGGCCCTTCCATAGCATCAGGAAGCCATGTGTGCAGACCAAGCTGCGCTGACTTTCCCATCGCACCGATAAATAACAAAATACACACTAAAGTTAAGGCGTGATATTCACCGCCAAGAAACATAAATTTATCTGTTGCATGCGCAGCAACATTCGAAAAAATAACGTCAAACTGCACACTGCCAAACAGCACATAAACTGCAAAAATTCCCAGCGCGAAACCAAAATCGCCAACGCGGTTTACTATAAATGCCTTCATCGCAGCATTGCATGCACTCTGTTTTTTGAACCAGAAACCAATAAGCAGGTAAGAACAAAGCCCCACCCCTTCCCAGCCAAGGAAAAGCTGTACCAGATTATCTGCTGTAACCAGCATCAGCATAAAGAATGTAAATAGAGAGAGATATGCCATAAAGCGTGGCTGGTGTTCATCATGGCTCATATAGCCAACTGAATAAACATGCACAACTGCAGAAACCCAAGTTACCACCACCAACATTACGGCAGTCAGTGCGTCAACTCGCAAAGTCCAATTAGCAATAAAATCACCAGAAGTAATCCACGGCAAAACAACGGCTTTGTGAACCCCGCCATCGCCAAAAGCAAAACTCCAGAACACTAATCCAGAAAGAACGGCAGAAATTATCATCGCCCCACAGGTTAGTTGGTGAGCTAACTTAGAAGAAATTCCGCGAACATTTAGACCAACAATCAATGAGGCAAATAATGGCAAGAATACTATGAAAGAGATCATTTTTACCCCTTCATCATATTAATATCCTCAACCGCGATTGTACCGCGGTTGCGGAAATAGATTACAAGTATAGCAAGACCAATCGCAGCTTCAGCAGCAGCAACGGTTAAAATAAACATAGCAAAAATCTGCCCTGTAAGGTCGCCAAGTTTTACCGAAAACGCCACAAAGTTTATATTAACTGAGAGCAAAATAAGTTCTATCGACATAAGAATAGTGATGATGTTTTTGCGATTAAGGAAAATCCCGCATACACCAATGGTAAAGAGCAAACTGGAAAGAATCAGATAGTGAAGAATTCCTATATCTCCAAAAAATATGTGACTCATAATTTACCTAATCCCTTCACCTGATTTCACCGAAACAATTTCAACGCCATCCGCCTTGGTGCGTGCAAGCTGCTTGGCAATATTCTGCTTACGAACACCAATACGATTACGCTTGGTTAGCACAATCGCCCCAATCATCGCAATCAGCAAAATTATTCCTGCCATCTGAAATGGATACGCATAATTTGTGTATAGAATATTACCTATTGCCTGTGTATTGTTGGTTTCTGCACTTGGTTCAATTACATTACGCACTGGTGCAAACGCATTTTTACTGCCGAGCGCATTATAAAATATAAATAAAAACTCAGCAAAAATAATTGCTGCAACCGCTCCGCCAAGAGGAAGATACTTTAAAAACCCATCCCGCATTTCCGAAAAATTAATATTAAGCATCATCACCACAAATAGAAACAGTACCGCAACCGCCCCAACATAAACAATCACCAAAGTCATGGCGATATATTCCGCACCAAGCAAAACAAAAAGCCCAGCAACATTAAAAAATGCTAGAATCAAAAAAAATACCGAATGCACGGGATTTTTGCTGGAAATCACCATGCCCGCCGATAGCACGGTCATCATCGAAAAAACATAAAACATCAATGTTGCAATATCATTTGCCATTTATCTATACTCCGCATCAGAGAGCAAACTTGCAGCAATTGCGCTTTCCCAACGCTCGCCATTTCCTAGTAGTTTTTCCTTGTTATACAGCAGTTCTTCGTGAGTTTCTGTTGCAAATTCAAAATTTGGAGTTTCTACAATAGCGTCCACAGGACATGCTTCCTGACAAAACCCACAATATATACATTTGGTCATATCAATATCATAGCGAGTGGTACGGCGCGAACCATCTGCTCGCGCTTCTGCCTCAATGGTAATTGCTTGAGCTGGACAAATCGCTTCACACAGTTTGCAGGCGATACAACGCTCTTCACCATTAGGATAACGACGCAGAGCATGTTCTCCACGAAAGCGGGGACTAAGCGCACCCTTTTCATAAGGATAATTAATGGTCACAGGCTTCTTGAACATATATTTTAATGTCAGCCAAAAACCAGCCACCAATTCCACTAATAAAAAAGATTTAGCTGTTCTATTCATTGGCAATGCCACCGTTTTTCTTAGTTTTATGATTATGCCTCCAGATATAAAGCACCACAGCAATAACCGCAATAAAAACTACTGCAGCAACAACATACGGCATATACCTCTTAACCATCTCTTTATTATCACCAATAAAATAACCGAGAACGGTCAAAGTTGTCATCCATATAGCACTACCCAATCCTGTATAAATACAGAATTTTTTTAAATTCATATGTCCAAGACCAGCAGGGAAAGCTATAAAATGGCGAACACCTGGGATTAATCGACCTGTAAAAGTTGAAATATCACCATGGTTACTGAAAAACTTGTCGATTTTATCAATTTTTTCATGAGTAAAGAAAAAATACTTCCCATAAGCGTAGAAAAATCTGCGACCTAAATAATATGCCAAATAATAATTAAAAAGTGAGCCAGCCACTGCACCAAGAGTTGACATGATGATGACAATCCAAAAATTCATATGCCCCTGCTGCACCAGAACACCAGCAGGAACCATTGTTACCTCACTAGGAATTGGCACAAACGTGCTTTCCAAGAATGACATTATAAAAATTCCGATATATCCAAAATGATGAACGAACTCTACCAACCACTCAGCAAAAGCCTCTAATTTACTCATACTCATTTCATACCGTCCAATACACAACATAAGCAGATATAAGAACCACCCACACTAGAGAAAGCGGAAGAAACACTTTCCAACCTAACCGCATCAATTGATCATAACGGTAGCGTGGCAATGTAGCCCGCGCCCAAATGAATACAAATAGACAAAAAGAAACTTTAGCTACAAACCACAGAACTGGTGGAATCCATGCGAATATCGCAATATCTGCTATTGGCTGCCAACCGCCCAGAAACAAAATAGTGGTCATGCCCGACATCAAAATCATATTAGCATATTCACCAAGAAAAAATAATGCGAAAGACATTGAAGAATATTCTACGTTATAACCAGCTACCAACTCTGCTTCTGCCTCTGGCAAATCGAATGGATGACGGTTTGTTTCTGCAAGTGCCGAGATAAAAAACACCACAAACATCGGAAATAAGATACCAAAAGCATGCCAATTCCAGAAGCCACCAGATTGCGCCCGAACAATATCTCCAAGATTCAACGAACCAACAAGCAGCAGAACCGTAACAATCACAAAGCCAATAGAAACTTCATAAGAAACCATTTGCGCGCTGGAACGAATAGCCCCAAGAAAAGCATATTTTGAGTTACTAGCCCAACCAGCCATGATGATGCCATAAACACCGAGCGAAGAAATGGCAAATAAATATAAAATCCCAACATTTATATCGGCAATCACAAATTCTGGGGCAAGCGGAATCACCGCCCAACCAAGGAGTGCCAGCATAAACGTTACCATCGGCGCAATAAGAAATATAACACGACTAGACTGCGATGGAATAATAGTTTCTTTTAAGAATAATTTAAGCCCATCGGCAAATGGTTGAAGCAGCCCCCAAAAACCAACCACATTTGGTCCTTTGCGCAGTTGCATAGCTGCGATAACTTTACGTTCAACCAATGTCAACATCGCCACAGAAATAAGTAACGGAACAACCACCAGCAAAATTTTTCCTAGAGCAATTAAAAGTGGCATTATATCTGTTAGAAATTCTGGCATATCCGCATCTAATTAAAAAAATTATCCTTATCGTCTTTTTTTGCTTCTTTCATATTGGAACTTATAGCGATTAAAATCCCTGATACCACACCTATTATGATAAAAGTGCCAACTATTTTACCCAAGAATTCTTTTGGGATTGAAAATCCCCATAATTCAAGCAAAAAGAAAGATGCCGTAACAACAACAGAAACGGCAACAACTAAAAGTAGTTTTTGTTGAATAGAATAATCTCTCCATTTCATCCTAAACGTCCTTCTCAAGAATAGTTACAAAAGCTTCTCTCTTAAATATTATAAACTCACGCCTAGATTCACGCTCTACGGTTACAACGCGCCAACCTTCTCTTGCATGAACATTAAGAAAATCCGTGTATTTACGCGGATCAACTTTAGCTCCCATTAGTAAAATAGAACCAAGCAACGGCTCGCGGTATATAACAACTTTATATTGTTTCATTATGCCACCTTTCTTACTTGAGAATATATTGATTTGCTGCATTCAGCCATGGTTTTACTTGCCCGCGAAATAGGATCAGTCATATAAAAATTGGTTATAAATTCATCAAACGGTGTTGAGCTTATTACCACACGACCAGACTGTACACCACCTTCCTGCCATTGAGACGGTACAATTTCTCCAACTTGCGCAAAATGTGGGGCAATTTTTTCCATTCTTTTACGAAGCTGAGAGAGAGAATTATATTCAAGCGGCTTACCAAGAACATCAGAAAGTGCGCGTAAAATCATCCAATCTTCTTTTGCTTTACCAACAGGAAACACCGCGCGTTTTGTGCGCTGAACACGACCTTCCATATTTACATATGTTGCATCTTTTTCGGTATAGGCAGCAGATGGCAAAATAACATCCGCGCGGTGCGCCCCGTCATCACCATGGCTACCTTGATAGACTACAAAAGCATCACCCAGAAGCCCCATGTCAAACTCATCAGCACCAAGAAGATAGACAAATTTAACGCCCCCAGACGCACAACTAGCAAAAATCTCCGCTATGTTACGCCCGCCTTCTGATGGCACAAACCCCAAATCCAATGCCCCTACACGACCTGCCGCATGATGCAATACGTTGAACCCGTTCCAATCATCACGAACAACACCATATTTTTTGGCAATAGTTTTTGCAGCGGCAAATACAGCCTCACCATCATTACGGGCAATTGCTGAAGTCCCAATAATTATTACAGGATTCTTTGCCTCAGACAATATTTGGGCTAAAGGGTGTGTCCCCAAAACTATGTCGGAGAGAACGCGCGGATCATTACCAAAAGAATAAACTGGATAATTAAAATCGCTATCACTTCCAATATTATATATAGTCAAACCACCCTTCAAATAAGCCTTGCGGATACGCGCATTTACGATAGCTGCTTCATGACGTGGATTTGCGCCAATAAATAAAATAACATCTGCCTGTTCTAACCCAGCTATACTAGTATTGAATAAATAGTTAGAACGACTGGAAACATCATACATAGCCCCATCCTGACGACAGTCACGACTAGCAATACCCATATTATCAAGAACATCACGCAGAGCCATAACACTCTCGCCACAAGCAAGATTTCCAGAAAGAGCCGCAATTTCTTCTGGCTTAAATGAATTCATTTTGTTTGCCACTAACGAAAGAGCATCTTCCCAACTGGCTTCACGCAACCTACCATCGTTACCTCTAACATATGGTCTGTCCAGACGTTGTAACTTTAGACCATCACAAGCATGACGAGTTTTATCAGAAATCCATTCTTCATTTATATCTTCATTAATGCGCGGCAGAACACGCAGCACAGCTTCGCCACGACTATCTATTCGAATATTAGAGCCAACAGCATCCAACACATCAATAGTTTCCGTTTTGGTAAGCTCCCAAGGGCGGGCAGCAAAGGAATAAGGCTTGCTGGTAAGCGCACCAACAGGACATAAATCAACCAGATTACCAGATAGTTCGGAAGTAAGTGCTTTCTCAACATACGTCCCTATCTCCATATGCTCACCACGACCAAACGCACCAAGCTCTGGCACACCAGCAATTTCAGTGGCAAAACGAACGCAGCGCGTACACTGGATACAACGCGTCATTTCAGTTTTGACAATTGGTCCCATATATTTATTTTCAACGGAACGTTTATGTTCTTTATATCGGCTGATACCAGTACCATACGCCATAGCCTGATCTTGCAAATCACACTCGCCACCTTGGTCACAAATAGGGCAATCTAAAGGATGATTGATAAGCAAAAATTCCATCACCCCTTCGCGAGCTTTTTTTACCATCGGCGAATTGGTCTTCACCACCATATTATCAGCGCAAGGAAGCGCGCAAGAAGCCTGTGGCTTTGGCGGTCCCGGAGAAACCTCAACCAAACACATGCGACAATTGCCAGCAATCGCCAGCCGTTCGTGATAACAAAAGCGTGGAATCTCAATTCCTAAACGCTCCGCAGCCTGTATAATTACAGTGCCATTTTCTACTTCTATTTCCTGTCCATCAATCGTTAGTTTTGGCATTGTTGTCTCTATTTCTTATCCATTTTTTCTAATAATTGTTGCAATAAAGCATTTGTTTTTTCCTGATTTTCAATTCCCTTATCCTGTTTTGCAATAGAACGTTCAATACGTTCAATATTTTTTTCATTTATTTCATAATATAATTTTTTTTGTCTTTTAGTAAGAAAACGCACCCATATTATGGCAAGCACAATAAGAAGAAATAATGGGATGAAATTAAATGCAAGATGCTGCCACTGATATACTGTATGACCAAAATATTTCTCCGCTGGTTTCTGGCTATAGGCTGCACATTCCTTGTCAGCGGCTTCATATCCATCCGCCCAAGACTGAGTATTCACATCCACAGTAATAGTCTTTGGAATTTCTTTTTCGGCAGTTTTTTGGGGAATTTCTTTAGTCATAATTATTATTTTGCACTCTTCTGCCCATTAATCAGATCAAAAATTTTCTCTTTTATCTTCTCAAACTGCGCCTGTTGCTTGCCTTTGAATTTTACCATATTATGATTCACTTTTTTCTTCCCTTCACCAGTGACACTGCTGCTTCCGCTGCGTACGAATTCTAACTCACCCATCCCAAAAAGTGAAGGCGCTCTAAATACAACCTCAGATATTGCGCCAATAGGTATTTCGCGTTTGGAGTTTGCCCCAAACTTAAACATGTTCATAACACCTGTCCTAACAATAACCACACGATCATTCATCAACTCAACCTGACCGTCTACGCCTTCTGCTTTCATTATCAGTTCGCTCATACACTATCCTTTATGCTGCTTTTCTACTAAATTCATGAATACGTCTTTCAATTTCAGGACGGAAATGACGTACCAGACCCTGTACAGGCCAAGCCGCAGCATCACCAAGCGCACAAATCGTATGCCCCTCTATGCGCCCAGCAACATCAAGCATCAAATCAATATCCGAAACAGCAGCGCAACCTTCAACCATGCGCTCCATCATCCGCCATAGCCAGCCCGTACCTTCACGGCATGGCGTGCATTGTCCGCAAGATTCATGAGTATAAAATTTGGAAAGACGAGCAATCGCTTTAACCGCATCGGTTGATTTATCCATTACTATCACCGCAGCCGTACCAAGCCCTGAACGCTCGGCTTTTAGACTGTCAAAATCCATAAGAACGGTGTCACAAATATTTTTCGGAAGCAACGGAACAGAAGAGCCACCTGGTATAATCGCCAGCAAATTATCCCAACCACCACGCACACCACCAGCGTGTTTTTCAATCAGTTCTTTAAGTGGAATCCCCATTTCTTCTTCTACGTTGCAAGGTTTGTTCACATGCCCCGAAATACAAAATACTTTTGTTCCAACATTGTTCGGGCGACCAATGCCTGCAAACCAAGCTGGGCTGCGCCGTAAAATAGTTGGTACAACGGCAATTGATTCAACATTATTCACAGTGGTTGGACAGCCCCAAAGCCCCATAGCCGCTGGGAAAGGGGGCTTCAAACGTGGTTGACCTTTTTTACCTTCAAGAGATTCAATAAGAGCCATTTCTTCACCACAAATATATGCCCCTGCCCCACGATGCACAAATACGTCAATATCCACACCACTACCGCAAGCGTTCTTCCCGATAAGACCAGCTTCATATGCTTCCCAAATAGCATATTCCAGACGATCCGCTTCTTCACGAAATTCGCCACGAATATAAATATAGGCAGCAACAGCACGCATGGCAAAACAAGCAATCAAGCAGCCCTCAATTAGCTTGTGAGGTTCGTGACGAATCATGTCACGATCTTTGCATGTCCCCGGTTCTCCTTCATCGGCGTTGACCACCAGATATGACGGACGACCATCAGATTTTTTCGGCATAAACGACCATTTAACACCTGTAGGAAAACCAGCACCACCACGCCCACGAAGCCCTGAAGCTTTTACTTCTTCAATAATAGCGTCTTGCCCCTTAGCAAGAATAGCTGCCGTGTTATGCCAATCACCGCGCGCCCGCGCGCCAGCAAGCCTCCAATCCTCGAAACCATAAAGATTGGTAAAAATTCTATCTTCTTGTTTTAGCATTTTTTTAGTTCCTGATTTCAATAACCTAATCTGGTTTTGCAGTTTGCACCACTTCGTGGTTTTGTCAATAATCTTACTGAAATATATATGATTAATTACACCGCTATGTCTTTTTTGCCCTATTTTACTGCCAACCCATGATAAAAATAAATCCACCAATTATACAAAGCGTAACCGCTACCCAGTTTTGCAGAATAACATGTACCCAACCGAAACTTAATGAGCTTAATAAAACAAGTAAACGCGCTGAAAATATGGTTTTATATCTGGCGAAAAAGAAACTGCGATAGATAAACTCTTGTGGAAGCACAGATAATATTGGATACCAGACCATAACTACTGCCCAAGTTTGTGGTCGTTCCATTGGAAAACCAAATAACCGCTCGGGAACATTTATATAAGTAAAAATTAAAAGCCCCACTGCCAATGGAAAAAATCTGGTGAAAATCACCCTTAAAGAGTTCCTATTAAGTGCCCTGATATTCCAGTCTGCCCAGAATTTGTACTCATGGTACCTGTATGAAGCAAATATGCAGATGGCCGTTACCAGCCACATGATAAGATAAATTACACCCCTTACCTTTAAAACAGAAAGAAAAACTGGCAGTAATAAAAAGAACAGGCAACACTCAAGCAATAACCATTGGCTTTTCGTCATTTTATTGCGGCATCTATCCACTGAAGGCATTTAGCCTTTTGGCTCGCTGGATTTTCTACCACTTTGTGGTCCAACTTTTGGCTTCTCACCACGCGCTAAACTCTCTATAAGTTGAACGACTGACTCTGTGGATAAGTCCTCATAATAATTATCATCACCACCAAAGCTAGTTACCTGACACATAGGCGCATTCACGCACGCACCAAGGCATTCAACCTCACGCAGGGTAAACTGACCATCCCTTGTAGTTTCACCGATTTTTATGCCAAGACGTTTTTCACATGCATCAACAATTGCTTCAGAACCACGCAACCAACATGGTGTTGTGGTGCAAACCTGCACAAAATGCTTACCAACTGGCTCAAGGTTATACATTGTATAAAAACTTGCCACTTCATATACTTTCACAGGTGGCATTCCAAGCATATCAGCCACATAATCCATAGCTATTTTTGGCAACCAGTTATTATTCTGTTTTTGAGCCAAAGCAAGTAACGGCATAACCGCACTTTGCTGACGACCTGCTGGATATTTAGCTATGACAGCCTGCGCCTCAACTAAATTTTCTGGGGAAAAAGAAAAACTAGACGGCTCTATCTCTGGTCTATAATGATATTTACTGGTCATGTTTTCTATTCACTATCGCTATCGCCCACAGGTTCAGGGGCTTTAAATAATACAGCAGGGGGAGCTTCCAATTCTGGATACATTTTTTGATATACCTTCACCAAACGTCCGCGGGATGCCTTCTCTGGTGGCATTAACAACATCTGCCCAGTCATGAATGGGGGGTTAGCCGACGCAACTAAAAAACACGCTAAACTATCAGTTACAATGCCATCTCTATAAAGATACATGAGACCAGTTTTGTTGAGCGTAAATTGCTGCAATTTTTGCTGCTTGGTTATTACAGATTCCCTTACCTCTTTCATTGTTATAGCGCGTAATATGCTGACATATTCACCATAACGACCATCCTGTTCAAAAATGTAGTATTGCAAAGGATTAGAAGTATATTTTGCTATCTCACTCCCAGACGGCACCTCATAAATCATGAGCAACTTCCAAGTACCTACCAGCTTCTCTTTGGTGCAGAATGTTGATTGTGGAAGTCTAGGAAAAACATCCAAACTACTTGTTGGTGCTGGCGCGGCTTGCGCCACTGGAGCCTGTTCTTGCGCTTGTGCTTGAACTTGAGCCTTAGCCTTAGCTGGCAATAAGGGAAATGCAGCAAGCGTTACCGCCAACAAAATATTTATAATATTATGTGTTTTCATCGATCTATCTCGCCAAATACAACATCCATTGTACCAATAATTGCTACCACGTCTGCCAGCATATGCCCTTTGCTCATAAACTCAAGAGCCTGCAAGTGAGCAAACCCTGGTGCTTTTATCTTACAACGATAAGGCTTATTTGTTCCATCTGCAACTAAATATACACCGAATTCACCTTTGGGTGCTTCAACTGCCGTATATGTTTCGGAGGCTGGAACATGATAACCTTCACTATATAACTTGAAATGATGAATCAAAGCCTCCATGGACTGCTTCATAAGAGCGCGTTTTGGTGGAGCTATCTTAGGATCACCAGTAACCACAGCTCCTTCTGGCATTTTTTCTACGCATTGCTTGATAATTCGGAGTGATTGGCGCATTTCTTCCATCCGTACCAAATATCTATCATAACAATCCCCATGCTTACCAATAGGAATATCAAAATCCAACTCGCTATAGCAATCATATGGTTGCGATTTACGCAAATCCCACGCTACGCCCGAACCACGCAGCATCGCCCCTGAAAAACCCCAATCTTGCGCCTGTTTTGCCGAAACCACTCCAATATCAACAAGGCGTTGCTTAAAAATTCTGTTCTCAGAAAGGAGGTTATCCACATCATCAATGTATTTTGTAAAATTCTCAGCGAATTTATAGATATCTTCATTCAAACCTTTGGGAATATCCTGATGCACACCGCCTGGACGAATATAGGCAGAATGGAAACGTGCACCAGATGCTCTTTCATAAAATTCAAGGATTTTTTCCCGTTCTTCAAACAGCCAAAGAAGCGGGGTCATTGCCCCAATATCAAGGGCTTGCGTCGTGATGTTAAGAATATGGTTTAAGATACGAGTAAGCTCACAGAACATGACACGGATATATTGCGCCCGCTTCGGGACTTCGCACCCAAGCAGCTTTTCCACTGCCAATGAATAACAATGCTCCTGCGCCATTGGTGACACATAATCAAGGCGGTCAAAATAGGGCAAAGCCTGCAAATAGGTTTTATGCTCAATCAGCTTTTCTGTACCACGATGTAGTAAACCGATATGAGGGTCAGCACGCTCAATAACCTCACCATCCATCTCTAAAACAAGGCGCAACACGCCATGCGCTGCTGGGTGTTGTGGCCCGAAGTTAATGGTGGTAGTTGTTTTTGTATTTTTTTCTACTGCTGTGGTCATATTAGTTTTTTATAAAAACTTGTGCATAATGTAAACATCAACTAAACCTTTGCTAGCATGATCGAAACCTTTTGGCAATGTTCCAACTATCTTAAATCCTAAAGATTGCCACAAATCAACAGCCACTTTATTGACACTAACCACAAAATTAAACTGCATGGCAAGATAACCATGTTTTTTGGCATATTTTATGGCTGCTTCACCTAATGCTCGTGCAATTCCTAACCTGCGATAATCTGGATGCACTATAAATGACGCATTGGCAACATGATGCGCGCGTCCAGTGCGGTGCGGACGAACGGCAGCAACCCCTGCGACTTTGCCTTCCACATCAGCAACCATACAGTGTGTTCCTTTTGCAGATATCCAATAGGCGAGTGACCTTTCAGGTGTCATTTCCGCAAGCGTATAGGAATAAGTTTTCCCTTCGTTCAGAACATCGCAAAAAATATCATATATCTCCTCGAAATCTTCGAGGCGAGCTTTGCGTATGGTAAATGTTTTTTTGGGTTTCATTTTTATTTTGCACCAGATGCCTTTTCGTCTCCTGGAAGAACGTAGTCTGCTCCTTCCCACGGGCTAAGATAATCAAAGCTGCGATATGCCTGATTGAGTTTTACTGGTTCATACACAACCCGTTTCTGCTCCACGTCATAGCGCAGCTCAACATAGCCAGTAAGAGGAAAATCTTTGCGCTGCGGATGCCCTTCAAAGCCATAATCGGTGAGAATGCGACGGAGATCTGGATGGTCAGAAAATAATATACCATACATATCCCAAGCTTCGCGCTCATACCAACCCGCCGAAGAAAACACAGATATAGAAGAAGGAATTGGTGTTTTTTCATCAGTAACAACCCGCACGCGCAAACGTTCATTTTTCTTTAAGCTCAGTAGTAAATATACAACTTCAAAACGCTGCGCACGCTCGGGAAAATCAACGCCTGCAATATCAACCAGTTGCGTAAACAACATGTCCTTATCATCACGCAAAGAAATTAGCAGTGGCAACAGCTTGCTACCAGCAACATTGAGAACTTGCTGCCCACCAGCAGTTTCTGCGGTTGCACCAAAACTCTCCAGCCATTTATCCTCAAATATCATAGAATATTCCCTATCTCTCTTTCGTTTCTACCACTAAACAGCCTGCTTACTTTAGAAGTTCTTTCGCCAAAATTATGGCGTTTTATTTCTTTATTATCATCAAGCTCTAGAACATTTACCTTCCAGCCCTCACCTTTTTCTTGAGGCGCAACAAATTCATACAGAGTGCAGTTTGTGACATATTCACGTTTTGCGACATTCTCACCCAACGTATGCTCCAGAACTCTCCTGATATTTCCACCGTGAGTAACAAATAAAGGTACACCGTTGTGACCATGCAGTTTTTCTGCAATCGCTCCAATCGTTCTGGCACTCAAAATATCCTTTGGCTCTTCTCCTTCAATTTTTTTGCCCGCTTTTTTAATATTATCACGTTCTTTATCAGACATTCCTTCTGCTGCACCATAGTTACGTTCATTAATTCCACTATCTTTACTGTGCGGCACATGGCGCAGAGCATCGCTATCACTTATTAATCTTGCGGTATCTATAGCTCTGTGCATTTCGCTAGTAATTATACGATCAATGGGTGGCTCAACCTTCTCAAGAAGTTGTCGCGCCTCCATTGCCTGCCTCCTGCCCTCATCTGTTAAAACAGTTTCGCTCGCCTTGCCGCTTACAACTTTATTTTGATTATCCTCAGTCTCAGCATGGCGAATCATATAGAAATTTCTTCCATGCGGCAGCTCTACACTCACCTTATTATACTCCCAGTACGGCGGATTTTTTTCTGTAATTGCAAAATGCCATACATTAGGGCTTCAGCGGTTGGCGGACATCCCGGAACATAAATATCAACAGGAACAATGCGATCACATCCACGCACCACAGAATAGGAATAATGATAGTAACCGCCACCATTGGCACAGCTACCCATAGAAATCACATAGCGTGGCTCTGCCATCTGGTCATAAACTTTACGAAGAGCTGGTGCCATTTTATTGCATAATGTTCCTGCCACAATCATAACATCCGCCTGACGAGGGCTAGGACGAAACACCACACCAAGATGATCCATGTCATAGCGTGAAGCGGCCGCCTGCATCATCTCCACCGCGCAGCACGCCAAACCAAAAGTCATCGGCCACAAACTTCCTGCACGCGCCCAATTTGCCAACTTATCAAAATTGGTAACGACAAATCCTTTATCGTTATATTCTTCCATTACGTCAGTGAGAAGGGCATCCTGACCAGATAATGAAGCGGTATTTACTCCCATTCTAACGCACCTTTTTTCCATTCATAAATAAAGCCGATGGTAAGCACGAGTAGAAATGCCATCATAGACCAGAAACCAGCAACACCAATCTCGCGCAGGGAAATCGCCCATGGAAATAAAAATGCCACTTCCAAATCAAAAATAATGAATAAAATCGCCACTAGATAAAAACGCACGTCGAACTTTCCACGCGCATCACCAAACGCCTCAAATCCGCACTCATAGGGCGAAACCTTCTCAGCATCAGGCTTTTGCCTGCCGATAATCATCGGGGCAAAAATCATTATGACTGCCAAAGCAACAGCAATGGCAAGAAAAACTAAAATAGGAAAATATTGTTCAACAACTGGATCCATGAATTATTACTAGTTACTGGTTGTTAGTTACTGGTTGTTAGTTACTGGTTGTTAAAGTAAATATCCAACAACCACAAACTAGCAACTAACAACTTTCCCATGACTGATGCAATAAAAAAATTAATTACAGACCGCGCAAAGGCAATAGGTTTTGATGCAGTTGGCTTTTGTGCTGCCGATTTACCTCCTGAAACAGGACAAAACCTGCATGATTTTTTGGCTAAAAACCATCATGGAGACATGGGCTGGCTAGTTGAAAGATCTAGCTGGAGAGCAAATCCCAGTGTGTTATGGCAAGATGCAAAATCGATTATTATGCTTGGTCATAATTACGCTCCACCAATGAATCCTCTAGAAAAACTTGAAAAAAAAGAGGTTGGCAATATTTCCTGCTACGCTCTGAATAAAGACTATCATGACGTAATAAAGAAAAAATTGAAGCAACTAGCTGGTTGGCTGGCAAGGGAATATAGCTCTGAGGTAAAAGTTTTTGTCGATACTGCCCCTGTGATGGAAAAACCACTGGCAGAGCAAGCAGGGCTTGGCTGGCAGGGGAAACATACTTGCTTGGTTAGTCGTGAATTTGGCTCATGGCTATTTTTAGGAGCAATTTTTACAACACTGAAAATAACACCAGATGAAATTCAAAGCGACAATTGTGGAAGCTGTACCAAATGCTTGGATATATGCCCTACACAAGCTTTTACTAACGCCCGTGAAATTGACGCACGAAAATGTATTTCTTACCTCACCATTGAGCATAAAGGGCAAATACCACTGGAATTTCGTAAAGCCATTGGCAATAGAATATACGGCTGTGATGATTGCCTTGCCGTCTGCCCATGGAATAAATTTGCGAAAACAGCAAACGAAATCGCTTACCACCCACGCGAAGAGCTGCAAACCCCATTACTGAAAGATTTAGTCAAACTCGATGACACAGCTTTTCGCGCACTATTTCATAAATCACCAGTAAAACGCATTGGGCGTGATCGCTTTATTCGCAATGTTTTGGTGGCTATTGGTAATAGCGGTGATTTTTCCCTAATCCCCGTGATTTCATGCCTTACCAACGATACATCACCTTTAGTATGTGAAATGACTCTATGGGCAATAGAGGAGCTGAACTCAGCTAACGTTCAATAGACAAAACCTCCAAAATATGTTAGCACCAAACAATATTAACCAACGAGAAATTTATGTCCAAAGTCACTATCTATACTACAGATCACTGCCCTTACTGCATTAAGGCAAAAAATCTTCTGAAACGCAAAGGGGTTAATGACTTTGTAGAGATCGATGTTACTCACAGTGATGATTTGACGCAGGAAATGATCAGAAAATCTGGTGGTCGCAAAACTGTTCCGCAGATATTTATTGGCGACACTCATGTCGGTGGTTGTGACGACCTTCACGCGCTGGAAAGTGCTGGAAAACTTTCTGCTCTGTTAGCTAATTAAAAACACTCTGTTAATTCATTGTTTATAATTTGTTGCTTTTGAGCAACAATACCAAGTTTAATGTGCCTTTTTTTATATACCACTATATATAGTAGTGGCGTAAGTGTGAATTATTTGTAAATAATGCATAAAATTTTATACAATATTTCATATAAAAATTGTTTCACATACGCTTTTCCACGGGAAGAAAAACGATAAAAAGAGGCAAAAACAGGGTGTTACTTTCGCAATTTCGGTCAGCTTATTTGAGCCAATCCACTGAAGATTTCACCTCGGCTAGTGCCGATGATGAGTCGTCCCCGCTTGCTATCATAATTGGCAGTGAAAATTCCGCAGAAATAAGAGATGTTTTGTCATATGAAGCAGAGCATATTTTATCGCTGTATAAGAATGAGTTGCATAAGAGAAAAACAGCTGGTGATTCTTTATTGATAGAAAAATTACACTCCATATTAAATGAATGCTCTGAATTATTGGATTCACCTGTTTCCGAACCTCTGCAAACCAAAGGAAAATACGCTGAAGAAAAATACGAATATTTAACCGAATATGGCACGCAAATTCTGTGTCTGTTTACACCGTCTGGAAATTGCACCTATCTATCACGCAATTTTGAAAAACTTACGAATCAACAAGTAAATTCAGCATTAGGAGATAACTTCTTCACCCTTCTCCACCCAGATTTTCGTGAAAGACTGAGTGATGTTCTGCGCCCAATATCTGCTTCGGCAGAGGCAAATAAAAGCGTAGAAATTCTTCGCCTGAAGATGCAACATTCTGATAGCAAATATTATTGGTATCAATTCACAATCCATACCCAAGCAGATCAATATGTCTGCCTCATTGAAAATATCCACGAAAGCATGCAAATACAAAACACTCTGCAAAAAGCTAGGCTAGAAGCAGAGCTTGCCTTGCGTGCGCGCTCGGAATTTCTTGCCAATATGAGCCATGAATTACGCACACCACTTAATGCTGTTATAGGTTTCTCACAAATCATGGAACAGGGTGTATTTGGTGAGATAGACAATCCGCAATATGCTAATTATGTTCGCCATATCCAAGAGAGCGGGCATGATCTTCTCGCAAAAATTGAGGATTTATTGGAAATCGCCAATATTGATGCTGGAAGAGTGGTTCTTGAACGCGAGGAAATGCACGTTGATGATTTAATCAAACACGTTATTAAAACACAGCTGCATCACGCTCAAGCTTCCAAGGTTTCAATCTCGTATGTTCCAAAAGGAAATATGTTGCTATTTATCGACCGCCTTAAAATACAACATATACTCGGTCACCTTGTTGCCAATGCCATTAAATTTAATCAAGCTGGTGGAGAAGTTACCATAGAAGTTGACCGTGATGGAAAAAGTGGGATTCGCCTTTCTGTACATGATAATGGCGTGGGCATAAATGAACTGAAATGCCATGATATACGCGAATCTCTACAGCAAGATAACTGCTGGATGGCTAAAAATAACCACCACATTGGGATTGGTCTTGCCCTTACAAAAGAGTTTATTGCATTGCATGGTGGCGTAGTTGAGATTAACAGCAGTATTGGCATCGGCACTACAGTTTCTGTTACGCTTCCTCGTGAATGTTTAAGAATCACCCCCTCTAGAAAAATATTGCATAGTAAACAGCTAGAACTAGAAAATGGATAAAACCAAAGCTCGCATCGACATAATAAATAATGCTTTGCCGCTTGTACCGTTTGATGGATGGAATGTCCAAACCCTTGGTAAGGCAGCGATTGAGGCTGGTTATAAGAAAACTGATGTAGTACGAGTATTCTCAGGTGGTGCGATTGATGCTGTCGATGCCTATTCGCGCATGATTGACGAGCAGATGTTGGAAGCTCTGTCCCATTACCATCTTGATGGTATGAAAATCCGAGCGCGCATTACTACCGCTGTCCGCCTACGCCTTGAGCTACAAATGCCACATAGAGAGGCTGTGCGTAGAGCTGTTGCCATGCACTCACTACCGTTCTATGCCCATCGCGGACTGCGCGCACTCTATGAAACAGTCGATAATATCTGGTTTGGAATTGGCGACGCCTCCACTGATTTTAATTTCTATAGCAAACGCCTGACTCTTGCTGCGGTATATTCATCAACTTTATTAGTTTGGCTAGATGATAATAGCGCTGGACAAGAAGCAACTTGGGCATTCCTCGATAGAAGAATAGAAGACATAATGAAAATTGAAAAAACAAAGCATCAGGTAAAATCTTGGCTTAACAAAGCAAAATTTGCTTAAATAATTACTTAGTGTAAAACATTAAGAATAAATTGTAATTTATTGTTTTAAATCATTTTTATCTGCTCTTCTGTATTCCCGTCAAAAATCAATCGAGACGGCGGAAAGAATACGACATAGCTCTTTACTTCTTCTCCTACAACTTCAGTGTGCAATGCACATCCGTGTAATGATACCAATATTTTAGCAAGTTCAAAGCGAAGGTCGGGCGATTCACTAGTTGGTACATTCGTATTTCCATTACCGTTTGTATCGCCAGACATAGAAGCAAATAATCTTGAAGCAAGAGCAAATAGCCTGTCCTTTGATACTGGCAGAGAGTTTGAATTGCCAATAGTCAGTGCAAGAAACTGTCTTTCTCGATGCTCGTTTATAATTTTTGCTTCAAGCCTTATGAAACCATCCGCTTTAATTCCATCCAATACGACCAGCAATAAATTTATGATAATCTGCTGGAGCCTGAATTCATCTACCAGTAAACGTGGTAGATGCTCTTGAAGATCGACCTTTATACTAATTTCATTAGCCTGCAGCTTGTCTGTCAGTTGTCGTAAAGAAGTGCTAACTATACTGGAAAATTCCACAGGCTTCTCCTGCAAATCAATGTAACCGACATCAACCTTTGAATGAACAATAATATCCTGAATCTTATTTATTAACTGATTGGCTATTGCAAAAATATCTGCTGAGTATTGTTTGTATTTTTTATTTTCAATAGCTCCATAAATCTGATCTTTAAGAACCTGTGAAAAACCTATTATATTATTTACAGGCATGCGTATTTCCTGAGCTATATAGGCTAAGAATTCTGACTTGCTGCGCATATTAATTTCTGCGTTTTCCTTAGATTTTTTTAACAAAAACATCTTGTTACGCAATTCACTTTCAATACGTTTACTTTCATCAATATATTTACTTACTGTGTATACTTGCGCCGCCAGACCCTCAATCTCCACCGAACCCTTTTTAGGCAATGGCATAAATTTTTCTCCGCGCGATATGGAAGAAACAATCTCTGTAATATCAAGAACTGGCTTGATAACCCGCACCCGCACAATCCATAAGAATGCGACAAGAAATATTGCTACGGATAAAATTAATAATAGCCTAGACCAAAGCATTGTGCGAACTGTTTCATCACTATAATTCGCATCATATCCCATCATTACTATATATGGAAAATCTTCAGAAACACGATAGTAAGCATAAATCCCAGTCCCCCAAAGAAGGCTGCCTTTGGCAATTAAACCACTGGGCTTTTTATCAAGGTCCACATCTACAAGCTTCTTGGAAGGAAAGTTATCACTAATAAAATTTTTGCTATCAGATATTTCAGTAAGAGTTACTAAATCCTTAGTAACCACTGCAAAACTAACTCCATCACGCTTCACCAGATTACGGATATGATTGGTCAAAACCTCTATATCAATACTAAGTGATATTATCCCTATGAATTTTCCAGTATCATCTGTTATTCCCATAGAGACAGGGATCACCCATCTGCCCGATACCCGACCTTCAATCGGTCTGCCTATGTGCATTTTCCACGAATCAGTAGCCGCCTGCTGTATGAAATCACGATCGGAAATATCAACGGGTTCTTTTAAAACTCCTTTGTTACTACTTATCACCATTTTCTTGTCAGTATTTGTCCAAGAGAAAATGCTGTAAATATGGTTTTTATTATCAAATGATTTTAGCGCCTGAGCTAATTTTGTATAGTCACGGTCTGGGTCAATAATAATCTGGCGACCCAGTGAAGCAAGCATATAGCTGGCATTACCCATTTCCGTAGAAATAGTACTTTCTATGCGGGCAGCCTCTTTTTCTAACTCTATGGTAACAAGTTCAGAATGCTTATTATAAGTTTTATATGTAACCCAACCAGAAATAAGTATTACAATGAACAAGACTGCTACTGATAGCAATACGAAATCGCGTGATAAAGACGGTTGTGCCAATGAGTTTCGCATGAATCAGTATACGCTTATTTGGTTCATAATTGCTCAATTGTAGTGGCTATTTTTATATTAAGCAAATAGGAGATAAATCACCCTGATATTTTATCCTTTTTCTTTCCCAGAGGATGATGCTCCTGCACCAGCTTATTCAAGCGGTCGCCTGCAACATGTGTGTATATCTGGGTGGTAGAAATATCAGAATGCCCTAACAATTCCTGTATCACCCGCAAATCAGCTCCGCCTTCAAGCAAATGAGTGGCAAAAGAATGGCGTAAAGTATGTGGTGAGAATTTTTTTGGATCTATATTTGCTTTCACAGCTAATTCCTTGAGCATAATGCCGAATTGCTGACGGGTTATATATCCAACCGCGCGATGATAGGGAAACAGCCAGATAGAAGTTTTTTGCCCGCCCAAGAATTGGGAGCGGATACCAAGATAACGAGAAAGGGCGGCACAAGATTTATCATTAAGTGGAACTAGGCGCTCTTTATTCCCCTTCCCGCGCACAGTCAAAAAATCAACATCTATATTTGTCCCACCATCGCGTATCTGCAATGCCGACAGCTTAAGGCTAACTAGTTCCGAAACACGGAGTCCTGCGCCATACATCAATTCAAGCATAGCCTGCAGACGTATCCCTTTTGCAGAATCATCACCACGCGCCGCTTCCAATAAAAGAAGTATATCAGATTGTGTGAGTACCGCTGGCAGTCGTTTCGGTAGTTTTGGCGAGTCTATAGTGCTAGTTGGATCATCAATTCTATGATTCTCGGTATATAAAAAAGCAAAAAGCTGGCGTAGGACTGAAAGTTTACGGGCAATTGTTGGCGCACTTATTCCTGACCTACTTAAAGAAGATATATATTTTTCTATAGAATCACGAGATATACGCACCAATCTTGCTTTTTCGGTGAGACAATGTCCCAAAAAACCTAGCAAATCTCTACGATAAGCAGCTATTGTGTCGGCGGATATAACACGTTCAGACACCATCATCTCAAGAAACTGCTCCACGAGAAGGCTATCCTCTTTATTGGTTTTTATTATTGAGGTTGGTCTGACCATTTATATTTTTTTGTACGAGTTACACTGAAAAGACACTTGCTTCTGTTGCATTATTTCATAATTCATCTAATTATGGTAGAAGATGATAATATTTATATAAAGCAAAATGACTAATAATCAACAAAACACTGTAAAAACCATTAATATTGTTTCACATCCAATAGTATTAGTGGGTTTAATGGGCGCAGGCAAATCCACTATAGGGCGTAGACTGGCTAATGCGCTTGATGTGCCGTTTATTGATTCTGATAATGAAATTGTTGAGGCGGCAGGATGTAGTATTTCTGATATTTTTGAAAGTTATGGTGAGTCTATTTTTCGTGATCTAGAGCAGCGTGTTATCTTAAGGCTTATGTCGGGTACACCCTGTATTGTAGCAACTGGCGGTGGTGCGTTTATTCAACCAGCCATCCGTGAAGCAATTTCAGAAAAAGCGATTTCCGTCTGGTTAAAGGCAGACCTACCAGTGTTGCTGGAACGTGTATCGCGCCGTGACAATCGACCATTATTGAAAACTGGTGACAAAAGCGAGATTCTGCAAAAGCTGATTGACGAGCGTTATCCTATTTATGCACAGGCAGACATAACCATTGACAGCAATTTTGGTCCACATGAAACAGTAGTTGAGGATATTATAACGGCTCTTAAAAAATGGCGGGAAAAAAATGCCTGAAAAACTTCATGTAAACCTTGATGAACGCGGCTATGATATAATTGTCGGCGAGAGGTTGTTAGCAAATTCTGGAGCGTATATATACCCTCTCCTGAAAAATAAGAATGTTATTATCGTTAGTGATAGTAATGTCGCGCGTTTATATCTACATCGCCTATCCAACTCGCTAGAAGAAGCAAAAATACGTTTTCGCTGCATTATTGTTCCTGCTGGAGAAGCAACAAAAAGTCTATCGTCATTTTCAGGTCTTATGGAGAATTTACTGGAGCAAAAACCTGATAGAAGCACGGTATTAATTGCTCTTGGTGGCGGTGTTATTGGTGATTTAACTGGTTTTGCTGCAAGCGCACTGCTGCGTGGCGTTAATTTCATCCAGATTCCAACCACTCTTCTTTCACAGGTAGATAGCTCTGTTGGTGGGAAAACTGGTATCAATTCCAGCTTCGGCAAAAACCTTATAGGCAGTTTTCATCAACCTATTTTAGTGCTTTCTGATGTCGCAACTCTTTCTACTTTGCCAAAACGCGAGCTTCTTTCTGGATATTCTGAGGTCGTAAAATATGGATTTATAAGCGATCCCGATTTTTTCAACTGGCTAGAACAAAACGTAGCAGCACTTCTCTCTGGCAATACAGACATACAAACCAAAGCAATTATAAAAAGCTGCGCTGCTAAAGCTTCGATTGTTGCTGCCGATGAAAAAGAACAGAATATCCGCGCATTACTAAATTTTGGTCACACATTTGCCCATGCTTTTGAGGCAGAAACTGGCTATAGCGAAACATTGCTGCATGGTGAGGCGGTGGCGATCGGCATGGTGCTGGCTTTTGCAACATCAGTAAAACTTGGCATCTGCCCAGAACAGGATTTTAAACGCGCAAAATATCATTTACAAAACGCTGGGTTACCAGTTTCACCGCTATCAATCCGCAAGGATTGGGATATCAATGCCCTTATGAGCCATTTTTCCCGCGATAAAAAGGCTGTTAGTGGCAAATTAACTTTTGTTCTAAGCCACGGAATAGGAAAGGCATTTATCCAAAATAATGTGGATGAAGATACTATTCGCCAAATACTTGTAGAGCATTGTATTTTGTAATATAAGTACCCTATTATGGATCATGAACTAATATTTTATAGCTTAATAATATTTTTGTTTTTGCTAATTTCCGCTTTTTTCTCAGCAGCAGAGACAGCCCTTACCGCCGTTTCCCGCGCCCGTATTTACCAACTGGTTATGGATGGTAACAAGCGCGCTCAGATCGTTAGTCGCTTGCGTAAGGATAAAGAATCAATGATTGGCACGGTTTTACTTGGCAATAACGCTGTAAACATTGCCGCTTCTGCAATAGCTACTACACTTTCAGTACGATTATTTGGCGATGAAAATGGATTGGTTATTGTAACAGTCATCATGACATTGTTAGTCGTAATTTTCAGCGAGGTTTTACCAAAAACTTATGCTATCCAAAATGCTGAACGTGTATCACTTACATTTGCCCCAGCATTATTATTACTAATAAAATTATTCAAACCAATTACTTATACTATCCAGTTCCTAATACGCACTATATTGCGTTTGTTTAGAATTGACATAACCAAAGCCAATACTCTTATCTCCAGCACTGATGTCATTCGCGGAACAATTGAATTACACCACCGTGAAGGCAAGATGATCAAGCAAGACCGCGACATGCTGGGCAGCATTCTCGATCTAAATGACATTGAAGTAAAAGATATCATGATCCACCGTATGGAGGTGGAGACATTAGATGCTGATTTATCGGCAGATGAGTTGGTAAAAATGGCTGTATCAACTATGCATAGCCGTATTCCTTTATGGCGCGGGGAACAGGATAATATAATAGGCGTGCTGCATGTAAAAAACCTTATTAAAATTATGCGTGAACAAAAAGGTGAGCTTACAACGGAGGCTATTCTTTCTATTTGCAATAAACCGTGGTTTATCCCTGAGACCACATCTCTGCGCGACCAGTTGCTCGCCTTCCGCAATAAACGCCAGCACTTCGCCTTCGTCGTTGATGAATATGGCGGTTGGCAGGGAGTTGTTACATTAGAAGATATTATAGAAGAGATCGTTGGTGATATTGGAGATGAGCATGATGAAGTTGAAAACGATATTCAAAAGCTTGGAAATGATACTTATCTTATAAACGGCATTGTAACACTTAGAGATTTGAACCGTAGGCTTGGCTGGAATCTACCAGATGAAGATGCCTCGACCATAGCAGGTCTTCTTATCCATCAAGCGCAGGAAATTCCATCTGTTGGCGAGATCCACACGTTGTATGGCTTTGATTGTACAGTTATGGAGAAGTCAGCCATGCAGATTACCCGCGTTAAGATGACAAAGCGTCCTGAAACACGTCTGCAAAGCGATATAGAGCTGTGATACCTACGGATAAAGAGGATGGATATATCGTAGAATATGTTGTAATGGGTAATTCGGTAAAGGCTACCGCATTTGATCCTATATCACTTAGAGAAGTATCCGTTATCGGCGCGCGCAATCTGCCAAAAAAACAACTAGCAAAACTCGCTGTTAAAAAGCTGATTTATATGAATGAAAAAGATAATGAGTAAAGATATATCATGAGCCTTAAATCATTATTTAAAAAAATCCTGCCTAAAAAGAAGCGAAAAAAATCTAAGAAAACCGCTAGTTCTGGGAATGTCACAAAAAGCAAGACTAAAACCAAAACTGCTTCGCACTACCCTTCTTATCGCGCTGCACATGCTGTCAAAGCAAGAGGTTTTCTGGCAAAACTAAAAAGATTTATTCTGAAATCAGCAATATATGGAACACTGACTGTCGTAGTATCTTTGGGAATATTGACTTTAACACTGCCTAATATTGACGATCTAAATAAAGTTACCAAGGCGCAAAGTGTTTTGATAAAATCGGAAGATGGACAAATTATCGGCAGCTTCGGTGATATTTACGGTGAATATATAACTTATGATGAATTTCCAACCTCGCTAACTGATGCTGTGATTGCCACTGAAGACCGTAATTTTCGCCATCATTTTGGTGTTGACCCGTTTGGTTTGCTTCGAGCAACATACGCTAATATAAAGGCAAGGCGAGTAGTCCAAGGTGGCAGCACAATCACCCAGCAAGTTGCAAAGAATGTTTTTCTTACGCCAGAGCGCACCTTTATTCGTAAAATCAAAGAAATGTTATTGGCATTCAAATTAGAATATCGCTTTTCTAAAGAAGAAGTTTTAGCGATTTATTTAAACCGCGTATATTTAGGGGCTGGAAGCTATGGTGTAGATGCAGCATCTAAACGTTATTTTGATAAATCCGCGCGTGATTTGACCTTGGCTGAATCCGCTATTATGGCAGGACTTCTTAAAGCTCCATCGCGTTATGCGCCAATCAGCAACCCAGCATTATCGCGCAAACGGGCAGATCAGGTTTTAGTGAATATGGAAGATGCTGGCTATCTAACAAAAATTCAATCCGCGCGTGCTAGAAAAGAACTGGAAAACTCGATGAAAGGTCGCAAACCAAATTCGCAAAGCACTTTTTATTTTGCTGATTGGATAGCTGATCAACTTCCTGAATATATCGGCAATGTTGATGATGATTTGGTGGTGACCACCACCTTAAAACCAGAGTGGCAGACCATAGCGGAAAAATCATTGCATGACGTTATGGATAAACAAAGCGAAAAGCTTGATGCTTCACAGGCAGCGATGGTTGCCATGTCACCAGACGGTGCTCTTAGGGTGATGATAGGTGGAATTAACTACGCTGAAAGCCAATATAACCGAGCAACTCAATCACAGCGTCAACCTGGGTCTGCCTTCAAACCATTCGTATATATAGCTGGGCTGGAAAGTGGTATGACACCAGACACAATAATGGAAGATGAACCTTTATCCATAAAAATCTCTGGCGGTCGTTGGCAACCGCAAAACTATAACCATAGTTATAATGGAACTATGAGCCTTAGACAGGCACTAGCTGAATCAATAAACACTATCGCCGTGCAGATAAGTGAAAAAGTCGGTCGTGAAAATGTTATAAACGTTGCTGAACGTTTGGGAATAACCGCTGATATGCAGCCTCTGCCAAGCATTGCGCTCGGGGCAACTGAAGTAAATTTATTGGAACTAACCAATGCCTATGCACATTTGGCGGCGGGTGGTGCAATAGTCTATCCGTATGGGATTATAGAAATCCGTACAGTCCATGATAAATTACTCTATAAACGACCATCCCCACGCAGAGGAATGGTGCTTAGTGAAAATATAGTAGGTATGATGAATGAAATGCTGATGGGGGTTATAAATAATGGAACAGGCGGTGCCGCAAAAATCGGCAGACCAGTAGCAGGAAAAACAGGCACAACATCTGATTATAAGGATGCTTGGTTTGTCGGCTATACGCCAGATTTAGTGGCTGGAGTATGGGTGGGCAATGATGACAATGAGCCAATGAAAAAAGTGACTGGTGGACTTCTTCCTGCTGCGATATGGCATGGGTTTATGATAAATGCTTTAGCCAATACACCAATTTCAGACTTACCAACTGGCGGTAGTTTGTTCTCCGCTCTGCCTTGGCATAATAACGAACCAGAATTAGCTAATAGACCTGATGAAACCGCTGGTGGTTCTCCAGCTAACAAAAAAGGGAAGGATGCGGAGCTGGGTGATTCTTTCTGGCAGAAACTGCAAAATCTAAGATGATGATAAATAAAAATAGTTATTGGTACGATTCGCTTATATTATTCATTGTAATTGGCTTGTTCTTTTGTATTGGGCTAGGTGCGCGCCCATATATCACGCCTAGTGAAGCCCGTTATATCGAAATCCCCCGCCAGATGCTTGCTACTGGTGATTTTTTGACCCCACATATCAATGGCGTGCAGTATTTTGAAAAACCTCCGCTATTTTATTGGCTGCAAACCTTGTTTTTAAGTTTTGGAAGTAGTGAATTCTTTGGGCGAATAGCTACAACTCTGGTTGTCACCCTCACCTGCCTTGTGACCTATGCAACTGGTAGATTGCTCTATGGCAGGAGGGCTGGATTACTATCAGCCAGCGCACTTACCACCTCTGTTATGGGATATGGTCTAAGCCGCGTTGCCATGCTTGATGCACCAGTTACACTCTTTCTCACCTGCACTATCGCTAGTTTTATCGCTGCACAAAGAACTGAGCAGAAAAAATTTTATTATTTTATGTATATTTCGGCTGCTCTGGCAGTGATGACTAAAGGGCTGATAGGGATAGTAATCCCAGCTATGGTTATTGGTAGTTGGATTGCACTTACAAAAAACTGGAAAATACTAAAAGAAGCGCGCCTGTTCACAGGAACATTATTATTCTTAGCCATTGCTACACCATGGCATATTTTAATGGCGATAAAGCACCCTGAATTTGCTGATTTTTATTTTATCAATGAACATTTCACCCGCTTCCTAACCGATGAACATAGACGCACCGCCCCATGGTGGCTTTTTATCGTAGTGACGCTTGCTGGAGCAATGCCTTGGATACTGCTATTTACTCCTCTTCAGTTGATTGGTCGGATTCTTTTTATTATCTCCATTTATTCAGCAAATAATGTTGATACAAAATATTTTGAAGATAATGCCGACAAAAAACAAAATACTGGCGACAAATCTTTTTGTTCAGACATGCGGGATAAAGAAGATTCTTTATTTCTGAATATATGGATTATACTACCTCTTATCTTCTTTTCTTTGTCTCACTCAAAATTAATTCCATATATTTTTCCAATTTTTCCACCGATTTTCATTCTTATTGGTAAGCAATTAGCTGATTGGTGGGATATGCCAACTGCACCAAAAAAACTTCGCGCAAACACAATGTTTTTGTTTGTCATCATTTGGATTCCATACCTAATTTGGTTACTTGTGGCTTCTTTAGGGAATGAAACATCATCTATATCTCCTATCATTGGGTTACCAATAGTACTAATTGCCATCACATTGTTTATTGAGGCAATTACCGATAGTACTTCAGGAAAAAAATTGATTACTCTGATGATAGTTTTTGGTGCAATTTTGGGGCTTACCGCAAATTTCGTCGCGCCAGAGTTTGATAAACGCACGGTAAAGCCACTAACTGAAATTCTCAAAAAAGAATTGAAAGATGATGACATGGTGGTTGCCTATAAAAGCTATTGGCAGGATTTGCCTGTATATCTAAACCGTAATGTAACCATTGTGGAATGGACTGGAGAGCTTGGTTTTGGCAGTAAATATACACCAAATGCCAAAAACTTACTGGTGACTGTAGATAAATTCTGGGAGAAATGCGCTGAATCCAAAAACAATGTTTATGTTTTTGTGTATGAAGAAGACTATAAGAGCATTGAACAATATGCTGACTGTAGGCTGATTGAAATGTCACGCTATGGCAAAACCATATTACTAAAAAAGGATTTCATTAAATGACCGAGCAACCTTTCCTGCCCTTTGCCAAACCAACTATCAGTGAAGAAGCTATTGCTGAAGTAGTGGCAACACTGCGCTCGGGCTGGATAACAACTGGTCCAAAAGTGCAGAAATTTGAGCAGATGCTTTCTGAATATCATAGTGGTCGCCGTGCTCTTTGTGTTTCCTCTGCAACTGCTGGGCTGCAAATTGCGCTGCTCGCACTTGGCTTAAAACATGGCGATGAAGTTATCACCACTCCCCTCACCTTTGTGGCAACACTAAATACCATCGTGCAGGCTGGTGGCAAGCCAGTTCTGGTGGACATTAACCCTCACACTCTGAATATAAATGTTGACGCTATAGAAGCTGCTATAACACCGCGCACCCGAGTGATTATGCCTGTGCATTATGCTGGGCTGCCTTGTGATATGGACGCGATTTATGCCCTAGCAAAAAAACATAATCTGCGTGTGGTGGAAGACTGCGCCCATGCAATAGGCGCGGTTTATAAGGGCAAAAAACTCGGTAGTTTTGGTGATATCCAAGTTCTGAGCTTTCACCCTAATAAAAACATGACTACAGGTGAAGGTGGGGCAATTATCACTGATGATAAAGCAATAATTCATACGCTAGAACGCCTGCGTTTCCACGGCATAGACCGCGATGCCTTCAACCGTTTTGGCAAAACTGGTAGCCAACAATATGATGTGGTGGCAGCTGGTTTTAAGTATAATATGATGGATATTCAGGCGGCTCTGGGCATTCACCAGCTACCTGAACTTGACGGTTTTATTGAAAAACGTGCTGCGCTTGTAAAAAGATATATGGAAATACTGGGTGATTGGAGCGAGCTAACTCTGCCACAACAACCTGCTTATGACCACACTCACGCATGGCATTTGCTAACACCACTAATTAATAAAAATTCGGGAAGCCTAGACCGTGATGGGCTAATAAATGCCATGAAAACCGAAAATATCGGGCTTGGTTTGCATTACCAAGCTACTCATACATTTTCCTATTATGCTGATAATTATGGTTTTAAGCCTAATGATTTCCCTAATTCCCTTTCTGTTGGCGAGAGGATTTTTAGCCTACCCCTCTTCCCCACTATGACCTTAGATGAGCAAGACAGGGTTATAAAATCGCTGGAAAAGGTTCTGAAAAAGAGCTAAATAACCTTTATGAATCCTTATATATCAATCGTCATTCCCGTTTATAATGAGGAAAAGACTTTGCCTATTATGTTTTCTCGGTTAATTCCCGTGATGGATAGCTACGGTAGGTCGTATGAAGTAATTTTTGTCAATGATGGCAGCAAGGATAATTCGCAGAACGTTCTGAAGGGATTATTTGACAAACGCCCTGATGTTATACGCGTGGTGCAATTTATGCGTAATTATGGTCAGCACCCAGCGATTATGGCAGGGTTTGAACATGTGCGCGGAGAAGTTGTAGTGACACTGGATTGCGACCTACAAAACCCACCTGAGGATATTCCCAAACTCCTAACTCTCATTGAACAAGGGCATGACGTTGTTGGTGGCAGACGTGCCAACCGTCAGGATCTAGCGTGGCGCAAGACAGTATCACACATTTCCAATATTGTTCGCAAAAAAATTACCAATATCAATATGGGCGATCACGGCTGTATGCTCCGTGCCTATAAACGCTCTATCATTGATCAAATCGTGGAAATTGGTGATGCTTCGCCGTTTATCACCGCCCTAAGCCAAGAACTGGCTGGTAACTCAACAGAAATCGATGTTGGTCATGAAGAACGGGCAGCGGGCAAATCCAACTATAATCTTTATAAACTCATCCGCTATAATTTTGATTTGGTTACTGGTTTTTCACTAGTGCCACTCCAGCTTTTTACGCTAGTTGGCATGGTTTGTTCTGCTGGCAGTTTTCTACTCGTGTTATACATGGCATTTAGGCGGATTTTTCTTGGTGCGGAAGCCGAAGGGGTTTTTACTCTGTTTGCTATACTATTTTTCCTTGTCAGCGTAACCATGCTCGGACTGGGTATAATTGGCGAATATGTTGGCAGAATTTATAAAGAAATACGCCATAGACCACGATATATGGTAAAGGAAGTTTTGGAGAAAAAATGAAAATCCTCATACTCGGTGCAAACGGTTTTATTGGTAGCCATTTAAGCGAATATATCCTCGCTCACCGCGATTGGGACATATACGCTATGGATATAGGCGCAGATAAAGTTGCAAGCTGTTTACTAAATCCACGCTTTCATTTTGTTGAAGGTGACATCACCATAAATAAAGAGTGGGTGGAATATCATGTCAAAAGATGTGATGTCATACTACCACTTGTTGCCATTGCTAATCCAGCCACTTATGTGCGTGATCCGCTCTCGGTTTTCGAGCTGGATTTTGAGGCTAATCTTGAAATTGTGCGACATTGTGTGAAGTACAAAAGACGTCTGATTTTTCCATCAACTTCTGAAGTGTATGGAATGAGCAATGATAATCCGTATGACGAGGAAGAAAGCCTGTTGGTAACTGGTCCAATTAAGAAGGAACGTTGGATTTATTCTAGCAGTAAGCAGCTTATGGATAGGGTAATCTATGCTTATGGAAATCATAAAGGCTTGGATTTTACTCTGTTTCGCCCATTTAATTGGTTTGGTCCTAAGCTGGATAATGTTTGGGAAAGCAAGGAAGGATCTAGTCGTGTTGCCACGCAGTTTTTAAGTAATATTTTTCATGGTCGCGATATAATTCTAGTTGATGGGGGTAAACAGCGTCGCTGCTTCCTGTATATAGATGATGCAATAGAAGCAATGATGAAAATCATTGAGAACAAAGACGGTTGCGCTAATGGAAAGATTTTTAACATAGGTCATCCTGATAATGATGTGTCAATTGCCCAGCTGGCAGAACTAATGATTGAGGTGATGAGCGAGTTCGAAGGCTATGAGAAAATCCGCGATAAGGTAAATATTACTATAAAAAGCGGAGAAGATCATTTTGGTGAAGGCTATCAAGATTTAGTAGCTCGTGTTCCCAAAATTAATAACGCCAAAAATATTCTCGGATGGACACCTAGCACTGATATTAAAACTGCTATTCGTAAAACAATTGCCTATTATCAGGAGCATATACCAAACGAAGCAAAACTTATAAGACTGGAACAACTCTAAATTTTGCTAATAGGTGCAGGTGGCGAGAAGTAATAGCCTTGGAATAAGTCCACCCCAAGCGATTTTAGCTGTTCGTAAGCTCCCTCTGTTTCTACACCTTCGGCGATTATTGTGCTTCCTATAGCATGCACTAAATCTACAATCTGACGTATCGCATTACGGGTTGGGACTGCATCCAATTTCCCCAAATGCTGACTATCAATTTTTACAAAGTCGGGACGTATCTCAGAAACAAGCTTTTTTGCGCTTTCAACAGTTGTGATATCATCGAGTGCTATCGAATAGCCTTGCAAGCGGGCATAATCACATACGCTTTTCAAATGTTTCATATCGCGCGCAGTTTCGCAGCGTGTAAATTCCAACACCAAATGTTTCGGAACAATACCAAACATTTTTGCAGCTTCGCTGAGTCCTTCCAGATATACCGCTGGGCGATGAATAAACCCTGGGAAAAAATTAACAAATAAAAATCCAGAGCAATTACTGTCAGCAAAAGTCTGCACCGCTTGAACATGCAAGTGACGGTCAATCATATGTTCTATATTAAGTGCTTGGCTGGCCTTGATGATTTTATCACCACCGATTATTTTCCCGTCTAAATCACGCACGCGAACAAATGATTCAAAACCAAATATCTTTTGTTTTTCACCAATTATCGGCTGGAAATAACACATCATGCGATCATCACGCAATGCTTCTCCCAACCATAAATTTTCAGCAATAACCTGAATTGCTACAATTTTTTTCCGTTCTCCACTCTCTGGTGTCGGAAGGTCGCTGTCTGCAGTAAGCGATGCCTCCATAGCGTCTGCAAGCTTGGCATTCTGCAGGATAGTGTAAGTTCTATTCCACACATCAGACCACTTGCGTGGTGTTTTAACCATCATCCTACCGTCCGCTGCCCTATTATAGCCAATTACCTGCAATTCATTGGCAACATTGGGCGAGATATTTTCCGAAGACGAGAACAGACTCAGCCAATAGCTATCATGCTGTAAATACGGAAGATTAAGCAATTTTTGTTGAGGTTTAGCCATATTGCAACTGATTCTGAGTAATAAAACTATCAAATTTCATCGTACGATAAGTTGGTTACTATTGTGTTAAAGGAAATGCATTAAACTTCATTTTAATGTTACAATCCCGCTCACAATACACTTCTTGTCCGTCGCTTATTTTGCTTCTATAGTCGGAGGATGCTGTCAAATATCCTAATTACCCAACTTTTTGCCTTCCTACTCATATTTTGCAGGATGGGTTCCGCTATCATGGTTCTCCCTGGTTTTGGTGAGGCATATGTTCCTGCGCGCGTTCGCTTATTGCTTGCGGCAATGTTCAGCATTCTTCTAGCACCAGTAATAAATTCACTGCCACCAATGCCCAGCAATGTTATGGGTTTATTTACACTTTTATTGGCAGAAATCCTGATTGGCTTATTCTTGGGTGGACTCAGCCGAATGTTGATTGCTGCTGTCCACATGGCGGGAATGATTATCGCCTACCAGTCAAGCCTTGCCTCAGCCGTTACACAAGATCTTGCTCTGTCACAGGCACAGGGAACATCACTTGGCAATCTTCTCGGTATGTCGGCATTGGTATTATTATTCGCCACGGATTTGCATCATCTTATGCTACGAGGCTTGGCAGAAAGTTATAGCTTATTCCTACCTGGTCATTTTCCTCAAGTTGAAGATTTTGCCAATCACGCCACCCAAACCATGAACAGATCATTCCAAATGGCAATGAAAATATCTGCCCCTCATCTTGTAATAGGAATGATGATGTATCTCGGTGCGGGTATAATCTCTCGACTAATGCCAAATATCCAAATTTTCTTTCTGATAATGGCACCGCAACTACTAATTAGCTTCTTTATTTTAATGATAAGTGGCAGTGCAATGATGTTATGGTATATGGAATATATAAAAGATTCACTTGGTGGATTTCTCGCCCCGTAACCTTGTCATTCCGAACTTAGTGAGAAATAAATGGCTGATGAAGATCAGGAAAATAAAACCGAGCAGCCTTCGCAGAAAAAGCTGGATGAAGCTCGCGAGAAAGGCAACCTTGCAAGCTCTAAGGAGCTAGGCAGCTTCTTTATGCTTTTCGTACTGGCAATCACCGTTTCGTGGTTCATACCATCAATTCTTCGTAATTCACAGTCATTGCTTACCCCATTTCTTAGTGATGCTGACTCTCTGGCAACTGATCAAAAAGGTCTTAGCATTATACTTTATAAACTGGCATTTACCAGCTTTGGAATTATCGCAATGCCACTGGCAGCAGCTATCATAGCAGGAATAGCCACCAGTTTCCTTCAGCATGGATTTGTCCTCAGCGCTGAATCAATCATGCCTAAACTCAATAAAATATCGCCAATTGCAGGTTTCGGACGGATTTTTTCCATGCGCTCATTGGTTGATTTTATAAAAAACATTGTCAAGATAACAGCGGTAGGAATTGTTGCTTTTTTATCTATTTATTCGGAACTAACCCATGTTCGCCAGCTACCCAATGAAAGCACAGAAAACATGCTTTTATTTCTGGCGATGCTCGCCAAGCGCATGACTATAGGTGTGGTTATCACCATGTTTTTTATTGCCCTATTTGATATTATCTACCAACGCTTCCAACATATGAAATCTCTCAGAATGAGCAAACAGGAAGTGAAGGATGAATATAAACAATCAGAAGGTGACCCGATGGTGAAGCAACGCTTGCGACGGTTGCGGATGGAAAGAGCGCAAAACCGAATGATGGCAGCAGTTCCGACAGCAGACGTGGTAATCACCAACCCAACCCATTTTGCCGTTGCCCTGCAATACGACACTAAGACAATGTCTGCACCAATAGTTGTGGCAAAAGGGCAGGATTTAATCGCACTAAAAATTCGTGAAATAGCCAAAGACAATGACGTGCCAGTGATTGAAAATCCACCGCTTGCCCGCGCTTTATTTTCCTCAACTGAGCTAGATAAAGAAATTCCCGTAACTCATTACGAGGCAGTTGCAAAAATTATTTCATATGTTTATCAACTTAAAGGGAAGAAGCCATAAAAACATGTTGTTATTTTTTAATATTTTTCTAATATCATGCGTAACATTTTATTAAGGTGATTTTTATTTATGGCTGTTCGGTTTGCTGATATTTTATCCTCTGGAAAAAAAGAACCCACTGTAGATAGCCGTCAGGATTTTGTGGTGCGGACACGTCGTCCATTGTGGCAGAATCTTGCTTTAATGTTTGCTTCCATGCTTCCTATTACTATCGTCCTTAGCATTTTTGTAAAAGATATAGTAATTTTTGCTGAAATACTTTTTGTTTTGCTGGTAACTCTCGGAACATATGTGGTTTATACCGTGCAACGCTGTCGCGATATGGTATTAGCGACTGAATTTCAAAATGCACTGTTCTCCTCAGCCCTTGGTCATAGCAATCAATTCTGCCTAATAATAAAAAATGACAGCACCATTGCTTATATTGACCACTCTCTTCAGGAAATGTTCCCCAATTTTCATAAGGAGCCACGTCGCGCCATAGATGTTTTACTGGAGCAAGGTCAAGTATCAAAGGACGAGCGTAAGATGGTATTTTCTGCCATTGAGCGACGCGTTCGTGGTAAAGTAATTTTTGATATTGTTGATTATAAAAAACAAAGCCACAGAATCATGATGTCGATTGAACCGATAACACGACCTAAAGGTTTCATGCTGCTGCGCGGTCGTGAATTTGTAGAAAAACGTGTATTGGGGCCTAACCTGCCGAGTGAACCGAAAGCACCTGTGTTTAATAAAACAAACACTGGGCTATTTTCATATATTATGGATAGTCTGGATATAGGTGCTTACATGATAGATCTTTTTGGTAATATTACTTATGCAAATCTTACTTTAGAGCAGTGGCTTGATTTTGACGAAGAAGAATTAATTTCACGCAATTTATCTCTTAGGGATATTGTTTCTCAATCTGGTCTTGAAATATCGGTCGATGAACTTAAAAATTATGATGGTGAAGTTTCTCTACAACGAAAAATAGGTGGTCATATCAAAGCATTCATGACACAAAAAGCGATGTATGATGAGCAAGGAACGATTATCGGATATGCTTCATTAATGCGCCAGATAAAAGATCCATCATCAGTTAAAGATGCTCACAAACATGAGAAAGACGCGTGGTAATTACAGTATATGAATAAAGATTTTGGTATTTATATTGATTTATCACCCATCGCGATTGCAACGCTTGATACCAATGGAAATATAATAAGCGGCAACCCTGCCTTTCATACGCTTACTGGGCAATCTCTTGGTGAACGTATGCCTATTACATTTCTAAACCTTGTTGTTGAGGACAAAAAAGCTGAGGCAGAGTCCGTACTTAAAAAATCATTTAATGGAAATGTTCCGAAAGAAGCACAAACTTTCTCGCTTATGTTGCCTAACAATAATGAAATTATTGTTTCTGCTTATTTCAGTGTTTTGATTGGTGAAGAAAAAAACAAGCTGATGATGCATCTTATCGACATAACAGAGCAAAAAAATCTGGAGATGCGCTTTGCTCATTCACAAAAAATGCAGGCAGTAGGTCAGCTCGCTGGTGGCGTTGCCCACGATTTTAACAATCTTCTTACTGCAATGATAGGTTTTTGTGACCTGTTGTTAATGCGCCACCCTGCTGGTGATCAATCATTTGCCGACATCATGCAAGTTAAGCAAAATGCAAACCGCGCCGCTAATCTGGTGCGTCAGTTATTGGCATTTTCTCGTCGTCAAACCCTGCAACCAAAGATTCTTGACTTAACTGACGTTCTTGCTGAACTTGCTAATCTGGTGCGCCGTCTTATCGGAGAAAATATTGAACTAAAAATGACGCATGGGCGTGATATCGGTCATGTTCGCGCTGATCAAGGACAGTTGGAACAAGTTATAATAAACTTGGCTGTTAATGCCCGCGATGCAATGACAAGTGGTGGAACACTTACTATTCGCACCAGCAAATGTTCTATCAATCGTAACAATCCCCTATCCCGTGATTTAATGGCTCCAGCAGAGGAAGATTCAACTATTGCTGACGGTGATTATGTATTGGTAGAAGTCATTGATACTGGTTGCGGAATTCCTAAGAATATCTTGCAGAAAATTTTTGAGCCTTTCTTTTCCACTAAGGAAGTTGGCTCTGGGACAGGCCTTGGTTTGTCTACCGTGTTCGGCATTATAAAACAAACTGGCGGTTATGTTTATGTTGCTAGTAAGGAAAATGAGGGTACTAATTTCAGCCTATTTTTCCCTAGTGTTCAGCAACAGGAGGTTGTTGCTGCCGCCGCCGCCGAAACTGCTGCCATAGAAAAATCTGACAATGTCGATTTAACTGGTAAGGGTACTATTTTATTGGTTGAAGATGAAACTCCAGTGCGTATTTTTGCGGGGCGTGCGCTGCGTAATAAGGGATATACCGTTTTAGAAGCTGATTGTGCTGAAACAGCCATTGAATTAATGCAACAACATGGCGGCGAGGTTGAGGTCATTGTTACAGACGTTATAATGCCTGGGATGACTGGTCCTACCATGATTGAAAAAATTATCCCACAATATCCAAATGTGAAAGTGATCTTCATTTCTGGCTATGCGGAAGATGTTTTTGTTAACAATTACGGCTCTGAGCGCAGCTTTAATTTCCTTGCAAAACCATTCACCCTCAAGCAATTAGCTAGTAAAATCAAAGAAGTTACTGGGTGAAATACCATTATATAGTTGCCATTTGACTAGCAGCAGACTCGTGCTAGACTCACCGATTCCTCTGTCTTAATTATATAATTGGATTGCTCACAAATGACCGATAATTTCATCCGCGTACGCGGTGCAAAAGAACATAATCTAAAAAATATTAATGTCGATATTCCGCGCGATGCTCTGGTAGTTATAACTGGTCCCAGCGGTTCAGGAAAATCATCACTAGCGTTTGATACAATTTATGCCGAGGGGCAACGTCGCTATGTTGAAAGCCTGTCTGCATATGCTAGGCAATTCTTAAACATTCAGGATAAACCAGATGTGGAATCTATAGATGGACTTTCTCCAGCCATCGCCATTGACCAAAAAACTACATCGCGTAACCCACGCTCTACTGTTGGTACAGTCACAGAAATTTATGATTATCTACGTCTATTTTATGCACGCGTTGGTATTCCCTATTCCCCTGCCACTGGCCTTCCCATTGAAAGCCAAACCGTTTCGCAAATGGTTGATAAAATAATGGAACTACCAGAAGGTGCAAAAATTTTGCTGCTTGCACCATTCGTGCGTGGTCATAAAGGTGAACATAAAAAAGAAATTGCCGAACTTAAAAAGAAGGGCTTTCAACGTGTAAAAATTGATGGTGAGATATATGAAATTGGAGAAATGCCAGCAATTGATAAAAACAAAAAACATGATATTGATGTTGTTGTTGACCGCATAATTATAAATTCCGAGTTGGGTAATCGCCTTGCTGACAGCATCGAAACTGCTCTAGGGATTAGTGGTGGGCTAATTACAGTTGAAAATGCAGAAGATAAATCATCGTTCACCCTCTCCTCTAAATTCGCCTGTCCTGTTTCTGGCTTCACTATTTCTGAAATTGAACCGCGTATATTTTCTTTCAACAGCCCCTATGGAGCATGTCAAACCTGTGGTGGACTTGGAATGCAGATGATGTTTGATGTTGATTTAGTAATTCCTGACACCAGTAAATCACTTATGGATCGTGCTATCGCTCCTTGGTCGAGCAGCCAGAGTAAATATTTTATTCAAACACTAGAAGGTCTCGCCAAGCACTATAAATTTAGTCTATCAAAACCATTCCGTGAGCTACCAGAAGAACTTAAAGAGATTATTCTCTACGGTTCAGGTGAGGAATCAGTAAAAATTGCCTATGCCGATGGAGCAAGAAATTACACAGTTGATAAACCCTATGAAGGTGTAATACCAAGTTTGGAGCGTCGCTGGAAAGAAACTGACAGTGCTTGGGCGCGGGAGGAATTGGAAAAATTCCAAAATGAACATAATTGTGAAGATTGTGGTGGACACCGCCTCAAACCAGAGTCTTTATGCATAAAAATTGGTGGTTTGCATATTGGTGAAGTTACACAGTTTAGCATTGATGCCGCGCATGAATGGTTCGGCAACATCAATAAAAAACTCAGTAAAAAACAGCAACAAATCGCAGAGAAAATTCTCAAAGAAATCCGTGAACGTTTGCAATTTCTAGTAAATGTCGGATTAGATTATCTAACTCTCTCCCGTGAGTCTGGAACTCTTTCTGGTGGCGAATCACAACGTATACGACTTGCTTCACAGATTGGCTCTGGTTTATCTGGCGTGCTTTATGTTCTCGATGAACCATCAATCGGGCTGCACCAATGTGATAATGAAAGATTGCTACACACACTCAAACATCTGCGTGATTTGGGCAATACTGTGATTGTAGTTGAGCATGATGAAGATACTATGCGCGCCGCCGATCATCTAATCGACATTGGTCCTGCGGCTGGTATCCATGGTGGTAAAATAGTTGCTGAAGGCACGCCTGAGGAGGTCGCCAACAATCCAAAAAGCATCACTGGACAATATCTAAGCGGAAAAAAATTTATTCCAATACCTGATAAACTCCGTCCCTTCCATAAACATAAAAAAATCTCGATAAATGGCGCGCGGGCAAATAACCTGCAAAATATCAGTGTTGATATTCCTCTGGCAACTTTTACATCGGTTACAGGCGTTTCTGGAGGCGGAAAATCATCTCTAGTTATCGAAACTCTGTATAAAGCACTTGCTAAAAGAATGAATGGTAGTCGTGATATAGCTGGTATTCATGACAGCATAACTGGCCTAGAATTTATTGATAAAATTATTGAAATTGACCAATCACCAATCGGGCGCACACCGCGCTCTAACCCCGCCACCTACACTGGCGCATTTACTCCAATCCGCGATTGGTTTGCAGCACTACCCGATGCCAAAGCACGAGGCTACACTTCTGGACGTTTTTCTTTCAACGTTAAAGGTGGTCGCTGCGAAGCCTGCCAAGGTGACGGCATGATAAAAATCGAAATGCACTTCCTGCCCGACGTTTATGTTAAATGTGATGTCTGCCACGGCAAACGCTATAATCGTGAAACTCTGGAAGTAAAATATAAAGATAAATCAATCTCTGAAGTTTTAGAAATGACGGTGGATGAAGGAGTAACATTCTTCGCTGCCCAATCCTCAATTCGTGAAAAGCTGCTCGCTTTGCAAGAAGTTGGCTTGGGATATATCGCCATCGGGCAATCGGCAACCACTCTTTCAGGTGGTGAAGCACAGCGTATAAAACTTGCCAAAGAACTTTCCAAACGCGCAACTGGTCGTACCATCTATATTCTCGATGAACCAACCACAGGTCTGCATAGTGATGATATTTGCAAGCTGCTGGACGTATTGCATAAGCTGGTTGATACAGGCAACACCGTACTGGTTATTGAACATAATATGGATGTGATTAAAACCTCGGACTGGATTATTGATATTGGACCTGGAGGTGGGAATAAAGGCGGAAAAGTGGTAGTAAGTGGTACTCCACAAGACGTTGCCGAATGCAAAGAAAGTGTTACTGGCAAATACCTCGCCCCACTGCTTAAAAAGAGGAAGAAAATAGCCTGAAGTGAAATATAAATTGCAAGACTATGCCAACAGACACTCAACCAATTAATATTTTCTTTAATTTATTTACAGCATTGTTCAGTGCTGTCGGTCTGATGATATGCTTGTTTTTTTTCTTAATCGCAGTCGCTATTTTTATATGGTGGTTATATTCAAATTTCTATTCTGAAAAGATTTACGCAACCATTGTTGGTATCAGAGCCTATCAGAAAGATACAAGCATAGAAGACGGAAAAGAAACCAAGACCAAACCCTATGATATGTATTCACCGCTATTGTTGTGTAAATTCAGCAATGGTGCTGTTGCTAATGGAAAACTCTCTTCCAGCCAAAACTGGATTCCTGAAAAATGGATTATTGGAAGAAAAATCAGGGTGGCAAAATCTAAGGACATGGATAACTTTAGCGAAACCGCTGGCTCTATATTATTTCTATCTTCCTTAGCAATTGCTTTTGCAGCATCAGCCTTTGCCTATTCCATAAAAATAAATATTTATGTAATCGCTGTTTTTGGAGTTTTTCTCCTGCATTTTTTATTCAAATTATATAGAAGCGGATTTCTAGGAAAATTCTGTGATTTTATTGCCAATCACCGCTGGAAAGAATTAGAACAAAGGCTGCCATCTAGCAGAAAAGCTTTCTTCCAAAGAAAAAAAGAAGAAGAAAAAGCCACTGACTGGCACAAGCTATCACCAGAAGAAGTTTCTGGAATTTTAGCAAAACAATATAATAGTTTTTTTAGTGTCACCTTACCATTCATGCTAATCGCTAGCATTGGGATGATCACAACTGCCTATTATAATTTCGGAAATAAATTCATCCATCTATATATGGATAATATATCAGTTCTTGATATGGCAAATAAGAACCCATCTGAATTTGCAATCGCTGCGTCACTTACAATTTTTGGAATATTAATATTCACGCAAATTACGGCTAAAGCTATCAGTTTATTTCTAAAGAAAAATTCTTCACAACAGCAAATATTCTAGCAATTATGCACTGGAGCGACGCAGCCATAATTCTTTCCTCCCGTAAATATGGTGAGAGCAGTGCAGTAGTGCGAGTTCTTGCCCGTGATCATGGAGTTTTTGCAGGTGTAGTGCGCGGTGCTAATTCCAAAAACAATCGTGGCATTATCCAATCAGGAAATGTGGTAAGTAGCAACTGGCAGGCGAGACTTTCGCAACAACTTGGCACATTCAAGCTTGAGCTTTTAGAAGCACACGCTGCCCACATAATGCAAGATGCTGGCAAACTAGCTGCTCTAACTTCTGCCTGCACCATTACCGAGTTAGCACTACCTGAACGCCACCCCTACCCTAAGCTGTTTTCTGCTCTCCATGAATTTCTGCATACCCTAACCGCCAGCGATAATTGGCAGCAAGAATATATAAAATATGAGCTGTCACTGCTTGCTGAAAGTGGCTTCGGGCTGGATTTAAGCGAATGTGCTGCAACTGGCAGGACAGATGATTTAATCTATGTTTCACCCAAATCAGGCAAAGCTGTATGCAGGGAAGCTGGCGAGCCATATAAGGATAAGATGTTGCCACTTCCTCCATTTATTATTCCTTCCCCAAATCCCGAACCCCGAATCCCGAACCCTGAATACAAAGAAATCCTTGTAGGAATGCAGCTTACAGGCTATTTCTTGGAATATTCACTGCTTGCACCACATGGAAAAAAACTCCCTGCTGTGCGTACGCGACTACAAAATATATTACAGGATATAACAAATCCTACATAGCGTAATTCCCACTTTGACTTAATCCCACCACTATGTTATAATGCAATCCATACTGATGGAGAAAATACAATGCAAACAATAACTGAAAAAACACTTAGGCCAGATGCAAAAGGTAGGATAACCTTGGGCAAGCTAGCTGAAGGAGTGAGCAGTTTTCATGTATCGATTGATAAAAAACAACGGATTATACTAGAACCTTTTATTGAAATTCCAACACGCGAAGCTTGGCTATTAAATAACAAAGAAGCCCTATCCTCTGTGCTAAAAGGAATAGAACAATCAGACAAAGGCAAAGTAAAATCACTAGGCAAATTTGCCAAATTTGCAGAAGATTAAAAATGGCTTTTTTCCTTGTATTTACAGAAATTGCTGAACAACAATATAGAAGCTTAGAGAAAACACCAGCCCTCGCCAAACGCCTGAAAGCTGTGCGGAAAGCTCTTGGGTTACTTGAGAAAAACCCACGTCACCCTAGCCTGAACACACATAAATATTCCAGCATAAAAGCTATGGGTGGCGAGGAAGTCTTTGAAGCATATGCAGAAAATAATACTCCACAAGCCTATAGAATTTTCTGGCATTATGGGGCGGGCAAAAATATAATCACCATCTTAGCTATAACTCCACATCCGTAAAAATATGCCACCGAAATCGTCTAGCCCTGAGCAAATAAATGTGGTTTCTTTCCGCACAACGCTGGAGGAAAAATATTTAGCTTATGCACTTTCTACCATCACCGCCCGCAGCCTGCCTGATGTACGCGATGGTTTGAAGCCTGTGCATCGTCGTCTGCTATTTGCCATGTTGCAGCTAAAACTTGACCCTAAGTCTGGCTATAAAAAATGCGCGCGGGTGGTGGGTGACGTGATTGGTAAATATCACCCGCATGGTGACAGCGCCGTTTATGAAGCGATGGTGCGCCTCGCCCAATCCTTTGCTGTGCGTTATCCGCTGGTTGATGGTCAAGGAAATTTCGGCTCGGTAGATGGCGATAATGCTGCTGCCATGCGTTATACCGAAGCAAAACTCACCGAAGTTGCTATGGCACTGCTTGACGGTATTGACGAAAACACCGTTGATTTCCGCCCCACTTATGACGGGCAGGATGAAGAGCCGATAGTGATGCCTGCTGCGTTCCCTAACCTTCTTGCCAACGGCTCGGAAGGTATCGCTGTGGGTATGGCAACATCGATTCCACCACATAATGTCGGCGAGCTGTGCAACGCCATGCAATATATTATTAAACATCCTGATTGTTCCGTTGCAAAACTTATGCAGTTTGTCGCTGGTCCTGATTTTCCAACTGGTGGCATAATTGTTGAAACTCCAGAAAATATCGTGGCGGCTTATGAGGCTGGACGTGGTGCAATCCGCATGCGTGCTAAGTGGAATAAAGAAGAACTCAGCCATGGTTTGTATCAGGTTATTATCACTGAAATTCCCTACCAGATTCAAAAATCAAGATTGATAGAGCGCATCGCAGAATTATTCAAAAACAAAAAACTGCCATTGCTTGGTAATATTCTTGACGAATCAGCGGAAGAAATCCGCATAGTTCTTGAGCCAAAAAACCGCAGCGTTGACCCTGAAATTCTGATGGAATCTTTGTTCAAAGTCACAGATCTTGAAACCCGCTTTAACATGAATTTGAACGTGCTGAATGCCAACGGCGCGCCGCAGGTTATGAACCTGAAAGAGATTCTCCTTGCTTTCCTTGAACACCGTATGGAAGTGCTGGTGAGGCGTACGAATTACCGTCTTGAAAAAATCGCGCACCGCCTTGAAGTTCTTGGTGGGTTGCTTATTGCCTACCTCAATCTTGATGAAGTAATCCGCATCATCCGCACTGAGGACGAGCCAAAACCCATCATGATGAAAAAATGGAAGCTCACCGAAGTGCAGGTGGAAGCGATTCTTAATATGCGCCTGCGTAGCTTGCGCAAGCTGGAAGAATTTGAGATTAGAAATGAGCATGATGAGCTTTCCAAAGAACAAAAGGAACTCAAAGCCCTCCTCGCCTCATCCGAAAAGCGTAACCAAAGAATCAGCGATGAAATTGGCGAAATCAAAAAGAAATTTGGTGAAAAAACTGCACTCGGCAAACGCCGCACGGATTTTGCTGAAGCACCAATTGGTAAAATAATTGACATTGAAGCATTCGTAGAAAAAGAACCAATCACGATTTTATGCTCGAAAATGGGCTGGCTGCGCGCGGTTAAAGGGCATCTAACCGATGTTTCCGATATGAAGCATAAAGAAGGTGATGAAGAAAGATTCGCTCTGCATGCACAGACCACTGATAAGTTATTGTTGTTCGCTTCTAACGGTCGTTTTTATACCTTGCCTTGTGATAAAATCCCGCGTGGCAAGGGTTTTGGCGAGCCTGTACGCCTGATGATCGATATGGAAAATGACGTGGATATTGTCGATATTTCAATATTTACACCTGAACTTAAACTACTCATCGCCGCCAGCAACGGCAAAGGTTTTGTGGTGGAAGCTGCCGATGTGGAAGCGCAAACCAGAGGTGGAAAACAGATCTTGAATGTTATGGAAAATGCCAAAGCCATAATCTGCACACCAGTGGATGGTGACCATGTGGCGGTGATTGGTGAAAACCGCAAGCTGCTGATATTCCCGCTGTCACAAATCCCTGTGATGAAAAAGGGGCAAGGTGTGACTTTGCAGAAATATAAAGATTGTGAACTGGCGGATATAAAATGCTTCACCCTGAAAGAAGGCTTAAGCTGGGCATTAGGCGGTAAAACCCGAGTGGAAACCGACCTGAAAGCATGGACAGGAAACCGCGCCGATGCTGGCAGATTGCCACCAACTGGATTTCCGAGAAGCAATAGGTTTGAGTAGATAGTTTAAAAATAACATACCTGTATTGGGAGTGATGGTAGGACTTGAACCTACAACCTTCCTGCTGTATAGTGTAATTGCTACATCACACCAATACTTAGCTGAGCAGGATACTCTATCCTTTGAGCTACATCACTATACCTTTGTTAGGATCTGAATCCTTGTTAGGAGACCATCCAAACTAATTTTTAAACCAGTTTCACCCTCTGCATTTGTATTTTCTTCAACTGAAATTAACCCCTCATCTTCTAATGAGCTAATTAATTTTTGAAAGTCAGCGGGCTTCATATCAGCGGTAAAAGCCAAGAATTCAATACTTGGATAACGCTTTAATCCATCTCTTTGAAAATCAGCAATCGCTAATATTACGGCTAATTTTTCTATAGCATTATCACCCTTAAATATTTTTGGAAGGCATCGTAACAGAAGTTTTGGGAAAGGAACAAATCCTTCGCTCAATATAGGTTTTGACCATTTTGCCACCAACGCAGGCGGCATCCGTGCCGCTTCAATCTTTTGTCTACTGAAATCTACCATCTTAATAACCAACCATCTCATTTACACATTAGAGTTTTCTAATAACTAATTAGTAATTAGTTTAATTAGTTACTAATGTCAAGAAGTTTTTTTTATTTTTTGATAATGACAGAAATAAGTGCCTTCTTATCTTAACTTCATGACAAACAAAAATAAAAAGGTATGGATGCCAGCCTTCGCTGGCATGACGGTATTTTTGTTTCCGTCATTGCGAGCGCAGCGAAGCAATCCAGAATCTAGTTGGATTGCCACGTCGCTAAAGCTCCTCGCAATGACAAAACCCACATTGCGCGGGGATGACATGAATTATAAACTATTTGTGGAATATTCCCCAATTTGCAGCTAACCATAGTAGAATTTGCACCCGTAGCTCAGCTGGATAGAGCGTTGCCCTCCGAAGGCAAAGGTCGGACGTTCGAATCGTCTCGGGTGCGCCATGAAATTTATGTTGTGCTTTAGCGCAACCTTAAATTTTATAGTAAACCCACGATGAGAACGTAGTTCGACGGCAAGCAAAGCGCAGACGCGGCGTAGCCAATCGTCTCGGGTGCGCCAAGACTATCTTATCCTCAATCTGCGCCTTTGTATGTCTCTGAATATTTTAAAATCACGGCGCATCGGCACAAATGCCAAAAAAAGCAAATAAGCCGCCAGAGGCAGTACAAAGCTAAACCCGATATACTTAAAACCATATGCGCCAGTTACTCCACCTAAAAGAAACAATGATACGATAGATAGATGCAGAATTATTTTTTCTCTATTATATTGTACGCGTGGTAATTTCTTACCAAATATTGAATATATAATCCGACCTATCTCAATACCTATATCGGTGGACATGCCCGTTATATGGGTTGTTCTGATAGTAGTATCAGTGATTTTGGTAATAACAGCGTTCTGCAATCCCATTAAAAAGCACAAAAGAGCAATTATATAAGATACGCTATAATGAATCGAAAACATGTACCCAGAATTAACAACACCAAAAATAATCAGTAATAATGCTTCCACAGCAAACGGCAGGGCATAGCGGGAGTGGAGGTGGTGATGCCTGCCCCATATAACCAATATAGTTGTTATCGCAGCCCCAGAGATAAAACAGAAAATATAGAACAACATCGCAGTGGCCGATGCCCATTGATTGAGCGCAATATTGTCCGCAGCAAGGGAAATAATTCCTGTCATGTGCGAAGTATATTGCCCTATAACCATGAATCCACCAGCGTTAATAGCACCTGCTATAAATGCCAGTGAACGACCTAAAGACTTGTTGCTCTCGACACTTCTACGCTTGCCAGCAAGAACGTTTTGATACTGCCCATTGCTGAATTTCATTATAAAACCTACACAGGCTTTCCAACCTCAATAACCCTGAGAAAAGCCTGTTCAAGAGATTTTTCCTGCATCTTTTCTTTAAATGCCTGTGGAGTGCCGATGAAACAAAGCTTTCCATCGCGAATTACGCCTATGCGGTCACAAATTTCGTCAATATCAGAAAGAATATGCGAACTAAAAAATATGGTTTTTCCTGCTTTTTTATTAGTTAGTAACTCATTTTTCAGTTTAATGCGTGCGCTAGGATCCAGACCACTCATAGGCTCATCAAGAATTAAAAATGAAGCATCCACCAGAAAAGCGCCTACCAGACCTAGCTTCTGCCCCATGCCCTTAGAATAAGAGCCAACCCGCGCGCTAAGAACATCTGGATTAAGATCTAGTTCCACCGCTTTTTTTAGGGCTGCTTCTTTATCCAGAGATTTGCCATAATAAGATAGTGCCAACTCAAGATATTCCATCCCTTTCAAATAACGTGATGGCTGGAATTTTTCTGGAAGATAAGAAAGATTTTTGCGTGCATTTATCTTTTTGGCGGAAACACCAGCTATCTCGATACCACCATTCTCACAGGTAATTAAATCAAGCATTATTTTAATTAGAGTTGTTTTTCCAGCTCCGTTTAAGCCTATCAAGCCGAAAATTTCACCATCGTTCAAAGAAAAATTCACATTTTCTAGAACTTTATGCTTGCCATAACTTTTATGAATATCCTGTACTAACAAAGGAGCGACAGCACCCATATATAACCCTTTCCTGCTTACAAACTATTTTGCCAACATCTTGGCTGACATATCCGCCTCTGTGCTTATTGTTACTGGTGGAACTTTTCCCTCAACAACACGCATAGCATAAGACGTGAAAGTTTGGTTGGCTTTTAGTGAAAATGTAACCTTATTCCGCATAAAATCAACCTCTACAGGATTATCTTTTGAAGATTCTTCTTCAAAAATTTTATCCATTCTTTCTGGCTGCCATTCTATAACAATTTTTTCCTTATCTATCTGTATTACCTTTAATCCTGCTAAACTTATTCCACTGTTCTGAGTAATTTTCTCATCATTAATCCAGATAACCCAGTCGTTAGGAGAATAATAGGCAATAGAGGAAAGAAAAAACTGAGGATATGTGAAGAATTTAGATGAAGCATCTGATTCTGCTGTGGTAATCTTTTCAAGATTTTTTAGGAAATCATCCTCTGCGATCCCACCATTTACTACACCATTACGGTGCTGCTCATAGAATAAACGCGCACTTCTTATCGCTGCAATATCACCATCAGAAAACAACAAGCTCCTCATTACCAGTTCATTATTAGAAGATGGTTCAGTTTTAATCACCTTATCAACAACAGGCATCACGGAAGTCTGAGCAACAGTTGTTGAATCTGTTGTTTGCGCGTATGGCGAGCAAGTAAGTAATATTACCGTTCCAAATGCCAACCCAAACAATGTTTTTTTGCTATGTTTCATCATATCAAGGCTGCTTTAATCTAATGCGCTTCTGCGTGCCACCACGAACAGGCTGGGCAGGAGTTCCACTTGTATCATTAAGAAGTTCAGCCTCATCAGAATTTGCGCTGTGCAAACCAAACAATGTGAAAGTAATTTTGCCATTCACTATTGGTGAGAAGCCAGTATCTTTGACTGTGATTAACGCTGTATTATCCAAATTTTTTGCTAGAGTAATTTTTAGAGAAGTGAATTTAATTCCTGAAAATGATTCACTCAAAACCCTTATAAGACCCAAAATATCCAAATCAGAGAGCGCATTTAGACCTACCGTCACAGTGCTGGATTCAATAGAAGCCGTTTCTTTCTTATATTGCGGAGCATCAAGTGCTTTAATCTCTCCCATTTTTACATCTAAATCATCTATATAATATTTGCTACGAGCGCCAGCTATGGCATCACGCAAAGCAATCTTATGCACCAGCAGCATTTTATTATCTTGCTTCTGTTTTATCTCAGCATAAATAGCCATATACCCAGTAACTTTATCATACTCTGAGGTTAAATCAGCAACCTGCCTTACAATGCCATCAGACTGCGCCTTGAGCTGATTTATGCTTCTATCGCATTCTTCATCAAAAGAACTTACATACCAAACAATTCCGCCAAACGCTGCGAGTATGACGGTTACTATTATCGTCTGTTTAATAAATGAATTTCTTATGGTTGAAACTTGCATTATTTCCCCAATCCAATAAGTTCATCTGTCGAAAGAGTTGGGTTACCAGCACCAATCGCTGATGGTGGGGTAGGTGCAACTGGCGGCTGATTCGCTGACTGCTTAACAAGCGACAAAGTCGCTTCTAGGTGCGCTTTATCAATTTCTATCACTTTTTCCTTGTCGTCAAAATTAATCTCTCCAGCCTCAGATTTTTTGGAAAGCGCATCAGGTAATTTTGTGTACACAACCTTATATTCTGGCAGTGCTGCTCGTACATCAACCAACACTTTTTTTGCAACCGATTTAAAGGCCTCATCCGTGCTAGATATTTCTGGAAAACGTAAAACCAATGTCACGCTATCCTCATTATCTTTATTAGCAGCAGGAGGTACGCCAGCAGCAGCGTCTGATGAAGCACCAGTCTGCCACGAAATATCTTTTATGGTAATCGGTGAAATAATTGCAGCTCGTATACGAGAAAGCAATTGTAATGGCGAGTTAGATTCACTGAGTATCTGTTTATATAAAGCTACAGAATCCCCTATTTTTTTTATATCGATCCCACTCTTCTTAATCTCTGCATTGATCGCATCAAGTTTACGCTGCTGTATGGCTTTTTTCTGCGTTAAGTTCTCTATCTCCGAATATTTCTGCAATACACCCAACCCCAGCACCCCACTATAACCAAGCATACCCAAAACCGCCAGACCAACAGCAGCTCGCTGATAACGCATAGCATCATAAATCTGATTTATTTTTATTGCTTTTGGCAAAGAAAGTACTAAGCGATGGATACGACTAGATGCTATAAATGCAGACAAAATCACATCTCCAAACTGATCCGATGATTGTGTCGCACCAGTAATCGCAAATAATTCAGATATCTGGAATGGAGTAAATTTATGTATATAGGTCGCTGGCACCCGCGATAAGTTCAACGAACTATTAATGTCGTCAGAAGCTACAATGTAAACGCCAAGCCCTTGCTGTGGGTTAAAAGACAAACGTTTCATATATTCAACTGTGCTTGTCATCTCCTGCTCTATATTACCAGCGATCACCTCCGTGGTAACCTCACCAACTGGCTGCGTCAGACGAGTAAATATAATGCGTCCATCTCTAAGAATAACTTGGCGGAAACCGCCCACCTTGTTGTGGACAACGAAAAACTTCCACCGCGGACCTGTATCTTTTTTCTTGTCTTTCTTTGATATTCCAAGAGCGTTATCAATATTCTTGACAATATTCTCTGCTTCAACCGATAGTAAATAAATTCCATTAAGGCGGTTATTAACCTTGTCGATAAATTCAAACCATAGGTTTAGATGTGGGCTGCTTTCCAACGCAACCATAAGAAAATTCCAATCACGACGACCAGTAGAATCACGCTCTAGAAGAATGTATCCTTTTATTACATCAGCTCCTAAATCTCTATCCAAACGCTTCTTGATAAGTTTTTTAACACCAAGCGGGCTAATTGGCGGGAGTGACTGCTGAACGAAACTCTGATCCATGCTGTCAATAATCAAAAATATTGGGGCATTAATATTTTTGGATAAAATAGTCTCAAACTCTTTGAGATTATCGGCACTAGCATGAGCAATAAAATTGCGGCTTTGAACCACCTTTCCAACCATATAGACCAAAATGGCTCCCTCATCACCGATGATAAGAGCATATTTGGCACCAGATGTAGCGCGGAATGGTTTAATTTTGTGCGATTCTCCTTGTGCCAGCTTACCGCCCTTGCCCACAAAAGATGAGCGCGACGCTACTGCCTTAGGTGATATGACTTCACCCTTGTCTTTTTTCAGAATTTTTTTAAACGAAAAACCCATGCACAAATATCAACTTAAATAAATAATTTTACTAAACGTAAGAATAACATTGTTTTTAATCTATCGTCACCCCAAATTTTACCATTCGCAAATATTTTAATATTACTTGATAAACGCTCACTAGAATTTCATTTTGCTGAACGATTGATAAAGCGGTCCAAATACCGCAGCAATAATCCAGAAAATTAAAGCTCCCATCACAACAGTAAGTATTGGCTGAATAGCACCGACAAGACTATCCACCGCATCATTAACCTCACGATTATAGAAAAAGTTGATGTTCTCAAGTGCATCATTCAGATTACCGCTATCCTCACCAACTTTGAACATTCGTATCACAAGGTTTGGAAACTGGTGAGAAAGACGCAAACTAGAAGTTATAGAATTACCGTCAGTAACGTTGGTTATCACCAAATTTATGGATTCTTTAAGAATACGATTATTTACCACTCCCCTTGCAGAATGGAGAGAGTCGATAACGTCAATACCACTATTAAACATAACTGCAAAGAAATGGGTAAAACGCGCCATATCAATTTTTCTAATAACAGGTCCTATAAGTGGCATTTTAAGTGCCAATGCATCTATCCTATAGGCAAACCCTTCGTTAATACGATAAAATAACATTAACATGAAAATGGCAATCACTGGCGTACCAAGAATAAGGTACCAATAACTTGCAAAAGCGTCTGATACCGCAATAAGTGCGCGTGTATGAATTGGAATATCAAAACCCTGAGATTTAATAAAATCAAGCATCTTAGGAACGGTAAACATCATTAGAGCAGTTATAACTCCAGACAATACCAGTAATAATACTATAGGATAACGAGTGGCTTTTTTTACCTTACGGCGAAGGTCATCCGACCATTTTAGATGCTCTCCAAGATGGACAAATGACATTGATAAATTACCTGTTTTTTCTCCAGCAGCGATAAGCCCAACAAAAACATCGTTAAATACACGCGGATAAGCAGACAGAGCCTTTGAAAAAAGAATTCCCGTTTTTACCGATTCATAAACGCCAGTTAGTACATCCTTAAGTTTTGCTGATTCTGTACTATCACGGACATCTGCAAGGGCATCATGCAGTGGCACACCAGCACGATCCAGCTGCTCGAGATGCATACACATGATGATTAAATCTTTGGTTTTAACCTTTGTATTTTTTCCAGCACTCTTACTGCGACTGCGGACTTCCTTCGTATCAACCAAATCGAGACCTAAATCTTTCAGCCGCGCTTCAAGATCCATCTCGTTTTCTGCCATTACCGTGCCACGAACGGTACTCCCCCTATCGTTTATAGCACTATATTTGTAGGATGGCATAAATTATAACCTTTCGGTAAAATCGATTGTACCGATCAATTCACCAATAGTAATCTCACCCGCTAGCACCTTGGCGACACCATCTTGCTGCATTGTTCGAAAACCATTAGCCAAAGCATATTCTAAAATTGCACTACGAGTTGCGTGTGTTGCGATCAACTCATCCATATGCCTATCAATGCGCAAAATTTCTACAATAGCAACACGCCCCTTATAACCTTTGTTTTTACATTTTTCACAACCAACGGCATCATATATCTTCGGTGGATTCGCGGCATCTACACCAAGAACACGACAGTCCTCTGCACTTGCGTTACGAGGAGTACGGCAGTGAACACATAATTTACGAGCAAGACGCTGGGCAAGAGCTCCAATTAAAGACCCTGCCAATAAATGCCCTGGAACACCAATATCACCAAGCCTTGGAATGCAGCCAATAGCATCATTAGTATGCAGCGTAGTAAATACTTGGTGACCAGTAAGTGCCGCACGAACTGCCATCAAAGCTGTATCGGCATCGCGCACCTCACCCACGAAAATAATATCAGGATCTTGGCGCATAAGAGACTTCATTCCACCCAGCCAATCAAGCCCTGCCCCTTCACGAACACTGCTTTGACGAATAAGTGGCAATTGATATTCCACTGGATCTTCCAGCGTCATAATATTCGTGTCTATATCATTTATATAACTAAGGATTGAATAGAGAGTGGTTGTCTTCCCGCTACCAGTTGGACCAGTTACTATTATAATACCTTCTGGACGTTTCAGCAGCTTTTTGAGTACCGTAATATTGTGTTCAGAAAAGCCTAAATCCCCTAGTGGCACCAAAGATTTTGCTTTGTCAAGCAAGCGCATCACGATATTTTCACCGTGAATAGTGGGCTGGGTCGCTACACGAAAATCCACTTCACGACCGAGTACATTATAGGAAATACGTCCATCTTGCGGATTGCGTGACTCGGCAATATTCATTCCCGACATAATTTTGATACGCACAACCATCGCACTCCAATAATCACGGTGGAACGAGCGTATCTGCACCATCTGTCCATCTATACGATAGCGCAAACGCAAAAACGAACCTTCTGGCTCAAAATGTATATCCGATGCACCAAATTTTATTGCATCCACAAGTAGTGCATTAACTAGGCGCACTGTCGGGTTTACATATCCCTCCTGCCTGCCGTCAAGCTTATTGGTATTGCCTCTAATGCCAGTTTCGATTTCTTTTAAAATACCATCCACCGATATTTCATAGTCATAATACTGGTCTATCAACTCTAAAATTTCTGAATCCGTACAATAAGTCGGCACTATTTTTGTGCTTTTCGGGACATAGCGACGCACTTGATCAATCGCAAGAACGTTATAAACATCGCTCATGGCAAGTTGCACGGTATCCCCTTCGAAACCAACTGCAATAATTTTATAGCGTAGTGCTATGTCTTTAGGAATAAGGCGCACCACCTGCGAATCCAACATGGTGGATTTCGCGTCAAATTTTTGCGTTCCTGATGATTCTGCCAGCACCTCACCAAGCGCACTCTCGGTAAGGAAACCCATATCAACAAGAATCGCACCGATAAGTTTTTTACTGTTTTTCTGTTCAGTAAGAACAATTTCTAATTGATCTGGCGAAAGCAGCCCCAAAGAAACTAATTTCTCACCAAGACGCACTGGCTTCGGTGGTGCAACAACATTTTCTTCTTTGGTGGCAGCAGAAATAGCATCACCAATTGCATTTAGATGCGCTTGGTCTGCGGATGCAGCCGAAACAGGATTTTCTTTATCTGCCATATGAATAGATGAACATTCTCGCCTAATTATTTTCCAGAAAATTCCCACGTCGAAACACAACGGGAAATCCCATCTTCCATAACTAAATAGAAAAGGTTGATATTTAATTAACAACCACAATAATTTAATTGAAAATCAATGCTAAAATATCGGATATATTGACAATCTGCATTTTTTAGCTATCAGTAGCTCTTCTCCACCCAATGATTAACTAGGAAATGGGGCATTAGCTCAGCTGGTAGAGCGCTTGCATGGCATGCAAGAGGTCAGCGGTTCGACTCCGCTATGCTCCACCATTTTATATCATAGCCGACCCAAACCGAACCACACCTTATAAATGGTTTACTAATTCTTCTATCGCGTTACGACTGTTCTCAAGATATTCCTGTTTTACCTGCACACGGTGTCCGTTAATAGACTGTTTAGTTGCTTGTAATTGAGAAAAAGGTAACCCTTTAGCAAAAGCAACAACCCCCGTAGTCTGAAAATCACGAACCTCAGCAAAGCCTTTATCAATTGATTGAAATGAGAAAATAGTAGGATGAGTCTTTAGCAGGCTTGATATGTCATTTTTTATTGCGTTAAACACGGCGGCGTAGGCTGAGGCTGGACTCATCATGTATTGAGTGATACGATTTCTTACAATGAGATGCACTTTAGGTAAAGAGCGATTTGCTTGCTGTAGCTTTGTTGCAAACGCATATGACGCATATATTTCTGACGGCAATTTTAAACCGAATATAAGTGAAAAAGCATTCTGAATAGCTCGCCGAGAAGAATCGTCAGCCATTACTGGAAGGACAATTCTGTCGGCACTTGCTAAAGCAATTTGTGTGTAAAGAGAAAAACTAGGATTACAATCCATGAACACAACATCATATTCATCTTTCACTTTTTCTAAGAAATCATTTAGCCAATCTATAACCGCAATCCATGCATTTACACCTCCAATATTTAGGTTAGCTAGCGAATTAACGGCATTAGCTTGAAGCTCAAGTAGTGGATCTCCACAAACTAGATCAATATTGGATGGAATTGCCTCATTGTATTCGTTTGGTTTTGTAATAAAATTAGGAGCATCAAACGCAGGAGGAGTATGGGCTGATGGCAAGCGAAGTTGAAAATACCCCCCTATACTGCATCTTGGAACACAGCCATGTCGCTCCAAAAGCTTTTCGCTTCCCCCAAAATTAAGCCCCCCTAACATTAACTCGGATAGATTAGCTTGAGGGCATAGATCAATAGCAAGTATTTTTTCTGATGGGTGTGTTTCTGCATATTTTGCAATTGATTGGAAGACTAGACTTGTTTTTCCAGTTCCACCTTTGTTATTCCAAAACGCATATTTCATTTTAATAGTCATAAAAAACCTTTTGTTGTTCATTAGCGACAATGTAATGTCTAAATTGGACGCTGTCAAGTCGTTTTATGCATTTTAGTAATTATTTATCTTATCCCTCATCCTCATAAGCAAAACTAAATCCCATCTTTCCAAAGTTTCAACCAAACCTTGGTTCGAACTTTTTTGCCCAGCGTCCACCAATAAAAACAGCAGCAATAAAACAAAATTTTGTCGAATGACAATTCGATGACATAAGTTTATCTCTATCGTTAGGGAATCTTCCTACAGCCGTCAATATATTGATATATAATATATATTATTATTATATAAAAATCATGTAGACCAATATATATACATAGTTTAACTTTCATCTAATTTCTAATTCTAACCCTAATTATTGCTTATTTTATGCTCCTCACCCCTGAACAAAAAGCTGAAATTGATAATCTACGTTCCGAACAACGCCCAACACTCCGCGACGTATCATCTGGTGTTGAGGCATTACTTTACACCCCACTGCCCGTGCTGGATCATGGCTTTGTACGGGTTATTGATTATATGGGAACGGACAGCGCAATTGTGCAGGCAGCTCGTGTTTCTTATGGCAAAGGTACAAAAAAAGTAAATGAAGATGCTGGTCTGATTAATTATCTGTTGCGTCACCGTCACACTACTCCGTTTGAAATGTGTGAAATAAAATTCCACATCAAATTGCCAATTTTTATTGCGCGCCAATGGATTCGCCACCGCACCGCCAACGTTAATGAGTATTCTGGGCGTTATTCAATTATGGACAAAGAATTTTATATTCCAGCCCCTGAACAGCTTGCATCACAATCCCGCCTGAATCACCAAGGACGTGGCGATGTTCTGGAAGGTGCGGAAGCTCACCGTGTTCTGCAATTGCTGCGCGAAGATGCAACGCAAGCATATGACCATTACGAAGAAATGCTGAATATGGATGCTGATGAAAATATATTAGATGAGAAAAAAAGCGGTCTGGCGCGCGAACTGGCACGGATGAATTTATCTCTCAACTATTACACACAGTGGTATTGGAAAATTGATCTGCATAACCTACTGCATTTCCTTGCTCTGCGTGCGGATAGCCATGCACAATATGAAATCCGAGTATATGCCGAAGCTATGCTGGAAGTTCTAAAAGCATGGGTTCCAATTACCTACACTGCTTTTGTGGATTACCGCGTGGGTGGCGCAAATCTTTCTGCCAAGGGGCTTGCAATAGTAAAGCGCATGCTGGCTGGTGAGCAGGTCAGCCAAGAACAAAGTGGCATGAGCAAAGGCGAATGGCGCGAGCTAATGACAATTATTGGCAAATAAATCAAGTATTTTCAATATATTATCAATCGTAATAAAATTTTAATTTGCCTTTTTAAGTGCGATCGTTCACGATACGCTTATTCATTTAACAGCATCTTATTATAGTAGAGATAATTATGGAATCTGAACAGACCAACCCTTCCGCTACCTCAATAGCTGAACAACAGAAAAAACTCGATGGATTTATAGAAAAATTACCTGAAGCTGCCAAAAAAGGTGGGGATGCTCTTAATGCTTTGCTAGGTCAAATTACAAAATTAAAGCACAATGTTGCTGCTGAAACACCTAAAAAACTTAGTTATGATAAGGGCATCGTCGCGCAAGTTTTAAACGATCTAAATGCTACAAAAGACGATCAAGGCTTATCATTAAGCATCGACGCAGCTATGCGCGGGCTAGCACCTGTTGTCAGGGAAAAATCCTTCTCTGAAATACACCCAAAGCGAGACCCGCTGAAACCAAGCGGTTCAGACCAACGTGTAATATAACCTAGCAAAAATCTAAATCGGTCAATATTATTCGTTAAAGCGAATAACTGTTTTAGCTGTTGGGTTTTTAGCAGGAACAATCAGTTTAGCTTTCTGAATAGCACCGCTAGTTGAAGCAGCTTCAACAGTGTAAGTTCCATTTGGCAAATTCACATAGAAAAACGGTCCAACGCTGTCAACCCTAAGAATTTCTGCATTATTCTTATCAAGGAAGCGGATGGCAACTTCACTCATATACTCACCTTGTGCAGCAATGAGGAGAATACGAGAATTAAAATTATGCGCTTGAGCGTCTATTTCAGCCATTTCTTCATCACCAATTCCACCAGTGATGTAACTAATGCCTTTGCTTTTTTGTACAACTGGCAGAACAGCTTCTGTAGCACCACCGCCAACCGAATCAATGATTTCACCATCCCTTGCCACAGGCAAAGCCCTAGGAGCTGACACATCCTGCTGTTGCTTTACAATAGCCCCCGCAGAAGCACCAACCTTGCCAGCCACATCCTGTGCAGCATTTGCGGAAGAAGCAATAATTGCTAATGAACATACGGTAATTAATAGTTTATGATGCATGATCTATCTCCTAAATTGATCGGTTTTCTTAAATCATTTTTATTATGGTGGGGGTTATAACATAAATATTATATATTGCGATAATTATATTATTAATATATGACTTCCAACCTGAAAATCATAATATATTAACCTATAAATCACTCTATATTAATACTTATCTCACAATATATTAACCTATATATTCTATAATCCAACAAATAATCTTAATATTATTTTAAACAAGCATATTTATGTCATTAAATAATATCACTGTCAAAACAATAGATAATGCTGGCTTGATTGATGCAGCGTGTTCCTTAAATAGCATTATATTTCAAAATTTTATTCCAGACATAATTATTGGGATCCGCACTGGCGGATATGTCGTGGCAGAAATTATGACAAAAAACGGGAAATCCAAACCACAGCTGTTGGCAATTTCTAGGCAACGAGCCAGCACACAGAAAAAAAGTAAATTCAAGTGCTGCAAGATGATATTACGATTTTTACCATATACAATTACCGATCGCCTGCGCCTGTGGGAACATAAATCACTAACTTCTAAACCAGCGAAGGAACAGAGAGATTTCGCTCCAAATATTGACGAGTTATCTGCCTTGCTCGCTGCACTTCGTAATAAAGAAAATTGTAAAATTTTAATTGTTGACGATGCAATCGATAGCGGTGCAACCATGAAAGCTGTTCTTGACGTGGTGCGCGCAGAAGCAAATTCTTCTTGCATTATAAAGACTGCTGCTATTACGGTAACAACAGATTCACCGCTTATTCAACCTGATTATACATTATACCGCTATGTCCTCTGTAGATTCCCTTGGTCATTCGATTTCAGAGCCTGATTTAGTATTGATTATAGATCTAGATGAGACGCTTATTTCCATAAATAGCTTTCCTCTATGGGCAAAATATTTTTTACTTGGTGATTTTAGCAATCTCAATTTTTACAAACGCAATATACTTAGAATAGAAGCTGCCAAGATATTCGCCGAACGAAAAATATTGGGCAGAAATCATGCACAAACAAAAGCTGCGTTGCATAAGTTATGGCTTAAGACTGGGGATGTTTCTGCTCTGGAAATTTTCTTACAAAAATTAGAGCGAACAATCCGCCCTAATATGCGCGATGTACTGGATTTAATAGAAAATAATAGAATTAATGCGGTTCTTGCAACCGCAGCAACATCCCTTTACGCTGAACCTTTTGCTAAGAAAATCGGATTTTCACATGTAATTTCTACGGGAATTAGCGAACAAGAAAATCGAAGCGAAGAAAAATCGAGGCGGGCGCAGGAATTACTAAAAAAACAAAATTGGGAAAATAAGAAAAAAATCTTTTTCACCGATCATCTGGAAGATATGCCTTTTATGCTAAACAGTGATAAATTAATGTGGTTTGGCAAGCCAGAAGAGGTCTCTGTTATAAAACAATCAATCCCAAATTTAAAAATTATAGCATGTCAAAATTTAACCTCAGAAGAAATTTTGAAAGAGGTTAAATTATGATAAAGAAACCTATCTCACTTGAAGATTTTAAGAAAAAACGCAAACCTCTACACAGCGCGAATAAAGATATATCGGAAAAAGCATCAAAGCTAGACCAACTCGCGCTTTATATAACCAGCAGAGTTGGAACTATTGGCTTCTTCCTGATTATATTTACATGGACCGTATTGTGGCTGGGCTGGAATTTATTTGCGCCAAAAGAATTACAATTCGATCCACCTATGGGTTTTGTGTTATGGTTATTTATTTCTAATTTGATTCAGATTCTTTTAATGCCACTTATTATGGTCGGACAAAATCTACAAGGGAAACATGCTGAAGCTCGGGCTGAATATGATTTGAAAGTTAATATTAAAGCAGAGGAAGAAATTGAAGTAATCCTATCGCACTTGGAGTATCAAAACAGTATTCTTATTCAGATGGTAGAAAAATTAAATATGAAAATTGAGTAAATCAAGATTTTCGCACTACTTTACAAACCACCTCGTTACCACACCCCTTATATTCTAGCGTAGGAAATGATTTCATTTTTGCTATAGCAATACCTCGACCGTTCGGATCAGTGGCGCGTTTTGGAGATAACTCAAGATAGTTTTGCCACTCAAACCCCTGCCCTTGATCGAGAATACTTACAGTAATTTGATTTTCATCTGCCGTGTACTCTAGGATAGCATATTTATTTTTATATTCTGGCAATGCTAATCTCCGCTCTATTTCCGCTTGCCATTGTCCACTTAACGATAATTCCATTTTTTCATCGTAGGTAATTCCTAAGTTACCATGCTCAACGGCATTTACCATAAGCTCGTTCAGACCATACACTATGTGTTCAGGTTCAGGAAAGCAATTAGCTATAAAATATGACAGATTATTGGTTTCTTCAAGTGTACGGAAACGGAAACGCCCCTTATCCATTAACCCCAGTGTACGTCTCTGTTTATGCACCTGATCGTGCATTTCCCTGCGCCCGACACTATCTTTAAGGGCGGCGCGAACTATTGATAAGAACAATGATTCATTATATGGTTTTGCTAGGTAATAATACACACCAGCTTCAATACCTTCTTGAATTTGTTTACTACTGGCAGCCGCAGTTTGCATTATTACTGGGATATTACGCCATAGCTCGTTTTCATTTATTGATTTAAGCACCGCCATGCCATCCATATTGGGCATCATGCGATCAAGAACAATGACATCAACATCTGGATTTTGCTTCAATTTTTCAATGGCTATAATACCATCACACGCGCCAATCACCTCAAACCCAGCATCCACCAGATATTCTGTTATAATGTCGAGATTGAATTCCTCGTCATCGACTGCCAGTATTTTAATTTTCTTATTCATATACATGCAATTAAGATAATAATTAAGAAATGCGCAAAAGAATATAAACTAACCTTGCTAAACCACAAGTTATATCAGGATAACTGATAAAATATTTGGTTTATTTATTGAATTGGTCTATCATGGAAAAACTAAATACTGCTTAATAACCCCAGATAAGAAATATTTAGTTATGCCAATAACAAAAACAGTAACTGATGGTGTTGCCGATTTACGCTTAAGTGGAAAGCTTACATTTCTTAATGGAGCAGAGTTTCATAGCCACTTGAATGAAGTTCTGCGCACCCAGATAAGAGCAATAAAAATCCACCTTAATGACCTTACATTTATGGATTCAGCTGGACTCGGCATGTTAATGATAGTCCACAAGGAATGTTATCAACGTGACATTCCTCTAACAATTTATCACCCTGCTGGTGACGTAAAAATACTATTACAGATGACCAAATCATACGAAAGATTTAACATTGTCGGCTAACCTACCAGATTTGATTTGTGATTCACGCATACTCGTTATTGATGATGCAACAAAAACATGTACTGGTCTACAAACTGTACTCCGCGACTACAATGCGAAGGAAATTATTTATGCCTTAGATGGATTTGATGCACTTGATAAGCTTGACACATTCACGCCAGATTTAATTTTATTGAATATTTCTTCTTCCAATATGAACTGGCTAGAGTTCTGCACCACCTTACGCAAAGGAAATGAATCTTCACATACGGTGCCGATTATTGCCATAACCGATATGGATAAGACAGACGAGAGAGTAAAAATTCTAAAGTTCAACGTGTCTGGGGTTTTACATAAGCCAGTTTTACCAGAAGAACTCGCAAATTCATTAAATCTACATCTGCAAAAAAGTCGTCTCATGAAGAGGCTGGAAGAGTGCGAAGAACCAACAGCTCTCGACCTAGAAATTGCCCGCAATATGCAATATACATTGCTACCTGATGAAGATTTACTAATTTCCTGCAAAGAAAATTATAACGTAACTATTCAACATCTTTATAAGTCATCACAAGCATTAGGCGGAGATTATTGGGCGGTAAAGCAGCTTGAAAATAGCCGCCTTATGATATGCGTAGCAGATTTCGCAGGGCATGGTGTTTCGGTTGCACTTGATACTTTCAGACTGCATAACTACCTTATGGAATTTGTTAATTATTCAAATTCTCCTGCCAAAATTCTTGAGGATATGAATGATAGTTTTTATAGAATTTTGCCCACTGGACAATATTTAACCTGTTTTTTTGGTATAATCGACACCGCAAAGAGTACGATTACCTATTCTGGAGCCGCTGTCCCTCCTGCCATTTTAATAAATTCTGGTGAAGCTATTTCTCTTGATTGTTCTGGAACTCCTATAGGCGCATATCCAAAGGCGGAATACACCGAACAAACCATTCCCTTCACCGAAAATAGCGCGCTATTAATTTACAGCGATGCATTAATAGAAATAAATGCTGATAACAAAACATTATTCACTAAAGATTCTTTATTCCATCATGTTGAGCAATGGTCTGCAGATGGCGTAGATTACATTTATAACGGGATCGTAAAACGAATCGAACAAACCTCACACCGCTTTGACGATGACTTAACGTTAGTTCTGCTGGATCTCAACCCAAAGCCATAAATAACACATTATCCAAAAGACAGTGCTTACCAAGCAGTGGTTGTAAATATATTAATATCAGATAATATATTGAAAAATATCGAATATACCGATATATTTTGGAAATATAACAATCCTTGTATTTGCCACAAAATAGGATATTAACTAAATATTCTTAATATTATCACTTTAAATTAACTATATTAAGTTAAAAATATACTGTCACAGGAGGATAACTCCCAGTGCAATCGTGGTTAATGGTGAAAATTGTATGATAAATTCATGACAAAACGACAACAACAAAAATTAAAATCGCCACGCATACGTTACCTGATTGCATTCTCAGCGTTCATAATGCTGACGTTTATTTTTATTGTTGTTTATCAAGGAAAAAATTCTTACACCCAAACGATAAAAGACGGGGAACAAAATTCCATACGCCTTGCCAATATTCTTGGCGAGCATGTTGAGCTTAGTTTTCTTGGTGTAGATTTATCACTGCGTCGAATCATTGAAAGACAATTTTTCAATTCATTATTTAACAATAATATACCTCAATACACCGAACAAGATTTCAAGATATGGTTAAATGAGACTCCACAAATATCTGGGCTTGCACTCATTGATGATAGAGGTGTTATCAAGGTCTCTGCTAATAAAGAAGGTTATAGCAACTGGCTTGATTATCATAAAAAACCCGTTGGACAAAAACTTTTCAGGCATATGCGTGAAACTGATAATAATGATGTATTCATAGGAAAGAATTATGTGGAGGGACAAACCCCAACTATCCTTATGAGCAGACGTTATAATAAATTGGGAGGTGACTTTGGCGGTGTTGTTGTTGCCGCAATCGATCCAAAATACTTTGTTAATTTTTATGACTCCATTGCCTCTGGAAATCAGAAATTTATGTCAATTATGCTGTTTGATAAAACGCTGCTTGCTTCCAGCCCTTATAAAAGCACTTTAAATGAATTGCTCGGACGTGATTTTCTTGCAGAAAACGAAAAAATTCCCAATTCGGTCTATGTCAAAACAGCCACGTCCACTGACTCCAAGAAGATTATGTCTCTTAAGTTGCTGAGGAACATGCCACTTGCCGTGCAAATCACGCTAGATGAGGATGATTACTTGGCGAGTTGGCGACAATCACGCCTTAGGGACGTTGGGTTTTTGGTGCTATTTACTATTTTTGGCTCTATTCTATCGTTCTTCGCAGTGGTTATGGCGCGCCAGATTCTGCGTGTTCAGGAATCTGAAAGTGCAGCAATTCTTGCCAGCCAAGCTAAATCTGAATTTCTTGCTAATATGAGTCATGAGTTAAGAACACCTCTGAATGCCATCATTGGTTTTTCTGAAATGATAAATTCTGGATATTTCGGTCCACTAAATGCCAACCAAAAAGAACGTATATATGATATAAATCTCTGCGGAAATCATTTGCTACAGCTTATTACCGATATTCTAGAATTCTCAAAAGGTGATGCGGGTAAGTTGGAACTAATAGAAGAAAAAGTAAACCTCAGCGATCTGGTAAATGAATCAGTGCGGATCATGAAAGGTAAAATAAAGACCAAGGATATTGACCTGATAGTCAAAACAGACCCTCAACTTCCATTATTATGGGGAGATAGTAGAAAAATCCGTCAGGTTCTTATCAACCTACTTTCCAACGCCTTTAAATTTACACCAGAACATGGTGTTATTACCATTTCTGCCAGCATTGATTCGCATCATAACCTGATGCTTATTGTTTCTGATAGTGGAATTGGTATTGCAGAAAACGACATACCGAAAGCATTGTCTGTCTTCGGACAAGTACACCGCTCAAAAAACCATGAAGGAACTGGGCTAGGATTGCCACTATGTAAAATGTATGCCGAACTTCATGACGGGAAATTGGTGCTTACCAGCAAGTTAAATGAAGGCACAACAGTAAAAATTATCTTCCCGCATCAGCGCACTTTGCCAGTGCAAAAAACCAGTGAATAAATAGTGTTTCTATTCACCTATTGATTATCATCAATTACATCCCCACATATGCTTATATATTATGTCGCTCGTCATTATTCAATTCAGATATAGGAAATTTTTATGAAATATATCGTGGAAACTCATAAATCAGCGGATCAGGCAGTGGCAGACCTGCAGGCGGCGGTGTTACGGCATAAATTTGGTGTACTTCATATTCATAACCTGCAAGAAACATTGAAAAAGAAAGGCGTGGAGTTTGCCAATGCCTGTCAGATTCTTGAAATATGTAATCCACAGAGTGCCAAGGATGTGTTGATGGAAGATATGGGACTGAACATGGCGTTGCCATGTCGTGTTTCCGTTTATTCCGATAATGGAAAAACTAAAATCGGCATGATCCGCCCCACTATCATGCTGAAATCTCTATCTGATTCTCCAAAGCTGGAAAAAATAGCTAAGGAAGTGGAAGCTGCTATTATAACAATTATTGATGAAGCCAAGTAGTCGCTGTTATATTTTTACCAATTTCCTAGATAAATTAGGCAAATATGATAGAATTGCTGTCCTTTGACGCGCCACCATCACTAAAATCGGCAAAAAAAATGAGAAAATATTTTGTTATTAGCATAGCCATTATTTTACTGGTAGTTTTAACACTTGGTGGAAAACGCCTTTTTCAAGGCGAGTCCGTAATGGTGGTGCATCCAGTGCGTGGAACCGCGGTGCAAGCTGTGTATGCTACAGGAACAGTGGAACCAACGGTTATGATTCCGATAGCTCCTCGCTCTTCCGCTCGCTTGCTGGAACTAAAAGTCGATGAAGGAAGTGCCGTCACCAAAGATCAATTGCTCGCTCAACTGGAAGATGACGATCTCCAACATTCAATTAAGCAGTTTGAATCTCGTGAAGAATTCGCCAAGAAAGAATTTGAACGCAATTCTGTCCTTGTGAAGAGCAACTCCATTCCTAAAAAAAGCTATGACCAATCAAAATCAGATTGGGAAGCCGCTGTTCAAGCAACGCAAGCAGCTAAAGCTCAGGCTGATTATCTGAAGTTGGTCGCTCCCGCTGACGGTCTCATAATAAAACGCGATGGTGAAATTGGACAGATGATTGCCTCAAACACACCTGTATTTTGGCTTTCCTGCTGTGCGCCACTGCGTATATCTACGGAAGTTGATGAAGAAGATATTTCGCAAGTTAAAACTGGACAGAAAGTTTTGATTCGCGCGGATGCCTTTACTGGACAGATTTTTCATGGAAAAGTACAAGCCATAACCCCTAAGGGTGACCCTATCGCCCGCAGCTACCGAGTGCGCGTTGAATTTAGCCAAGAAACGCCACTTAAAATTGGTATGACGGCGGAAACTAATATAATAACCAAAGAAAAAGGTGATGCTATGCTCCTGCCCAGCAGTGCAGTGAGTCAGAGTAAGGTGTGGCTGGTACGCGATGGGAAACTCACCCAACAACAAGTTTCTGTGGGAGCAAAGGGAGTAGAAAAAACTGAGATAACCAATGGTTTAGACATGAGCGATTCTGTGGTCTTAAATCCAAGCTCAGATATGAAGGAAGGAAAAAAGATACGCGCAGTATTAGCTGAACAGTCAAAGCCATGAAATTGATGATATACATTGCCCTTCGTCATCTGCTGGCTCGCAAACGTCAGAGCATCGTTTCTTTGCTAGGGATTATTCTTGGTGTGGCATTTTTCTTAGCAATTTCATCATTGATGCGCGGTTCAGAAAAAGATTTCATCCGCAGGCTTGTGGATAACGTCCCACATATTTTTGTAACAGATGAATACCGTAATCCACGCAAACAGCCAATAGAAGAAATTTACACCAATGGTGCGATAGAAATAGCCAGCGTTAAACCTGTCACCGAAACGCGCGGTATTCGCGGTTATAAACAGATTATAGAATATCTGCGTTCAATGCCAAATGTACAGGCTTCACCGATATTAGGCGGACAAGGAGTGCTAAGTTTTGCTGGTAAGGACTTTGCCATTTTTATGGATGGGATGATTCCCGAAGATATTAAAGATGTCGTTACAATCCAAAATTATATGATTACTGGCAGTATTGAGGATCTGGTATCAAATCCTGACGGAATTATCATAGGGCAGGAATTAGCACGGATATTATCCATAGCCTATGGTGATAATATAACTGTTACCTCTCCAACTGGTCAGGTGCGCGTGTTCAAGGTTCTGGGGATATTTCGTACAGGGCGCAGTGAATATGACATCAGCCACAGTTTTGTTTCTATAAAACGAATGCAGACATTTTTGAATCGTCCTAACCGCGTAAATCATATTATTATAAAACTGCCAGACCCATACCAAGCAAAAATTGTGGCGAATGATATTGAAAATCGCATCGGGTATAAATCAATTTCATGGCAGGAAACTTCTGAGGATATTCTGAGCGTTCTAATTATCCGCAATATAATTATGTATTCAGTGGTCAGTGCCGTTCTGATAGTTGCCGCCTTTGGGATTTACAATGTTATTTCCACCGTAGTGCTAGAAAAGCAGCGTGATATTTCCATTCTTAAATCAATGGGCTTCCGTGCTGCCGATATAAGGCAGATATTTATATTTCAGGGAATAACTCTGGGCATTGTCGGTTGCCTGATTGGACTCCCACTTGGCAGCACCATTATGCGCAGCATGATGCAGATAAAATTCAAACCACCAGGGGGAACAGAGGTAGTGCAGATGCCGATTGACTGGGGCTGGCAACAATTTGCCATCGCCTCTGCCTTTGCCATAACTGCGTCTGTTATAGCAGCACTGCTTCCCGCCCGCAAAGCAGCCAGTGTTCAACCAGTTGATATTCTACGAGGCAGCCAATGACAAAAACTGTCATTAGAGCCGAGAATCTAACACGCAGACTGGAAGGAGAAATTCCCATCACTCTGGTCGAAAACGCTAATGTAGATATTAAACAAGGTGAATTTATTGTTATAACAGGACCTTCTGGCTCTGGAAAATCATCACTGCTTTATCTGCTGGGATTACTCGATAAACCAACAAGCGGGAAGATATGGTTGGCAGATGTTGATGTTTCATCTTATAGCGAAGATCAACTTGCTGACATACGCCTTAAAGAATTAGGTTTTGTATTTCAGTTTCATTTTTTATTGCCAGAATTTTCAGCACTGGAAAATGTTATGCTGCCGATGCAGCGACTTGGCAGTTTATCACAAGCAGAAATTAAAAAACGTGCTGAAGAATTACTGGAAAGTCTTGGTCTTGGTGAGCAGATGCACAAAATTCCAAAACAATTATCAGGTGGGCAGAGTCAGCGTGTTGCCATAGCCCGCGCCCTTGCTAATAATCCACTACTCATACTTGCCGATGAACCAACTGGAAATCTGGATACCGAATCCAGCACCAATGTCCAAAACATACTGAAAGAACTTGCCCACGAACAAAATCGGGCGGTAGCTGTTGTCACCCACGAACAAACTTTTGCAGCCAGTGCCGACCGTGTTATCAGAATAGTTGACGGGAAAATCGTTAATTCGTAATTAAAGCCAAATGCTCTGAACAATCTATTCTAATATCTTTTATGCCCAATGATTTTTGCATGAAATTGCAATAATGCGGTGCGCCCTCAGGATGATCTTTACCAAAATGTTGACAACTGAAGCACATTCTAACAGGAATAATATTGGTTTTTTGCAAATGCCCAATCAGCAACAACATCCCTTCCCATATTTTACTGATTTCTTCTTCAGGAACATGATTAAGTGATGCGTCAAAAAAATCTGCAAGTCCTGACAATTTACCAACACATTTTTTGCCGTCAGCGGTAAGAGAAAGAAAAAATCCGCGCGCATCTTCTGCGCCACGCTTTTTCAGTAACGCCTTTTCCAACAATGTTTTTACAGCATCGCTCACTGTGGCTTTAGTCACCGCAAATTCTTTAGATATATTGGTAATGCTGCATTGCTCGCTATCATGGAAGGCAATAAATAGTAATATCTGAACTTGCAGCGGGCTTAGGTTGTAATGTTTGGCTTCTTCCCACAGAGCCGCACGAAAAACGGTTGATAGACGTTCCACACCAGCGGTTATTTTCGCTCTCTGATTTGATTGCTGCTCGGTTCTATCAAAAGCACTAGCCATGGCTATATTCCATTAATTAATAAGGATTAGGACAGCCTTCCATTTGCAGGATAAAATGACCATGTGTAACAATATGTTTTTGCAGTTCTGCATTGGCATTCTCCGAATGACAAAAATTGCATCTTTCCTGTTTTAAAGAATCAGATGACTCGCCAATTTCTTCAAGAAATTCTTTGGCAAATTTTACTGCTTTTTCTTTGCCATCGCCATTTGGCAGAAGCACATCAAAATGAATTGTCTTGCCAGTTTTTGAAGTGGCGTAGGTGTCATAAACATCAATTTTCATATAATTTTCCTTAAAACTGCGTGAGAGATTGTTAATTCTCTCACGCTTTTTATTAGCAATTACTTCGTCTTAGCAGGCAGGCTTAAATCACCAGAGGCTATGTCCCAAACATTGACAATGCAAAGCAATGGCGCATGAACTTGTTGATTTACGCGTAGTGCAGATGTCACACCATCATAATTAAATGATTCTGGAAAACCAAGTTCTTTAAGAGGAACTTTAACCAGAACTTTGCTTTTATTCATGGCAAAATCATAACCAGGGCTATCAATGAAGATTGGCAGATTCGGCCATGTTGCTGGCAATTTAGGTTTAGTGCCATCTGGAATGTCTTTTACTTTCATTCCGTCTTTGCCACAGGCTTCATCCTTGGTCAACACCACCCAGTGAGAGTGCCACCGAACACCATCATTAGTTTTATTGCCGTCATTATTTTCGTCATAAAGCGGCGTATCATCAAAATCAGGATGAACAGTAAGTGCCAAAGCTAGGATTCCTTGATCTGCCTCAAAACCAACAGCACTACTATTCAGGCTGGTTGGCCAAACATAGCTATATACATCAGCACCAGCAAGTTTTCCATGAGCCTTGGGTGATGATTTTCCTGCTGTTCCACGCACTTCCTGCTGAAACACCAAATTGCTACCGTCTGTTGTCACTTTGGCACGCACAATGTCAAACTCAGCTTGAACTTTTTTGTTCTTGGGTGAAACAATAGCATCATCACCAGCATAAGCAGTTAGAGAAGTAGTTAGCATGAGAGCAAATGCTGCTGATACTGAACGTAAAAACATAAATTATCTCCTTTGTAGATTATTAAATAAAAACTAAGCTACAGCTTTTTTAACATCGTCCATGCTTGCGCCAAAATTGATGTGTAGAACTGTTCCATCAATAACGAGTGCTGGCACAGATTTAACACCAGCTTTTTCAGCTTCAGCTATGCGATCTTTAGCATTAGCAAAATGTACAACTTCTAGATTTACTTTTTTGCCGTCAACAATATCGAGAACCTGTTGTTCAGCAGAAACGCAAACAGGGCAACCAGCGTGATAAAATGTAGCTTTAGTAGACATAAAAAACTCCTATAGTTAGTTGATTAATTGGTTATGTTTAATTACAATCCTTGTTTAGGTAGGATTCCTAATAATATAAGGACTCCTAACTATATTGTCAAGATAAAAAATATCACTATAATAAAAAGAATTGTTCGCTATTTTATAAAAACAAAGATATTCAAGGATTTCTATGAAAATTCATTATTTTCAGCATGTTCACTTCGAAGGATTGGGGCTTATTAAAGACTGGGCAGACACCAGAGGACATAAGCTTTCTGCCACTAAGTTTTATGAAAAACATACTATCCCAAATGTTGATGATTATGACGCGCTTATTATAATGGGTGGCTCTATGAGTGTGCATGATGAGAAAATATATCAGTGGCTTAATGACGAGAAAAAACACCTAAAACAGGCTATAAAAGCGGGTAAGCCTATACTCGGCGTGTGCCTTGGCGCGCAATTAATCGCTGATGTTTTAGGAGCAAAGATATCGCCAGCACCAGTTAAAGAAATTGGCTGGTTTCCAATAGCGTGGAGTGATGTTGCAATGGGCAATAAAATAATCGCGGGACTAAACCCAGCCATGAGTGTTTTTCACTGGCACGGCGAACAATTTGCGATACCAGATGGCGCGACACATCTAGCCTCCAGCAAAGCCTGCACTAATCAAGCGTTCCTTTTTGGTGATAGAATTCTGGGGTTACAATTCCATTTAGAAATGAATGAAAAATCTATTGATACTATTATAGCTAACTGTGGTAATGAAATTTCTGCTCCCTCACCCACCATTCAATCAGAAAAAGTTATAAAAGAAAAAATAGCAAACACAGCCTCGTGCGAACGCGCATTATTTAGGATGTTGGATAATTGGTTAGATTTGTCATCCCCGATTTAATCGGGGATCTTAAGCCATAAATTCTGTCATTGGTTTTTCCCAAGATCCCCGCTCAAGGCGGGGATGACAGAGTTACTGCGCCAGCCAGCCACCATCCATAGTAATAATCTCACCAGTCATTGAATCACCGTTTTCATCACACAGGAAGGCTATCATCGCGCCGATATTTTCTGGTTTTATGAAGCGTTTATTGGGTTGTTTTTCGCCGAGTAATTTTGCTGTTGCTTCTTCAATGCTGATATTTTGCGCTTTGGCTTTATCTTCAATTTGCTTTTGCACTAGCGGCGTATGCACCCATGCTGGGCAAATTGCGTTAATGGTAATATTAGTTTCGGCATTTTCCAAAGCAGCAACTTTGGTAAGCCCAACTATACCGTGCTTCGCTGCAACATAAGCTGATTTGTTGGTGGAAGCAACCAAGCCATGCACCGAGGCAATATTGATAATCCGTCCAAAATTCTGTTTACGCATAAGTGGAATAGCCGCTTTTATGGAATGAAAACTTGCAGAAAGATTTATGGCGATAATCGCATCCCATTTTTCTTCAGGAAATTCTTCTATGGGTGCGGTAAACTGAATACCTGCGTTATTTACCAATATATCAACGCTGCCAAGCTGCGCGTTGCAACCCTCCACCATCTGTTTTATCTCGGCGGGCTTGGTCATATCCGCAGCAGAATAAATTGTTTTCACGTTATATGTTTTTGAAAATTCGGCAACCAAGCCGTCAATCACAGATTTTTCGCCCATGCCATTTAGCATGATGTTGCAGCCCTGCCCCGCCAATGTGCGAGCAATGGCAAGACCAATACCGCTGGTTGAACCAGTTACAATCGCATTTTTTCCAGTAAGTGCCATAAATTTTCTCCGTTTATCCTGTGTGTATAATTTGTCATTCCGAATGAGCGAAGCGACTGAGGAATCTTATTCTTATAATATATATAATATTTTTTTGCAAAGATTCCCCACATGCGTTCGGAATGACAAGGATGGGGGGACTTAATTACAAATCATAAGTTTCCAACGCATCAAAATCATCTGCAAAAGCATCATAAACATTTTTTATGCTTCTTTCATAATAATAGGAAGGTTTACCTGATTGATTTAACCGTTGCTGTATATTTTTATCACCAGAAAAGAAATTGGGATCATTACAAAATGCTATACCAGCCTTTTTATTAATACGTTCCTTGTTTTCAAAATTAGTAAACATGACATACTTCCCATGTTTGGGATTTAACGCTTCTTTTAATCCTAGCTTATCACTGTTCTCTTCATCAAATCCATAACCAAGAATATACACAACTTTTGCATTTTTTATTTTTTCTTTAGCCGCAACTATTTCTTCTGAATTATCTGGTTTATTCCCATTAGAACCAGCAATAGTTTTTAATGTTTGTGCAGCAGCATAACTTCTATCTAATATGCTTTTTAACTCCCTTAGTTTGTTTTTGTTATTTAAATACTCATCTCCAAATACTGGTAGGTCTGCTGACCAATATTCTAAATCTTGTGTTTCCCTATTGCTTAGACCAATTTTTGAATTAATCTTTCCATAGATATGGAAAAAGCGTTTTTTATCTTTTTTTTCCGAAAAAAATTCATCACGAATATTATTATCTATTACATCAATATGGGATAAGGCAGAATATAATTTATCTTCTAATGAAGTGTCATAGTTAAATGTGATAAAAGACACTTTATTTTCTAACAAATGATGAACTTTATTATCTTCAGTGACAATATCTTTTTCTTCCTTTGATTTAACAAGCAACTGATGAATAATAAACCGCAACCAATCATTTTTTGAGTTTGGGCTGCCATCGTTTATATTTGCATAATTTCGCCTAGCAACCAAAGAAGCCATTTTCGTTTCACACTCAATTAGAACCATGGCAATTAACAGTTTCCCTATTTCTTGAACATCTGGGTTATCGTGTAAAAAATAATCAATGACTGGTGGATTAACCACCTCTAATCGTGTTTTGAGATTGTCACACTGCTTAAAAGCTTCCTGAAATGCAGCACTAACTATATTTGTTCCTATTTGTGGCAACTTCCACAAAGGATCAGATGGATTAAAACCAGCCAATATAAAATCAGGGATATAATCCTTGGCAATAATATTTGGAAGTGAGTAATAATAGTTATTGTTAGGTGGATTAAAAGAAAGAAAGCGTTTTAGATAATCAGCTTTTGTTATAACCTTTTTCACCAACTCCTCACCAGTAGGGTAGCCATAATGCCTGCTTGCCCCTGCGCCTAATATAAAAACAGTTTCATTCTTAAACATTACTCAAAAACTCCTAGAGATCCCCGCCTACGCGGGGATGACATATTAAAACTACCGCCCCGCAATCAACATTTCCACTGCATTGTCATGCCAGAAGCTAGGTTTTGTTGGCTTTTCCCAAGTTGTTGTTTGTAGACGCCTTGTTTTGCTGGATACCGACTTTCGTCGGTATTAATCCTGCAATCAACATTTCCACTGCCTCGGGATTCAGCAAGGTTGAGGTATCGCCCAACTGGTCAAGCTGCCCTGCTGCGATTTTGCGCAGTATTCGGCGCATGATTTTGCCTGAACGGGTTTTGGGAAGTTGTGGTGCGAAATGAATCACATCAGGCATGGCGATTGCGCCAATCTGCGTGCGCACCCATGCTTTAAGCTCGGTCTTAACATGCTCAGAAGCCTCAGCGTCACCATTTAAGGTTACATAAGCATATATCCCCTCGCCTTTTATATCATGCGGCACACCAACCACTGCTGCTTCGGCAACTTTGGCATGGGCAACGAGTGCTGATTCTATTTCTGCTGTGCCTAAACGATGCCCTGAAACATTCAGCACATCATCCATCCGCCCTGTTATCCAGTAATAGCCATCTGCGTCGCGCCGTGCGCCATCGCCTGTAAAATAATAACCTTCATACGGCGCAAAATAAGTCTGGCGATAGCGTTCATGGTCGCCATAAATAGTGCGCGCTAGGCTTGGCCACGGAGCTGCAATGCAGAGCGCGCCCTCGCCTTCACCCTCTATTTCTTTGCCTTTTTCATCAAGCAACACAGGCTTAATTCCCTGCATGGGAAGTGTTGCCGAACCAGCTTTGGTTTTAGTTTTGCCCGCAAGCGGACTGATAAGCGTTGCGCCAGTTTCCGTCTGCCACCAAGTGTCCACAATCGGGCAACGGCTTTCACCCACCACCTCATTATACCATCGCCAAGCCTCAGGATTTATCGGCTCACCCACTGAACCCAAAATCCGCAGCGATTTGCGGCTCGATTTTTTTACCCACCCCTGCCCATCACGCATCAGAGCACGAATCGCCGTTGGTGCTGTGTAAAAAATCGTCACCTTATATTTATCAACAATCTGCCAAAAGCGAGAGGAGTCAGGATAATTCGGCACACCTTCAAACATCACTGTGGTTGCGCCATTAGAAAGTGGGGCATATAGGGTATAGGTGTGACCAGTCACCCAACCGACATCGGCAGTACACCAGAAAATATCATCAGGCTTCAAATCAAAAACTTCCTTATGGGTGTAGGATGCCCATGTTAAATACCCACCGCAACTATGCAGCAACCCTTTTGGTTTTCCTGTTGAACCAGAGGTATAAAGTATAAACAAAGGATGCTCAGCATCAAAATATTGCACTGGAAATTCATCACTCGCCATCGCTATCGCATCATGCCACCAAACATCACGCCCGCGATTAAATTTAATGTCCGCTCCCGTGCGTTTTACTATCAAAACCTTATCAACATTTATTCCTTCAATCGCTTCATCAACTGTGGCTTTAAGCGGTATTTTCTTGCCACCGCGAAGCCCCTCATCAGCAGTAATTACAATACGGCTATCAGCATCGGTAATTCTGCCCCGCAAAGATTGGGCAGAAAAACCACCGAATACCACGCTATGCACTGCCCCAATGCGCGCGCAGGCAAGAACTGCAATCGCTGCTTCAGGAATCATCGGCATATAAATCGTCACCCGCTCGCCAGCATCAACCCCCATAGCAACCAAAGCATTGGCCACCTTGCACACTTCACGATGCAACTGGCGATAAGTAATCAGGCGACTTTCTTTGCCATCATCACTTTCCCAAATAATAGCAGTTTTATCGGGCTGGGTTTTAAGATGCCTATCTAAGCAGTTTTCGGCAACGCTGAGTTTGCCACCTTCAAACCAGCGTATAATTCCTGTACGAAAATCAGAATTATTTACCGTGTGCCAGCGCGTTTGCCATTTCAACCCATCTGCAATAGATTCCCAGAATTTATCATCTGTTTGCTTAATTTGCATATAGCCCCCACAGTTACTGATTAGTATAATATATCAGTCATAATTTGATTATAATCAAATCTAATTCCACAGAAAAAACCATTATACATGCCTGTTCAATCATACGGAAATCAAAAATGTCCATAAAATCCATATTATGCATATTCGGCGGTAAGGAAAAAGAATTAGGAGCATTGGACACGTCTTTTTCGTTGGCAGAGTCTTACGCTGCGAAGGTTCGCGTCCTGCACGTTTCACAACCACCTAGCAGCTATGTTGGCATCTATGGTGAGGGCGTTCTGGAGAGTTCACATGTTATCGCTGCTATTGAAAAAGAAAACAAAGAACTATTGGAACGGGCAACGCAATATGTGAAGTCGTTTTCGGCACGCCATAATGTTCCACTTGGTGATAGAAACAATGTCATAACAAACGATAAAACTAATAATGCTGTTGCTGAATTTGTGTATCTGGTTGGTGATGTTGAGGATGTCATCGCGCAGCAGGGGAGACTTAGCGATATTATCGTAGTTGGACGTGGTATGAGAGATCCGAGTGCGGTTTATGATTCTGCAATTATTTCCGCTATATTTGATACAGGTCGCCCTGTATTATTGATACCAAAAGGAAAAAGTGAAAAAACAGCTAAATGGTCATGCAAAAATATCTCTTTAGCATGGGATGGCGGGCTGGAAGCGGCGAGAGCAATATACAATTCTCTGCCCTTGCTGGAGCATGCGGATAAGATTCAATTATTGACTGCACGCGGAAACGGTGAGGCTTGTGATCTTGAAGCAGAGGAAGGAATAATAAAATATTTACAGTGTCATGGCATCTGTGCCAATGGGATAATAATTGCTGCTGGAAGCCGAACTCCTGCCGAGGCTCTGTTGATGAGAACGAAAGAGTTGGAATCAGACCTGTTGGTTATGGGTGCTTATGGTCACAGCCGTTTCCGCGAAATGATATTCGGTGGAATTACCAACCACATGTTGGAAGCAGCAGATATACCATTACTATTATCACATTAAGAGAAGGAAATAAATATGCGCGCACAAGCTAAGGTATCAAGGGAAAAGACGGTAACGTGGGTTCTAGTAGCTGATGGTAGAAGGGCGCAGGTGTACGAGCGTAAAATTTTGGAAAAACGTATTCCTATAGGTGGCAGCGAGGGGCAGACGCACTATAAAGAATTATTAGTGCGCGAGCTTTTGCCATTGAAAGGTATGGCGTGGGAGGCGGAGTCTCCAGAAATTTATGAGACTGGTCGCAATGCAACAGGGATGGTGTTTGAAAGTGGTAGCTCCGCCCGTCACATGAGTGAACCACATGTTGATGTGCGAAAAAAAATCAAGAGTCATCTTGTGGAGGATATTGCCCAAAAATTGAACGAAGCAACTGCAAGAAAAGAGTTCACTGATATAGCTCTCGTTGCTCCAGATAAAATTCTGGGGGAATTAAAGAAACATCTAAATGCAAATACCCAAAAGGCAATAGTGGCAGAGCTGTCAAAAGATTTTACACATTATAAAGGCGATGATTTAGTTAAACATTTGGGTGATATTGTTTGAGTTAGCTCTGTATAATTAAATTGTGTTCGGCGTTTGGTGGGTGCTTCGCATTTTCTGCTCGAGTTTGTAATGATGCTCGCTTACGCTGGAAATTGATTTCTTTCCTCTATTATTATAGTCAGGGAACAGTGACACATGAGTGCCACTAACTGTGATACCGTACTCCTTCAACTTATGGAGGGAGCGGGAGAATGTTTCCAGCTCCATTCCTAAGCGTGAGGCTATTAATGTTTTGCTATATGGCAATTCAAACCCTCTGGGGTCAAAATCGTACAAAACACATAATTCATATAAGAAACAGGCAACAAGCTGAGGAGCAGACATTGTAGTTTGACGTTCTATTTCCAGCGTAGTTCTCTGCAGGCGATGAGAAACATCGGCAAATAATCTTAGTATCAGGTGATCAAAATTTTTTAAGTTTTGCTTCAACCATTCCATGGGAACTTCCAAAAGAACTGTATCTTCAACAGCGCGAGCATTAACTTTATATACTGGTCGCTGCTCTGTAATCTCTGAGGGGCAAAGTGCATCACCTGATATTAGTATGTCTGGAGTTATTTCATGCCCATCAGGAGTTTCGCGGAACATCTGCACAGTACCACGACAAACTATATTAAAATAAACAATTGAATCGCCTTGCAAAAATAAAGTGTGTCCACGCGAAACATGACGAATCCGCGCCACCCCCAACAATATTTTTTTTTCTTTCTCATTTATTCCTGAAAATAACGGCAAAGCGTCAATAACATCCGAAAGAACATTTTTAATCATCCAGTTATTTCCCTAATAAGAAACTATATCCAACCAATAGCCAATAAAATAAAATCTTTCAAGAAGTTAATCTTGTAATTCCATTTTATTTAGTCGTTTTGATTCCAATCAAATTATTTTTTAAATATTAGTCTAGCATTTGCCTCCACTCACCAACATAGTTAGATTTTTTATTTCACAAATCATGAAAGGAGTTATTTTATGAAAGTTGCCGATGCCTATATTATAGATGTTATTAGTGAAGAGCATATATTCGGTCGGGTACAGCCTTTGGAAAAGGTCGTAAGGCGGACAAAGATTCCTGAAGTGTGGGAAAATATCGTGCGCCGTGATCTACCAAAACAGAACAAAATGGTAACAGATTACGACATGGCTACTAACTAACTGCTCAGGATTTAAGACTTCTCAATACTTCTGGCAGTAATTCTGCTATATCTTCAGCGATCAGCCCCACCCCAAATATTGAAGCCGCCTCTGCATGGAGCCATGTACCCGCGCAAGCGGCTTCAAAGGCGGGCATGTCCTGAGCGAGCAATCCCACACAAATTCCGGCCAGAGCATCACCCGTTCCAGCACTAGCAAGGTATGGTGTGGCGTTGCAATTGACGGCACTGCGCCCGTCTGGGGCAGCTATTACAGTATTAAATCCTTTAAGAACAACAACTGATCCACTCAATTTTGCGGCTTTTTTTGCTCGGGCTAATTTACTATCTCCTTCTTCAACTAACCTCCCAAACAAGCGTGAAAATTCTCCTTCATGCGGAGTCATTATACATGATGATTTTATTGCTGAAAAAAGGAGGTGAGGATTATCGGAAAATACACTTATAGCGTCAGCATCCAGAACCAACGGTTTATTTTTTGCCAGAGCAGCAAGCGCAAATTCTTTGGTTCTTTCACTAACACCTGCTCCCGAACCGAGAGAAACCGCGGTTACTCTTTTATCATCAATAAGTTTGACAAATTCCTGAACATTATCAACTTGCTTAGTCATCACCGCCTGAAAAGATGTTGCATAAATCGGCAATGATTCCGCGTCACAGGCAACAGAAACCAAGCCAGCCCCACTGCGCAATGCACACCTAGCTACAATTTTTGCAGCTCCTGTGCTTGCTATGCCACCACCACCAATCACTGCATGACCGCGATCATACTTATTTCCCTCTTGCTTGGGAAAGGGGAAATGCTCCAACCACAAATCGGGTGTATTTTCTTGTTCTGTATTTTGCATACTTATAGTTCTAATACAAAAAAGGGCGTGGGGAAACAAATTCTCCACGCCCTTTAATGCTAATTCGGGGGCAGTTATTAAGCAGCCTGCTTAATTTCAAGTTTGCGCTCTTTCGAGTGCGCACCAGCTTTCTTCGGAACGGCAATGGTAAGGACACCGTTCTTCATATTAGCTTCCGCCTTGTCGAAATTGGCATTATCGGGCAGAGCTACCACACGCTGGAACGAACCGTAAGAGCGTTCCTGACGGAAATACCCCTCGCGCTCTTCCTTTTCTTCCTGCTTCTTCTCGCCCTTAATGGTCACATAACCATCTGCCACGGTGATCTGCACATCCTTAACATCCATGCCTGGAAGTTCGGCAGTAACCTTAAACTCCTTGTCACTTTCTGCTATATCAAGGGCTGGGCTAACAGCAATGGCTGAAGATAAATCGCTGCTCCTCCACCAAGACGGCATCGCTGCCTCACCGAAGAAATCTCCAAACAACTTGTTCATTTCATCCTGAAGTGCAACAATCGGGTTAGCACCTCTTGCAATAGGTACTGAAGTTTTGCCAAAAGGCAATAAATCACGAACTGACATAATAATTCTCCTAATGTTTGATTGATTGTTTGCAAGTTCACCACTGCGAACGCACTAATCCCTAAAGGATTGTTGTAAAACTGCTTTGATTATAATCAAATTATTCAGAAAATTATCTTACCATAAACATATGGTCATTCCAGAAGCACGATGCTGTATTTGCTAAGGATGGAGGGCAGTGCGGAATCAGCTTTTAACTACCTTGCAGGAGACTCCTTATGGGCTGCATCAATTTTCTTTTGCACTTTTTCTGCAATTTCTGGATAGTTATCTTTAATATGCTTGACTAGAACCTCGGCATCACCCTTAAAGGTGACTCGGTAACCCTCGCTCACCACTGGCGACATTGTCCCTTCATTACCAGAAAAAAGTTTCTTTTCCAATAATGTTATAACATCTGGGATTTTTACTTCAGGTTTCACCACAATATTAAACTGATGAGATTTTGTATCTTCAGTTACATAAAGTATCTTGCCTTGAGACTCATGGCTAATGGTATAGAGAGATTTTTTATCACCAACAGCAACTGTAATTTCTGGCATTCTTTCTTTAATTATTTCTTTTATTGCTTCAGAAACAAATTTTACAGCTTCTTTGTCTTTATCCTGTGGTTCGTTGACCGCATCTGACCATTTTTTCTTTTCTACCATAAATACCTGCCCTACAAATTCTGCTTAAAAATCTAATTGAGAAAAGAGTAGCAGATATTAACTCCTAAACAAAATTAAGCTTTTATGACAATTCCGCCAACAATATAATATATTGATTAATATAAATATATTTCTAGCAGCCTGACGCACCAGCATTCAATGATGATACAAAAGAACTAGCACCTACTAGAAGTGCCGTACCAACAACATGAAGAGTTGCCAGATTCCATGAAACCTTGCCAAGCAACGCCAAAATACCCATTATTATAATTGATAATGTTGCTATCCCCGCCCCCATATTGCCGTTTGCCCAACTGGCGGTCGTGCAAAGCGTGTTACCAATTGGCGTATCTACAGCCGTCACTGCAAAACTTATTTCTGGGAAAAATACCGCAAATAAAGTCGTAAAAACAAGAAATGATAGTAACCTTGTGTCCATTTTATATAGCCTTGTTATAACCTAGTTGAGAACTCTACTTTAAAGATATTGCAGCGCAATAAAAGTTACAGTTTTATGACAAATTTATCACTTAGCCATAACCAACTGTTTTTACAGAAAGCTGGTAAAGCTCAGAATCATCCACTTTATCATACCGCTGTAGAGCGGTATCCATGTCTAACCACAAGCGTTACATCCAATTGCATGGCGTAGATTCCGCCCTTCGGCGGAATGACAAAAACCAAGTAAAAAAATTGGGTCTTAAAACCTTTAATAGATCAAATACTAATACGCATCAAAACCGAAAGTTCAGCAAGAAAAGATTTGCAATTACTATATAGTTCTGGGTTTCGCAAGCCATTCGGTGTTAAAGTTTCTGGATAATAACACTCTATAAGATTTTCTATTTTAGAAAGCGTTGCTTCATCAACCAACACACCCGTATTTTCCTTGATAGCAGCCAGTTGCGTAGCTGTTACAGGAACGCGCAGGCGCAAGCAGGCAGGTCCTCCACCATTTCTCATGCTTTGTCGCAGGTCAAGATATGTAATTTCATCTATCGAATTTTTAGCACTATCACGAATTTTTTCCATTAATTTTGCAGCTTTCCCGCCATAGAGTGTTTTAAGCTCCTGTGGTGCAATCACTGTCATCTTACCGCTAGATTTAGTTATAATCTGACTATTAAAAAAATAGCTATGCACTCCTTCTTCAACAGTTAAATCTTCATCTTTTATAATAATTAGTTGCATACGTTTTTGCGGATGGAGGGTTTTATACGCGGTTTCAATTCGTGCAATATCTGCCAGACCATTTTCGTACGCATGCTCATGCACCAACAGCAAATTTTCATTACTCACGGCAATCACATCATTATGAAAAACGCCTTTGCTTATAACTTCTGGATTTTGCTGTAAAAACAATGTTTTCAGAGGCGGTATATTGTGATTTTTTGCCACTGCTTGTGATGCAGCCACATTCTGCCTTTTACCGTAAACAAATACGTTAAGCCCAACCTCACTATGGCTCGGAGAAAGGCGCATATGGTTTGCTGCGCCTTCATCTAAAAATCCAGAAGAAGCGTCCAGTGGTGGATGAATAATAGCATCTGGAACACCTTTAAATATCTGATTTAGAATATTATGCGTAGCTTTTGCTTCTATCCGCCTGTGAGGATTGGTGTGCAGGTTTGCTGTTGTCAGGTGCAATTTACTATCTGTGCTATCAGGCACAGGCGTAACAGTTGCAGCATTGGCAGCCCACATAAACGATGATGACGAGGCTTGCTCCAGCTTTTCAAGTGGCGTACTATCAACGCTAAAACCGTTTTCCTGTAAAACTGGTAGATATGGGCGCAGTTGTGGTGGCAAAATGCCAACAGCAATCCCTAGAGAACGAATATAGCGCGCCAGTGCAATAACTTGCAAAGCTGCCTGTCTTGGGCTAGATTCGCTGCCACGATTCATATCCGAAGCGACATTATCAGATGACAATCCACCATAATGATGAGTTGTTCCTGATAAGCCGATGAAGATAATTTCCTGTATATTATTATTTTTTGAAAGATTCATGTAAATGCCTCTAAAGACTATATATAACTATGATTTTTCGCAAATGTCGAATGCGGATATTTTCCGTGACAGGTTTTTTTCTAAAACTTTAACGCTTCCTGAGTTGGAGATTATCCATAACCATGTACAACAAAATCATATAGTAGTCGCAGGACAAACGATAGCTGCAGCTATTCACCTGAAAGGCTTAGAGAATAATAATACTCAACCATTTGTGATTCTGGCGCAACTGCACGGCAACGAACCAGCAGGGCTTGCTGGAATCGCCCTTGCTATGGCTCTGTCCGACGCTGGATTACTAAAACATGATGTCATTGGAATTATCGGAAATCCACTGGCAGCAAAACAATATTTTGCAGCATTAAAAGCAAATCCAACCGCCCCGCAGGAAACCCGCGATGCTTTCCGCTGTGGACTCAGTGAAGCTGGAGAGTTACTTCCTGATGGCAACCGTATCCCTGTGGATTTTATGACGCGCAGTGATAATACCCCGCACACCAAAAGATCGCGTGAATTATATTTGCTAGGGCAAAATATTTCGGGAATGTTGGATATTCATTCGGCGCGTGGCAACATGACCTGCATAACGGATCATAAGCGCGATAGTGACCTAAAATATAGCCCGATTCGCCCACTGCTTACCGAACTTGCAGAAGCTATTTCTGCCAATGCTTCGGCAACCGTAACCGTAAAAACTCTAAAAACAATACTCTTTCCACTGCCTAATATTCTTTGCCAAACTGGTATTGAAGCTGGTCGCCATGAAGACCCAAAATCACCGCATGTCGCTGCTGCCTTCACCCTTGCCACTCTCTATAATGAAGGCATAACCAGCGTTAAACCTCTTAGTCAGGAAGATGACGGGATCTTTGAACGCTACAGTGTTAGGCCGCGTATCACCTATAATGATTTGCAGCGTGAAGGCGAACTGAAATCTGATGACCAAATATATATGGCGCAGGAAAATAATGGCAAAATAGAGAACTATCAATATGACGAAATGGAAGCCGTAAAAGCAGGGCAGATAGTTGCCGTAGCGCGTCCGTCTGGTACAGTTTTTCGCGCGCCATCTGATTTTTCAGGAATATTTTTCAGCAAATCTGGTGCGCTCTATGATAAAGACCCATCAGTTGGTCCTTGGCCAGTTCCAGCCAGCAAAGTTGATAGCGTAAAATTCTGCTACCCGTGCATTGTATCGAAAATGAAAATCAATTTTTCCTGACGTAAACGCTGGCAACATCATCGCGGAAAACTTCCTGCCACTTATCGTGATATAAGCCTTTTGCGTAATCCTTAGCGAAATCGCGGTTGTTGCTTATGAAGATAACGTCTATTTTATATTGCTCTAAAATTTTCTGCCAATCTTTTTTCATTGTTGTAAAATCAAGAAAATCGCTCAGGATTTTTTCGTCATAAACTGTTGGTGCGCGACCATCCATAAACACTGGGAGCTTTCCTTTGCTCTCATAAATGATTCTACCGCCAAAATCATAATCATTTATAATGCGCTTATCTGCGTAATTCTGCATTACATAGTTAATCGCGGGAAGTATTGCTTTTTCTTTCTTTTCTATATAATGCGTTGCACCTAAAACAGGGAGCAGGAAATAACTGACAACCAATACCAGTGGAATTAGTACCAAAATAATTGGGGAGAATTTTTTATCATTAATCCACGCTGCAAGTTTCCTCGTATTGCTATCCTTCTCATTATCAGCGGGAAAATTAAATGCCATATAAGGCGCGCCCAACACCGCCAAAAACCCAACATTACGCACCGAAAAGAGCATTACAATCAACCAGCCGATAGCTAGGATTTTATCAGCAATTTCCGCGCGAGGATTTCGTAAATCACTAAACATAATAAACACCAACAGCCAAATTGAAACACCCATAACACTGCCAAATACAAACGGTCGCCACTCGGAAACATAGCTTGTTACAACGCTGTTAAGTGTTCTTTCAACGGCTGTAATGATGTTGATGCCATAAGGATTTATAAGTGTTGCGATTACGCATAATATTCCAACCAAAAACAACCGCAAAAACCACTGCTTGTTTTTGCTGTAGATAGCCTCCAGCCCATAAGCACCAATAATTATAAATCCTGCAAAAAAACTACCATGAATATTAACCCACAACACCGTAATAAGTGGCAATAAAAATACCTGCCACAGCTTTGGGTTATTTCTGGTTTTATGCAATATATGGTGAAAAATAAGAGCAAACAGAATGCCTACAATCTGCGGTCTTCCTGTTGAAAACTCCAACATACAGTAAGTGGTAATCATGCCGATAAAAATAAGAGCGTTGTTGCCGATATTCCCGCGCGCGCGCAAGCTTGCTATAAGAAGTGCCACCACTAAAGCAGGAAGAGTTGCTGCAAAAACAAATAGCCCCTCAACACCTGTTTTTTCATGCACAAAACTTAGAACGATATCCCATAGCCAAGAGATATTATACCATATCTGCTGGCTGCCAGAAAACGACCATGGATCGCGCGGGGCAATATCACCACTGGTACGGATTAAGTCACCAGCAGCAATGTGCCAGCCCATATCAAAATCCTGCAGAAGTGGCGAGCCAGTGGCATAAATTGTTATAAAACTAAGCAGGAACGCGAGTAAAACCATCGGCGCAGGTAAATATTTTTGTATCTTTTCCATATCAAAATTTGTTGGTTATTGGATAGCGACGATCTTTGCCAAATAACATCGGCGATATTTTTACACCAAGGCAAGACTGACTACGTTTATATTCCGACAGTCGCACCAAGCGCAAAACTTTTTCCACTATTTTCTGCTCATGCCCTGCTGCAATAATTTCCTGCTCTGACATTCTGCCCTCAATATGCTTTGCCAAAATATCATCAAGTATATCATAAGGTGGTAGGTTATCCGCGTCTAGCTGATTGGGCTTTAATTCCGCCGATGGTGCTTTGCTGATGCTGCGTTTTGGAATAGCGGGCGACTGCTCATTGCGCCAATTAGCCAATTCATAAACCTGCGTTTTATAAATATCTTTAAGTACATTATATGCACCACAAGAATCACCATATAGCGTGGAATAGCCAACAGCGATTTCTGATTTATTACCAGTAGAAAGCAGCAAACTGCCATAGCGGTTAGAAAGCCCCATAAGTATTACGGCGCGCAGCCTTGCTTGCAAATTGCCACCTAGTTCTGGCTCTTCCATCCAGTTTTCTTTTTCAAATTCAGGAGTGAGTAAATCAGAGAATGTTTCCATCGCTGACGTAATAGGAATAGTATGGGTTTTTATACCTAATAATTTTGCACTCGCGAGCGCATCTTCAACACTTTCTTTTGAGCTATAAGGTGATGGCAACAACACACCAAGAACATTATCAGCACCAAGTGCATCAACCGCAAGAGCAACCGTTACCGCAGAATCTATCCCGCCAGAAAGCCCAAGTAAAACTTTAGAAAAACCATTCTTATGCACATAATCAGTAAGCCCAAGCTTCATGGCGTTCCAGATTTCATAACTGTCATCCTGAACGCAGTGAAGGATCTTGTCATTATTTTGTAGAGCTTCCTCAAATCTAGGCAATTCACAAATTTTCTTGCCTTCTTTATTCATTACAAATGAACCACCATCAAAAACTATATCATCCTGCCCACCAACCAAATTGGTATAGAACACAGGTACAGCAATTATGCTTGCTGCTTTCTTTACAACGCTGAGTCTTTGTTCATATTTTCCTATTTCAAATGGCGAAGCATTAATTACAAATACTGCATCTATAGCTCTATTTTTTAGTGACTTAACCACCTCTTCATTCCACACATCTTCGCAAATCAAAATGGCGATTTTATGCTCGCGCCAATTTATAACAACAGTTCTGTCACCAGCTACAAACAAGCGTTTTTCATCAAAAATTCCATAGTTAGGCAAGATAGTTTTTGGTTGGGCATGAACTATTTTCCCGCCATCAAGTAGCAGACCAGAATTATGTATTTTACCTTCATCTTCCCAAACACAGCCGAGAATAATAGCTGCACCATTTGCAGTTTTTTTTGCAATATCATAGACCGCCTGCATAGCTGTCTTACGAAAATCTGGCGACAATATTAAATCTTGTGGGGGATATCCTGTAATGCAAAGCTCAGGAAAAACTACCAGTTTTGCCCCTGCCTTAGTCGCCTCATCATAATATTTTAGAATTTTTGCGCGGTTGCCCGCTATATCACCAACTGTAACATTTATTTGTGCAATAGCAATTTGTGGTAAGTCAGACATATCATTTAGAGAGTAATTTCTCTAGCTCGGGCAGAGCGTCTTGCCACTGCATCACCAAACCATAATCGGCAACTTCAAAGATTGGTGCATTTTCATCTTTATTTATAGCGACTATCACCTTGCTGTCTTTCATACCCGCAAGATGTTGTATCGCTCCTGAAATTCCAACGGCGATATAAAGATCAGGGGCAACAACTTTTCCTGTTTGCCCAACCTGATAATCATTGGGAACAAACCCAGCATCCACTGCTGCGCGTGACGCGCCTATTCCCGCTCTCAAAATATCCGCCAGCACTTCCAGTTTTTTAAAATTCTCTGCGCTGCCCATTCCGCGACCACCAGATACAACTATTTTTGCTGAAGTTAATTCTGGTCTTTCTGATTTATTTTCCTGCAACTCTACAAAACTAGAAAGATTGCTTGCAGCAAGTGGTGCAAGCGTTTCAATTGCTGCAGTTCCACCCGTTGCAGAAGCTGGTGCAAAAGCAGTCTGCCTGAGTGTAATAATTTTTACTGCCTCATCTGTCTGCACGGTTTCCAGTGCATTACCTGCATAAATCGGGCGAACAAATGTGTCAGGCGAGATTATTTTTATAATTTCTGATATTTGCGACGCATTAAGCAATGCTGCTGCACGAGGCATAATATCTTTGCCTGTGGTCGTTGCCGTTGCCAGAATATGCGAATAGTTTTTGCCAATAGAAGCAATAAGAGGTGCTATATTTTCTGCCAGAGGATAAGAATAATGCGCTGCATCAGCGTACAACACCTTACTCACACCTGCGATTGATGCTGCCTGTTTTACTGCTCCATCTGCATTTGACCCCACAACCAAAATATGAACATCTCCGCCAATTTGCGTGGCAGCGGTAACTGCATGGTTGGTAGCAGGATGCAGAGTTTTGTTATTATGTTCAGCGAGGATAAGAATTGTCATATAACCTTCGCCTCGTTCTTTATTTTTTCCACCAACTCAGCAACATCCTTAACTTTGCCACCACCAGTACGTTTTTTTGGTTCTTCATATTTCAGATGTTTTACGCGCGGAGCGATATCAAGCCCAAGATCTGCAGCATTCATTTTTGCAAGCGGTTTGCTGCGCGCTTTCATGATGTTGGGAAGCGCAGCATAGCGCGGTTCATTGAGGCGCAGGTCAGTACTTATAACTGCTGGAAGCGATAATTTCACCGTCATCAAACCACCATCAATTTCGCGGGTTACTAATGCAGAATTATTTTCTATTGTAATTTTAGAAGCAAATGTCCCCTGCCCCCAACCAAGCAAACCAGCAAGCATCTGCCCAGTTTGGTTGGCATCATCATCAATCGCCTGTTTGCCGATAATCACGAGTTGTGGTTGTTCCTGCTCTACCAATTTAGCAAGAATTTTTGCTGCACCGAGTGACTGAATTTTATTATCACTTAAAACTAAAATTGCTCTGTCTGCACCCATCGCCAGTGCCGAACGTAAAACTTCCTGCGCGGCATCAACTCCCATAGAAACAACTATAACTTCGCTAGCGATTCCTTTTTCTTTTAGTCGTACTGCTTCTTCAACAGCAATTTCATCAAACGGATTCATCGACATTTTAACGCCAGAAGTTTCCACACCTGAACCATCCGCGCGAACACGAATCCGTACGTTATAATCAACCACTCGTTTTACTGGGACTAAAATCTTCATCTTATAATGCTAACATTAAGTTTTTAATAAACAATTAACATGATGCCTTGGAAAAATAAGCAATAGTCTTGGCTAGACCTTTGTCTAGCTTCACTTTTGGCTGCCAACCCAGTAGCTTTTTGGCAAGGCTAATATCTGGTTGACGCTGCAATGGGTCATCCTGTGGAAGAGGTTTGTAGGTAAGGGGCGATTTGCTGCCCGTCATTTCCAAGATTTTTTCCGCCAATTCCTCAACTGTAAATTCATCGGGATTACCAAGATTCACTGGACCAATGACACCATTTTTACTTTCCATCATGCGCATTATTCCATCAACCATGTCGTCAATATAACAAAATGAACGTGTTTGTGAACCATCACCATAAATCGTGATTGGATTACCAGATAGTGCCTGACAGATAAAATTAGAAACCACCCGCCCATCATCATGGCGCATCAATGATCCATAGGTATTAAAAATCCGCACAATTTTTATGTCAGTTTTATATTTGCGGTGATAATCAAAACATAAAGTTTCAGCAGCACGCTTACCCTCATCATAACAGGCACGAGGACCAATAGTATTTACATTTCCAAGATAGTTTTCTGGCTGCGGATGAACTTCAGGATTACCATAAACCTCACTTGTTGAAGTTTGCAAGATCCGTGCGTTATGTTTTTTTGCCAAATCCAACAAATTCTTCATACCTAAAATATTCACCATCATGGTGCGCACTGGGTCAGGCTGATAATGCACAGGTGAGGCTGGGCAAGCTAGGTTATAAATTTCATCGAAAATAATACCATCCACACCAGAAAATGGCGTGGTTATATCATGCTCTATAAGTTTGAAATGATCGCTAGAAAATAATGATTCTATATTCTCGCGCCTGCCAGTAAAAAAATTATCCAGTGCCACAACATTATGACCACGCTCAACAAGCGAAATACACAAATGCGAACCGATAAAACCAGTACCGCCAGCAACTAAAATATTTTTCACAGATTTTTTTACAGAATTTATCATCGTGCTTTTATATAGGCATGACAAAAATATTCAAGGGCATTATCTTTTACACTAAAAAATTAATCAGTAATTCTGACCTTATTTATCTTGGTTGCTATACCTGTGAGAATCCCCTGTAAAGTTGGACCGTCTGGTGCATAAAAATACTTGGAAGGATCTGAGGCACAGGAAGTCATAGGAGCCACATCACCTGATGATTGTGAGGCAAAATTAATAGTGTAAATAATTGCCCCTGGTGAACCATCTGCCAGAGGTGCCTTAATACTATCACACACCCTGAGAAATGCATTATAATTCGGGCAAGTGTCACCTGGTAAAAAATCTCCTACCCCTCCACGGCAAGGTGCTGGTTGCACCATTATAAAACCATCAGTTATAAACACAACGTATCTTGATCTACTTAATCTCGCTCCATCATCACGATCTGTTACAGCTGCTGGAACGCCTGTGTTTCTCTGAGGAACACATAGAGGATTATTATGCACGCCACACCGATTTGGAGGAACAAAACCATTCCACACACCAGATATCATATTAAAACCTGCTTCCATTCCCCAATGTGTATAAGTTTGATTATGCCAATCGAGAGAATTTATATAGGTTTGTGCTTGAACTTTGTCTGAGGTAAGCCCAAAGGCGTGGGTTATAGCTCCAGAATGCCCAGTTAGTCCAAAGCGAAGATTCGGGTTTGGTGGTTGGTTAGCGGGAAAAAGTACATCCAGCATACTGGAAACAGCTGCCCGTTCCGTTTCAATTCTACTTCTTCCTGTGGTGGGTATTGCTATTCGTGTTGATCCAGACTCATCTATTACCATTACCACATCAAAATCTGGAATATTTTTGTTAGGAATATTAACCTTAGTGCGTGCCGCAACGGTTAGATCACTTCTTCCCATTGTCGTTATATAGTTTGTTTTTATATTTTCGCTGTTACTAACTATAATATCGCCACTGGCTTTATTAAAACTATATTGTGGAGTAGTACGGGAAACTCCCAAATAGCTCGTTGGAAAATTCAGATTGTAATAACGACGCGCGGCATCCTCTCTTATTGTGGCCTCGTTAGGATTGATAGTGTCTTTATCCAATATATTGGCAGCAGCGAGCGCAGCAGAATCTGATGCTTGCTGTTCTTTCATTTGCAATAATTGTGCGCGTCCAAAATCAATACCCGCACCACCAATGGCAAAAATTATAAGGATAAAAACACCCACCATAATGAGTACGCCACCTTCATTAGCACGCCCCAAAGACAATAATATTTTTATATATTTTTTCATTTTATACCTCACGGTGTAGCCACTGGAAAACTTGGTGGTAGTGCAAGCAAATTACCCTGACGTGGAATAGAATATACCCTAGAAACTATAGTTCTTTGTGCCAATGATGGCATGCCAAACCTAGTTAGTATATCACTCACTAACGGTTGGTAATTATAAAAAACTTCAACAACAATGATGTTTTCACCTTGCTGCATATTTGCCAAATCCGCCATTATTTCTGGGGTAAAAGTAGCCGTTGTATCCCTTACCGATGAATTTATAGCCGATGGGGCTAAACCATTAACTACGCTAAACGTATCAGCGTTCGTGAACGTTCCTCCTCCCGCTATCTGCCAGTTTATTGTAATAACAGGCGGTGCTGTTGCAGCAGTGTTCACCACTGATGAAACTATTGCACGCAGATCACCAGCGGCATTATTCGGATTCATAATACTAGCCAGCTGGGGAAACACACTATTATTCATGTTATCTTCGCTAATTTCGCCCAAAATATTAACGGCAGGATCTTGTGCGGGAAGATATTGTATAACGATATTCGATAGCGAATAGCTCGCCCTCTCCACCTTCTGCATAATTACGATGAAACGCGTTAGCTCAACCACACCAAAAAACAGGGTGAGTAGAAGCGGTGCAGCCAGCGCAAATTCAACCAGAGCTGAACCTCGCCTATTCGAAATGAAATATCTAGTAAAACGCTGCATAATCATGGCTCATTTTTAATAGTGGTTGAGGCAGTAATCATTGTAATGCCTTTATTAGAAGCACTACCAAAGTAATTTTTTAACAACGGAAACTGAACACTCCACGGATAGGATATACGAACCTCAATAGTATCTCCATTACCTCCGTAATTACTCGCTGCAGCACCTCTATAGATTCCGTTTCCATCAACATCTTCATATACAGTGCAAGTTGCTGGCGCACTGCTTGGATTTACTGGGTCATCAAGACAAATATCGGGCAGAGAAGTGCCACCATCCGCCACCCTTCCAATTTGCACCTGCACTCTATCACCATTAATAAGCGCGTGAGATTTTTCTCTAACAATACAGGTTATATATTCTGACTGATTGGCTGTCCCAGAACATGCTCCGCTGTCTGCAGTTTTAGCAATAGAGGCAATACGCGAAACTTCCACAGCAATACGCTCGACAGTTATTTTATGATACATAAACAAACCGAACTCTGTCACACCAAACAAAATAAGCAGAAATACAGGTGCAACAATAGCGAACTCGATGAGAGCCGAGCCATCATTTTTACGAAAAAATCCTGAAAAAACCATTCGCATAATGCGCTTTGTTCCACTAAAATCGTTATAATTGTGGTCTAATGTTAGCATATTGTAATTTTCTTCGCCTCTAAAATTTAATTACCATTTCAACAATAATATTGGCATGTTTTAATGATTATTATACTTTCCCCCTCAAAAACTATGGATTATACATCAAAACTACTGACAAAAAAACATACTATACCAGAATTCCTAGATGGATCTGTGCAACTTATTAAATACTTACGAGACAAAACACCAGCCGAATTAATGAAATTAATGGATATAAGCAATAAACTGGCTGCTTTGAATTTTCAGCGTTACCAAGATTTTTATACACCTTTTACCACAAAAAATGCTCGTCAGGCAATCCTAGCATTCAAGGGCGATGTTTACGAAGGCATTGATATTGAAAACTATAGTGAATCAGATTTTTCCTTCGCACAGGAGCATTTACGCATTCTTTCTGGGCTATATGGGCTACTTAAACCACTAGATTTAATCCAACCATATCGCTTAGAAATGGGAATTAAACTCGCCAATCCCCGCGGAAAGGATCTTTATGAATTTTGGGATGATCGAATAACAAAATCCTTAAATTCAGCTCTACATAAACAAAAATCACCTCTATTGATAAATCTTGCATCACAGGAATATTTTAAGTCTGTCCATGAAGTAAAATTAGATGGTGAATTGCTAAATATTATATTCAAAGAAGGCAAAGGCAGCGACTTTAAGATTATTGGTCTATTCGCCAAAGCAGCACGGGGAAAAATGGCAAATTTTATTATCAAAAACCGTACAGAAAAAGCTGCTGATTTGCGTGCTTTCAATGATAACGGTTATAAGTTTAATAAAAAACTCTCAGACAGCAAAAACTATGTTTTTACCAGAGCAAAACCATAAAAACTCTAGTGAATATTAAGCTCGCCTTTACAGTAAATAAACTGTGCTGGCTTAATAATCTGCGTACTGGCAACCTTTACAGAATGTAACTTGCCGTCAATTTTCTGCTCCCAAAAATTTAGAAATTTACTAAGCACTGGGAATTTAGGAGCAATGTCCAAATCCTGCCACACAAAGCTCTGCAGCAACATTGGGTGGTCAGGAAGGTGATAGAGTATCTCCGCCGTCGTCAGCCGATAATCTTTGAGCATCATGCTAAGGTCAGACATACGCATACTCCCATAAATTGCAATACCTCTGCTTTCATTATAGCAAATTTATAAGTATTTTCAGCATATTAAGATAAAACATGAGTAATTAAATTTCTGGTCTTATTGTAAAAGTCTGATATAATGTCTACCCATTCAATCAAATATATTTACATTCCCTGCCAATAGAATACAAAACACCTCTGAGCATGTGGACCGTTAGCTCAGTTGGTAGAGCAGCTGACTCTTAATCAGCTTGTCGCTGGTTCGATTCCAGCACGGTCCACCAATTCATATTACGACTAAACGTGACAGCTGACCGCAAATAATCTTAACTACAGAGAAAATGGTGCCGCTTAGGTGACTCGAACACCCGACCCCTTCATTACGAATGAAGTGCTCTACCAACTGAGCTAAAGCGGCAATATACAATTACAGACTGAAGCTAGGTTAGTTACCGTTAAATATATCAAATTGCAACCACCTTGCTCACTATTATAGTGAGCAAGGTGAAGCAACCTTTAGTGCAGAACCAATTCTCTGTAGTGTTAGAACTGCTTCTTATTGTGCGTGGTGTTCTTTATGTTCTGCATCACCAACATATTTAAGATTCTGAATCTTCGTAGATTCTTTCTTCATGTTATCCATGCTACCTTTCATCATTGGACATTGCATCCCTTCTTTCATGGAAGACATGCCTCCCATTTTACCCATGCACATCTTGCACATGCCGTCCTTGCAACATTTGCACTCACCATCTTTACAACACTCGGCGCATTTTCCGTCTTTACAGTATTCGCATTTTTCACAGCACGGCATTTTCATGTCCATGCTAGATTGCGATCCACCTTGCGTATTTGAGCAGGCAGCAACAAAAATCATAAGAACGATAGGTAATAACTTCTTAAACATAACAATCTCCTTCGGTTGGTGGTTAATCCTTTTTGATAGTCGAAATCGCATAATCATCCTTCCCCGCTGGCTTCAGCGTGAAGGACACGGCATCTCCTTCCTTGTATCTGGAAAGATCAACACCATTATCGACAGTGAACGTCATCGTCATCACTGGCCAACCCAACGATTTAATTGGGTCATGCTTGATTTTTATGGTGCGCTTTGCTGCATCCGCGCTCACAACCTTGCCTGTAGCAACAACACCGCCACTTACTGGAGTCGCGTCACCATTTTCCAGTTTTTTGGCGAGTTTGTGGTGATCCACATTTTTGGTTTCACTAGCTTTGGATGGTTGCCCCACGATTAACACACCATCCATACCTAGTGCTTCATGCGGGTGACAATGGAACTTGTAGGTTCCAGGCACGGTAAAAGTGTAAGTAAATTTGTCGCCTTTCTTTTCGTGCATGGTAGACATAATCATTTCATCCACACCTTTGGGAACGCTGATAAACATCACCTGATGCGGTTCATCCTGCACATTTTCAAATGTAACGGTATCACCAACTTGAATAGTCAATTTATCGGGTGAGAAGAAGTTTTGTTTCTTGGCATCATAGTCAGTGACTTCCTTGATGGTGAATTCAGCCGCGAATACAGGCGTGGTTGCCAGAATTAGTGCGGTAGTCAGTAAAAGTTTTTTCATAGTATTTCCCTTTTGATTAGTTGATTAAAACATAAGCCGCAGACCGACAGAGCCAACTAGCTCATCGTTATCCTCACCATTTTCTTTAGCTATAGATGAGTTTTCACCAAATTTTCGACCATAATGAACATCAGCGTAAGGCGCAAATTTTCGAGTAAATTCGTAACGCGTTTGCAAACCTATCTTTCCGTCTGTCACACCTGCACCAATATCCTGTTCGTGGACATCTTGTGCGGAGAGACCCACTTCAACATAGGGCTGCAAAATCAGTTGCTGAGTAAGCAGCAGGTCGTTTTCCTGCCGCAACCGTGCCGTAACATCACCATGTTCACTAATAAAAAGATGCGCTTCGGTTTCAAACCAGTATGGTGCAAGCCCGTTAATCCCAAACGTCAGGTATACCGTAGATTCAGGTTTGGTATCATAACGAATACCTGCCTGTGCATCCCAGAACGTAGAAACATTGCGGCTGTAGAGTACCCAAAACTCAGTGCTTTCCAATTTGTTCTCGGCACGCTCACCCTCTGATTTTATCCAAAGTTTGTTTTCATCCGTGCCGATCCATCCGTCTAAATCCCAACTCTGTAATGGCGTTCCATCAGTGTTGCTGCCTACATCTGCTTCCAGCCGAAACATGTGGAAGATTCCACCGCCATGTTCTGCTGCCATATCTGCGTGGGCAGAATGATCCGCTGCAAGAGCAGGCTGCGCGAATACGGTAGCAAAGATAAATGCCATAAATAAGTGCTTATTGTGCATGATGACCTCCGCTAGTTTTGGTTTTTGTGGCTGGCATATCCGCCGCATCAAGCTTGGCAACAACGACCTGTCGCATCATACCGCTGGCCATGTGGTAGAGCAGATGGCAATGGAACGCCCATTCACCAATTTCATCTGCCGTTACCAGCACGGAATAAGAACCACCAGGCGGTACAATCACCGTGTGTTTATTCGGAAGTTTTGCCGCTGGCTGACCGTTTTCTAGCTGCACGAACATTCCATGCAGATGCATCGGATGCGCCATCATTGTTTCGTTAGTGAAGTTCAATCGCACACGTTCACCATATTTCAGGCGGATTGGTTCGGCATCCGAGAATTTCTTCTCGTTAATTGTCCAGATATACCGCTCCATATTACCGCCCAAGCGCACATCAATTGTTCGTTCTGGCTTGCGCTGGTCTTTCTGCACGCCTGCATAACGCAGGTCAGCATAGGAAAGTGCTTTCTGACCTTCAGGCGTTCCCGTTTTTGCCCAGCCACTAATCATATCGGCGGTGGTCATCTCCATGTCGGGATCGTCTTTCATCATCTCCGCCATGTTCATATCGCCCATAGAAAGCAACGCTCGTGGACGCGGGGCAGGTATTTCACCCTTCATGCCTTCGGCGGTTGCCAGCGTACCAATAGCAAAGCCTGTACGGTCAATCGGTTCAGCAGCGATGGTGTAGGGCTTATCTTCCTTCGGCGTAACAATCACATCGTAGGTTTCCGCAGGTGCAAAACGAAATTCATCCACCGCCACTGGTTCGACATTCTGCCCGTCTGCCTGCACTACGTTCATTTTCAATCCATTAATCCGAACATCAAAAAATGACATGGCAGAAGCATTGATAAATCGTAGACGCACCTTTTCACCGAGTTTGAATAGTCCCGTCCAGTTTTTCTCTGGTGATTTTCCGTTCACAAGGAAAGTATAGCCAGTAACATCGGCAAGATCAGTACGCATCATCCGCATGTCGCCCCAATCCTTTGAATCCTTCCATGCCTTGCCAAAACCACGATCCTTTACATCATTGAAAAAGTCACCCAGCGTTAGCCGTGCATTGGCGTAATAATCCGAGGACATTTTGAGGTTTGCCATTATATCACTGGAATGTTCCTCCGAAAAATCAGACAGAACCACCACATAATCACGATCCGCTGCAATCAGGTCTTTGCCTTTAGGTGAGGTGATGATCGAGCCATACAAACCATCTTGTTCCTGACCACCTGTGTGGGAGTGATACCAATATGTACCAGTTTGTTTGATCGGGAATCGATATGTAAACGTGTTGTTTGGCTCTATCGCCTTATATCCTCCAAACCCTGTTACACCATCCATTTCATCGGGTAGCAATAATCCGTGCCAGTGGATAGAGGTTGGTTCACTCATTTTATTAGTGACATGGATTACAGCTTCATCACCTTCGGTAAAGCGAAGCGTGGGGGCGGGTATACTCCCATTCACAGTAATCTTTTCTATAGGCGTTCCCGTGATGTTCACGGGCAAGCGTTCAATCGTTAGGTTGTATTCTGATGTTTTGGCATGCGCAGGAGTGGCTAGAAACCCCACCATGAGCAACGCCATCATCTCAAAGAGACGAATTCGCATAACTAATCCTTTATTTACATTGAAAATACACACTACGCGCAACTAGGCGCGTCACGTTCAAAAAACAAAAAGGACTCAGGCTTTGGGAGGGCGTTTTAGACGATTGGAAAGAGCGGACTTAACCACATCATTGGTGAAGGTAAAACCAGATCTGCTGGAAGCAACACCAAACAACGAGCCATTTCCATTATTAAATATCTTGGATAGACCATTATGGCAGACACTACCAACACACTTGCAGATGTTTTTATCACAGCACTCGCCAGAATCTTTGTCGTTTTGTGCAGTTTTACCAGACTGCTCGGCTTTAGCATGTTTGTGGCAATCACCAGCGTCAGAGGCTTTCGTCTGTTCTACCTTCATAGAATTATGAGGCATCATCGCATGAGACATGGAAGAAAAGCTCGTTGTCATAACGAGTGCCAGAACCACTAATATGCTAACGAAGATTTTCATGCGCGCATTATATATCTTTTATTTTACAATAGCAAGTGTACTTAAAAAAAGTGATACAATTTACACGGTTATAATAATGAGCAATGCTGCTCCAACCATTCTTTTTCATTATCTTCAAGTTGCGGAGATATTTCTGTTTTCACCCATTCATGATAGTTATTCAACCATTGTTCTTCTGAATCTGTGAGCATTTTTGTATCAACTAAGCACAAATCTATCGGAGCGCAAGTTAGAGTTTCAAACCCTAAAAACTTCTTGCCGTTTTCACCTGTTGTTTTTTCAACTACAGTCACTAGGTTTTCTATGCGTATTCCATACTCGCCAGCTTTATAATAACCAGGCTCGTTGGATACCACCATACCAACAGTGAGTGGTGCGTCCCCTCCCCGCTTACCTATACGCTGCGGACCTTCATGCACGCCAAGGAAACAACCAACACCATGCCCTGTTCCGTGATCATAATCCAGCCCATCTTGCCAGAGATATTGGCGCGCCAGAGCATCAAGCTGTGACCCTGCTGTACCTTCAGGAAACTGCACCATAGCCAGCGCGATGTGACCTTTAAGCACCTGCGTGAATCTGGTTTTATGTTCAGCGGTTGGTCCGCCAATTGCCACCGTGCGGGTTATATCAGTTGTGCCATCAAAATACTGCCCGCCAGAATCCAGCAAAAATAGCTCGCCTTTTTGCAAAATGCGGTTGCTCTCCTGCGTCGCCCGATAATGAACAATTGCACCATGTTCACCACTTCCCGCGATAGTATCAAAACTCGGCTCAAAAAATAAATCATTCTGCATCCGTAACAATAATAATTTATCTACCACCTCTAATTCTGTAATATTTTCCTGCCCTTCCAGCCAGCAAAGTAGTCTTGCCACTGCTGCGCCATCACGAATATGTGCCTTGCGAATTCCCGCAATTTCCACAGGGTTTTTTATAGCCTTAAATAAAGCACATGGATCTGTACCTTCCAATAACTTTATTCCACTAGCGGAACATAAATCAGTAATAAAAATAGTTGTTGTTTGTTTATCAACAAGCATAGTTTTTTGTGAGAAAGAGCGCAGTTCTTCAGCCAAAGAATCTGGCGCACAGATTTTTACATCACCTCCTAAATGTTGTTTCAATTTTTCGTCGAGGCGCGTGGAATCCACAAACAACTTTGCCTTTCCCTGCGCATCAATAATTGCAAATGCCAAACATAACGGGGTATTTTCTGTGTCGCGCGCGCGAATATTAAGCAGCCAGTTCATACTTTCTGGCGCACCGAGAAACAGCGCATCTGCCCCTGCTTTTTTTATAGATTCCGCAACACGCAAACGTTTTGACTCGGAAGTTTCACCGCTATAAATAACATCATGCGCAAATATCTCAGTGGCAGGTTTAGCGGGACGTTCAGCCCATAATTCATCAACCAGATTTTCCGTCGGAACTAAAGAAAATTTATTAAATTTATCCAACATCGCCTTGGTGTAAAGTTTAGGATCATAGCCAACTTTTGCACCGTTTGATAAATTATTTTCCAACCAGCTTTGGGAGGTTACATCGGCACTATTTAACACCTCATATCCAGCGCCCACTTGTTTACTCGCCTGCAAAGTGTAACGCCCATCAACAAACAGCGCGGCTTTGTCAGCAAGTATAACCGCAAGCCCTGCCGAACCAGAAAAACCTGTAAGCCACTCCACCCGCCTGTTGCAAGCTGGCGGATATTCACTCATCCATTCATCATGCACAGGTTGGAGATATGCGGATATCCCATGCCTTGCCATCAATTCCCGAAGTTTTTTTAGTTTTTCCATCGTATTTCCCATAAACTAATTATAGCGATAAAGCGCGAAGCAATGAAAACCGAAAAAACTTGAGCGTACGTTTTAGTACGTGAGTTTTTGAGGAAGCTTCATTGCAAGCAGATTTGAAGCTATAATTAGTTTATCACCAATGTACACCAATCTTGATAAATAAATTTCTTCTTCAAGCATAACCCATGAGTGCGGTGTGCTGCAAGCACCTGTTTCTCCTGTGAGGCAAGCAGCCCAGAAAGCACTGCCACACCGCCTGCTGCGAGGTTTTGTTTTAAGTGTGGAGCAAAAGCAATAAGCGGACGGGCGAGAATATTGGCAATTATCAAGTCATAAGGTGCTGCACGCTTCACCTGCATCGCGCTATAACCATCGGAAACACCTGTTTTTATGAATTTACGCACTTGGTTGGTTTTGGTATTTTCACCAGTAACCCGCACCGAAACAGGGTCAAGATCCACCGCCAGAATATCTGTTTTCCAGAGTTTGGCAGCAGCAATGGCAAGAATCCCTGAACCTGTTCCCATATCCAGAACTTTCGGGAATGTACGACTTTTTGCCAGCCACTGCAAAGCCTCAAGGCAGCAACGCGTTGTGCCATGCTCGCCAGATCCAAATGCCGCGCCAGCATCAACCTGAATGGAAATACTGCTAGGATTTGGCAATTCCTCCACATGCGAACCATGCACAAAAAATCGCCCGATGGAAAGCGGTGGAAAATCCCGCGCCACTTGCGAGAGCCAATCAGCCTGCACCAACTGCTCAATTTGCACTTCTGGCACAGCGATGTTATGCAAAGTTGCAATAACCAGAAGCCGCCGTTTTATCTCATCTACATCAGGCTTTTCAGAGCATATCAGCTCAAACGTCCAAATGCTATTTTCCTCATCAGTCTCAAAATTGGCAATGGAGGTTGATATATCGCTGAACGACTCTTCTGCCGTCCCCACCGCACTGGCAGGAAGAAAAAACAACACCTGCCAATAGATTGAGGCTTGTGCGAATGGATTTTTTTCAAACATTTTTTTCATTATTCCCTCTCCCTATGGGGGAGGGTTAGGGAGTGGGAAATTAATTCCAGCCACTCATCTTCACTCAAAACTTTTACGCCTAACTCAGTTGCTTTTTTCAGTTTTGAGCCTGCATCTGCGCCTGCTATTACAAAATCCGTTTGTGCAGAGACGCTACTTGCCACTTTCGCGCCTAGTGATTCGGCGCGTTCTTTGGCTTCTGCGCGGGTCATCTTGGTTAGAGTTCCAGTAAACACCACAGTTTTACCCGCGACTGGCGAATCGCTTTCTATTTTTTTTGCCTCCGCCACGCGCAGCTCAGATAGTAATTTTTCCACGATTTCAACATTATGTTCTTCAGCAAAAAAATCAGCCAACGACTTTGTCACTATCTCGCCAATACCATTAATATTCTGTAGCCGTTCTTGGTCTGAATTTTTCATAGCTGTAAACCAATTTTGCGCGCTGCCATATTCCCGCGCCAGCAACTTTGCTGTGACTTCACCAATATGGCGGATACCCAGCGCAAAAATGAATTTTTCCAACGCCACATCGCGCGATTTTTCAATGGCACTGAGCAAATTTTCCAGCGATTTTTTGCCCCAGCCTTCGCGCTTTTCAATTTCCTGCGCTTTGTCTTTCAGCGTAAAAATATCAGTGACATTTTTTATCAAACCATCATTCCAAAATGCCTGAATCTGCTTTTCACCTAGCCCTTCAATATCCATCGCGGAGCGGCTTACAAAATGGCGGATGCGCTCCACCAATTGCGCCTCACACAAAAGCCCACCTGTGCAACGGCGCGCTGCTTCGCCCTCTTCACGCACAGCATGACTGCCGCACACAGGGCATATTTCAGGAAAAATATATTTTGCTGTTTCAGTTTTGCGCGTGGCGGACACAATCTGCGGAATAACGTCCCCTGCCCTCTGCACCGTAACCGTATCACCAACGCGAATATCTTTGCGGGCGATTTCATCTTCATTGTGCAGCGTGGCATTGGAAACCACTACACCACCAACGGTTATGGGTTTTAAGCGCGCAACAGGAGTGAGCGCGCCAGTCCGCCCCACCTGAATATCAATTCCTTCTAAAATTGTCATAGCTTGTTCAGCAGGGAATTTATGAGCAATCGCCCAACGAGGTGCGCGAGCTATTTCACCGAGGCGTTCGCGCAGTTTTAGGTCATCAATTTTATAAACTAGACCATCTATATCGTAAGGAAGAGTAGCACGATTATTTAATGTGGTTTTGTAAATAATTATAAGCGTATCAACATATAACCCGTAGAATTCATTTTGAAATAATTCAGGAAACGTAACATGAAATCTCAGTACATTATCACCAAAACCAAATGATGATATTTTACTCATTAAATCTTCATGTGTATAAGCTATAGTTTTGCTAATTTCTCCAGCCCCATAAATAAAATAATCCAGATCTCTGCTCGCAGTTATACTGGCATCTTTCTGGCGCAAACTACCTGCTGCTGCATTGCGTGGGTTAGCGAATTTTTCATCTTCAGGAAGTTCTGCATTTAGTTTAGCAAAATTCTGATGCGATATATAAACTTCACCGCGAACTTCTAATATCTCTGGAAAGTCACCATGCAATTTTTCTGGTAAAATTGTCGCCAGATTGTCAGTTATATTTTCACCAACCTCGCCATCTCCGCGAGTAAGTCCCAATACAAATTTTCCATTTTCATAGCGCGCAGAGAAAGACAGACCATCTATTTTTGGCTCACATGCATAAAATATTTTTTCATCTTCCCCAAGACCCAAAAACTTCTTATTACGGGCATCCCACTCGCGCACATCTTCCTCAGAAAAAGCATTGTTCAACGATAGCATCGGAACGGAATGTTTTACTTTGGCGAATTTTTCCAAAGGTGGTGCGCCGACTTTTTGTGTTGGGCTATCTGGTGTTTGTAGCTGCGGAAATTTCTTTTCTAATTCTTCCAATTCACGGCGCAGCTTGTCATACTGCGCATCGGAAATTACTGGCCTATCCTGCTGGTAATATAGCGCGTCATGATGACGGATTTCTTTCGCCAGCTTCTGCCAACGATGCTTCGCATCTTCAAAACTAAAGTCAAACAGGGTCACGCTGCCTGCTCCAAAAGTTTTTGGGCGGCTTTGCGGGCTTCGGTAGTGATGGTTTCACCAGCCAGCATCCGTGCTAATTCCTCCTGCCGTTGCTCACCTAATAGCTCGGTTACCTGCGTTACTATTTTCTTATTTTTTTCTTGTTTTTTAATGAGCAAATGTTGGTTACCACGCGCTGCCACCTGTGGCAAGTGAGTCACCACCAACACTTGTGAGGTTTTACCAAGTTCGGCGAGACGTTTGCCGATAGCATCCGCTACTGCCCCGCCTGTGCCTGTATCTATTTCATCAAAAATAATAGTCGGCACACTGCCAACGCTGGAAAGAGCAACTTTCATGGCGAGCATAAAGCGTGAAAGCTCCCCGCCAGAAGCAATTTTCCCCAGTGACGAATAGACTATATCCTTCGCGCTTTTGGTGACGTTGGTGGCGCACTCAAACTGCACATAATCAATGCCATGTGCGCCCCAATTTGTTTCATCAAGCGCATCAATCCGCACGCGGAAACGCGTACCTTCCATTTTTAGTGGAGTGAGTTCTTTTTCAATAGAATTTTCCAGTTTTACTGCTGATTTTTTGCGCTGTTCGGAGAGTTTTTGTGCATGATTTAGAAACTCCGTTTTGGCTTCATCTTCTGCTGCCTTTAGAGTTTTTAATTTCTGCTCTTGCGAATCAATAATCGCCAGTTTTTCTTCCACCTGATCTTTCAGATTTGCCAACTCATCAACAGGCAGATTATATTTTCGCCCTGCCGCTTTCAATGCAAATAAACGTTCTTCCATTTCCTCTAATTTACGCGGATCAAACTGCGCTTCCTGCCCGATTTTTTCCAGCGCGTATAAAGCTTCCTCCGCCTCTATCGCAGCTTTTTCTAGCCCTTCAATAACTGGTGCAAAAACTTCTGATGTCGCAGTAAGTGGTGAACGAGTAAGTGTGCGCTGGGCATTGTTAAGCGCAGAAACTACGCCTTTTCCATGACCAAGCTCCCCTATCGCTTCGTTCAGAACATCAAACATTTTTTCGCTCTGCATCATGCCAGCACGAGCGGTTGTTAGTGTATCTTCTTCACCAATTTGCGGATTAAGAGACTTAAGTTCACCGCGCATATGGCGCAGATATTCCTGCTCACGGGTTGCACGTTCAACCTCTTCTAATAATGTTGCTATAGAATTTTTTCGTTCATTCCATTTTTGATAATGCTCCGCCACTGTTTTTTGCAAGTCTGTTAGTTTCGCATAATCAGTAAGCATAGCGCGGTGCAACACTGCATCCTGCAAAGTTTTCTGATCATGCTGACCATGCAGTTCTACTAATACTTCTGCCATTTTTTTCAGCGCAGTAACTGTCACTGATTGATCGTTTATTAGGGCGCGGGTTTTGCCGTCAGCAGTGAGGCTACGGCGGATTATCAGAGTATCCGACGGTTCTAAATCCAACTCCGCCAATATTTGTTTTGCGGCATTATTTTTTGTTATGTCAAATTCGGCTGATACTGAACCAGAAGTTTCACCGCTACGAATAAGACTACTATCTGCGCGCGCTCCAAGCACAAGCCCCAATGAATCCAGCAAAATCGATTTCCCCGCACCAGTTTCACCAGAAAGAACGCACAAGCCAGATTTTAGGCAAATATCACAGCTTTCAATCAGAATGATATTACGAATGGAAAGCTGTACTAACATAAACTACCAAGGGGTGATGCTATTCCACCATGAAGATTTTTTTGGAGAATTTTGCGAAGGAATTTCTAGTGATTTGTCCGATGTCTTTTCTAACGGTTTTTCTTTTGCCTTGCTAGGCTTAGGCAGATCAGATTTTTTCATTAATTTATAGCTATCACGATACCATAAACTGCTTGGGAAATTATGCCCTAATACCGCTGCATAGCGGTTAGCCTCCTCAGTTACTCCAAGCTTCAGATAGCTCTCAACCAAGCGATGCAGAGCCTCCGGCACATGGCTGGTGGTCTGATAATTTTCAACAACAAAGCGGAAACGGTTAATAGCCGCCAGAGTGTCGTCACGCTTAAGATAATAACGCCCGACTTGCATTTCTTTTCCTGCCAGATGGTCAAGTGTCAGCTCCAACTTGATTTTTGCATCACGCGCATAATCAGAGTCAGGAAAACGACGTATCACTTCGCGCAGTGCTGTTAGAGCCTGCTCAGTGACTTTTTGATCACGACCAACATCGGAAATCTGCTCATAATAGCACATACCTATGAGATAATAGGCGTACGGAGTGGAATCATTATTAGGATAGAGTTTTACAAAACGATCCAGAGTAGAAACCGTCGAATCATAATCTTCCATACGGTAGCTGGTATAGGCCGACATAACCTGAGCATGAGTTGCCCAAGGCGAATAAGGATGCTGCCTCTCTACTTCTTCAAATGTTTTGATTGCTTCTTTATAATCCCTATCATCAATCTTATCACGAGCATCATTATATATTTTTTCTGCTGCTTCAGGAGGTTTTTGCAAAGCATCATCATCTTTGCTCGAGCAAGCAACGAGTAAACACAGTAAAGAAGCGGTTAATAAAAATTTTAAATTATGCATGACGCATTTTATATCAGGCAAATATGCCCTCACACAAGATAAAATTAAGATTGAAAGAGATTTTAAGCGTAAACTGATTCAACAACGCACGCAGATGGCAGAGCCGATGATACTACGTCTTCATTCTCAATGACATAAGCAGAGTCATCAGCAAATAACGCCCGAAGCAGGCTATTATTTATTGCATGCCCAGGGCGCAAAAAGCTCAATGCACCATCAATACGCACGCCAGCAAGGAACAAATCGCCAACACAATCCAGTGCTTTATGACGCACGAATTCGTCACCGTAGCGAAGACCGTCTTTATTAAGAACGCCGTTTTTACCAACTACTACCGCGTTATCAAGCGAACCACCAAGTGCCAACCCCATCGAACGCAGGGCTGTCACTTCATGCTCAAACCCAAAAGTGCGTGCGCGACTGACGCTTTGTTTAAACGTTACATCACGAAAATCATATTCCGCCGTCTGCTTCCCAATAGAAGCATGGTTGAAATCTATCTCTATATTGAGAAGCATCCCAACATCCCCCTCTTTATTTGGAGAAATTCTAGCTATGCTATTGCCCTCACGCACTTCTACCATCTTAAGCACGCGCAAAACGCTACGAGGCGCACCCAACGTGGCAATACCAGCGCATTCCAGCATAAATACAAACGGTTCAGAGCTGCCATCCATAATCGGAACTTCTGATCCATCCAACTCAATCATTGCGTTATCTATACCAGCACCCCAGATTGCAGCCATTAAATGCTCAATCGTAGAGACGGTAACACCATATTCATTGCGAATGGTGGTTCCCAGATTAGTTTCACACACAGCGTCAAAACGAGCTGGAACAAAAGATTGAGAAGATGTCACATCCAAGCGTTTAAAAGTGATACCACTACCAGCAGGAGCAGGATTTATTGTCATGTTTACCTGACCGCCACTGTGCAGCCCAACCCCTTCACAAGAAACCTTGTTGCTGATGGTTGTCTGACGAGTAGAAGATTGTTTATTATTCACTTGATATTCCTAGTTTTACATTTGTTTATGCTACTTAAGCTACATGTTGGTATGGTGGTTTTCAAATCACTGTTTGTTACGTTTTATTACACAAACTAATAATTAACCAAATAATCGCCCACTAAATAGCAATTAATTAAACAATTTCAATGTGTAAACAGATTATATACATAAAATTTATTTTCTCACTTCCAGTCCAAGAACTTTAACGCGTTAATAAGATATAAGAGACAAAAAGGACTAAAATTATGGCAGCATGGCTAACATTAATTCCAGCAATTTCAGAGCTGTTGGATAAAATTATCTCTGATCCGCAGGAACGCGAGAAAGCAAAAATAGAGTTAAGAAAAGCCGAACGAGCATTTGATTTAGAAGAATTACAATTAGCCCTCTCCGCCGACCAGATGCAGGCAGATGTTAATAAAGAAGAGGCGGCAAGCCCTAATCTTTTTGTTTCAGGGTGGCGACCATTTATCGGCTGGATATGTGGCATTGCATTTGCCTATCACTTTGTTATACAACCAATTCTTGCTTTTGCCATTGCCAACAACGGTGGCAAAGTAGAACTGCCTGCATTTGACATGCAAACTTTATCAACCGTGCTTATGGGGATGTTGGGACTTGGCGGTCTAAGGACACTAGAAAAAATAAAAAATGTCTCAAGATAGGCGGGGAAACTTGAAAGTCGCCTGCCATCATGTTACAAGCAGATTATTTCTCAAGCAGTCAACCAATAGGAATTCATAATGACTAATCTAACACAATCCGAAATATCACACTCTATTGGTCTTGCTCGGATACTACTTATAGTAGGTTTGGTATTTTTGCATTATGGAAATTTTCCTAACTCTGAAATATCCCCTTTTCAGGGAATGGATTTGACTGCCAATCATTTTGCAACTTGGCTTAATAGCGCGGTTCTGTTTTTCTTTTTCTCTGCTGTTCCGCTTCTCAGTATGGTTTCTGGATGGTTGTTTTTTTCATTTAAAGATAACGCCAAAACCGCACTAACGACTCGCATAAAAAAACGTTTTTTTTCGCTCTACATGCCATTGGTTATTTTCAACATTGGCTATCTAATTTTATTTTATTTAGTATATCTTACAAATCCAAATGCATCTTTTTTTGCTAACAGCTCACGGCTTCATATTCATTTTGCCAGCGCGGGACTTTGGGATTATGTGAATGCAATTACTGGGATTGTCGACAACCCAATCGCATTTCAATTCTGGTTTGTCCGCGATTTATTTATGAGTGTGTTGATAAGTCCGATATTGTGGTTAGCTTTACGCTACGCTCCATTGCCATTTGCTGTAATATTCTGCGTAATATGGCTTTATGGTTATGACATGGAAATATTCTTGCGTTCAGATGTTCCCTTCTTTTTCTTCCTAGGAGGGCTAGTACGCACAAAAAACATGTCACTTACCATACCACTGCACACCACCATTATCCTGTTTACCATTTTTGTTGTTTTTGCTGGCATTCGTGCGTTTGCACCTTATGTGTTGGCTTTAGATGAAGATGCTAATTTGTCTTGGCTTAACCTGATCACACGCATAATGCGTATAGTTGGCGTTCTTGGTTGCTGGGGCATGATTTACCGCGCAGCACAGACAAAACTCGGCAAACACATCAGTATATATGGAGGTCTGGCATTTTTTCTCCACTCCGCACACTGGCCAATGCTTGCGATTGTTAAAGTGGTTGTGTGGAAATTAGTCCCATCACAAAATGATTTGTGGATGATTATTCACTGGATAACAAGCGTTACAACAACTATTGCCATAGGTCTTGCAATGGGAATATTGCTAGCACGCTTCTTCCCGCGTATTTTTTCACTCATGAACGGTGGCAGATTACTCACGCAATAGTTCGAGTTAGAATGTATGCCTATCTTTCAGATCGTAAAATGAATTTTTGGCTCCTCGGAGGAAGATTTTGGTGACTCCTACGGGATTCGAACCCGTATTCCCGCCGTGAAAGGGCGGTATCCTAACCGTTAGATGAAGGAGTCTAATAAAAACTGTTTCCTAAAAAAGGAAGCGTACTATCTGCATGTTGTAGCATTTAGTCAACAAAAAATTGCATTATCACTCAAATACGCGTCGCCAGCCAAATGGCGAGCTTGGTGTTGAGCTTAATTGCGCCAGTAAGAATGTGGTAAAGCGGGGTTTCCTCTGCTCCCTGAGCCAAAGCTGTATCATGATGTTCCTGTTCTTCAACACGGAACTGGCTAACTGCTTGTTTTAACTCTTTTTCATCTGAATCACCAGCCAGTTCTATTTCTTGTGCTGCATAATGTTCATCAATAACGCTTTCAACCGCCACAGTACAAGCCATTGCAGCCTTTTCTCCCAATAAAGCAGTCGCTGCTCCAAGGGCAAAGCCAGCCACATGCCATAGCGGCATAAGGGCGGTGGGGCGTACACGCCTTTTTACCATCATATCAGCAAAACGGTCGAGATGCACCTGTTCCTGCTCTGCCATATGTCTTAGTGTTTCACTACAGGCAGATTTTCCTAAAATAGCAAGTTGCCCAGCATATATACGTTTTGCGCCGTATTCCCCCGCATGATTTACTCTAATCATCCGTGCGATTCTATCTTCATGCTGTAATTCACTAGGTAATAACTGTTCCATAGTTACAGTTTTATCTTACGATTTTTGAATAATACAAACGACGATACAAAGAAGGCTGTGGTCGCTGCAATCATATTCCATGCAGCCATTGACAGACCGAGTACATAAACCATTGCCTGCTCACAAGTAACCAGTGGGGCATTAAGGATTGCTGCCCGCAATTCCTCAAGAGTTTGCCCTGTTTTCCCATCACTGGAGCAAGCGGTTGGCCCTTTAAACACCCCAGTTTCTACACCAGTATGATAGCCAGCAATTCCCGCGTCTACCAAGAATAATAAGGTACAAACAACCGCAACTACATATCTCCATCGCCATTTTTTGACTAAAAAAGCTCCAAAAATCCCTAATATCACAATAGCAGCGTAGGGAATACGCTGATAAATGCACAAGTTGCAAGGATGCAGCCCAAAGCCATACTGTCCAACCAGTGCCGTAGCCAACATCAAAAGGCTGAACAATACACTAAGAAATAGCAAACAACGCACTGGCATTATAGAAATTGCAGATATTATATTCATGTTGCAGATAATAAAGCTCATTATATTCAAATACAACTTTATTATCAGGGGGCTTGACCAGACGAAGTGGATGTTATAGCTGTTTCCCACACTATCTTAATATCACACTATCCTAATGAATGTGCCTCGGTGGTGGAACTGGTAGACGCGCCGGACTCAAAATCCGGTGCCGCAAGGCGTGTCGGTTCGATTCCGACCCGAGGCACCAACATACTTTAGCTTCACCTTTGGTTCGCAATGGTGAATTATGTAAACGCTTTAAAGCGTTTCTATACGAATCATGAATGGTTGTTCGCGTACGGAGTCTAGTTTGGAAACCTCAGCTATAGCAGTGAGCATCTCTGATTCCTGAGTTTCGTGGGTGGTGAGAACTAGCTGCACATTTTCATTCGGTGCGTGTGAATGTTGCAGGAAGGAACGCAGCGAAATATTATGTCGCTTAAAAATATCGGTAACTTCCGCCAGCACACCTGATTTATCAGCAACTGCAACCCGCAGATAATAAGAGCTTTGCAATTTCTCCATGCCAACAAATTTCGCTTTGGTAAGAGAGCTAACTGGCAAGGTAAACGGCTTATATTTCACGCCACGGGCGATATCCATAATATCCGCAACCACTGAAGAACCAGTAGGTGCAGCCCCTGCCCCGCGCCCTTCAAGGAATATCCTGCCGACAGAGTCACCCTCTACCAGCACGGCGTTATAAACCCCCTGCACCGTGCCGAGCATTGAATCTTTTGCAACCATAACAGGATGAACACGCTGCTGGATTCCACTTGCCGTTTGCACTGCAATGCCCAGAAGTTTTATTGTGTAGCCAAGCTCATCAGCAAATTTCATATCACGGAGCGTAATGCACCGTATACCTTCAATATAAACATTATCAATAGATGGAGCGCAGCCATAAGCAAGGCTGGTGAGAATAGAAATTTTATGCGCGGCATCAATACCATCAATATCAAAACTCGGCTCATCTTCAGCGTAACCAAGCGACTGCGCTTCTTTTAGAACATCATCAAAACTGCGTTTACTTTCCCACATGTTGGTTAGGATATAATTACATGTTCCGTTCAAAATTCCCATCACCCGTGAAAATTTATTTGCTGCCAAACCATCGCGCAGAGTTTTTATAATAGGAATTCCGCCAGCAACCGCTGCCTCAAATGCCAGCACCGCACCCGTTTTTTCCGCCAGATTTGCCAACGCAACTCCGTGATGCGCGATAAGTGCTTTATTAGCTGTAACAACTGATTTACCATTAGCCAGCGCGGTTTCCACCACAGTTTTTGCGGTGCCATCAGCACCACCGATTAGCTCTACAACAACATCAATTTCTGGATCTTTAGCAAGTAAAGTCGGATCATCAACCCAGCGTAAATTACTGACATCAATATCACGTTTCTTATTGCTACTCCGCGCTGAAACAGCCACCACTTGCAAAGGACGCCCACAGCGAATGGCGAGCAAATCTGCCTGCTGCTGTAATATGGAAAGAGTGCCAGAACCAACCGTTCCCAGACCTGCTATACCAATGCGAAGTGAAGAATTACTCACACCGCCTTCTCCAAACCACGAATCTGTTTTTGTGGATCTGTGGCTAGGAATTGTTTGATATTACGTACAGCTTGGCGGATGCGGTGTTTGTTTTCCACCAGCGCGATGCGGACAAATCCTTCCCCACCTGCGCCAAACCCAACACCTGGGGCAACTGCGACATCTGCTTTCTGTAGAAGCAGCTTAGAAAATTCCAAGCAACCAATTTCGCGATAAGCATCAGGTATCGCAGCCCATAAAAACATTGAGGCGTTTGGAACTGTTACATTCCACCCAGCATCTATAAGACCCTCTGCAAGTATATCGCGCCGTTCTTTATACATAGCGCGCAGATTTACCACATAATCCTGCGAGCCATTAATAGCAGCAGCGGCAGCCACCTGCACTGGCAGAAATGTTCCATAATCAAGATAGGATTTTATTTTGGTGAGGGCAGCGATGAGAGTTTTGTTGCCAGCGGCAAAACCAATGCGCCAGCCCGCCATAGAATAAGTTTTGCTTATAGTAGTAAACTCAACAGCAATATCTTTCGCACCTTTTACCTGCAAAATAGATGGTGGCGGATTACCGTCATAATATAGTTCGCAGTAGGCAAGATCGGAAATTACATAAACACCATAATGCCTGCAAATATCAATCACCCGCTCGTAAAAACCAATATCTGCCGATTGCGCTGTCGGGTTGCACGGATAATTCACTATCACTGCAACTGGCTTGCGTTTTCCATCATCAAGCACAGCTTTAAGCGCGATAAAAAAATCTTCGCCCGTGCTATTTGGAATTGGTACAACTTCTGCACCAGCAATAACAAACCCCCAAACATGAATAGGGTAGCTAGGATCTGGCACAACGAATCTATCATTCGGACCAGTTATTGCCTGCGCGAGGTTTGCCAAACCTTCTTTTGAACCAATAGTCACAACTACTTCTGAATCTGGATCAAGTTCAACACCAAAACGACGTGCATAATATCCCGCCTGCGCCTTGCGCAAACCATGAATACCGCGCGACAAAGAATAGCGGTGAACTTTAGGATCTTTCAAAGTTTCACGCAGCTTATCAATTACATGCTGGGGAGGCGTTGAATCAGGATTTCCCATCCCAAAATCAATAATATCATGCCCAGAAGCACGGGCAGCAGCTTTTATTTTATTTACTTCTGCAAATACATAAGGCGGTAGACGACCAATCCGATAAAAATCTTCCTGCATATTACCATCAACTAATAAGCAGAATTATTTATTGAATTTCTCCGCTCTTCATAACGAGAAGGACGCATGGTCTTGATAATATCTGGTGATGGAAGCGATGTGGTTTCAGCATTTTGTTCAGAGAGCGTTTCGAGTTGTGGCTTAGTTTCTGAAGATTCGCTATAAACAGCCTTATATTCTGTAGTTTTAGCTGATTTAGCCTCAACTTTTACTTCGTCTAAAGAAGTAATTGGCACATTAAATTCAGACTTCGGAGATTCTACTTTACCCGCAGTTGGCTGCTCGTCTGGTGAGTAAAACAAACGTTCGAAAAAATTAGGTTCTTCATCAACAACAGAAGACTTAGAATTTTCCTGTTTTGTTTCTTTTTCTGGAACAGCCTCTGGCAAAGACTTAGAAGCAGGTTCAGTAGCTGGTTGTTTTTCAGTTGATGATTCGTCCGGCGATGAGAACAGACGCTCAAAGAAGTTAGGTTCTTCATCTTCAGCGGAAGCAGACTTTTCATCATTTTTTTCTAGAACCAGTTCTTGTGCTACTGGCTCAGGGAGAGGCTCTGCCATTTTTTCAGCAGATGGTTCTTCCAACAGTGATTTCATCACATCATCAAAGGCAGCGGACTTGCCTTTATTACCAGCAGGAGACTGATATGAAGTATGCGGAGACGGAATCGGCGCAAGAATAGGAGCTGGCGCAGGGGTTGGAGCAACTTCCTTTACAGAACCAGAAACTTCGCGCTCAACAGCTTCCTTCTCATGCTGTGCCACGCTATGTTCAGATTGCAATTCGTTAAAATTCTGTTCCTTCTCGCGTTTTATAGCATCAAATTCCTCTGGCGTTACTGGGACAGACGATATTTCAGGGTATGGAGCTTCTGAAGCATCCGTACGAGTATCACTCTTATTAAAATCAAAAATATTAAGGCTAGAACTGATGCGACCAAGCAAACCATCATCAGATGATTCAGGTATTTTTTCATCTGCATTTTCACTTATTACTGCTTTAGTAGATTCCTTAACTGGTTCTACGATGGACTCTAAAGCAAGAGCAGGAACTTTAACCCCCTCTGCAGGTTTATTAATAAAATCCACTTCCTTTTCCTTAACAACTTCTTTCGTCTGCATATCCAAAAGTGGTGGGGTTAAAGATGTTCTTGGAGCATAAGGATTCCCAATCAGCTGTTTTCGTACACCATGCGTTTCTTGGTTTTTTACAACATGCTGTTGTTTAGGTGCAGATTCACCAGTTCCCATCCAATTGGTGAAAAAATTACCACTATCAGCGCCTACTACTTCACTACCATCGGCATCATATTTGTCATATGGGCTATCTATTTCTGAATTAGATTTAGATGATTTTATATTGGTAACCATCGGAGGAATTTTAGGCTGATTTGCAAGAGAACGAGTATTGTTAAGCATTGGCGCACGACGAGGGCCGTCAGAATATGTCCCTGTACGATCGCCAGAAACTGATTCGCCAACAATTGAGCTGAAACTTGAAGTTACGTTGGAACTAACATTTGATACAGTTTCACAGCCACCCAACAATAAAACCGCCGACATACCCAAATAAAAATTACTACGAGGCAAAGAAAGATTTGCCTTGGTTAAAAATAATTTATTTTTCATCGTGTTTTCCATAATACTGTTCCAATGCGTAAAATTATGACTTTAAGTAGTTGCAGGTAACCTAACAACATGTTTAGATAAGATATATAGCAGAGGATGTGCTTATGCAATTGTCTATTTGTTATTACTACCTAGTTTTTTGAGAAACAATTATAGACATGATGTCAGAATATGCCAGATAGCGATAGTTCTCATACATTTTCCCACGATCCTGCTGAATTTGCAGGAAATATGGCAAGAGCTGCAGAAAAATGTCAGCTAATTATGCAAGAATTCATGTCACGACAGACTCAGGATGCCACCAACACCCCAATTGATCCACTTAATATCGGCAATGCCTTCGCCGAATTATTCACCAGAATAATGAGTAATCCTCTAGGGATGATGGAAAAACAAGTCAATCTCTGGCAGGATTATATGTATTTGTGGCAAAAAACCACCCAACGACTTCTGGGTGAGGAACAAGAGCCTGTTATAGCCCCAGACAGCCGTGACCGCCGTTTTAAAGACGTAGCGTGGGAACAAAATACGGTCTTTGATTTTCTCAAGCAATCGTATTTATTATCAGCCCGCTGGATACAAAATTCAGTAAAAGATGTCGAAGGGTTGGAAGCACACGATGCCCGTAAGATTGATTTTTATACTCGCCAGTTTATAGATGCGATGTCCCCGAGCAATTTCCTGATGACCAATCCTGAAGTATTAAAAGCAACCATTGATAGTAATGGAGAGAATCTGGTTAAAGGCTTGGAAAACCTGCTAGAAGATATCGAACGTGGTAAAGGCAGCCTCCGTATCAGCATGACCGATAATTCAGCTTTCACTGTTGGCAAAAACCTTGCCGTAACCAAGGGAAAAGTTGTTTTCCGCAATGATTTGATCGAGCTTATCCAGTATGAAGCTACCACTAAAGATGTCTACAAAACGCCAATTCTGGTTATACCAGCTTGGATAAATAAATATTATATACTTGATTTACAGCCAGAAAATTCCTGCGTGAAATGGGCGGTGGATCAAGGACACACCGTATTTGTTATTTCATGGGTTAATCCTGATGAGAAGCTTAGTAAGAAAGGCTTCGATGATTACATGATGGAAGGTCCTCTCGCCGCACTTGATGCTATTGAAAAAGCAACTGGTGAAAAAGGGGTTAGCGTGTTTGCTTATTGCCTCGGCGGGACTTTAATGTCTATCACTTTGGCATGGCTACATGCAAAAAAGCAGCAAGATCGCGTGAAATCCATAACGTATCTCACCACCATGATTGATTTCACCGAGGCTGGTGAGCTGTCTGTTTTTATTGATGAAGAACAGCTAAAATTGCTTGAAACACGCATGTCGCAGCAGGGTTATCTGGAAGGCAGCGAAATGGCGATGACCTTCAATATGCTGCGCGCCAATGACCTTATCTGGTCGTTTGTGGTAAATAATTATCTGCTTGGCAAAGATCCCTTCCCCTTTGACTTGTTATATTGGAATTCCGATTCCACGCGTATGCCAGCTGCTATGCACAGCTTTTACTTACGAAACATGTATCAGAAAAACATGCTAGTTAAACCAAATGCACTTACCATTGGCGGTGTCCCGATTGACCTGCGAACTATAACAACCCCAACATATATGCTTTCCACTCGTGAAGATCACATAGCTCCATGGAAATCAACCTATGCCGCAACACAAATATTCAAAGGGGATATCCGCTTTGTCCTTGCGGCATCTGGTCATATTGCTGGTGTTATTAATCCGCCGTCCAAACAAAAATATTGTCATTGGATTAATGATGATCTGCCAAAATCTCCAGATAAATGGCTAGAATCCGCCAAAGAACATGCTGGCTCATGGTGGCAAGATTGGAATGAATGGCAAATGAAATTTTCTGACGGTAAAGTCCCTGCCCGCGTCATAGGTTCAGGAAAACTGAAGCCAATCGAAGATGCGCCGGGAAGTTATGTTAAGGTGATGGTGTAAGTCCTAAGCGTGACCGACAGAGTTGGAGAAATGCCCTACATCAAACCCCAGAGAAGCGATAGAAAGGCTCCATTTCATCTCGTTATCAGTCTCAAAAAGTAATTGTTTTGTTGCTGAAACTACAATCCAGCTACCGCTCTCCATTTCTGATTCTAACTGACCAGCCGTCCAGCCAGCATATCCCAGCGCAAGAAGGCTCTGTTTTGGACCGCCTCCCTTAGACATCGCCAGTAACACATCCGCATTAGAAGTTACAGCAACCCCATCTTTCTGGAAAATAACTCCACTCTCAGTGAATTCATCACTATGTATGATAAAACCGCGATTGCTTTCCACTGGTCCACCAAAATGCACAGGAAGGCTACGAGCAGCAGCATTTTCCATATTCAATTGTTCAAGAATATCATCCACTCCTACATTTTCTATCGGGTAGTTGACAATAACCCCCATAGCACCAGATTCATTATGTACACACATATAAATCACAGAGCGGGTAAAGCAGGATTCCTGCAAGGAGGGCGAAGCTACTATAAACTTGCCAGCGAGTGAACCTGCGCGACACACGGCTCCATAATTAACACCCGAATTAGCAGAAGAATTAATATCTGCTACATCCATTTTTTGTTCTAGTACTGTCATGTCTTTGAGCATGCTATCAATATAGCTTATTTAAAATAAAATAAAAGAGGCTATTTTGAATTTTTTATCCAAATAGCAAGGTCAAGCCTTATTTTTATACCACCACATAAGAAATCAACATTAGCATTTTTTGCAACTTCATATTCATCATTATGAATCAATGCAATCCCTGTATCACCAAGCGATGTACGCAGCTCACCAATAGATTTATCTCCTGCCATTATTGATGTTCCAATAGTTGGTAAGGCTGTGTCCGCCTGTACTTTATAAAACGATTTACGAACCTGCCCACGAAATTTACTGCGCGCCGTCACTTCCTGACCGACATAACATCCTTTGGAAAAATCCACACCATGCAGCTCTTCAAAACCACATTCCATAAGCAATGATTTTTCAACTATCATATCGCGAGTATCAGGCGCTGAAAGTGAAAGCCGAAAACGTTCATATTCTTCTTCCATTACTAATTTACATGAATTTTTCTGAATAAAATCATTTATAGAATCTTTTGTTCCTATCGCCCTATACCCAATTTCTGGCAAGCGCGGATCTATATATATCTTAGAATTTCTCTGTTCAGCTTCTTCTATAATTCCATTCCAAAATGTAGCAACACATAGTGATTCATCAATTGCTATTTCAACTTTTGAGCGTAGGCGATATATTTTTAACCTAGCAAGTAAATCACCTGCTCTTTCTGTACTAACATCAATAAGAATTTTATCACACCATGGTATCAGAAAAAAATCATGCAAAAATTTTCCTTGTGGAGAAAGTAGCGCAGCGTAAATAGAGTTCCCATTAGCCAATGGTCTAGCATCATTGCTTATCAAGCCTTGCAGAAAATCTATTGTATCATCGCCAGTCAAGCTAATAACTGCACGATTATGCAAAAATGCACTAAATATTTTATTGTTTGGAATCACTTTTTTTATCTTTTGAATCTTGGATTTTTTCTAATTTACCAAGACGCTCCTTAATAAAATAAGTCATATATTTTAGATCCATATCTTTAATATCTTTAGCTTCAGCACGCTCTTTAATGGTCTGCATGATATTATAGGCATCTTCCATTTCACCACGTTTTTCGCGCACCACAGCCGCCATTTGTTGAGCCCATACAGGTACATCTTTATGCACCAGCGGCGCAGAAACTTTAAGACCTAAATCTTTATCATCCAGCTTGTGCATTGATAGATAAATGGCCTGCACCAGCCACCACCATTTGCTGCCTACATCACGAGTTGAATGGATATAAAGATAATCAACAACATAGCGTACATCCGCTGTGTTTTGTGTCTGGCTGAAATAATATGTTGCCATCGCAGGAACGATATTGGATTTAGGATCTAATTCATCCAACAAATTGAACCATAGATAAAGTTTGTTGAAATCATAATAACGTAATGATGTGGAGCGACCAAAAGTATCACCCGCATTTTGCAGATTGAATGCCAGAACACGGAAATAAAACTGATCATCACCAAACGTCATTGCGTGCAATGCCTGACGACCAGGCACATCTGGGACAATGCCCATTTCTGGAGTAATATGCTTAGTCTTATACCAATAGCCAAGCTGAAATAAAACTAATACCATTAGTAACAGATAATGACGAATAAAATTTCGTAATTTTAATTTTTTCTGGCTATCGGGCATAACTAAAACTGCTTACGACGGAAATCAATCATAGTGGCAGCAAGCAATAGTGGTATAAAAATCAGTGCCTGCGCCACATAAAGCTGCCAGTCGCGCGCGCTTACAAAGCCATAAACCAGCCACTCGCTCTTGGCAAAAAAATCAAGGCGAGGCAGCAATGTAGAAATAGCCTGCAACGACCACTTCAAGCCAATAAATTTAGGTTCATTAAACATGCCCGCATTAGATGTAAATACGAAAAACGCCATCATCCGTGAGAGAACATAAAATCCCATACAGCCAAGAACAGCCGTAACCGCACTACGCATCGTGAACGCTGAGAAAAGTGCCAGCGCAACAACAAGCCCCATTTCCAGCACAATACTCACCGACCAGCCTACAAATCCAGCAATATTCATCACCCCTATAATAGCAATAATCGCCACTATCGGAACTGTAAGCAACAAACCTACGAAAGAAAAACCCAGCCAATAAGAAATTACCAAATTAGAGCGCGAAATCGGGCGGGAAAGGATTACATCTATTTCCTTCGTGTCAAAAGCATTGCGAATATGAAAGCACACAAAAACTATAAGCCCAGTCATCAGAATCAAGCGTGCTGATGCCGAAGCAAATGTTAGGGTCATCTCTTTTTCTTCAATGAAAGCTGTGCTGCCAAGCGTAGCAGAAATAGCTGTTGCCACTAAAATACCTATCAGCAAACCAATGAACAGCCAATCGCGCAAAGCGGTTATAAGTATATAACGAATATTTGTGAGCATTAAAAACCTCTCTTGTAGCTTTTATACTCTAAAATTTTAATGGACGTGGATCTTGGATAAATTTTTCATACACAGCTTTGTCATATGAGTCGGCAGAACCATTACTGCCAACAATCGTTGCGCGGATAAAAATGACCAATTCTTTTTTGTTATTCTTTTTATCCACCGACTTAAACAAGTTACCAACTATCGGAACTTCACTGGCATATGGGATACCACCATCATTATTAGTTATCTTATCCTCCAGCAAACCGCCAATTACCAGCGTCTGACCACTTTTAATTTTAACAATTGAATCAAGCTCTTTGGTTTCGACCTGCGGAACTTGGCTTACCGTACCAGCCAAAGCCCTTCCCACATCGGTCGTGACATCAAAAGTCTGGAGAGCCAGCGCAAGATTTATCTTAAACCCAGGATCATCTATATATTTAATAAGCCTCTTCAATGTAGGTCTGACACCAAGAGTTATTTCGTTGGTTTCTGAATTTATTGATGGCTGTAAATTTAGAATAATACCAACTGGTTCTATCTGTCTTTCACTGGCTGCGGTTACGGTTCCTGGGGTAGTTGTTGTTCCAGTCGTAGTTGCTGGTGTCGAAGTTAAAGTTACCCTGAAATAAACCAAATTCTCAACAAAACTCAATACTGCCTGCTGATTATTCATCGCATTCAAGCGCGGGCTGGAAAGTGCGCGGGTCGTACCGAATTCATTCAGCAATTTAACGGCAGCAGAAAGATCTGCACCGCTTCTTAGAATATCATTCTTCAAAACAGTCATAGTGGGAACGGTGTTATCAGTTGTTGCCTTCACCGCAGCAGCCATGTTTCCTGTAAAACCAAGGCTAGTTCCGCCAAAAGCAGTCCAATTGATACCACTTTGATAGCTGTCGCTTAAACTAACTTCTACAATCTTCGCCTCAATCAACACCTGTGAAGAAGTGTTTTCAACAATTTTTGACAAAAATTTCTTTATCATCTCATGCTGCTTTTCTGTGCCAGAAACAGTAAGTGTCGATGCCTGACGATTCACAACATAAAAAGAGCCATTAGCACCAGCGACGGGTGCAGCAGCAGATGGTTGTGGAGCAGCAGGAGCAACAACCGCAGCCTGCATTGGTCTCATCGCTGGAGATTGCGGAGAAGCTGCACCAGAAGCAGAAGGTTGTTGAGTTGCAGCAGCTGGAGGAGCTGGCTGCGCCGCAATGGTTGTCGTCGAAGTACGTTGTGCTGGAGTATATGCCAAAATCTGAGCAATACTGCCTTCAAACTTTGACCAGAAATCGCTGTTGGAACTTGCTGTAATGCTCGAGCTTGACCCACCACCAGAGCCACCACCTCCGCCAGCTGCACCACCGCCAGCACCACCAACACTGATGCTGCCATTAGCACTACGCTCGCTATTCAGCAAATCGAGAGAATAAAGTTTTATGTATGGGGTATCGCGCTCAATGCGCAGAACACCATTTTTCATATTATAGCGAAGCCCAGCCATGCTGGATATACGCTCAATAACCTCATTAAAAGGTTTATCTGTTGCACGCAGAGAAACACCACCAGTTATGCTGGAATCAACGTCGATATCCACATTCGCAAGGCGGGCAACCTCAATCAACACATCTTTAAGAGGAACATCATCGGTAACAGCCAAAGAAACTAGCTGTGTCTCACCAATTTTTGGCTGCGGCGGTGCCGCTATAATTTCTGCGAGATCAGGAATCGGTGGCTCTACTACATTACCAAGATTAGCGGTTATTTCTGGCTTCTTTAAACTCTCCACATCACGCATATCGCGGAAGTCTTCACGGGTAAGATTAGCATCACGATCAATCGGATCAGCGTGCTTATCATGAAGGAAAGAGTTTTTGCCCAAGCCACAACTAGAGGTCAAAATAGTACAAGACAATAGCAATATAAGTCGAGCTGTCACCTGTTTCACAATCTACTACACCTTATATATAGTTGTACCAAAGTAATATATTTCACATATATTACTATATCTAGTATTTACATAATGCAACTGTTCAATCAATATATTATCCATTTTTATGTAAAAAAAAAATTTACTGTTTACCTGTCGCATCAATAAAAACATCTAATTGTTGCCCAACATAAAGCGGCGCATCTGGAAGTGGATCTATAGAATAAACCACCTCCATTATGCGCGTATCAACCAACTCCGTTGCATTACCACTGAGCTGGGTTTTTGGCTGTACTAATGGCTCTACGCGGATAAATTTAAGAGTATATTTACGTTCTTTGTTACTACGAAGATAGGCGATTGCCATTGCTTTTTCATTAAACCGCCAAAGATCATTTTCATCGATCTGCACCCTCAAATTAAGCGGGCTGGTATTACCTATAACAATCGGGGCAAAGTTTGCGCCGGCAGAAGCAAACTCGCCAGCCCTCACCCGCACTTTCAGAATTTCTCCCGCAATTGGAGCTGTAACAGTGTGCTTATTTAGCATAACTTTCGCTGAAGCAAGCGCACTTATTGCACTTTCCAAGTTAGCTTTTGCCTTGCGTACAACAAATATCTGTCGCTGCTTTTGAGTCACACTAATGGAAACGCCACCTTGCAGATTGTTATACCGTTTGAGCAAATCATCTTCATCATCAAGCTGCGCCTGCGCTACTTTTACATTCGCCTGTGCAACTGCTAAATCTGATTCGGCAGAACGTGTGTCAGTCACTAATAGAACATCACCAGCCTTTACTTTATCACCCTCATTAACCTTAACTTCCGCTATCACTCCAGAAACAAAAACACCAACTGCAATATTCCGGCTGTTAGCTTCTACAATCCCAGTTCCAGAAACAGATTGGGTGTAGGGGGTAACAGGAGGAGAAACTAAATTGTTGGAGGGCGGTGGTGGTGGATTACCTTTGGTAAAGGTAAACAATACAGCACCAACAAGACCAACAGCAGCCACAATAATAGATAAATTAATTTTACGACCGAGTATTTTCATATCATTTTTTCCATCTTATTTAGATTCTACCTTCACTATCATTCCGTCGTCCATATGAGCGATACGATCGGCATAATTAAAAATACGCTCATCATGCGATACCACAATCAGAGTAGTACCAAGTTTTTTCTGCATCAGCTTCATTATATCCATAATCTTCATGCCCGTATGGTGATCCAGCGAACTGGTCGGCTCATCACAAACCAGTAATTTTGGCTCATGCACTAATGCGCGCGCTATCGCCACACGCTGCTGCTGTCCACCCGAAAGCTGATTAGGAAACAAATCAACTTTATCAGAAAGCCCTACTTCTGCGAGCATAAGTTTTGCTCTTTCCATTGCAATGCCACGATTTGCCTTATTTATAATAAGGGGAATTGAAACATTTTCTGCCACTGTAAGGGTTGGTATCAAATGGAATGATTGAAAAATAAATCCTATATTTTTTGCACGAAAATCCAGAATTTCAGCAGGCTTCATTCTGGTATAATTATTCCCCATAACTTCACACTCACCACCATCATATTGCAATATCCCAGCTATGATGGAAATTAGAGTTGTTTTTCCACAACCAGAAGGTCCAACCAGCATGAAAAACTCGCCTTTTTCTATCTCTAGTTGCGCCCCGCGAATCACGTTAATTATATCACCGCCAGCAGTAAAATTTTTGATAACATTACGGCAAATTACAGCACTCATGCTTATCCCCTAAACACGGTTGCTGGGTCAATCTTTATAACTTTGCGGATAGAAAAAAGCGCTGAAATTGTTACAATAGCAAGCACTCCCAAACCAGCAAAAACCAATAATATTGGTGGCATCCTGAAAGCTAAAATAGAATCATAAAATTTTAGCCCAAATAGCGATGTAAGCCCCACCCCTATTCCATAACCAATAATTCCAACAACTAGTGCCTGCAGAACCACCATCCGCGCTAAAATTCCATTACGCAGCCCCATAGCTTTTAACGCGGCATAATGTTTAGTATTTTCATTCACAAAAGTAAAAAATGTCTGACCAACTATGGCAGCCCCAACCAAAAATCCAAGGGCAACAGAAATTCCAAAATTGATAGGAATACCTGTGCTTTTCATCCAATATTCAAGATTATGCTGCTCAAATGCTTCCTGCGTATAAGCAGCAAGACCTGTTTCTTCAGCAATTTTTTTGCTGAGAACATCAAGATTTACTCCATCTTTAGCTTTTACCAATATATAGCTTAAATGTTTGCGGGTTGATGGAGAATAAAATACCGCACGGGAATAAGTGGTATAAATTTGTGGTTGTAATACAAAATTACGAGTTGTTTTTATTTTCCCGACCACAACAGCACGTTTGTCATTTATTTCAATAACATCACCTGTAAGTAGTGGACGCGTGCCACCGTCAGCAGTTTTGACACGAAGCTGCGTTTTTGCTGCTTCATCGCTAACCAAAATAGCGTCAGAGAGGCGCAGATCCGTTAATTTTCCTTCTAATATACGGCTCGGCGCGCCCACAAAAGTAGCGTCATCAAGCCCAGTCATATCAACAAATCTGGTATTCCCATCAGGAAGTTTGGTTGCCACCATATTCTTGAACAAGGGAATTGCCCAAGCTACTCCCTCTATGCCACGCACCCGCCCTAATTCTACATCGCGCAGGGGTTTATTTTCTTCAACGAATTGTATTCCAGCATCCATAACCCAAATGTCAGGCTCGGAAACATCACCAACAAAACTATATGTTCGTGAGAGAAGACCTACCAAAATGGCAGGTTGTTGGGTCATAATTAGGGCGGCAAAGGTAACCCCCACGATCATGGCTATATATTTACCGCGATCACCAAACAACATTTTAAGGGAAATTATATACATTCCGCCACTATAAAGAATGGTTAATCTATTGCAACTGATAAATAAATGCTATACCATTCACGGCTCAATAATTGGGTATTATCACAATGAAAAAGATAATAGGACTGGTTGCAGCCCTGCTTGTGGTGTGGTGGGGTATTGGCAAACTCTCCAGCGATAGCAAAAAGGCTACCTCAGCAGTCAAAGTGTCACTAGCGGAAGTGGCGCGCAAGGACGTTCCTATCTCCATATCCCTGCCAGCCAATGTCATTGCTTATGAAACAGTGGCGGTTAAATCGCGAATTGATTCGCAAATTACCGAAGTGAAATTTCGTGATGGTGAGATGGTTAAGCAGTCAGAAGTGTTATTCATCCTCGATGATCGCAGCTTGAAAGCGCAGCTAAAACAATTAGAAGCTGGCTTGCAAAAAGAAAAGGCGCAGCTAGAAAATACTCGTATGCAATATGAACGGGCAAAAAACCTGAGTACCAATAAATTTATAGCCCAATCACAACTTGATGATGCAAAAGCTGCCTATAATTCGCAGCAGGCAACAGTAAATGCTGCACAAGCAAATTTAGATAATACCAGCGTATTACTAAGCTATTCTACCATAACTGCTCCCATCAGTGGGCGGGCGGGAACTATCAATGTTACACAAGGTAATAATGTAAAAGCCAATGACCAGCAGGCACTAGTAACTATCAATCAGATAAGCCCAATCCGCGTTCAATTTTCTATTCCTGATCGTTATTATGAAAAAGTGAAATCTGCTATGAATGGAACTGTAGCTGTAACTGCCTCAAGGCAGGAAAATATAGAGCCAGTGCAAGGAACATTGGAATATATCGATAATACTATCGACCCAGCTACAGGAAGTTTTATTGCGCGCGCAATTTTTGCCAATGAAAAAGAATCTCTCTGGCCGGGAATGTTTGTGACTATTAATTTAGAACTCGGCAAAGAAACTGCTAAAATCACCATCCCAACAATCGCCGTACAAGGAGATGAAGGCAACCATTTTGTTTTCAAAATACAGGATAATAAAGCCATAAAAACACCTGTCGAGGTTTCAACCAAATCTGGTGATGTCGCCGTCGTAAGCAAAGGTCTGGTAGAAGGCGAACAAGTAATTATTGATGGCTTACTGCGTGTTACTGATGGTGCTGTGATTGAAACTACTGAGACAAAAAAATGAATATTTCAGAGTTCTGTATCCGCCGTCCAGTTTTCACAACATTATTGATGCTGGCAATTATTGTTGGTGGTTTAGCAGGATACCGTAACCTTGCTGTAAGCGCGCTACCCAGCGTTGATTTCCCTGTGATTCAAGTTACAGCAAACCTGCCAGGAGCAAGCCCAGAGACTATGGCAAGCTCAGTAGCAACTCCATTAGAGCGACAATTTTCGACCATTGCTGGCATTGCCGCAATGACTTCAACCAGTTTCTTGGGTAGCACACAAATTACCCTCCAATTTGATTTAAACCGCGATATTGATGGTGCAGCCCTCGACGTACAAACAGCGATTTCCGCAACAGCGCGTCGTCTGCCATCTGAAATGCCTTCACCACCATCATTTCAAAAAGTAAACCCTGCTGATCAACCTATTTTATTCATTGCAGTATCATCGGATACATTGCCTATTTCACAAGTAAATGAATATGCCGACACTCTCATTGCTCAGAGAATTTCAACACTTTCTGGTGTGGCGCAAGTACAAATTTATGGAGCGCAGAAATATGCTGTGCGCCTGCAAGCAGACCCAAAAAAACTTGCTGCTTATGATTTGGATTTTAATGAACTTAAGACTGCTATCTCTGCTGCAACATCCAATGCCCCAGTTGGTGTAATCAGTGGCAGCAAACAACTTTTTAATCTCAAAGTTGCGGGACAACCAAGCAATGCTGCGCAGTTCCGCCCGCTAGTCGTTACATGGAGAAATGGCTCTCCCATCCGCCTTGAAGATGTTGCAACAGTTACTGATTCAGTTCAGGATTTACGCTCCGTTGGAAATATCAACGGTACAAAATCAGTTGTTATCGCAATCCAGCGTCAAGCCAACGCTAATACCATAAATGTTGTTGAGGAAGTGCGTAAATTACTACCCATATTCCGCACCCAGCTTCCTGCATCTGTGGAGCTTACTCCGCTTTTTGATCGCTCAGTTGCTATCCGTAATTCAGTGGATGATGTCCAGTTTACTCTCAAGCTAACCATAGTGTTGGTGGTCGTGGTTATATTCCTTTTCCTGCGTAAAACCACTGCCACTATTATTCCAGCTATTGCAGTTCCACTGTCTATTATAGCAACTTATGGTGGCATGGCATTGCTCGGATTTTCTATAAATAATGTTTCGCTGCTAGCCCTTACTTTATGTGTTGGTTTCGTAGTTGATGATGCGATTGTGATGCTGGAAAATATCATGCGTCATATCGAAGGCGGAATGAAACCATTTGAAGCAGCACTTAAAGGTTCACGCGAAGTTGGCTTCACCATCGTTTCAATGACACTTTCGCTGGTTGCGGTATTTATCCCTGTGTTATTCATGGGCGGAATTGTCGGGCGGTTATTTGGCGAATTTGCCATCACCATTAGCATCGCAATTTTAGCCTCTGGCTTTGTTTCTCTAACACTAACACCAATGCTCTGCAGCCGTTGGTTGAAAGCTGTTGATCACAATGAAATTCCTTCTCCATTTGCACAAAAACTGGAAAATATATATGGCAAAATGCTCTCTCTTTATGAGCGCACATTGCTGGTAGTGTTGCGTCATAAACGCACTACACTTGTTGCAACAATCGCCAGCCTGATAATCACCATTATTACTTTCTGGATTGTGCCAAAAAGTTTTTTTCCGCTGGAAGATACTGGATTTATTTTTTCCTCCACCGAAGCAGCGCAGGATATTTCCTATGAAGCTATGGTTGAAAAACAAAAACAAGCCGCCGAAATTATCCGCTCTGACCCAGCAGTAGAGAATGTATTTTATGCCATAGGCGGCGGACGTGGCGCACTTAATTCTGGGCGTATTTTCTTTGGACTAAAACCACGCTCCGAGCGCCCCCCTGCCCTTGCTATCATTGCCCGCTTGCGTGAAAAACTTGCCGTTGTTCAAGGCTTAAATGTGTTCATGCAACCAATCCAGAATATTCAGATTGGCGGTCGTCCAAGCAAAGCACTTTATCAACACACGCTGCAAGGAAATGATTTAGAGGAACTTTATAAATGGACAAATTTGCTGCAAGAAAAAGTGGCGAAGGAGAAAGGTTTTCTTGATGTCACAACTGATCTGCAACTAAAAAGTCTTGAAGCGCGTCTTATTTTAGATCAAGAAAAAGCCTCGCGTATGGGAGTTAATTTTGATGATGTCCGCCAAGTTCTGTATGCAGCATTCGGAACAGCGCAAGTAGCAACTCTTTATACACCATCTAATGATTATCAGGTTATATTAGAAGTTCCAAAATCTGCACAACAAACACCAGATGATATAAAAAATCTCTATGTACGAAGTCAAGACAGAAAGCTCGTGCCACTAGATTCTATCGCAAGCATTGTGCAGGGAACAGGTCCGCTTTCTATCAATCATCAAGGACAATTGCCTGCTGTTACTCTGTCGTTCAACCTTGCAACTGGAACATCACTGTCACAAGCGGTGGAGCGCATTCAAGATATAGAAAAAGAAATGGGGATGCCCGCCACCATAACCACCAGTTTTCAAGGAGCAGCGCAAGCATTTCAAAGTTCAGTAAATGGGCAAGGTATGTTGCTACTTCTTACCGTTTTGGTGGTTTATATAATTCTCGGAATGCTTTATGAAAGTTTTATCCACCCAATCACAATCCTTTCAGGTCTGCCGTCAGCTGGGCTTGGAGCAGTAATAACTTTATTATTATTTGGGATGGATTTGAGCGTTATCGCCATAATCGGTATTATTCTGCTTATCGGAATTGTGAAGAAAAATGCTATCATGATGGTTGACTTTGCTGTTTCTGCGCGCGCCGAAGGCAAAAGCCCAGAAGACGCTATTTATCAAGCCTGCACTCTACGTTTTCGTCCTATTATGATGACCTCTATGGCAGCAATTATCGGAACATTACCAATAGCAATTGGTTTTGGTGCTGGTTCGGAACTGCGCCAACCGCTTGGTCTTGCCGTTGTGGGTGGGCTGCTAACTTCGCAGTTACTTACTTTATACATAACGCCTGTGATATATCTCTATCTGGAAAAATTGCGTAAATTCTAGATTCTTGTTATCATTCTGAGGCGTAGCCGAAGAATCTCCTTGTAGTTTGATGGAGATATTTCGCTTCGCTCAATATGACAATAACCCTTGAGAGAGTGAAACCTGACCACTACCCCTGCTAAGTGGTTTTTGTTGGCTAGAATGTGGTTTCCAACCAGTGAATGTTATGAGTTCAAAACTTGCTGTAACTCTGCCATCATTATTAGAAAAATCTTGAAAATAATTATCCACTGCTGACATAACAATTGAGCATGGCGTAAAATTCTTTTCACTAGCAAATAATGAATTACTTTCACCCATAGCGCGCAATTCTTTCATCAATTTAAGTGGGTGAGTATATTCTACAGTAAGAATTTCACTATCCACAACAGGTAGAGCAAAACCTGCCCGTTGTAATAAACTACCTGCAGTTTGTGCATCAATAAAAGGTGATATTCTCGGTGACAAACCACCACGAATCTGCATTTCTGCTTTGGCAAAAGATGCGCGCAATTCATGCAAAGTTTGTCCACCAAAAAATACTGCCAAAAATAACCCATCTGGTTTTAATATCCTCTGAATTTGGATAAGTGTCCCCGCTAAATCATTTACCCAATGGAGAGAGCCGACACTCATAACTAAGTCAAAGCTATTATCAGCAAATGGTAATGCTTCTTCATCTGCTGCTATCCTGATATTACTAGCTTTTTTTAGCAGGCACTCTGAAAATTCTGCCTGCACCAATGTTTCAATACCACCCCTTCCTTGTAAAATCTCTGCCAAAATCCCTGTATGCGCTCCTAAATCAAGGGAAATTGGAAATTTTCTTTTAATATATTCTAGCCTATCGCATAGCCTCTCAGCCATTTCTCTGAATAAAAAGTCATATTGGGCAAAATTACCCGCTGCCCGAGCGCGATGCTTCCTTAACCTATCTCGGTCAAAAATATTGGGAACTTGGTTAGAAATCATAAGGATGCTTTATTTAAGATAGTTAAAATGATTGCCAAAGCCTCGACTGTCATCAATTCTTAACATAGTATGATATTGATTTTTAGAAGAATAGTGGTAGTTTTATTAAAGCAATTTAACCAAGTATAATATCAGAATTATTCGATAAGTTCCTGATACTACAAAGATCAGTTATTACAATAGGATATATGCCAGAGAACAGACAAGATCCTCTAAAATCAACTGAAACGGTTTCCCTTGCGCGGGAGCTGAGTAATCAGCAAATTAAAATTATATATGACAATCAGGAATTTGGCGGAAAAATTATTGCTGATAGGCTGCAAAAGCTGCGTGATGCCGTATGGACAACAGAAGGGACATCGAAAGAACAACAAAGGCTGCCTTCAGGAGAACAAGAAGCGAGACAAAAACAAGTTTTCAGCGATGCCGTTGAAGGACTCAACAATACGCAAAAGGAGCAATTGCTGTCATCCTATGCACGCATGGGGCATCTCTATGAAATTGCGTCACTTTCAGCTCGTGGTAATTATTTTGACAACATTACCAAAAATGGCGAACCAATACCAGGAGGCGTAGAAGCTCTGACTAGAGAAAATGGCAACGCTAATAAGCCTGTCGCAGATATTGTAAACAAACTTAATCAACCAGTTTTTGAAGTGATAATGACAGCGCATCCTACCAACGTTAATTCGCTGGAGTCGATGAAAGCCCAAAGAGAAATCGGCAAAGCACTTGAAGAACACGACCAAAAAGCCCTCACAAAGGCTCTAACTGAATATCAGAAATCTCCTTTATTACATAAGGTCAATGGAAGAGATGCCAATCTCTCTGTACATGATGAAACAAAAACCGCGCTTTATTTTCTTGGAAATATTTATGAGGATCTGCCTAAAGCCTATAAAAATTATGATGATGCCCTAGCTAAACATGCAGAAAAGACTGTCTCTTCCTATGACCCAACATCGCTCAACCTAAAAGCAAAATTTGGCTCATGGGGTTCGTCTGGTGATAAAGATGGCAACAATAAAGTAACGGCAGAAAGCACACTAGAAGCTATTGCTTTGCACACGCAAGCAATACTAACACGCTACAGCAAGGATTTGGGAGAGATGAGTTCTCCAGATGCTGTAAAATGGAAAAGAAATTTTGATAATGCGCTGAATAATGTAAATGCATTACTGCCAGAAATAACCCAGATTCGCCAATATTCCGAGAACGGGAACGCCCCGCCAGCGGAACTTAGTGGAAGGTTCGATCAACTATCAGAAAAATTAGCTGTAGCAAGGAATTCTCTGAACGGAAAAGAATTTGAAAAAGATTTAGAAAAATCAGCAAAAGGAAATACCGAAGAAAATAAAAAAGCTCTAAACTTACTTCGTCGCTTCCGTACCTTTGGTTTTAGTTTTTCAAAAATTGAATATCGAGAAACAGCCGCAGCATATGGTCGTGTAGTTGGAGAATTGGTAGAAGGCTATAAAGATTTAATGCCTTACCAGAAGGTTGAAAAACTCACCGAACTTTTGCAGAAACCAAATAATATCGCTGCTGAACTTTTTAAAGACAATGAAAGTAGAATTATTGAAGGTGCTGGTAAACGCTACGACAAAGAATCAGCTAAACCTATCGCCTATCACACTCTTAAACGCATGGCACTGGCTCGTGATTTTAGTGACGTGATTAAGGATAATGTTCTAGCTGAATGTGGACAGTTAAAAACAGATAGAAGACCGCCAACAGACAAGGAAATAATAGATCAAGGCATTGCCAATATACTTGAAGCACAGTTTTTACAACGTGTAGTGGCAAAAAATGGAAAAAGTCCAAAACTTGGAATAATTCCTTTGTTTGAAGAACCAGACACAATGACACATATTGATAAAATCGTAGGCGGTGCATATGAGAATGGTGCTTACAAAAAACATTTGGAAGCTGTTAAAGAAGCAAACGGCGCAGAAAAATTAACACAACAAGTGATGATCGCCCACAGCGATAACGCCAAACGTTCGGGATTACAGGCAGCACGAGCATATATCCACATAGCTCACCACAAAATGCGTGAATTAAATAGAGACCGTCAAGCCTCTGGCAAAGAGACTATACAAACCCAATTCTTTGAAGGGGGGAGTATTTCTGATGCTTACCGCAATGGTGTGCGGGCAGTGTCTGCATCAGTCAATGCGTTTGGGCTTCATGATTTTGCAAAATTCACCTTTCAAGGTGGCGACCTGCTGAATTTCTTTAATCACCCTGCTTCTATAGTTCGTACTTTTGATCGCCAAATTTCGCATCAAGCCAGACCTCTGGAACAAGAAAATGGGACTTGGGCAGTTAGAGTAAGAGGAGCGAATGAAAGAACTCCGAATATTGAAATTGAGAAAAATGTTAATCGCGCGCTTAAACAAACTCTCCTCGATTATAGAAATAACGATTTTACCCAAGAAACAATGGGGGTTCTCCTCACTGCTTTGAACTACAAGAAAGTTATAGAAGATAGTAATTCTGGTTCGCGTGCAGGCGAAAGATCCTCTGCTTTTGCTGCTGGCTCAACCACAACAGTGGGAGCGATGGTGACAGCAAAGGAAGTTAATAGTGCCATTGAATTTACACCAGTACCTATCGAAGATGTCCGTACCATAGGATTCAGTAAAACATGGCAAGGTGCAGGAATAGTTCCATCTTGGGTTGGTTCATTAGATTTAAAAAAACGCATGGATAGCGTATTTAAGAAAAAAGAATTCAATGATGTAGCAAAGACTGGTATACTGCGTACCGAACTTACACCAGAATCTCTCAAGAAAATTTATGATCAATCGCCAACTTTCCGTGATGCCCAAGATCGCTCTGCTTTTGCTCTCGCTCTAACTGATATGGATTCAGCCATGGCTATAGCAAATAAAAAATTGCTTATTAATGACGGTGATTCAGAACAAACAAAAAAATATAAGGAATCTGGCAGTTTCTATCAGGAACGTATTCAAGAAACTTATAAAGCTGCTGCAGAGCTTGCTTATTCTTCACTTACTGGAAATGCGCTACATGCCAGCAATCTAAGTAACGGTCAAATTCGTGAAAAAATGATAGAAGCCTTGCCAAATCTTAGAGAAGATATAATCAACAAAACCAATTATCGTGCAGGTCTTCTGCATTGGCAGATTAACAATCCCGATCTTTTTGCAGACCCACACATGGGAAGGGTAGCACAAGCAGCCAAGGACACTGTAGAACATGGTCGCTGGCTTGGTGCTGGTGATCCAGCCACTGCAAGACACCGAGCAGCAAGCGGACAAACGCAAAGCGTGGGGCGTTAAATCCGCATATGAAAACGCGGATTCTCAACCTCCTATTCCCTCCCCAATGCCTTAATTGTGATGCTCGCGTTCCAACGCATGGAACATTGTGTCTAACTTGTTGGCAGCAGGTACAGTTCATCAGCGATCCTATGTGCGGATGTTGTGGTCTACCTTTTGATTATGATATTGGCGACAATGCACTGTGCGCTTCCTGCCTGCAGGAACACCCACCTTACGCGCGAGCGCGAGCAGCGTTCCGCTATGACGAACACAGCCGAAAACTAATAACCCGCTTCAAATATTCTGATCATACCCAGCTTGCAAAAATCTATGGAAACTGGCTTGCCAAAGCAGGTGTGGAATTGCTGGCACAAACTGATGTAATAATTCCAGTACCGTTACATTATTTCCGATTTGTGAGTCGCCGCTTCAATCAATCAGCATTGCTTGCCAATGTTCTGCACAAAAAAACTGGTATCAAATATCTGCCCAATGCTCTTAAACGCTCCCGCCACACCACCCCACAAATGGGTCTTACCCGCAAGCAGCGCGAAACAAATGTAAAGGGAGCATTCAGGGTAAATAAGCATTATAAAAATGCTCTAAAAGGAAAAAACATCTTGCTGATAGATGACGTAATGACAACAGGCTCAACTATCGAACAATGCACAAAGATATTGCTAAAATCTGGCGCAGCACAAGTTAGTGTGCTAACTTTAGCGCGTACAATTAAATAAGGATATTTATATGAAAATTAGATTTAAAAATTTGCTGAGTATTGCTGTAATCATGGCAATCTCCACCTATAGCGTAACTGCTATGGCAGAAAAAGGTGGCAAACACCATGATAAACATGGTTACGACGATGATGAACATGGCGGCAAGAAACATAAAAAATATAAACACCATCATGATGATGATGACGATCACCACCATCATAGTGGGCATTCATTTGGAATATCTTTTGGTGACAGCAATAGAGTAATTATCAGAGAATATCTGGTGCGTGAATATGCTCCAAACTGCCCACCAGGGCTTGCTAAAAAACATAATGGCTGCCTTCCCCCAGGCATAGCAAAGAAACGCTATGTTATCGGGCAGCCTCTACGCGGTGAGTGGCGTCCTGTCCCTCACGAACTTATGATGTTGCTTGAGCCTGCTCCAGTTGGTTATCAATATGTTCAAGTTGATAAAGACGTACTGCTGGTTTCCGAAGCATCAAAAAAAGTGATAGATGCGGTAACGCTGCTATCGGCGGTTGGGAAGTAAGATAAATACAAAATATTTTTTGTGTATCTCCTTAATTTCGCTAGGCTGAGTCAGATGCGAAGTCTTTTTGAGAACCGAAGCGCAAACGTACATCTAGTACGTGCGCATCGGAAGCGCAGAAAAGACAAGCAAGCTGACCAGTCTAGTAGAAATTATATATTAAAATATTTCGCCTGTGGATGGTGGACTACGATTGCCGATGTGGATTGTTCAGGGTGGAGTTGAAACTCTTCCGAAAGTTCAACGCCGATGCGCTCTGCGCCAAGCAGTGACATAAGCAATGCTTGATCCTCCAAGCGCGGGCAAGCGGGATAACCAAAGCTGTAGCGTGAACCGCGATAACCTTGCTTGAGCATTTTCTTCACATCTCTATCATCTTCATGACCAAAGCCTAGCTCCGAGCGAATGCGTTTATGGATATATTCGGCAGAGCTTTCTGCAATTTCGACACCAAGCCCATGCAGATATAAATAATCCTGATAGCGATTACTTGCAAACCACTCGCGGGCAACATCCGCCACTTTCTGCCCTGCTGTCACCACCTGCATGGCAAGAACATCTCGTTCATCAGCATCAACATCGCGGAAGAAATCCGCCACGCAAATGCCACCCTCTTTACCTTGACGGGGCAAATCCAACTGCCCAACTTGTTTTTTGCCTGAATCATCAAATATCAAAAGACTATTGCCTTTGCTCGCACATTTGAAAAATCCGTAAGCGGCTTTGGGCTGTAAAATATTTTCCCGCTCGCATTCATCCAGCAGTTTTTTCAGGATTGGTTTTACGTCAGTTTCCACCCATTTCCAATATTCATCAAGGGTTTTACCCGCCTTTTTAAAGCCCCAATGGAAGGTGAAAAGCATCTGCTCATTAAGGTAAGGAATCAGAGCTTTTACAGGAATGGAATCAACGATTTTTGCCCCCCAAAACGGTGGTGTTGGCACGCTCACCTGCGCCGCAAGCTCGGCACGTTTTAGGTTAATAGCTTCCCACTCAACTGGGCGCATTTCCACACCGATTAATTTCTGCCCAGCCTCTTCATTTTGCGACCAACGCTGCTTGGCTTTGGCATTACTCGGGCGGTTATGTTTACGTTTTTTTATTTCTTCAAGGTGGCTATCAAACTCACCACCCGCAATTTTATTCATGAGATCCAAGCCATCAAAAGCATCCTGTGCGTAAGCTACCCGCCCTGCCCCGTATGCTTCCACACAATCTTCCTCAACGTAAGCACGAGTTAGCGCAGCACCGCCAAGCAGAACAGGAATATCAATTCCGCGCGTGGTTAAATCCGCCAGATTTTCACGCATCACCACCGTGGATTTTACCAGCAAACCAGAAAGCCCAATCGCATCTGGCTTTACTTCTTCCACCGCTTTCAAAATCAAATCAATCGGCTGTTTGATACCTAGATTATACACCTTAAAACCATTATTGGTGAGAATAATATCCACCAGATTTTTGCCAATGTCATGCACGTCACCTTTTACCGTTGCCAGCACGATTTTGCCTTTTTCCTGCCCTTCTACTTTTTCCATGAACTGTTCAAGATATGCCACAGCTTTTTTCATGGTTTCCGCACTCTGTAGCACGAACGGCAATTGCATTTTGCCCGAGCCAAACAACTCACCAACAACTTTCATGCCTGCTAGTAAAATATCGTTGATGATAAATAACGGCGCATGGGTTTTCATGGCAATCGCGAGGTCGTCTTCCAAGCCTTTTTTATCACCATCAATAATCCTGTCTTTAAGCACGCCCTCGATAGTATCCGCACGCTGCTTAACCGCCGATGCCTCACCCTTACGCCCTTCAAACAGGGCAATGAAATATTGCAACGGATCGTAAGGATCGTCCGATGTCCCTGCTGGTTTTTTGGGAATATATGGTGTGTCAGTGGTCACTTCTAAAGTTTTTCTATAAAATCTGCCAACCCCTCTTGGCGAACACGTTTCAGACGTTCAGCTTTGAGAATGGCGTTAATTTTTTCATGGGTTTGGTCGAGATCTTGGTTGATTAGAACATAATCATATTCCTGCCAATGGCTGATTTCAGCGCGCGCCTTACTCATACGTTTCTGCACCACTTCCTGCGAATCCTGCGCCCTTGCCCGCAAACGACGCTCCAGCTCTATCATAGAAGGTGGCAGAATAAAAATACTAACCAAATCATCTGGTAGTTTTGCAGTTAATTGCTTAGTTCCTTGCCAATCAATATCGAACAGAACATCTACACCTTTTTCAATATGCTCACGCACGAATTTTTCAGGCGTACCATAATGATGGTCAAACACCTGCGCATGTTCCAACAATTCACCACTCTCTACCATCTTTTTATAAGCTGCATCATCAATAAAGAAATAATCTCTGCCATGCACTTCACCAGAGCGCATAGCGCGAGTGGTAACTGACACAGAAAGCACGATAGTTTCATGCTCGGCAGCGTTTTTATATTGCTCCAATAAACGGCGCGACAAAGTAGTCTTCCCAGCACCAGAAGGTGAAGAAAGAATAAACAGTAAACCCCTTCTGTGGAGTTCGACTTCAGCTTGCAACGACATTTTTTACCTTTACTTTAATAAGCCAGAAATGGAGGAGGTTATATCCTGCACGCTCGCATCATATGGGAAGTGCTGAACATAAGCACCATTTTTATCCATAATATAAATAAAACCTGAATGATCAACGCTTTCATCGCCTTCTGCTGTTTTTGATTGGGCAAAATATGCCTTGTAAACTGAAGCCACAGTTTTAATTTGTTCCTTAGTGCCAGTCAGCCCAATAATACGTTTATCAAAGTTGCTTAAATATTCCTTCAAAACTGCTGACGTATCACGCTCTGGATCAACACTGATAAAAATTGGTGCAATTGAATTTGCTTTATTGCCAAGAGACTCTAATATTTTTGTGAAACTGCTGGCAGTAGTTGGACACATATCTGGGCAATGGGTAAAACCAAAAAAAACCATCATTACTTTACCACGAAAATCTTTATTGCTAACTGCTACACCGTCCTGATTTATTAGAGTAAAATCACCGCCAATAAGTGCTACTCCTTCGCCCTGCACTTCATTAGTTTGAACATTGTCCTTAAATCTATTTTTGGTCACAACCAGCATTACAGAGGTCACAACCAACAATAGAAAAATCAAGAATGTACAAAATTTTATCATAAATCAACCTCTTATGCTGTTAACCGACATATGCTTGGCAAGCAGTATAACTTGCGCGATTAACATAAATATGTTAATATTTCCTTTAGAATACCAAATAAATTACACTAGCAGTTTTAATAATATGTTCGCATCAATAGGAAACACAGTTAATATTCCGACACCACCAACGCTGGTTGCTACGGCGTTGCCGAATAGCATTGCTCTGCGCGTTCCCTACGATAACGTAGCACCTTCTGTTTCTAGCTCACAACTAGATAATAACGCAAGTGGCAACCGTAATTCTTTGACGAAAACGGAATCTCCGCAATCTTTTGTGAGTGTTAGTTCTACGATAGAGAATTTTTCCCTTGGAAGCTTGCCTACAAATTCTGCATCTTATACTGCCAATGCACAAACTAGCTTCTTAGCACAGTTAGCTGGCGGAGATCTGTCTCCTGAAGTTCATGGAATTTTCGTGCAATACGATAAATTGGTAAGTTTTGCTAATGTAAAATATAAACCAAGTAATGCAGGAAAACCTGTAGATCCAGTTGGTATATTCAAAACCTTGCTACAGCTGGAACATGAATCTCAGGACACCCCTCAACCGATAGATTTGGTGGATGTGCATGATGCACCTGTTGCTACGATACCAACAGACAGTGCAATTCAAGCAAGTGTTGAACCAGTATATGTTCCTGTAGAAGCTGTTGATACTCAGCCACAGGAAATGTTACAACCTAAAGAAATTATTCCACCACAGATAATGGCTTACAAAGCGACTATTGATAACACCAGCGATACAGCTCCAACAAATGTTGAATTAGCTTAAATTATCCTTTGCGATAAACCCAAACATGCGCTGGCGGAACATTTACTAATACTAATTTCACGCGCTCCCCTACAAGACCATAACTCTTCAATTCACTTCTGTTAATCGGTGATTTAGGACCGTAGGTAAACTGCACAATAATGCCGTAATCACCAATCGCTTTTGCCATCTGTTCTTGTATGCCATGACGGATAGCAACTGGCATGGTAATGAATGGTAAGCTGGAAACAATGGCATTCACTTTTTTCATTCCAGAATTTTTTATCACTTCTTCCAATTCCATGGCATCCGCGCATAAAACTTTTAGATCGCGGAATATAGAATGTAATAGGGCATGCAATTTTTTATCACGCTCAATAACCAACAATTTATCATGAGCAATTCCTGCTTCAAGCAAAGCCTGAGTTACCACGCCTGTACCAGCACCAAGCTCAATAACTCCACCTTCACGAGATAAATCAACTTGCGCTGCCATTGCTCTGGCAAGTGTACGTGAGCTTGGAAGTGCCGCCCCAATCTTAAGCGGTGACCTTAACCATGCAGCAATAAAATGGTGGCGTAAACGACGTTGCTTACCGCTCGCTTTAGCAGAATCAAGGTTTGGCTTCATGTTTTATCTGTTCTACGGCTGTTGTTATTTTCAAATTAAGTAAATACCTGCCATAATCAGCAGAAGCAAGCGTAGAATCTCCCATTGAGCCACTAATTTTAAAATCTGCTATTGAATGTTTGCCACGCAGAGCATCACGCACACCGCTTTTATCAATTGCCATCAGCTCAGAGGTATCCTCAAAACCAGCATGTGCGCTTGGTTCTGTAATTGGTAACTTTAGTGATTTTACCCAATCGTCCTGCCCATTTTTATCATAATAATCAGAAACCTGGAGTACACGAACACCGCTATCCTTCCATTTTGCAGTTAGTTTTTCTGCTAATTTTTTCTGCACCGCCTGATTCCCACCTGAATCACCTAGGAAACAAATCAATTTAAAACCATGTTGCTTCAGGCTGGAAGCAGCGTCTTCAAGCAAAGCAGAAAATGTTTCTTCACGCACGGAAATCGTCCCTGTAAACTTCATATGCCCTTCTGGCGGTTCTATATTTCCTTCAGGAACATAGGCAATAACAGGCGCAACCAGTGCATTACCAAGCTGCTTTGCAATTTCTCCCGCTGTGTAACGCACTATGGTATTATGCTTTCCTATAACCATATGCGGACCATTTTGTTCACTTCCACCAGTGGGAATAATCGCAATAACAACTCCGTTGTTATAATTGCCCATCCTCTCGATACGTTCGCGAATTTCTGGCGTGGTCATTTCCTCGATATACACACTTTCCGCTGCGTATGCAGGTATTGTTAGCATAATGCTAATGACACAAATAAAAACACGCCCTAAACTATTCATCCACCCTCCACTGTTTACCATCAACCATAACATATATGAATAAACAAAAAACAGATAAAATCTTTAGTCGTCTGAGTGCTGCAAATCCTGCACCAAAGACCGAGCTGTTCTCCACTAATGACTTCACTTTGCTGGTGGCAATAGTTCTATCCGCACAAGCAACAGACGTGGGCGTAAACAAGGCTACCCCTGCTCTATTTGCTGTTGCTTATACACCAGAAAAAATGCTTGCTCTTGGGGAAACAAAGTTAAAAAAATACATTAAAACCATTGGTCTGTTTAACAGTAAGGCAAAGAATATAATCACTCTAAGCCAAAAGCTAGTTGATGAATTTAGCGGAAAAATACCTGAGTCACGCGAAGAATTAATGGGATTGGCTGGGGTAGGAAGAAAAACTGCCAATGTCTGGCTTAATTGCGCGCGGGGCTTGCCAACCATAGCTGTTGATACACATGTGTTTCGGGTGGCAAACAGGCTGGGATTATGCACAACAAAAACTCCAGATACCACTGAAGCTGCTTTGGAAAAAGTAATTCCTGAAAAATGGAAAACACATGCCCATCACTGGCTTATTCTCCACGGTCGTTATGTCTGCAAAGCACGCACACCTCTGTGCAATGCATGCTCTATAAATGATCTATGCGAGTTTAAGGGGAAGTAGCAACCATACCTTTTTCACGATAATATTTTTGCGCACCAGAATGTATAGGTGCAATATTTTCGTTTGCAATCATATGAGTCGCGTCAAGAGTTGCAAATACTGGATGTAGCGTTTTAAAATTATCCAGATTTTCAAATACAGCTTTCACCACTGCATACGCTATATCATTATCCATATCCGCTGATGCCACCAGAAGTGCGCGCACACCAAAAGTTTTGGTCTCTTGCGGGTTAGAATTATACATGCCACTAGGTATAGTCGCCCGCACATAAAAAGGATGAGAAGCAATGAGCTTTTCTATGTCAGCTTGAGCCACATCAACAAGACGAGTTGGGCAGGAAGATGTAACTTGCTGAATTGCACCGTTAGGGTGACCACCAGCATACACTAATGCATCAATCTTCCCATCGCACAAAGCCTTGGTCTGATCGCTGGATTTAATATCCACGATATTGGCAAAGGTTTTTTTGTTCAAACCTTTTTGCGCCATCAATTCCTCCATAGTTGCTCTCATCCCCGAACCCTGCGGACCTATGTAAATCCGCTTTCCTTTCAAATCATCAAACACTGTAATTTTAGTGTTTTTACGAGCAACAATAGTGAAAGGTTCGAAATGCAGTGATAACAACACGCGTAACTTTTTATCCATGCCCGCATCAGAGAAAATCTCCGTGCCATTATACGCGTAATAAAGCAAATCAGATTGGACAATACCGAGTTCGACATCTTTATTATGAATTGATTCCAAATTAGCAATTGAGCCACCTGTTGATTCAACCGTACAGCGGATACCATGCTCTTTGCGACCACGATTAACCATTCGGCAAATCGCACCGCCAGCAGGATAATAAACCCCTGTTACTCCAGCAGTGCCAATGGTAATATTTTTTTCCGAAGCAAAAAGTGGTGTAACATCCGAGAAAATGGCAAGTAATGCTGCCAACATGATAGAAATATTTCGCATAGAAACCTTAAACATCCGTTTTTATTGTAAAGTATCTACAATACACTAACAAAAGCTGCTCTACAGCACAAGAGGTGGATAACAATTATTTATGATTCTATTACGATTTAATCTTGCAACGTTTAAGCTTTTGCAAGTTTTCCCTTGCTCCGACGCTTATCAACATACATAGACATGTCAGCCGAAGCTAATGCAGACTCTGCATCATCACCGCTACGCACTAAATAATAGCCATATGATGCGGAAACATACAGCTGCGAGCCATTAAAATTAAATGGAGTGTTGTCAAGTTTCTCAGAAATTTTCCTACCACGCAATTTTGCAGACTCCTCGTTAGCATAATACATGATAACGGCAAATTCGTCCCCACCTATGCGCGCCAGAAAATCTGACTCACGCATTACAGTTGAAAGTATCTGTGAAACATGAATAATCGCTAGATCTCCCGCCGCATGTCCATGAGTGTCATTAATTGATTTGAAGTCATTAAGATCAAAATAAAGGATTGTGGAGGGATGCCCGTAACGTTCATGCATGGTAATCGCCCAAGACAGGCGACGCATAAAAGCACGACGGTTAGCAATAGGCGCTATACAATCCACGTCAACAAGTCGTTCAATTTCAGAAAGATTTTCCTTAGTTCGTGATAAATCACGGTTCACATCATCCATCTTCTCCAGCAGTGCGGAGATTACCAGACGAACGTTAGGGGTCATTTCTTCTTCAGGGATACCCAAAGCCAATAAACGTTCTGCCAGAAGGTTTTTTCGAACTGGAGTAGCCTTGCTAAATTTAATTGCGCTATCCTGAGCTTGCATATTTTTTACCCGACCGCCCATAAAGACCATTCCCTATCACCAATGTGACGGGTAATAAAATACCACTAAAACAGAAAATGTAAACCTTTTTCAACTTATGATATTTGCCGATATAGCTCGTAAAGGGCAACGGCGGCTGCATTTGACACATTAAGGCTTTCCATTTTATCTGATATCGGCAGACGCACCAAAGCGTCACAACGCTCGCCTGTCAAGCGGCGCAGCCCCCTACCCTCTGCCCCTAAAACCAATGCGGTTTTTTTATCAAATTTTACCACGGATATTAGCTGTTTTGCCTCGCCGTCCAAGCCGTAAATCCAATATCCCGCTTTTTTAAGATGCTCAATCGCTTGCGATAAATTGCCAACACTAATAAGCGGTATAATTTCCAGCGCACTGCTGGCGGCTTTCGCCATCACGCCACTTTCAGTTGGCGCGTTACGGTCAGTCACTATCACTGCACCCGCATCAAAAGCAGCAGTTGAACGCAATATCGCACCAACATTATGCGGATCACTAACTTGGTCAAGAATCAAAACAGGCTTGTTATGCTCTGTCGCCAACCATTCCTGTAAACTCGGCTGAGAAATCGGTTCGCACTCCAACGCGATACCCTGATGTACTGCTTCGCGCGGGAGCATGTCATCTAGTTTTTTGCCTTCAATTATTTGAATATTTTTGATTTTGGAAAATTGTTTTTCACCAAGCTCATCGCGGGTGTTTTTAGTCACCAAAACCCGCTTGATTTTGCGCATGGGATTGGAAAGAGCTGCAATAGAAGCGTGTTTACCATATAGGAAATGTGTCATAAATTATCCTGTCATCCTGTGGACGGCAAAGCCGTAGCACAGGATCTCATAAAAACTGCACGAGATCCTGTGCAGCCTAACGGCTCACAGGATGACGCAACAAAATCTAACTCGCTAACAACTCACCGCTGCTATCGTTATCACGTTCCGCCGCAGCGATTGCTTCTTTTTCTCGCTCAGTCGCAATTTTACGCAAGCGCATAACCGCAGCACCCGTTCCCGCAGGAATCAAGCGACCAACGATAACGTTTTCTTTAAGTCCAGAAAGACTATCAACTTTACCAGCCACTGCAGCTTCGGTAAGAACGCGCGTAGTTTCTTGGAAGGATGCAGCCGAGATAAAGCTATGGGTCTGCAAGCTGGCTTTAGTGATACCCTGAAGTACAGGCGAAGCAGTCGCTGGCTTATAACCTTCAGCGATAGTTTTTGTATTCACCAAATCAAATTCTTCACGATCCACCTGTTCACCAGAAAGGAAGGTGGTTTCACCAGCATTATCGATTTCTACTTTCTGCAACATCTGACGCACGATAACTTCAATATGTTTATCATTAATCAACACGCCCTGCAGACGGTAAACCTGCTGCACTTCTTTTACCATATAACGAGCAAGTGCTTCCACGCCCATTACTTTCAAAATATCATGCGGCACAGGGTTACCATCCATCAACAGATCGCCCTTCTGCACATAATCACCTTCTTGCACGGTGATATGTTTGCCTTTTGGAATCATATATTCCACTGGCTCAACAGCTTCGTCTTTTGAACGAACAATTACACGACGTTTGTTTTTATAATCCTTGCCGAATTCAACAACACCTTCGGTTTCAGAAATAATCGCGTGATCTTTTGGTTTGCGAGCTTCAAACAATTCAGCAACGCGTGGCAGACCACCCGTAATATCATGGGTCTTGGTAGATTCACGAGGAATACGAGCAAGCACGTCACCAGCATGAACTTCCTGACCATCAGTAACTGAAAGAATCGCTGCCACAGGTAGGAAATAACGAGCCTCCAGACCATTCGCCAGAGTGATGATTTCACCTTTTTTATCACGCAAAGCAACACGCGGTTTCAAATCAGCACCGCGGGTCTGCTGACGCCAGTCAGTCACGATTTTATTGGAAATACCTGTTGCTTCATCAAGAACTTCACGCAGTGAAACACCTTCCACCAAATCACGATAATGGGCAAAACCAGCACGTTCAGTGATAATTGGAAGGGTGTATGGATCCCAATCCGCAATCTTCTGACCTTTTTTGACTTTCTCATTTTCTTTAGCCAGCAAGCGTGCGCCATAAGGGACTTTGTAACGAGCGCGCTCACGATTATTTTCATCACGAAGGATGATTTCGCAAGTACGGCTCATAACCACCAAACGACCGTTAGAATCAGTAACGATGTTTTTGTTAGAAAGCGTTAGCGTTGAATCATGCGATGATTCTACGCTGGAAACTTCTGCGCCACGCTGCGCCGCACCACCAATATGGAAGGTACGCATGGTAAGCTGTGTTCCTGGTTCGCCGATTGATTGCGCTGCAATAACACCAACTGCTTCACCGATATTTACTTCAGTTCCACGCGCAAGGTCACGACCATAGCAATGAGCGCACACACCAACCTCAGTTTCACAAGTAAGCACCGAACGAACCATAAGTTCTTCGATACCTGCTTCATCGATTTTATCAACAATCTGCTCGTCAATTAAATCACCAGCCGACATAATTTTTGTGCCAGCAACTGGATGATGAACATCACGCGAACTGGTACGACCAAGAATCTGATCCGCTAGTGGAACAATAATATCACCACCTTCAATAACTGCTTTAGCTATAACACCACGAGTCGTGCCGCAATCACGCTCGGTTACGATACAATCCTGCGCCACATCCACAAGACGACGAGTCAAATAACCAGAGTTCGCGGTTTTAAGAGCAGTGTCAGCCAAACCTTTACGAGCTCCGTGCGAAGAATTGAAATACTCAAGTACCGACAAACCTTCTTTGAAGTTCGAGATAATTGGTGTTTCAATAATTTCACCAGATGGTTTAGCCATCAGACCACGCATACCAGCAAGCTGTTTAATCTGAGCTGCTGAACCACGCGCTCCAGAGTTTGCCATCATGTAAATCGAATTGATTTCACGAGCTTTGAATTTACCCTCTTTGTTTCTGCCGACTGAAGAAATTTGCTTCATCATATCGTCAGCAACAAGTTCCGAACATTTAGACCAAGCATCAATTACCTTATTGTATTTTTCACCAAGGGTAATTAGACCGTCAGCATATTGCTGCTCGAATTGTTTTACTTCACCAAACGTTCCATTAAGGTGTTTTTGCTTGGTGGTTGGCACAATCATATCATCTTTACCGAAAGAGATACCAGCTTTCGCAGCGTGCTTGAAACCAATACCCATTAATCTGTCAGCAAAAATAACTGTCTCTTTTTGACCGCAATGGCGATATACTTCGTAAATCAAATTAGAGGCTTCTTTTTTGGTAAGTAGCTTATTCACTACCGAAAATGGCAATTTCACATGCTTTGGCAAAATTTCAGAGATCAACATTCTACCTGGGGTAGAAGATACAATCTGAGTGATCTCTGCACCACTTTCATCAACAGTTTTATAGCGGCATTTGATTTTGCTATGTAATGTCACCATACCATTATCAAGTGCATGTTGCATTTCAGAAGTATCAGCAAAAATCATTCCTTCACCAGCTTCGCCGTCTGATTCCAGTGTGATGTAATAAAGACCAAGCACAATATCTTGGCTCGGCACAATAATCGGACGACCATTGGCAGGCGAAAGAATATTGTTGGTAGACATCATAAGCACGCGAGATTCAAGCTGCGCTTCAATTGAAAGAGGAACATGCACCGCCATCTGATCGCCGTCAAAGTCAGCGTTAAACGCGGTACAAACTAGAGGATGCAAGTTAATCGCCTTTCCTTCCACCAGTACAGGTTCAAACGCTTGAATACCAAGACGGTGAAGTGTTGGCGCGCGGTTAAGCAATACAGGATGTTCGCGGATAACTTCTTCAAGTATATCCCAAACTTCAGGACGCTCAGTTTCCACCATGCGTTTTGCAGCTTTAATGGTTGTCGCAATACCGTAAATTTCGAGTTTTGCATAAATAAATGGCTTGAATAATTCAAGAGCCATTTTCTTTGGCAAACCACACTGATGCAATTTAAGTTCAGGCCCTACTACGATTACCGAACGACCAGAATAATCCACACGTTTACCGAGTAAGTTCTGACGGAAACGACCCTGTTTACCTTTCAACATATCAGAAAGTGATTTCAGCGGGCGTTTATTTGCGCCAGTAATCACACGACCACGACGACCATTGTCAAACAATGCATCCACAGATTCCTGCAACATACGTTTTTCGTTACGCACGATAATGTCAGGAGCGCGCAGTTCAAGCAGGCGTTTCAAGCGGTTATTACGGTTGATAACACGACGATATAAATCGTTCAAATCAGAAGTCGCAAAACGACCGCCATCAAGCGGCACAAGCGGGCGAAGTTCAGGCGGGATTACAGGCACAACATCCATAATCATCCATTCTGGCTTATTGTCAGAACCTAGGAACGCCTCAATCATTTTTAAACGTTTTACCAGCTTTTTACGGCGAGCTTCGGAATTAGTAGAAGCAAGTTCTGCACGCAGTTCTGGCTTTTGTTTGGCAAGCTGCAAACCACAAAGCATGGTTTTAATCGCTTCCGCACCTATTTGCGCGGTGAAGGCACTATCACCATATTTATCTTGTGCATCATAAAATTGTTCTTCAGAAAGAAGCTCACCCATTGAAAATGGAGTTAAACCTGGTTCAACCACAACATAAGATTCAAAATACAAAATCTTTTCTAGATCTTTCAGCGTCATATCCAACAAAATACCAATACGGCTAGGTAAAGATTTGAGGAACCAAATATGGGCTACAGGAGAAGCAAGATCGATATGCCCCATGCGCTCACGGCGAACTTTAGAAGTGGTAACTTCTACACCGCATTTTTCGCAAACTATACCACGATATTTCATGCGTTTATATTTGCCGCACAAGCATTCATAATCCTTGATTGGTCCAAAAATACGCGCGCAGAACAAACCATCACGCTCTGGTTTAAAGGTACGGTAATTGATAGTTTCAGGTTTTTTCACTTCACCAAACGACCACGAGCGAATCTTCTCAGGACTCGCAATGGAAATTTTGATTTCATCAAACTGTTTGGTAGCGGTGAGTTGCTGCCCGAAAAAACTCATTACTTCATTCATATTTTTCTCCTAGTGACCAGTGGTCTATTTTTCCGATTTCAGTATCTTTATTTCTGATTTTCGAATCACGCTTCTTTTTCAATTAGTTCTACATTCAAACCAAGACTCCGCAATTCTTTCACCATAACATGGAAAGATTCAGGAATACCAGATTCAAAGCTGTTATCACCACGCACGATAGATTCGTAGATTTTGCTACGTCCCGCCACGTCATCAGATTTAACAGTGAGCATTTCCTGCAAGGTGTAAGCAGCACCATAAGCCTGCAATGCCCAGCACTCCATTTCCCCGAAACGCTGTCCACCGAATTGCGATTTACCACCAAGCGGCTGCTGCGTAACAAGCGAGTATGGCCCAATTGAACGAGCATGGATTTTATCATCAACCAAATGGTGAAGTTTAAGGATATACAGATAACCAACAGTGGTTTTGCGATCAAACGCATCCCCCGTACGACCATCATAAAGCTGCACCTGACCAGAAGAATCAAGACCAGCCTTACCTAACCAATGAACAATATCTTCTTCCTTAGCACCATCAAATACAGGTGTAGCAAACGGCACACCTTTTTTCAGATTTCCTGCAAGCTCCATCACTTCTTTATCGGACATTTTGCCGATAGATTTCTGCAGCTCTTTATCCTCATACATTTCACCTAAGAAATCTCTAAGTTTTTTCACCGCAGCAGCTTTGCTGTTTTGCTCTTGCACTTCTTCAAGCATGGAGCGGATTTGCTTACCAATACCAGCTGATGCCCAGCCAAGATGGGTTTCCAAAATCTGTCCCACGTTCATACGCGATGGTACGCCGAGAGGATTCAAGATAATATCAGCATGAGTACCATCTTCAAGATATGGCATATCTTCAATCGGAACGATTTTTGACACCACCCCTTTATTACCGTGACGACCAGCCATTTTATCACCAGGTTGCAGCTTGCGTTTAACAGCCACAAACACTTTCACCATTTTAAGAACGCCCGGCATTAAATCATCACCAGCCTGCACCTTGCCAACTTTTTCTTCAAATTTATGATTGATACGGGCAAGAGCGGAATCAAGCTGCTTTTTCAAGCCCTCAACTTCGTTCATTACCGCATTATCTTTTACCGCAAACTGCCACAACTGACCTTTGCTGTAATCGCTGAAAGTTTGTTCGTTAATTTCCGTACCAACTTTGAAATTTTTTGGTCCAGAAGTCGCTTTTTTACCAATCAATAATTCACGCATGCGAGAGTAAACGAAACGCTCAATAATTCCGCGTTCATCGTCTCTATCTTTTGCGAGGCGTTCAATTTCTGCTTTTTCAATAGAAAGCGCACGTTCGTCTTTTTCGATACCACGACGGCTGAAAATACGCACACCAACGATAGTTCCTGCCACACCGGGAGGAAGGCGAAGAGAAGAATCACGAACATCAGAAGCTTTTTCGCCGAAAATCGCACGAAGGAGCTTTTCTTCTGAAGTCATTGGCGATTCAGATTTTGGCGTAACTTTACCAACTAGAATATCTCCTGGTTTTACTTCCGCGCCAATATGCACCACCCCGATTTCGTCGAGATTGCGCAGTGCTTCCTCACCGATATTTGGAATATCACGGGTAATTTCCTCCGCACCAAGCTTGGTATCACGCGCCATTACTTCAAATTCTTCAATATGAATTGAGGTAAATACGTCATCTGATACAATGCGCTCAGAAATCAAAATAGAATCTTCGAAATTGTAACCATTCCACGGCATAAACGCTACCAGCACGTTACGACCAAGAGCCAGTTCACCCAAATCAGTTGAAGGACCATCAGCGATAATATCACCAGCCTTCACCACATCACCAACTGTAATAAGTGGACGCTGATTGAGGCAGGTATTCTGGTTAGAACGAGTAAATTTAATGAGGTTATAAATATCCACACCTGGTGCGCCATCTTCTGACGGCTCACTAGAGCGAATAACGATACGAGTAGCATCAACCTGATCCACCACACCGCTACGACGAGCAACAGTAGTAACACCAGAATCTTTAGCTACTATTTCTTCCATACCAGTGCCAACCATTGGTGCTTCAGAACGAAGCAAAGGAACAGCTTGGCGTTGCATATTTGAACCCATCAGCGCGCGGTTCGCATCATCATTTTCAAGGAAGGGAATAAGCGCGGCTGCAACCGAAACTAATTGTTTTGGTGCAACGTCAATATAATCAATCTGATCTGGCGCAGACAAAACGAAATCACCATTACGACGGCAAGAAATCAAATCACCTGTGAATTTGTTTTTATCATCCATTGCTGAATTAGCCTGAGCGATGGTGTATTTGCCTTCTTCAATCGCTGACAAATAAATAACTTCGTCAGTTACACGTTGATTCACCACTTTGCGATATGGGCTTTCAATAAAACCATATTTGTTGACGCGAGCGTAAGTTGCCATTGAATTGATAAGACCGATATTTGGTCCTTCAGGAGTTTCAATCGGGCAGATACGACCATAATGGGTTGGATGTACGTCACGCACTTCAAAACCAGCACGTTCACGGGTAAGACCACCAGGTCCAAGGGCTGATAGGCGACGTTTATGAGTAATTTCTGAAAGAGGATTGGTTTGATCCATAAATTGTGAAAGCTGGCTTGAACCAAAAAATTCACGGATAGCAGCAGCTACTGGCTTCGCATTCACGAGGTCATGCGGCATTACTGTATCAATATCAACGCTTGACATACGCTCAATAATTGAACGCTCCATACGCAATAACCCAATGCGGAATTGATTTTCCATCAACTCACCAACAGAGCGCACACGACGATTGCCAAGATGATCAATATCATCAATTTCGCCGATTCCGTCTTTAAGACCAACCAATAATTTCACCGAACCGATGATATCATCTTTAGTAAGAGTTCCAACTTCATCAGATATATTCAGGTTAAGGCGCGCATTCATTTTTACGCGACCAACGGCTGATAAATCATACCTATCTGCCTCAAAAAACAAAGAATTGAAGAGTGCTTCTGCTGCTTCAACAGTAGTTGGTTCACCAGGGCGCATTACGCGGTAAATATCAATCAGCGCATCTTCTTTGGTAAGATTTTTATCAGCAATCAAAGTATTGCGTATATATGCGCCAACATTGATATGATCTATGTCAAGAATCGCAACATCTTTTGCCCCAGCTTCTTCAAGCACAGCAACTGCTGCAGCGGTTACTTCTTCACCGCCTTCAACATAGATTTCACCAGTTTGCGGATTAACAATATCGCTTGCTATATATTTGCCGATAAACTGCTCGTCAGTTACCAGATATTCTTTGAGACCATCTTCAGCAAATTTTTTGGCAGTGCGTACATTCATTTTTTTGCCCGCTTCAGCAAATACTTTTCCAGTTTTTGCATCAACCAAATCGTAAGCGAGTTTTACACCACGATATTGTTCAGGATTGAATTTTGCCGACCAACCAGTTTTTAATTTTTTATAAATAGTACGAGTATAGAATGTATCTAAGATGCTGCTGTTATCCATGCCCATAGCGCGCAGGAAGGTAGTAACTGGCACTTTACGACGACGGTCAATACGCGCATTCACCAAATCTTTAGCATCAAATTCAAAATCCAGCCATGAACCACGATATGGAATAATACGGCAGGAATAGAGGAATTTACCAGAGCTGTGGGTTTTGCCTTTGTCATGGTCAAAGAATACACCTGGTGAGCGGTGCATCTGCGATACAATAACGCGCTCAGTGCCGTTGATGATGAACGTACCGTTATCAGTCATCAGCGGAATATCGCCCATATAAACATCTTGTTCTTTGATGTCTTTTATTTCACGCGCACCTGTATCTTCATCAACAATCCACACAATCAAACGCAGAGTAACGCGCAAAGGAGCGGAGGAATTTATACCGCGCGAACGGCATTCATCAACATCATATTTCGGCGCATCAAAATTAAACCGCACGAACTCAAGAGTGGAAGTTTCTGTGTAATCTTTAATCGGAAATACCGATTTGAATACCGCGTGCAAGCCAGTATTAGTACGCTTCTCCGCAGGTATATTTATCTGCAGAAATTGATCATAAGAGTTCTTCTGAACCTCGATCAAATTCGGCATGGAGGTTATAGTCTCAATTCTGCCAAAACTTTTGCGAATACGCTTACGCGCGGTGAACGAAAGTTGCGAATTTTGAGCTTGCGCCATGAGAACCTCTTACTTTAAAAATATTAAAAATACAGAACCGCATTTTTGGATTTTGTATAAATAGCAAAAGGGAGTGACGCGAAAATCACGTCACCCCATATAAATAACAATCAATTGAAATTATTTAACTTCAACGGTTGCACCTGCTTCAACCAAGGATTTCTTGATTTTTTCAGCTTCATCTTTAGAAACAGCTTCTTTAACTGCTTTTGGTGCAGCTTCAACAAGATCTTTAGCTTCTTTCAAACCAAGACCAGTGATTTCACGCACTACTTTGATGATACCAATCTTTTTATCAGCAGGAGCTGAAGCAAGAATTACGTTGAATTCTGTTTGTGCTTCAGCAGCAGGTGCAGCAGCACCGCCTGCAGCAGCAGCTACAGCAACAGGAGCAGCAGCAGACACTCCCCATTTTTCTTCAAGCATTTTGGACAGTTCAGCAGCTTCGATAACTGTCAACGCTGATAAGGTATCAACGATTTGTGCAAGATTTGCAGACATAAATAATACTCCCAACAAGAAACAAAAAATTAATAAAAATAACCAAAACCACAATTCAATAAATTAACTACCAACAACCACTCCCCGACCAACTTTACCTACTCTTTGCTAGCATGAGCAGCTATCACCCGCGCGACCCCACCACCTGGAGCTTGCAGAACGCCAGCAATCCTAGTAGCAGGGGTTTGAATAATACCAACAATTTTAGCACGAAGTTCATTAAGCGACGGTAACTTAGCCAATGCCTCAATAGCTTTAGCATCCAGCTTCTGAGAGCCAAAAGCACCGCCTATAATAACCAACTTTTCATTGTTTTTTGCAAAATCCACCAACCCTTTAGCAACTGATACAGGATCAGCCGAAGTCGCGATGGCAGAGGGACCTTTCAGCAAATCAATAATACCCTCAAAAGGAGTATCTTTAGCGGCTATCTTGGTAAGACGATTTTTAGACACCTTAAATTCAGCCCCAACTGCGCGTAGATTACGACGGAGAGTAGAAATCTGAGCAACAGTAAGACCATTATTATGCACAACTAAAGCAATACCAGCCTTATTAAGCTTGGCACTAGTAGCTTCAATCTGCTCTTTCTTTTGTACACGAGTCATCGGCATATTTTTTCTCCCTTACGCTGCCAGCAAATCAGAAAGGTCAAGCTTAATACCAAGACCCATAGTCGAGGAAATGCCAACTTTCTTGATATAGTTTGCTTTTGCGCCAGACGGCTTTGCTTTAACAACAGCATCAACAAAAACTTTTATATTCTGAGCAATAGCATCTTCACTAAAACTAGCTTTGCCGACACCTGCATGAATAATTGCGGCTTTATCCAAACGGAACTCAACCTGACCAGATTTTGCTGCTTTCACCGCATCAACCACATTCGGAGTCACAGTTCCAAGCTTCGGATTAGGCATCAAACCTTTTGGTCCAAGAACTTTTCCGAGCTTACCAACCACTGCCATCATATCAGGGGTAGCAATAATACGATCAAAATCGGTAAAGCCAGCGGCTATTTTTTCGCCCAAATCTTCTGCACCGACAAAATCTGCACCAGCTTTGAGAGCATCAGCTGCTTTGTCACCACGCGCAAAAACTGCCACGCGAATAGTCTTACCAGTTCCGTTCGGCATTGAAACCATACCGCGGACCAACTGATCAGTCTGTTTTGGATCTAGCCCAGTATTGATAACAACATCAATGGTTTCATCAAATTTTGTATTCGCACTTGATTTTACAAGCTTAACTGCTTCCTTTAGGGTATAACGTTTAGCTGTATCAACTTTAGCAACAAGTGCTTTTCTTCTTTTTGCGATTCTTGGCATATTGCTTACGCCTCCACAATTTCAAGACCCATTGACTGCGCAGAACCACGAATCATTCGTGCTGCGCCTTCAACGTCATTAGCATTCAAATCTTTCATTTTTTCTTCCGCGATTTTACGGATCTGCGTCATAGTAATCTTACCAGCAGTTGCTCCCTTACCTGGAGTTTGCGAACCTTTTTGCAGACCAATAGCCTTTTTAATATAGTAAGAAACTGGAGACAGCTTAGTAACAAAAGTAAAAGTACGATCCTGATACGCTGTGATAATCACAGGTATTGGCGCACCAACTTCCATTTTCTGGGTCGCAGCGTTGAACGCTTTGCAGAATTCCATGATGTTCAAACCACGCTGACCAAGAGCGGGACCAACTGGTGGTGACGGATTCGCCTTACCAGCAGGAATTTCTAGTTTTATGTAACCAACAATTTTTTTAGCCATTATTCCTAACCTTACGAAGTGGTGTTAACGCCTGCAACACACTGAAAATCAACAAAACAATCAGCGGCAAACTCCCAAAAACTAACGCCCCAAAACTAATATGTTTTTAGTAGAGGGAGCAGACTTATAGTTGTGGTTTTTTGTTAATGCAAGCGTTTTTTAATTAAAAATTTAATTTATCTTAGGCAACCTTCACAACCTGATTATATTCGAGATCCACAGGGGTTGCGCGACCAAAAATAGATACAGAAACTTTGACTCGCGATTTTTCATCATCAACACCTTCGACCAAACCAACGAAAGACTCGAAGGGACCCTCAACGATTTTGACATTTTCACCAATCTCGAAACTAACTTTAGATTTAGGATGTTCAATACCATCACGGAGCTGTGCAAAAATAGATTCCGCCTCTTTTTCAGTAATAGCCACAGGGCGACCCTTGCCACCACCACCAAGAAACCCTGTAACTTTAGGCGTGTTTTTTACCATATGCCATGTTTCATCGGTAAGCTCCATCTTCACCATAACATAACCAGGGAAAAACTTACGTTCAGAAGTTACTTTTTTGCCACGACGAACCTCGCTAACTTCTTCAATCGGAACAACGACTTCCTCGATAAGATGGCTGATGTTTTTCTTAGCTGCCTGCTCTTTTATAGATTCAGCAATCTTTTTTTCAAACCCTGAATGAGCATGCACAATATACCAACGAAACGCCATATTTTTACTTTCTTTATTAAATTGCAAAACCAGTTTTAGTAAGCCGTTCTCTGGAAAATCTCTATATCCCTATAATCGAACGAATAATCGACCCAGCCAGAACATCCACAAGCAAAAAGAAAGTGGAGGCTATCACAACAACAACCAACACAGTAACTGTAGATATAACTGTCTCCTTACGGGTTGGCCATGTTACTCTTTTCATTTCCTGCTGCACTTCGCGGACAAATTTTGCTGGATTTAGGGCGGTCATCGATTCTCGACTCTCTACAATAATTGTTAAATATACGGGGGAGATTGGGTTTGTAGAATAAATTGGGATAATTGCAAGCATTATTTTAAAATGGCTAATCCTTCTTGTTTGATATCCTTGACTTTGAGCGTCGGGCGAAGATGTTAAGTCCTTCAACAAACCCAGAAAAAGCCATTGCTGCATATACATAACCCTTTGGCACATGCGCCCCGAAACCTTCGGCGATAAGTGTCATACCGATCATCAGTAAAAAACCCAGAGCCAGCATAACTACTGTTGGGTTAGCATGAATGAAATTTGCCAGCGGATTAGCTGCAAGCATCATTACAGCCACAGCTACCAACACAGCCACCACCATCACTGGCACATGCTCCGTCATACCCACGGCAGTAATAATACTATCAATGGAAAACACCAGATCCAATACCAATATCTGCCCAATAGCAGCAGAAAAGCCGATAGTAGGCTTGGCGTTATCAAACATGTCTGGGTCAGGTGACGGATCTACACTATGATGTATTTCTTTAGTAGCCTTCCATACCAGAAACAAGCCACCTGCGATAAGAATAATATCACGCCATGAAAAAGCATTGTCAAAGACGTAGAATATTGGCTCGGTCAGCTGCACAATCCACGCCACCGACCCCAACAGCAACAAGCGCAGCCAAAGCGCTAAACCTATACCAAGACGCCTTGCTTTAGAACGCTGATGCTGCGGAAGTTTGTTAGAGAGTATGGAGATGAAGATCAAATTGTCTATACCAAGCACTACTTCCATGACAATAAGGGTGGCAAGTGCAGCCCATATTACAGGATCAGAGGCGAGAGTAAGGAGATATTCCATATTTAGACAACACCTTCTGAACAGATATTAAAATGGCAGGGGCGACAAGATTGACAAACGACCTACTGGTCATTTGCCCTTCGGGTTGCTTCGCCATCCAATTTTGCTTACTGCAAAATTGTCGAACCTAAAGTTCTCATCCTGTAATTCCTATATCATTAATTAAAAGGGACTTTTAAGCCCTTTTTAATTAATGGCAGGGGCGACAAGATTCGAACTTGCGACCTGCGGTTTTGGAGACCGCCGCTCTACCAACTGAGCTACACCCCTAAAAAGAATTGGAGAACTGAGGAAATGGAGAACTAAAGAAAAACTTCTAATTCTCCAATTCGTCAATTCTCCAGTTCCTCAATTCTTAGAAAACTACTCCAAAATTTTCGCAACGACACCCGCACCGATAGTGCGCCCACCTTCGCGGATAGCGAAGCGCAAGCCTTCTTCCATCGCGATTGGTGAGATTAGAGTCGCTTCGATGCTAACGTTATCACCTGGCATAATCATTTCAACGCCATCAGGCAGTTTGATTGAGCCAGTTACGTCCGTAGTACGGAAATAAAACTGTGGACGATAATTGCTGAAGAATGGGGTATGACGACCGCCCTCATCCTTGTTCAGAACATAAATCTCAGCAGTAAATTTAGTATGCGGAGTGATCGAACCTGGCTTACACAATACTTGACCACGCTCAACTTCCTCACGCTTCGTGCCACGCAGCAAAATACCAACGTTATCACCAGCGCGACCTTCATCAAGAAGTTTGCGGAACATTTCAACGCCTGTGCAGGTGGTTTTCTGGGTCGGACGAAGACCAACAATTTCAATTTCTTCGCCAACCTTCACAATACCACGCTCAACGCGACCTGTAACTACAGTTCCACGACCAGAAATTGAGAACACGTCCTCAACTGGCATGATGAATGGTTTGTCAATCGGACGTTCAGGTTGCGGGATTGAAGCATCCACCGCAGCCATAAGTTTAAGAACAGCTTCACGACCAAGCGCAGGATTCTTATCTTCCAAAGCGCAAAGCGCAGAACCATGAATGATTGGAATGGTATCACCTGGGAATTTGTATTTGTTCAGAAGTTCACGAACTTCCATTTCCACAAGTTCAAGAAGTTCAGGATCATCAACCATGTCGCATTTATTGAGGAATACAACCAACGCAGGAACACCAACCTGACGCGCAAGAAGGATATGCTCGCGGGTCTGTGGCATAGGACCATCAGCAGCAGAAACAACCAATATCGCACCATCCATCTGCGCCGCACCAGTGATCATGTTCTTCACATAATCCGCGTGACCAGGGCAATCAACGTGCGCATAGTGGCGGTTTTCAGTTTCATATTCAACGTGTGCGGTATTAATGGTAATACCACGCGCTTTTTCTTCTGGAGCAGCATCAATCTTGTCATACGCTGTATAAGTGTTCTTTTTATTAGCCTCAGCCAATACCTTCGTAATCGCAGCAGTCAAGCTGGTCTTGCCATGATCCACGTGACCAATAGTTCCAATGTTGCAATGCGGTTTATTTCTCTCAAATTTCTCTTTTGCCATTTT
>JAOAUZ010000005.1 GCA_025464625.1 Rickettsiales bacterium | reverse complement strand
GTAAATATCGACGGGTATGTTTGGCACATCGATGTCGTCTCATCACATCCTGGGGATGTAGAAGGTCCCAAGGGTACGGCTGTTATCCGTTTAAAGTGGTACGTGAGATGGGTTTATAACGTCGTGAGACAGTTCGGTCCCTATCTGCCGTGGGTGTAGGAAAATTGAGAGGGCCTGTCCTTAGTACGAGAGGACCGGGATGGACGCACCGCTGGTGTACCTGTTGTTCCGCCAGGAGCATACGCAGGGTAGCTACGTGCTGAAAAGATAATCGCTGAATGCATCTAAGCGAGAAACTTGCCTCAAAACTAGTTTTCCCCATTAGGGTCGTGGTAGACTACCACGTTGATAGGCTGGGTGTGTAAGTGTGGTAACATGCTAAGCTAACCAGTACTAATAACCCGATTGATTTATTTATCACTGATGTCTGATTTATGGCGTACAGTGCTAAAAAGCACTGTCAAACAGTCTTAAATAATACACTTAATAAAATTAATACCCTCATTAAAGGTGTCAGAAAAACCTAAACACATATAAAGTCGCTTGGATAATATCCAGCGGGGTTTATATGATTAGGCGAATGCGCGAAAGCAGCGCACGCAGCGACTGAGTGTAGCTTAAGCTACATGACAGGAGTGAGTACGATGCTGACAAGCAACGTCGCCAATCAGATAAACATCCGAGGCGGGCTTATATGACTTGGTGATTATTGCAAGAAAGGTACCACCCGTTCCCATTCCGAACACGACCGTGAAACTTCTTAGCGCAGATGGTACTATGTCTCAAGGCATGGGAGAGTATGTCGTTGCCAAGTCTTATAAGCCCGCTTTTTTTTGTTTTCTCCCTATTGAATATATTTTTATTAGCCCTATATGGTTTTCCATGAGTTGTAACATTTGTAGGAGAATATATGGAATCTTGGAATAGAATTAAAATGAGCAATGCTGATTTAACTTTGGGAAAACCCAGCAAATTGCAGGATGAATTTGAAGATATATTCATGTTATCCAAGCCAACTAAAGAGTTTGCTATGTTTGGTAATAGAAGGTTTGAAAGCGACAATCATGTATTTTATTTTTCAGCAGAAGCTGTAAAATCGCCTTTGGTCAAAATTTTAATGAATAAATACTCCGCTACCCCTTGTGAGCAACCACAAAAAAATGAAGTCTCTCTTCTTGTTGGTTATGCAGATTCTTGGGATATACTTGAAACAGCATAGAAACCAGCCTTTTTTTGTTTCCAATACAGATACATTTAATATATAATTGCTCTCCTATGCAGATAAACCTAGACCCACATATTGAAGCCCAACTTAAAGCTCTTGCCGCGCAAAACGGAAGAAGCGAGGATTTTTATGTGCTTGAGGCAGTGAAGAATTATCTTGAGGATGTGGCAGATATCGCCAAAGCCAAACAGATAATATCGCAAAACAACCCTACCTGCACCCAAGATGAAATTGAGCGTGAGTTTGGCTTTGATTTTTCGACAAAACACTAAGCTATGTGGCAAGTAATCTACGATGAATTTGCCAAGAAGCAGCTTTCAAAGCTAGACCGAAAAGCCCAATCTGATATTTTACGCTATATGCGTGAACGCATCGGAACTAGTAACGACCCACGCCGTTTCGGCAAAGCCCTCTTCCCGACCTCTCCACCCTGTTATAAACTATCGCTTATCGTCATTGCGAGTGGCAGCGAAGCAATCCAGACTTAGAAGAACACACTGAAAATGGATTTCTTTGTCGCCTATGCCACTCGCAATGAACATACTTACAAACACCATAACAACATCCCACCTACCCTCAATGCCTCTTACAATCAATATTTACTTGCGAATGATTCTTAATTGCAGTATAATGCAGCAACATAACAGTATAAATTGAATCTTGTTAGGGTGGAGCGAGAACAAGGATTATAAAAAGCCGCAGCGGAGCGTACATTTTGGTATGTGAGCAGCGGAAGTTTTAGAATCCGCAGTTCGCAGCCCTCCATAACAAGATTAAGGAGATACTTATGAGCAGATTGATATTCGAGCATCAAACCATGATGAAAACCATCACCTATTGCCTGATGCACTTTACAGTGGCTATTACTGTTGCCTATTTGCTTAGTGGTGATTGGGGAATCGCTCTGTCCATAGGTATCGTAGAGCCACTAGTGCAGACATTCTGTTACAATTTCCACGAGCGTGGCTGGACAAAAGCGAGTAATAGCTACCGACAAAGATATATAGGAATAATGCCTATGAGTTCAACAATAGCGTAAGCAACCTACCGCCCCATATTTTCTATAGCTGCGCCACCTTTTTTAATATCCTGCCCCAAGCCCTCTATTGTGTTACAAGCAGCGAGGAACGAAAGCGCAATAAGAGCCGAAAATATAGCAAAATTTTTCATAAGAATCTCCTTTTGTCTGTTAAATCTACTTCTTCTTACCCTTGGCTGGTTTAGCTGATTTAGTTGGTTTTGCTGGTTTAGCAGCTGGCTTTGATTTTTTTGCTGGTTTGACTGGGGCTTCCTCTTCTTCTTCCTCAGCTTCTTCAACCTCACCATCTTCCACATCATCAATCAATGAGTCATCGTCAATAGCAATATCATCATCCATTTCTTCTTCTGGCTCAACATCTTCCAACTCTTCGAGATCTTCAATATCATCAATATCTTCGATTTCTTCAATCTCCTCGATTTCATCCTCGCCTTCAACCACGACGACATCCTCAAAATCATCAAGATCAACCCCCTCCACCCTTTTTGGAGCTTTCTTTGGCTTTTGTTTGGCTTCCTGCTTGGCTTTGTTTTTAATGAGCGGATCATCGTTATCCACTTCGATTACGGCTTTGCTCTTACGGCGCACCTTAAACTGCGCGTTAATATCATTCGCCGTCTTACATTTCGGGCAAGCCGCAGGATTTTTGCCTAAATCATAAAACTTAGCGCTGCAACCAGTGCAAATTCTTTTAATTCCTAAATCTGATTTATTCACTATATCTACTCCCTAATTAATTTTTTATATTATATGTTTACGTTATGTTACGTTAGTTGATTATAGGTTAGTTTTTTTTTTGCAACAAAAATATGAATAAGTAGCTAAATCAAACTTATATTTACCACTTGAAAAACATGATTGCCTTCCCACATACTAACCTCAGCATATATTCTAACATTTATACTCTAAAGGATACGCAATGACTACTTCTCAGGATTCCACAAAAAACGAAACAATACAGCCAGATAGTGATAATAATCAGGCGGAATCAGCAGAAAATGTTGTTGATATAAAGGACGCGCGCATTGCACAACTTGAGGAGGAATGCGCCAAGCTGCGTGACGGATGGACACGCGCTGTTGCCGAAACCGATAATGTCCGCAAACGCTCACAGCGTGATTTAGAAGAAAATAGCAAATATGCAATTACTGGGTTTGCTGGTGATATGGTCAGCGTTCTGGAGAATTTGCAACGTGCAATAGAAACCCTCCCAGCAGATGAGGCAGCAAAAAACCCTGTTCTGAAAACCTTCGGTGAAGGAATTAATCTAACCTTGCAGGAACTACTCGGAATTTTCCAGAAATACGGGATCGTGAGAATTAACCCTATGGGACAGAAATTTGACCATAATTTTCATCAAGCCGTTGTGCAGGTGGAAAAAAATGATGTTGAAGCTGGAACAGTTGTGCAGGTGATACAGTCTGGATATATGATTGCTGATCGCCTACTCCGCCCTGCTATGGTTGCCGTTTCTAAAACTTCTGGCGCAGACACGAAAAAACTTGATACCACTGCTTGATGGCTTTAGAAACACAGAGTATACTCAAAGTATTTCATTAATTGGCTAGGCATCCGAGGCGAGCAGCACGGAGTTTACAGCTTAGTAAATGAGTACTGCGAGTCTGAAGGATAACAACGCCAATTATTGAAAGACGAAGAGTAATGAAGACAGATATTGCTTTTTCCTCCGATGATTCACACCGCTTTCTGCCTTGGCTGATTGGCATGATGGTGACGCTTGCAGCATTGCTTTTATGCTTTGTAGTGACAATAAATGGCTGGGTTATTGACCGCCATGTTGATTACGCCAATAATATAACCGTCAATATTCCTGTTCTTGACAGCGAACATGCACCACCTGAAGAAGCGGTAAATAAAATTATCAATGCTTTGGAGCAATCGCAAGGCGTGGCGATGGTAGCAAGGGTTGAGCCACAAAAGCTACAGAAAATGCTCGTTCCGTGGCTCGGTGAAACTATGGCGAAAGCCGAGTTGCCACTACCGATAGTTCTGGACGTTACCCTAAAAAACGGAACTACCGTTGATATTCCCAAGTTACAAGAAGCATTGGCACAAATCATTGCTGGCACTGAAGTAGATACTCATGAGGCGTGGGTTACGGCATTTATAAGTTTTTCCACAGCAATCCGTACGGTAATAACAATGTTTGCGGTTCTTATTGTAGTTTCTATAGGGCTTATGATTGCCTTTACCTCCCGCGCCTCTTTGCATCTGCATAGTAAAGCTGTGCATTTGTTACATTCAGTTGGCGCGGAAGATAACTATATCGCCCGCCAATTCCAGCAGGAGGCCTGCTCACTCACCATGCGCGGGGCGGGTGCTGGCTGTATCATAGCTGCAATTGGATTTTGGGGCATGGGGCAGTATATGCAATCGCTTGGTAACTCCTCCATCCCTTCCCTCGCCATGAGCCAAACTCATTTTATACTTCTACTTTGCGTTGCCTTTGCTTGTGGTATGGTCGCATGGAGTACGGCACGAGTTTCTGTGATGAAACAACTTAAACAGATGTTATGACTCCTCTCGGTCTACGCAAAAAAATATCTTTTAGCTTCTTACTCGTTTTCTGTATCTGGTTTTGGGGATTGTATTGGTTTGTACAGCAAGTTCCACAAACAAAAGCCAATCTTCCTGAAACTTCTGATGACGCGATAATAGTTCTGACTGGAGCTAGTGGCAGGTTGGAATATGGCTTGCAATTACTTGCAGAACATAAGGGCAAAGTTTTATTTATCAGCGGTGTTGGCGAAAAAGTTACAATTGAAGATATTCTCCACCAAGTCCCCAACGATACCCGCAAAAAAATAAATGGCTCTAATGTAATACTCGGTCATCAGGCGGAAAATACAATCGGAAATGCGGAGGAAATAAAGCAGTGGCTGCAAACATCACGTTATCAGAAAATTATTCTTGTAACATCAAACTATCATATACCACGCAGCCTTCTGGAATTATCAACCGTTATCCCAGAAATTTCCATTACCACTGCCCCTGTAATCGCCAATGATAATGAGCTGTTGCTTTCAGAATATCACAAATATATCGCAAGCAAATTGCGCCATCTGTTTGTTTCTGCTACACAAAAAAAATGACCAAAAAAATTACCCCCCTCCTCCTCATTCGCTCTGTTGCCTTTAACATTGCTTTTTTTGCGTGGGCGTTTATTTCCGCAATTTTATTTATTCCGTTTTTTGTTATTTCTGCAGATGCCACGCGTAAAGTAGGAAAGCCTTGGGCAATTGTGTCATTATTCTTTGCCCGCATATTTTGTGGAATTAAATATGAAGTGCGTGGCAGAGAAAATATCCAAAACACTCCTGTAATTTATGCCTCCAAACATCAATCCGCGTGGGACACCCTTATTTTCCTTACCTTACTGCCCAATATGGCTTATGTACTGAAGAAAGAGCTTCTGCGCCTGCCCTTCTGGGGTTGGTATTTATGGCGTATGGAAATGATTGCGATAGACAGGAGCGCAGGCGCAAGCAGCATAAAACAAATAATTCGTGATGGGAAAGCGGCACTAGGCAAAAATCGCCCTATTGTAATTTTCCCCGAAGGAACGCGCACCAAACCAAATGCCCCACCTGATTATCAATCAGGTATAACCGCCATGTATTCATCTCTTGGCGTTCCCGTTGTTCCTGTGGCTCTTAATTCTGGAATATATTGGGGCAAGAATGCCTTTTTCAAAAAAGCTGGCACAATAGTTATTGAATTCCTGCCCCCTATTCCCTCTGGTCTACCCAAAAAAGAATTTATGGAACGCCTGCAAAATGATATAGAAACCGCCAGTAACAAACTAATTATTGACACGACAATAAATATCAAATAGTATTGAGATGAAAATTACTTATGATCCTGCAAAACGTTCTGCCACTCTTGAAAATCGTCAGATTGATTTTGAAGATGCAGCAGAAGTTTTTAAGGGATTGCAATTTTCGTTTATTGATGACCGCAAGGATTATGGGGAAATTCGTAATATCACTGTCGGTTTATTAAATAAAAGGATGGTTGTTATTGTTTGGACACTTCGTGGCAATGCCCGCCACATTATTTCAATGAGGAAAGCCAATGTTAAAGAACAAAGATACTACAAAAAAGAACTCCGCAAAGAAGGGTTGGACTGACCCTGATGATGCACCAGAATTATCAAAAGACTGGTTCAAGAAAGCTAATATATATGACGGCGAAAAATTGGTTCGTCGTGGCAGACCACCAGTAGAGCATCCAAAAAAACGTATAACTCTGCGCCTTGATGATCGGATCATTTCCGCACTTCATGCTATCGGCAAGGGCTATAATAGCCGTGTAGAAAAAATATTGCTTAATGCTATTGAAAAAGGAAAATTATAATAATGCGCCCATCAAAACGCCTACCCGATGCTCTCCGCCCCCTCACCCTCACCGCTGGCTTCAGCCGTAATGCTGAAGGATCATGCCTCATTCAATGTGGCAATACTCATGTATTATGTACCGCCACAATAGAAGCTGGTGTACCAAGCTTTCTAAAAAATACTGGTAAAGGTTGGGTGACTGCTGAATATGGCATGTTGCCACGCGCCACTAACAGCCGCGTTCCGCGTGAAGCTGCCAAAGGCAAACAGTCTGGGCGCACGCAGGAAATACAGCGTTTGATTGGTCGTAGCTTACGCTCGGTGGTAGATCTAAAAATGCTTGGTGAACGCCAGATCACTATTGATTGCGATGTTATCGAAGCTGATGGTGGAACGCGCACTGCCTCTATCACAGGAGCGTATGTAGCACTGCATCACGCGGTTAATTCTCTGCTTAAAAGCGGTGTAATAAAACAATCACCAATTATCGGGCAGGTAGCAGCTATTTCCTGTGGAATTTATAAAGGAACACCAGTTCTGGATCTGGATTATGATGAAGACAGTGTCGCCACAATGGATGCCAACTTTGTGCTGACGGCTGATGGAAAAATTATCGAAATCCAATGCACCGCCGAAGAAAATCCTGTTGAAGAAGATCAATTTGCCGACTTGTTTTCTCTGGCAAAATCAGGAATAGCGCAACTGGCAAAAGCACAGTTACAGGCAATTGAAAGTATAAAATAACAATGTTCAAAAAAATCGTCATCGCCAGCCACAACAAAGGCAAAGTAAAAGAAATTGCTGAGTTAATCGCGCCACTCGGTTTGAGCGTGGTTTCTGCTGCGGAAATGAATGTTGACGAGCCAGAAGAAACTGGGCTTACCTTCGCCGAAAATGCAATCCTCAAAGCATTAAATACCGCTGAAAAAACTGGGCTTCCTGCTCTTGCTGATGATTCTGGTCTTGCCATACCAGAACTTGGCGGCGCACCGGGAATTTACTCAGCAAGATGGGCAGGAGCTGACAAAAATTTTGATGCTGCTTTTACACGAATTAAAAAAGAACTGGCAGAAAAAAATATCCCAAATGCCAATGGGGTTGCGGCGTATTTTGTCTGCGCTTTATGTCTTGCTCTTCCTGATAAAACCACACAAGTTTTTGAAGGACGCATAGACGGTACGCTTACTTTTCCACCACGCGGTGAGCATGGTTTTGGTTATGACCCTATCTTTATTCCAGAAAAATATGATATAACTTTCGCGGAAATGGATTCCGCAAAAAAACACGCAATGAGCCACCGCGCGCGAGCCTTTGAAAAATTCTTACGCTATTTGGAGAGTCAAAAATGAAATTCCTAGCTTTTGCAGCTTCTCATCGCCCAGAATCTCTGAATAAAAAACTGATTGCACTGGCGACACAAAAAATCCGCTCTCTTGGCGCAGAAATTGATGTTGCTGAATATGGCGAGTTTGATATGCCGATTTATAATGATACTCTTGCTGACTGCCAGCCCGAATCCACTTTAAGTTTTGCCCAGCGCGCTGCAAGTGCTGATGGAATAATAATCTCCATGCCTGAATATAACTGGTCATTCCCAGGTTCGCTAAAAAATATCATCGACTGGACATCACTTATAAAACCCAACCCACTAGTTGGAAAAACTTTGCTGATTATGTCCGCAACTACTGGCGCGCGCGGTGGCATCGCTGGACTGCAACAACTAAAATCACCACTGGAAGCACTACATATGATCGTGTTTCACAAGGTTTTTCCACTATCGCACGCCCAAAATGCGTTTACTGAAACAGGTGAATTAAAAGACAAAGCACAACAAGAGCTTTTTTTTAATATCATAAAGGATTATATTAGCTTCACCAAAAAACTTTCACATCACTGAAGGAGATTGTTTATGAAACTTATGAAAAATACTGCATTCGCATTTACAGCTATCGCGACGACAGTTCTTGCTTACCCTGTATTCGCTGCTGATAAATATGAATTTGATAAATCTCATACTAAAATTTTATTTTATATAAATCATCTGGGATATTCTGAGACAATAGGCGAATTTACAGATTATGACGGCAATTTTACCTTCGACCAAACAAAACCAGAGGAAAGTTCTATTGATGTTACCTTAAAACCAAGTGGTATTCGCACCAGCAGCAGCAAACTTGATAGTGAACTGCAAGGTGAAAAATTTTTCAAATCTGACCAATTCCCAACTATTAAATTTGTGAGCAAAAAAGTAAAGAAAACTGGTGAAAATACTGGTGAGGTTGATGGTGTTGTAACTATGCTTGGTGTTAGCAAACCAACAAAACTTATAGTGCGTTTTAACAAGGCTGATTATCACCCTTTTACCAAAAATTTTGTGGCGGGATTCAGTGCCAGTGCAACACTAAAACGCTCAGATTTTGGCATGAAAGAATATCTGCCACTGGTTGGCGATGAAGTGCGCATTGAGGTGCAAACCGAAGGCGTAAATATTGATCGTAAAAAACAGGAAGAAGTAAAAAAATAAATGACCAATTCAAATTTGTCATTGCCTTATCGTCTGTTTCTGCAAGCAGTAGCAATTATAGCGCTGCTGTGTGTTTTTGTTTATCCTGCCTATGCAAAAAACAACGTACAGGCAACGCTTATCAGTGAATCTTCTGCGATTGCAGAAGGAAAAAATATAAGGCTTGGCGTTCTTCTTAATGCACCTGATGGTTGGCATACTTACCATAAAAACTCTGGCGACGCAGGGCTTCCCACCAAATTAAAATGGCAGCTTCCTAATGGTTTTTCTGCTGGTGAAATAGACTGGCCAGAGCCAACAAAATTTGCCGAAGGCTACCTAACAACTTATGGCTATACTGGTGAAACACTGCTTCCCGTCACCATAACCGTGCCAAAAAAATTGCATGATAAATCATATAGTTTTACAGTGAATGCTGAGTGGCTGGCGTGTAACGAAATATGTATTCCCGAATCACAAACTCTGAATATAGAATTGCCAGTTGGCGATGTTTCTCCATCACCAGAAGCATCATTATTTACACAGCAAAAAATACCCACACCTGATGTTACTCCACTTTCCCTTATTATTACCCTCGCACTGGCTCTGCTCGGTGGGCTTATACTAAATGTCATGCCTTGCGTACTTCCTGTTTTATCTCTAAAGACCTTTGCGCTAGTCAAAAAATCTGGTCACGCCCGCGCCCATACGGCAAAATATGGGGTAGCATATACAGTTGGAATACTAGCTTCATTCGCGGTCATTGCCAGCGTCCTTATAGCACTGCAACAAGGTGGGGAAGCTATCGGCTGGGGTTTTCAGATGCAGTCACCCACCTTTATTGGCTTTTTGATATATTTATTATTCCTCGTTGGACTTAACCTGTCTGGATTATTTCATCTGCCTGTAGTGCTTGGTGGAGTTGGTAATAATCTCAATGAAAACACCCTGCGTGGCAGCTTCCTTACAGGAATACTCGCCACTTTAGTTGCCACACCTTGCACCGCACCGTTCATGGCATCGGCTGTTGGGGCAGCACTTACCTTGCCTGCTTGGGCAGCAATGCTAGTTTTTCTTTCACTTGGTTTTGGGCTGGCTTTGCCGTTTTTGCTAATCAGCATTTTCCCCAGCCTGCTGCGCTTTCTTCCCAAACAAGGGGCATGGATGGAGCGTTTCAAAGAACTGCTTGCCTTCCCTATGTATGCTTCTGTTATCTGGCTAATCTGGGTTCTAGGCAAACAAACAGGAGCTGACGGCGTTGCGCTTATACTCTGCGGTTTACTGCTGATAACCTTTATAATCTGGCTACAGCGCATGAATGCACAGTGCAATTTGTTACACCGTATTTTCACCATCTTTGCCACCGCTGTGATGCTCGCTGCTATAATTTTTGTACTGGGAAAAAATGAGACTCAAGAATCACAATCAACTTCCTTTTCTAGAGCAGCACTTGCTGAGTTACGCGCTGAAGGAAAAGCCGTTTATGTTGATGCCACTGCTGCATGGTGCATCACCTGTCAATTAAATAAGAAAATAGCACTGGATACAAAACGTACCCAGCAAGCGTTCAAAGATAATAATGTAACTTTAATGGTTGCAGATTGGACTAGTAAAAATCCAGAAATAACAGAATTTCTGCGCAAGTTTGGCTATAATGGTGTACCACTTAATGTATTCTATCCAGCAGGTGGCGGAGAGCCGACAGTGTTACCACAGATATTAAGTGAAGAAACTGTGATAAATGCTATTTCACAGTAGTTGTTTTGTCATTCTGAGCGTAGCGAAGAATCTCCTTGCAGTTTATAGAGATATTTCGCTGCGCTCAATATGACATTTCTTGTAGAGAACTGTAGACAAAAAAAGCCCCGCCAGTCTGTTTGGCAGGGCTTTTCATATTACTTCAAAACTAAAAGTTAGGCAACTTCAGACAATGCTTTGCTCAGTTGCTCAGTTGCCTGAGAAACACGCTCATTGATCGGCTCAAACGCTTCTGAGCTGTATTCAAACAACATGCCAGTTAATTTGCTTGATTGATTGAAAAAGCTATCAATAGAACTTTTTACAATTTTATTTTGCAGTTCGACCATGTCGTTAATGGTACGGCATGCAAAAATATTTTTTGAGATTTCGATGTTATCAGAAAACGCTTTATTAGCATATTCAATAATTTCGCTGCTCACGTCTTTAGCTAGAGACGCGGTAAGATTTCCGCACTCAATCGCTGCTTCAACATTGTCACGCGAAATAGAAATAGCTTCATACAGTGATTTTGTCATTGCATCCGCTGATTTTGAAATCTGCTCCGCACTTTCACGACCCATTTCAAAAGCTTTTTCTTGTGCCTTTTGAGCCTCAGATGTGCTGTTGGCAAGAAGGTCTTTCACAGCATTGCTGCTGATTTTAACAACGCTCTCCGCTGAACTGCGGGTAGATTCCACCGCAGAAATAGTATTTTTTGTAGCCTTATTAGCAACGTTAGAAGCAAGCTTTACAGCTGGCTGACTAGGTGCTTTCTTTGCTTGTTGAGTCATAATAACTTCTCCATTGTGTTCGTCTTGTTTAAGATAAATATTCGCATACGCCACCAAAAACACAATTGACGCAGTGCAGCATTTAAGTTGGGACACTGTACTGGAAACCCTGCAAAATGTCAAGTTCAGATACTATGAATAATTTGATTTTATATGGAACAAAATTGTGTTTGTATTTTAATATGTTGCAGTGCAGCATTATTAATTTTACTCAAATAAACGCCCAAACATTCTCATATTTTTCTCTGTTAAAAATGTGTTGCGATTTAGGCTTCACATGTACACTATATTTTGTATAGAATAGTCATGTAGAAATTTAAAAAGGGGCTGATAACCGCATGGGCTGGAATCTGCGTATAGTTTTACTGGCGGGGCTGTTCTTTCTCCCTGTATCGATTGCAACCCCTTATGATGCAGAGGCGAAGCAATATCGTAAGGCAACGAAAAATGTAAGTCTTAAAAACTACAAAAAAAGCTCGCATAGAAAATACGCCAGAAAAACCTCAAATGTGGCAACACAACCGCGCTTTTCGGCACTGGTAGTTGATGCCAGTAATGGGCATATTCTATATGAAAAGAACGCGGATGCTATACGTTACCCAGCATCTCTTACCAAAATGATGACGCTATACCTCACCTTCGATGCCCTGAAAAAAGGCAAGCTACAGATGGGTGATACGCTGCCTGTTTCCGAAAAAGCAGCGGGGCAGCCACAAACCAATATATCACTTACAGCTGGTGAACGCCTGCCTGTTAAAACAGCAATCGAAAGTTTAATCGTTCGCTCGGCAAATGATTCGTCGGTTGTTCTAGCGGAAGAGCTTGGTGGCACAGTGTGGAACTTTTCCCTGATGATGACACAAAAAGCTAGGGCTTTAGGCATGAAAGACACTGTATTCCGTAATCCAAACGGTCTGCCCGACGACCAACAGCGAACCACCGCCTATGATATGGCGAAGCTTGGAATCGCCCTGCGCCGTGATTTCCCTGAATATTACCCGATGTTTAAGATGCAGTCTTTTTCCTATGATGGTATCACCTATCCGGGGCATAACCGCGTTATGCAGCGTTATGCTGGTGCAGATGGCATTAAAACTGGCTATATCCGCGCTTCTGGCTTTAATCTGGTAACCTCAGTGAAAAAAGACGGCTATAATTTAGTGGCAGTAATTATGGGTGGAACGTCAGCCACCGCCCGCGACAATGCCATGATAGACATGCTGGACAGAACCTTTGCCCAATTAGAGGGCAAACAGAAAACTATTACGGAAAATCAGGATGTTGAATCAAAAGACGAGTCGCCATCCAGTGAAACTGCGAGCTTGGCACGCGCTTTTTGATGGTTTTGTCATCCTGCGGGCGACAAGGTTGCAGCGCAGGATCTCAGCGTTACTGCACAAGATCCTGTGCTAACGCTTCGCGTTCCACAGGATGACACTGTCATAAAACCTTCACAAAACTGACGTATTATTCCTTTGAAATAGTAAACGCCGTGGGTTATTATGAAAATATATTAATTGGTAAGAAGGATATTTATATATGTCTCTAGACCCACAACAAATACAATTTGCGACTAATCCTCCTGCAACTCCGTTGCTCGATAAGGTCGGTGGTGCTGCGCTCAAAAGTTTTGATGACATGATAAATGGTATAATTGAAAGAGCTGGTGGTGCCTTGGATGCTGCAACTGCTGAGGTTAGAGGGATGGGGAAATCTGCTATCGTTGATGTTGGTGGTAAAGGTCTATCTGGCGACCCTTCCAGTGCTCCACCTCTAAGTTCTGGAAAAAGTGAAAATCTCCAAGCTAAAGGTCAATCTCTACAGCTAGAAAAAAGCATGGTTCCTGAACGAGTTCAAGAGCAGGTGCGCGCTGCTGGGTCATCTGCTAACAGCATGAAGGTAACAGAAGTTGCCGCTGCTGATATCGGAACATTTGCCCCTGCTGCCACCCCAACCATGGGTGCGGGCAAGTCTCAGAGCATGAGCATCTAGTCTAATCCTTAGTCCGATATTTTCCTGAAACACCTTCCACTTTGTCATTCCTGCGTAGGCAGGAATCTCTTCGTCGAACACAACAATAAATAGAGATCACCGCCTGCGCGGTGATGACACCAAGTCCCCTCTCCCTCTGGGAGAAAGTTAGGATGAGGGCTTTCTTTTTACTGCCCTCACCCCACCCTCTCCCAGAGGGAGAGGGAGAAGAAAGAATTTTACCTAAACTAATTTTGGCAAAAAAGCGCGAAGCAATGAAATTTGCTAGGCTTTAGCGGAAGCGCAGGGAACGGTTACTTGCAGCAAAGACTAGTAGAATTTAGAACGGTGCAAGGGTTTCTACGACTTGACTACCCCAACGTGGCTGCTGCATATCGGTGAGCTGACCGCGTCCGCCGTAAGTAATCCGTGATTCAGCAATCTGACTGGAATCAATGGTATTATCAGATTTAATATCCTCTGGGCGAACCACACCTTTAACCGATACTTCACGAACTTCAAAATTGATGCGTATTTCTTGGCTGCCATCAATCACGAAATTACCATTAGGCAAAACCTGTGTAATCAGCGCAGCAACCTGCGTTTCGATAGTTTCCTTACGTTTTACGCTGCCGTTACCTTTACTGTTTGTTGCCCCAGTAATATCCATAAGTTTAGCGGGATCTGCCCTATCTGGCAGAAAACTGGCTATCTTATTCTGGAAGCCATAAACAATCGGAGCAGCAACTGATTCAGTAGTATCGCGTTTGCGCTCGGTTGCATTGTCAACTTCTGCCTTATCACCGATTTTGATATTCACTCTGAGTATATCACCTATCCTTGCTGCCCGTTGATCGCGAAAAAACGCCCGCGCACCTGGTTGCCACAAAGAATTAGCATATTGTTTTTGTGGTGGCGCAGTTTCTGGTGTTGGCCATGTCATTGGCTTATAGGCTGGCTGCTCGGTTGGGTTTGAGACCGCCGCCATTTTGGGCTGCTTACCTATATCATCCAATTTATCCAGCGTGCTGGTGCATCCAGCAAGCATCGTTGATAGAAGAAGTATTGGCAATAATTTATAATTTTTCATATACACCACATACTTCCCTAATAATTAATTGGCGTTACTGGCGGTGTTATCTGGCTGGTCTGGACACCCTGAGCCATAACATCAACGATATTGCTTTCTGTAACCACTGCCCGAGCCACCTTTTTGCTGGTAACATTACGCACTTCTATAACATCGTCCTTAGCACCATCAGTAAGAGCTTGCCCAGTGGTAGTTATTTCCATGCTCTCGGTTTTATAGCGCATCTGCACCAGAGCATTCTTTTTTATAAGCGCGGGAGAAGATATTTCACTGCTGCGAATCGGACGGTTAGGAGAAATACCTCGCACTGGAGTTCTGCCGATCAAACTTGAAATATCACTCACCGTATCGCTGTAATTACGCCCAACTGGAAATGGTTTAAGCTCAATATCCGACTCGCTAATAACTTCGCCATTGCGAACTTGTCGTTTAAGCACGGGAACTTCGCTCATCACCGTATATCTTCCCGCAAGCGGCAGCGCGCTAACCACACTGTCCTCGCCTGTGATAACCATGTTCGCGCTCCAGCTATTATTTTTATTATCTGAACGCAGACCGCGTATCTCAACGTTGACAGGCTTATTAGACGAATATAAAGGTGCTGATTTTTTGCTGTTTATGGTCGCTGCAATAGTCTGTCCAGCTGTCGTTTCCGCTGTTAATTTTTCCGTGAGTGCTTTTCCTATTGCATCCTGCGCATCTTCATAAGTTATGTTAAAAATATAAGATACAGGCTGTGATGATGCAGCATCTTCCGCCACAGCGGAAAAAGGAAACAATAATGAGAATACAAAAAGAGAAAAATATTTTTTCATGATTTTATACGCTCTGATTTAGGTTTTGCAGCATTTCATCAGATTTAGAAATCACCTTGCTGTTCATTTCATAAACGCGCTGGGCTTTGATAAGATTAGTAAGCTCGGTAACTGCATCCACGTTTGAGCTTTCCAAATAACCTTGTAGAATCGTGCCGTAACCATTAGTCCCCGGTGTACCAGTAACTGGCGCGCCAGAAGCAACAGTTTCCATATACATATTACCGCCAATAGCCTGCAAGCCAGCTTCATTGATAAAGCTCGCAGTTTGGAACTGACCTAAATTTTGTGGAGCAACTTGGTTGGGAATAGTAGCGAATACTTCGCCAGATTGGTTGATACTGATAGCGGTGGCAGTTGGTGGAATGGTGATTGCAGGCTCAACCTGATTACCGTCAGAAGTCACGATTGTTCCGTCTGGGCTTAATTGCAGCGCACCCGCGCGAGTATATGCCAATTCGCCAGTTGGTAAAGTTATCTGTAAAAAGCCTTTGCCCTGAATTGCAACATCAAGAGAGTTGCTAGTATTTTGCAGTGTCCCTTGGTTAGTGTTGCGGTAAATAGCACCAGTTTTAACACCAAGACCAATCTGAATACCAGTCGGCACAATCGTTCCAGAATCAGCGGAATTTGTGCCAACACGCTTCTCATTCTGATAGAGCAAATCCTGAAACTCTGGACGCTGCAATTTATAAGCAGTTGTGTTGATATTCGCCAAGTTTTGTGACGTAACATCTACATAAAGCTGCTGCGCATGCATCCCAGTCGCCGCTATGTCTAATGCTCTCATTGTTTTATCTCCTATGCACTATCAAAATTTAATTAGCTTGCCTGCTGCGCCCATGTATTGGCGGATTTTCTCTGTAAATCATACATTGTTTCAATCATCTTCGCGGTATTCGCCACCGAACGCGATACATCAATCATGTGTGTCAGCTCCAAAATCGGCTTCACATTCGCCCCCGCAAGCGCACCCTGCATTACCTTCGCATCAGTCGAAGCATCTGGCGTTATTTCACTTCTGAACATCGAACCATCGAGGCGTTCCAATAGTTGCGGATTGGCAAAATTAAAAACACCAATATTCGCAAATTCTTCGCCATTTACTGATATATTTCCCGCCGCACCAATTTTTATATCTCTGGCATCATCGGCAAATGTAATATGTTGGCCGCTGTCACTAAGTACAGGGTTACCATCAGCCGTAACCAGAGTTCCAGAGCCGTCAAGCTGGAAATTCCCAGCCCGCGTGTAGCGCACTCCAAGCGGTGTTTCAACCGAGAAAAACCCATCGCTGGCAATAGCCAAATCGAGTGGATTTCCAGTCGCTTTAATCGGGCCATTCTCCAAATTGTGATAGCTAGATATGTCGTAAGCAAACGCCATATCATTGCGAACTTTTTGGTTCACATCTTTGGTCATATAAGAATTGAATAATATATGTTCAGAGGCGTAGCCCGTGGTATTGGTGTTAGCGATATTATTCGCCGTCACATCCATGTCACGAAATAGTGCCAACTGCCGTGATAAAGTAATATAAACGCTATTATCCATACCAAAAACCTTCAAATGAAATTATCTTCGCCTAAAGAGTAAGCATAAATTGTGCCAAATTCGTTTTTGGCAAGAAAACAAGCAAATTGCCTTGTCATTACTGATGCTCAAACCTATAATGCTGGTTCGTTTCAATATAGGAAAATTCAATTATGACTAATCAACTGACGCTTGCCATCGCTGGCTGCACTGGTCGCATGGGACAGGCATTAATCGCCAGCGCACATGGAAATAAAGATGTAAAAATAGTTGCTGGCAGTGTTCGCAACGTAGCAAAGCAACACGCTGCTGGTTTATTTGTCACTTCTGACCCTGCTGTTTTAGCGCAAAAAGCCGATGCTGTTATTGATTTTACTACACCCGAAGCCACCCTCGCCCTTGCCCGCGAAATTGCCAAGACTGGCGGTATTTTGGTTATCGGAACTACAGGATTTTCTGATGGACAACAGAAAAAACTAAATGAATGTGCAGCCACTGCCCGCATCGTGCAATCGGGAAATTTTAGCCTAGGGGTGAATATATTGGAATCACTGGTAGAGCGCACTGCAAAATTGCTGGGTGAACAATATGATATTGAAATCAGCGAAATGCACCATAGACACAAAAAAGATGCGCCATCTGGCACAGCATTAATGCTCGGTCGCGCTGCTGCCAAAGGGCGCGGTGTTTCTCTGGACAACAAAAAAGTAATAGATCGCGGTGGCGAACGCAAAGTTGGTGATATTGGTTTTTCCGTAGCTCGCGGTGGTGATGTGGTTGGAGTTCACAATGTTATGTTCGCTGGTGGCAACGAGCTTATCACCCTATCCCATCAAGGATTTTCGCGCACTATTTTTGCAACTGGCGCAATCACCGCTGCCCTCTGGGCGCAGGATAAAAAAGCTGGCATGTATTCAATGCGCGATGTTATTGGGTTATGATATAGCCGAACGAGCCAACGCATCTGCTCTTTCGTTCATCTCATGCCCGTTATGACCCTTCACCCAGTGCCATTTCACATCATGCTTGCTTGCTGCTTGCTCTAGCCTTTGCCAATATTCAACATTTTTTACAGGCTTTTTATCGGCAGTTTTCCAGCCGCGCGCTTTCCAAGCTGGCAGCCATTCGCTGATGCCTTTCAGCACATAGCTGCTGTCGCTATATAAATCAACAACACACGATGTTTTAAGTTGTTCCAACGCAACAATCGCTGCCATAAGCTCCATGCGGTTATTGGTGGTTTCATCTTCACCACCAGAAATCTCTTTTTCCTTATCACCATAAACCAGAATCGCACCCCACCCCCCCGGCCCAGGGTTTCCAGAACAAGCACCATCTGTATATATTTTTACATGTTTTTTAGTCATGGTTTCCAACCACCACCCTGCCAGAATTTTAACTTCTGCGCATACTCCAGCGGGTCTTTCACGTTCACCAGCGCACCTTCCACTCGATTCAGCCAATCATAGCTGCGCGTAAGCAAAAAGCGCATCGCAGCACCACGCAAAAGCAATGCAAATGCTGCATCTTCCTCTGGGCTTATCGGACGAATATCATTATATCCAGCAAGCAGCGCCTGCACACGTTCTTTCACCAACCTATGACGCTCATCAAAGCACCATGCATTTATTATAATAGCTAAATCATACGCCCAGAAATCATTGCACGAAAAATAAAAATCTATCACCCCAGAAAGCACAGGTTTACCACCAAATGGCTTATTAAAAAACACGTTATCAGGAAATAAATCCGCATGAATAGCCCCGTGTGGAAGGTCACTCGGCCAATTCTCACTCAAATAATTATATTCCTCAGAGATAAGTTTTTTAAGCCCTAGCTCTATTTCATCTGCGCGCTCAATTATCTCGTCAATTATCGCTTCCCAACCCTTCACCGACAACTTATTTTCTCTAACATGTGGGAAATCAATGCCTGCAATATGCATCCGCGCCACCATTTCTCCCAACTGCAACAGATGCTCTGGCAAAATATTTTTAACTCCGCTACCATCAAGAAAACTAACTATAAGTGCTGGCTTTTCCTTAAGCGCGCACAGCGTCCGTCCGTTTTTACCCGCTATTGGCTGTGGGCAGGAAATTCCCCGTGCGTGCCACCACTCCATAAGCGCCGTGAAATAGGGAAGCTCAGAAAGTTCAAAATGTTTTTCAAACAAGGTGAGGATAAATTTATTTTGGCTGGTCACGACCAAATAATTAGTGTTGGTCACGCCTTCAGCTATAGGTTCAAAAGATATTAACTCTCCTATATCATATTGGGCGAGCAAGCCTTTAATATCAGATTCAGAGAGTTGTGTGTAAACTGCCATGAAACCGGACTATACCACCCGCTCCACCAGCATTTTTTTAATTTCAGCGATCGCTTTGGCTGGGTTAAGACCCTTAGGGCAGGTTTTCGCGCAGTTCATAATCGTGTGGCAACGATAGAGCTTGAATGGATCTTCAACTTCATCCAAACGCTCGCCTGTAAATTCATCGCGACTGTCAATAATCCAGCGATAAGCATGCAGCAAAATTGCAGGCCCAAGATAGCGATCCGAATTCCACCAATAGCTTGGGCAGGAGGTCGAACAACAAGCGCACAATATACATTCATAAAGCCCATCCAGCTTTGCCCTATCTTCTGGCGATTGCAGACGTTCACGATTGGCAGGTTGTGGAGTGCTAGTTTGCAGCCAAGGTTTTATCGATTCATACTGCGCGTAAAAATGTGTCATGTCAGGAACTAAATCTTTAATAACCGACATGTGTGGCAGTGGATAAATATTCACATCCCCCTTCACCTCATCAATCGGCTTGATGCAGGCGAGCGTGTTTGTGCCGTCAATATTCATAGCACAGCTACCACAAATCCCCTCACGGCAGGAACGGCGGAAAGTAAGGGTAGAATCAACCTCATCTTTGATTTTTATCAGCGCATCCAAAACCATCGGCGCGCAATTATCCATATCCAATTCGTAGCTGTCTAAGCGCGGGTTTTTCGGTGTGCCTTTATCATCCACATCTTCAGGGTTAAAGCGGTAGATATTGAATTTCTTGACACGCTTCGCTGCCTCCGACACCTTATGTGTATTGCCTTTTCTAACCTTAGAATTTGCAGGAAGCCTGAGTTCAGCCATAAAAAAATCCTATAATTTTGCTGGTTTAATTATGATGCGGATAGTAGCAATTTTCCCCTACCAATCAAGTACTAAAAGAGGATATTGTCATACCGAGCGTAGCCGAGGTATCTTTTCAGTTTTTACAAAGCAAAGATTTCTCGTTGCACTCGAAATGACAAAACGTAGATTACTTAAGATCTGGTAAAAGCGGTATGCGGTTTTTGCGCTTATAATAAATTTCTTTAGCTGCTTTCTGCAATGCCACAAAGCGCGCAGCATTTGACGGATGGGTAACAGAATTATAAATTCCTTCAGGATCTTCTATCGACATTCTCCTCCATAATTTTGCTGCCTGATTTATATCATATCCCGCCTTCGCCATAACATAAATTCCTACATAATCCGCTTCTTTTTCGAAATCGACCCCATAAGTAAGAACAGCTATTTCTGTTCCTGCCTTGCCCAGTTCACCATGCGTGTTTAGACCTTGCGAATCAGCAATCGCATCAGCCGCTAACCCAACCAACATGCCAAAAGTTGCATTGTTTTTCTGCGCGCTGACATGCCCCATTAAATTATGAGCAAATTCATGCGCCATCACGACCGCCAGTTCATCATCACTTTCAACAAAACGCATCATACCAGTAAAAATAACTATATTTTTTCCGTCAGCAAGAGAGTTTATTTCTTCATCCCGCACTAGCTTAAAATAATAATAACAGCCATTCTTCTGCAAGTGCAGCCCAACGCATATTTCCGCGCCAGCTTTTTCAATACGTTCACCAACAGTTTCAAATTGCTTACGCATGTTTTTGCGATTCTTCCAAGCTTTTGGCTGCCCACCACGAGCATTTATTTCATCAACCATGCGCTGTTGACTAGTTTGCTCTGCCTTAATTTCTTCTGATGATAATTCTGGAGTATATGACTTTGGTGCTTGGCACGCAGTTAAGCAACCGCACACAAAAAATAAAAATAATTTTCTAAAAAATTTCATGGTTATTTCTCTAACATATTTTTCGCCACAGCCTCAGCAATTTTAATACCATCTACACCAGCCGAGAGAATTCCACCAGCATAACCAGCACCCTCACCTGCGGGAAACAATCCTTTTGTATTTATACTCTGAAATGTTTCATCGCGCTTGATTCTAATCGGTGAAGATGTACGCGTTTCCACACCAGTCAGCACCGCATCCTCCATATCAAAACCTTTTATCTGTTTGCCAAAAACAGGTAGTGCTTCACGAATCGCAGCGATTGCATAATCAGGCAGACATGTTGAAAGGTCTGTTGGCTTAACGTTTGGTTTGTAAGATGGGATAACACTGCCAAGTGAAGTAGATGCTCTTCCTGCAATAAAATCACCAACACGCTGGGCTGGTGCTGCATAAGTTCCGCCACCTGCAACAAACGCTGCCGATTCCCATTTGCGCTGAAAATCAACACCAGCCAGCACACCATCAGGATAATCAACTTCTGGTGTAATTCCAACCACAATGCCAGCATTGGCATTGCGTTCCGCGCGTGAATATTGGCTCATACCATTAGTAACAACTCGGTTTTTCTCAGAAGTGGCAGCAACCACAGTTCCACCCGGACACATACAGAAACTATAAACATCACGCCCGTTACTCGCATGATGCACCAGCTTATAATCAGCTGCACCAAGTATGGGATTGCCCGCAGCACCGCCAAAACGCGCCACATCTATAATTGATTGCGGATGCTCTATACGAAAGCCTATGGAAAACGGCTTCGGCTCAATATAAACACCACGATCATGCAACATCTGAAAAGTATCACGCGAACTATGCCCAATAGCAAGAACCACATGGTCAGCAGCAATACGTTCGCCACTTGCCAGCACCACTCCACGCACACAGCGCGAACCATCGCTGGATGTTTCAACGTCAATATCGGTAACACGCGACTCAAAACGATATTCACCACCAAGCTCTTCAATGGACTTTCGGATATTTTCCACCATTTTTACCAAACGAAATGTTCCTATATGCGGATGTGCTTCAGTAAGAATTTCTGGCGGTGCTTCAGCCTTCACAAACTCCGTTAGCACTTTGCGTCCAAGATAGCGTGGGTCTTTTATCTGGCTGTAAAGCTTACCGTCAGAAAATGTCCCTGCTCCACCCTCGCCATATTGCACATTAGATTCAGTGGTCAAAATTGATTGTCGCCATAACCGCCATGTGTCTTTAGTGCGCTCACGCACCACCTTGCCACGCTCCAATATAATTGGACAAAAGCCCATCTGCGCCAGCAACAACGCGGCAAGCAGGCCACATGGTCCAGCACCAATTATCAGCGGACGTTGTGAGATATTTTTAGGCGCTTTGGCAACAAATTTATACTCCATATCTGGAGTGGGATTAACATGGTTATCTTTTGCAAAACGCTTAAGAATAATCGCCTCATTTTTCACTTCAACATCAAGCGTATAAACCAGCATAATAGCTGATTTTTTGCGGGCATCATGCCCTCGACGAAAAATTGTGCAGGAAATAAGTTCCTGTGCAGGAATCCCCAAACGGGCAATAGCCGCCTCCACAATAGCTTCGGGCTGGTGATTAAGCGGGAGTTTTATTTCAGTAAGACGGAGCATGATGTTATTGATATATAGCTTTTATACTGGTTAGGGGACTAGGACTGACAAATGACCTACTGGTCATTTGCCCTTCGGGTCTCTCCCCCGCAATAAATGCGGGGTCGATTTCCAAAAATTCTGCTGAATTTTTGTCGAACCTAACGGTTCTCACAAACTAATAACCCAGCCATTCATAAGAGGGCTTTATGCCCTCTTATGAATGGCTGGGGGACTAGGACTCGAACCTAGATTGACGGAGTCAGAGTCCGCTTTCCTACCATTAGAAGATCCCCCAATATCCCTATCGAAATAGGAAGTGGAAACTACAAATCTTTAACGCTGGTTGCAACAGATAAATGCGCTGCAAACCCTCACTCTCTAAAAATAGCTGCTTGCAACTCCACAAAAAATCGTTAAATATAATTTACATTGTACATTATAGAACTCCTAACATTATGAACACCCAAAATAAAAAAGAACGCTTAATTGATTCGGCAGCGACTCTGTTCCACCGCAACGGACTCATGGCAACATCACTTGCCGACATCGCGAAACATGCCGAAATTCCTATAGGAAACGTCTATTACTACTTTAAAACCAAAGACGATCTTGCCCTAGCAGCCACCCAAAAACGCAGAGAACATTTTATTTCTGTTTATGCCCTGCTCTCGGAAAATATTGCTGACCCACGCGAAAGGCTAATTGAGGCTGTCAATTACTATAATAAAATTCGTGACGATTACGCTATGTATGGCTGCCCAATAGGAAAAATAATTAATGACACAGACCTCGAAAAAGACCAGATAGCCCAAGCAACTGCTGCGATTTTTGTTGATTTTGTAGCATGGGCGGCAGCTCAGTTTGAACAGCTAGGACATAAGGATGATGCACAAAAATATGCCATATCGCTGATGGCTGGAATTCAGGGTGCAACTGTAATGGCAAAAACTTTCCAGAGGTCACAGATTTTATCTGATGAAACAGCGCGTCTGGTAGCTTGGCTAGAAAGCATCCCCAATAAAAAAATTCAACTTGGAAAAGCGGGTCTAAGAACTAGTTCTTAGACTCTCTGGGGGCGGCAGCGCGCTGCAAGCGATCGTTTATAGCGATACCAATTCCTATATTTGGAATTTCCATAACAGCTATTGACTTTGGTTTTTTAGCATCAAGCGCACGCAGCATCTTAAACAAATTGGCAGCAGCTTCTTCCAAATTTTCTGTTGCACTTAAATTTTCTGTGTAAATTGCACCAATTAGTGGCTTGCCAAATGCCAGCAATGCTTCACCTTCCCTTAATTCTGTTGCATTAAGACGCAGTTTTGCATCGGGTGCGTAATGGCTTTTTAGCATACCTGATGCTTTAATCTCACCTGAATTATATTCACCTATTTTTATGAATTTTTCTATCTCTTCACGAGTTATTTTCCCATGGCGCAAGATGGTGGCTGGCGTGGTGGTTAAATCCACAATTGTTGATTCAATCCCAACCTCGCATGCTCCTCCATCCAGAACCATAATATCATCACCAAATTCTTCCCTGACATGCTGCGCAAGAGTCGGGCTTACACGCCCAGATTTATTGGCGCTCGGCGCAGCCAATGGAAATCCTGTTTTGTCTAACAAAGAAAGAGCAACAGGGTGCGCAGGAACACGAATAGCAACACAGTCTAACCCAGCACTAACCAATAAAGATAATTCGCAATTCTCTTTCCTCGGCAGAACTAAGGTCAAAGACCCAGCCCAAAAATTCTCCGCTAGAATCTGCGCCCGCTCATTCCACTGCACATATTTTTTTGCTGTATCAATTGATGACACATGCACTATGAGCGGGTTAAATGTCGGGCGGTTTTTTGCTGCATAAATCTTGGCTACTGCCGAGTCAGAAAGCGCGTTCGCACCCAGTCCATAAACAGTTTCAGTGGGAAAAGCCACCAACTCGCCCAACTGTAAAATCTCCACCGCACGCCCTAATTCATCATCTGGTATATTTTTTTTCATATCACACTAAATATAGTTGTTATCCGTCTGCAATTTGTTTATAGTTCATCATAATACAATAGTTACAATCTAAAAAAATACAAAGCAAATGGGAGAGTAAGTATGTCAAAAGTTATTACGGTAGCGCAACAAAAAGGTGGTGCAGGAAAAACAACTTTAGCAGCGCACATCGCTGTTGCCCTCAGCCAGAAGGGTAACCGTGTTGCTGTAATTGATATTGACCCGCAGGGCAGCCTAACCCATTGGCACAAAATCCGTGAAGAACGTTTCGGCGAAGGCTATACTGGGCTTACCTTCGCTGCTGTTTCTGGCTGGCGGGTTGGTGGCGAAGTTAACCGCCTGCGTCGCCAATGTGATTATGTAATTATCGATAGCCCACCACACACCGAAACCGAAGCACGAACTGCCATCCGCAGCGCAGATATAATCATAATTCCTGTGCAGCCAAGCCCAACGGATTTATGGGCAACCAGAGCTACTTTGGAACTGGCAAAAAATGAAAAAATCCCAGTGCGTGTGGTGCTAAACCGCGTGGCTGCTAATTCCCGCCTTGCTCAAACCATCGCTGCTGAACTCCCTGAACTGGCGGAATCATCACTCGGAAACCGAGTGCTGTTTGCTGCTGCTTTAATGGAAGGACGTTGCGCAACAGAGGTCGACCCATCCAGCATGGCTGCCAAAGAAATCAAAGATTTGGTTAAGGAAATCACCGCACTAGTCAGCGATCCTGTCGAGGAAGAAGAAGTTGTAGTGAGCAAGAAATCCAGCAAAAAATCTCAAAAAGAATTGGTTGATGCTTAGATTTTTAGCTTAGTTTTTTTTGCGGTGTAAGGTAAAGTCAAAAAATAACTTAATTTTTGAGTTGCTTCCTTGCCATGCCTGAGAAAAAAACACGCGCTAAAAAACCAAAAGACTTCGCGCCACATATAAGCCCTGAAAAAGCACAACCATGCCATATTGGGGGTTGCACAGAAGCTGGCACATATAAAGCACCAAAATCACGCGAACAACTAAATGAATATCGCTGGTTCTGCTTGGAACATATCAAAGAACATAACAAACAGTGGGATTATTTCTCTGGCATGAAAAGTGAAGAGATTGAGGCATTCATCCATGATTCAGTCACTGGTCATCGCCCGACATGGAGCCGTGAAAGCCGCCTACGCGATCATTATTTTACATTGCAAGACAAGCTCTATGAATTCATTAGTGGTTCGAAACCAGTTGCACCAAAACCACGCATTCCTGCCAAAACCCGCAATGCCCTAGCTATAATGGAACTGGATTATCCTTATACGCTTAAACAGCTAAAAACCCGCTATCGCACACTGGTAAAAAAACACCATCCCGATACTAATAAAGGTGATAAGGAATCCGAAGAAAAATTCAAAAAAATAACCTCTGCCTATAAGTATCTATCGGAACAGATTAAAGAGGAATAAATCACTCCCGCTTTTGCAGCACCTCAACTGTTACATCATGGCAATAAGTGGCAAGCTGCTTGCGATCACCAAACTGCGACAAGGTAACAGCAGGTAGGAATGTCAATTTTGCATCAATTCTTCCGAGCTTTAGCAATTGCCAGAGATGCGGCGCGAGAACCATATCACCATACCACGCAATTGCTGGCCATTGGGTACTGTCAATCGGTAGCGCACCTATAGCTGTATAACTAATAATTGCTGGCTGGATGAATAATTCATGCTCCTCTCCATCCGCCATATTTATTTTTTCTTCAGCGATAGAAAAAAGGCTGGATTTGAAGGGAAGAAGATGGCGACCATTGCCAGTTGTCCCCTCTGGGAAAAGCGATATTATTTCACCAGCAGCAAGCGCATCATACATCTTCGCTCTAGCTTCTTTTATCTTAACATTAGTACGATTTATAAAAACACAGCCAAGCAAACGGCAGATAGTAGAAATAACTGGCCATTTTTCTACATCACTTTTTGGGGTAAATAGTGCAGGAGTTTTCGCACCGAGAATCATTATATCAAGATACGAGATATGATTAGATACCAGAAGTAGCGGGCGTATCTTTGCGACCTCGCCTTCCACCCGTACACGCAGCCCAATAATTAAACATATAACTGCAAAGCCAAAATTACAGAAGCGTTCGCGCCAATTTTTCTTGCCTGTTTTACCCACAATCCACAGTAAGCAAATACACAGGAAAATCCATAATAGAAGGAAAAGGAGCTTAATTGCAGCTTTTATCATAAAGCCTAATCAATTATTTCTTTGCCGCTACCATAACGAGTGGCATATTTTTCGGTAACAAGATCTGTCTTCACCACAATGCTTACATCAGTAGTATTATATTCTTTGTCTATCACCGCACCTGCCCCGATATACCCGCTAAGGCGCAAATATCCTTTAATAAGTGGTGGTAAGTTGGAGAATGCTTCCTTAACATCAACAGCCTCTTTAGGAAGCAAATTCATCTCCACATAACGTCTCTCCAAAGCACGCGGACAAATCTCTTTCGGAGCAAGATGGTAATGATGAAGGTAAGAAAGTTCCATAGCATGTTCTTTCGGATCAGTGCCATGAAAACTAGCACAACCAAACATCAAACCAATATTGAATCTCGCAACATACGCACCTATTCCACGCCACAAAAGCTGCATCACAGCGCGGTTACGGAAATCGGCATGAACGCATGAACGTCCAACTTCTAGAATTTCACCTTTATATTGCTTGATAAGGCTAATATCAAATTCGCCATCTGTATAAAACCGCCCTATTTTTTTCATCGCTTCACGGCGCAGCAAACGATACGTTCCAACAACTTTATAATCACCAGTTTCCTGATGTTCTATCACTAGCAAATGATCGCATACCTCATCAAACTCATCTACATCGAGCTTGCTTGCTATGGTTTCAGCACTTGCTTTTGCACCCATTTCTTCAAAAAACACCTGATAACGTAAAGCTTGAGAAGCTCTAACATCATCACTATTCTGAGTTACAAAAACCTCTAAATTTCCTGCGCGTATTTCTGCGATATTATAAAGTGATTCTACCTTGCGTAGGGGCATAACGACATCTTGTTGTTGTGTATTTTGTAACAGCATAGCATCTCTTTATTTCGTTGATGAATTAGCACTGAGAGGCACTGCATAAAGTTCCAGCCGATGATCTACCAATTTATAGCCAAGTTTTTTGGCAATAGCACGCTGTAAAACTTCTATTTCTTCGCTAGTAAATTCAATAACTTTTCCAGTTTTAAGGTCAATCAGATGATCATGATGCTCATCACTGGCTGGCTCATAACGGGCGCGACCATCACCAAAATCATGACGCTGGGTAATGCCTGCCTCTTCAAAAAGCTTCACCGTGCGGTAAACCGTGGCTATGCTGATGTGTGGATCGATGGCAACAGCACGCTGATATAGCATCTCAACGTCGGGATGATCGGCAGACTCAGAAACTACTTTAGCGATAACACGGCGTTGACCTGTCATCTTTAAGCCTTTTTCCGTGCATTTTTCTTCAATGTTTGATATGCTATGTGGCAAGCATTCACCTTTGATTGTCTTGTTCATAAACAAGGAATTTACACATAAATAACTTGCAAAGCAAGGCTTGCAGTAACGACAAAATGATTTATTATTATATTAATTATTTTACATAGGGATACATGATTTTGAAAAACAAAGGTTTTACATTAGTTGAATTATCCATAGTTCTGGTGATTATCGCAATTTTGGTTGCTGGGGTTTTTGAAGGAAAGTCATTGATACGCTCTGCCGAGCTGCGCGAGGTCATGGGGGATTATGACCGCTACGTCAAAGCTATAAAAGAATTTTCCGATAAATATCAAGCTTTACCAGGTGATATGAGCAACGCTGAAACCATCTGGGGGTCGGATACAGGCTGTCCCACGACAACAACCAATACAACACCTAAAATTGTAACCTGCAATGGCAATGGCAACGGACGTATTGGCTCAAGCAGCACGGCAGGAGTTCTTGACACTACCTATTCATACGAATGGTTTCGCGCTTGGCAGCAACTGGCAGATGCTGGTTTAATTACTGGACAATTCACAGGTGTAAAAGAATCCGCAACCGATGGTGACGCTGGTATCGGCTTAAATGTTCCGCAATCAAAACTCAAAGCAAGATCTGGCTGGACGTTGTATAATTACCTCAACACAGCGACTACCACTACATTATGGGGTGATAATTATGGGCATGTTTTTGCCTTTGGCGGTGACACTACTAGTGTAACAAATGCCGAGGTGTTATCAGCTGCTGATGCCTATAGTATAGATACAAAAATTGATGATGGGCTACCTGGGCGTGGTATTATACGCGCTAGGAGAACCGCTGTAGAAGCTAACTGCACCACTAATGACAGCGCGCAGAGTTCAGCAACTTATAACACTGGTTATAGCGCGGAGACAGCGTGCTCATTGCTGTTTATTTTGGGATTTTGAACATGAAAAAGAAAAATAATGGATTTACTCTCGTCGAATTATCCATAGTTGTAGTCATTATAGGATTTTTAGTAGCTGGAGTTATAGTAGGAAAATCATTATTGCGTAACTCAAGGCTGCGTGCGATTACCGCTGAGGTTGCTAACTACACACAGGCAATTGGTAATTTCCGTGATAAATATCAAGCATTGCCTGGGGATTTTGCTGCTGCTTCCAGTGTGTGGAGTGGCGTTACTAACGGTGATGGCAATGGTCTTATTACCGTAAATATTTCTGCTACACGTTTAGACGAACAATTTCTCGCGTGGCAGCATCTTGCCAAAGCAGAAATGATTAAAGGCAGCTTCACTGGGGTTGCTGGCTCTGCTGGCGTTCGCGACCGCGTAGTTGGAACAAATGTTCCAGCATCACAGCTTGCTCCTGCTGGATGGGGGCTTATCAGCGTAACACTAACGGACATTGCTGGCGGTTATGTAGAAATCCCCTACACCGCACCAGACATGGCACCGAACCATGTATTATGGCTGGGAAAGAGTTCAGTCAGTGGCACAGTCGATAGTCAAAACCCAGTCTTAACAACTTTAGAGGCTCTGGAAATAGATAGAAAAATTGATGATGAGCTTCCCGGTAGTGGCAAAATAGTTGCCCAAGCCAACGGCACCACTGGCTCTTGTTCCACCAGTGCAACAGACTATGATAGAACACAGCTAGGAACTGTATGCACGTTGGTATTTAAAACTGGATTCTAAGAGAATATTATATCCGCGCCAATATCTGCTGCTGGAACCGAATGGGTAATTTTACCCACGGAGATATAATCAACACCTGTTTCGGCAATTGCCCGAACTGTTGCCAACGACACACCACCTGATGCCTCCAGCGGAATTTTTCCCGCAACTAGAGTTACAGCTCTTTTCAAAGTTTCATTATCCATATTATCAAGTAAAATTCTATCTGGTGAAACAGCAATCGCTTCCTGCACCTGCGACAAAGTGTCACACTCAACAATTACTGGTAATTTAGTTCCTGACCGTGCCTTAATCACCGCCTGTTTAATGCCACCGCACAGGGCTATGTGGTTATCTTTTATCAGCACCATATCATCAAGACGCATACGATGGTTTTTTCCACCGCCAACAGTCACTGCATATTTATCCATAACACGCAGATTCACCATAGTTTTGCGTGTATCAAGAATTACCGCTTTTGTATCTCTTACCGCCTGAACATATACATGCGTCATAGTTGCCACCCCACACATACGCTGCATAATATTAAGCGCAACGCGCTCACCAGCAAGCAGCGCGCGAGCATTGCCTTTTGCAACCGCCAGCACCGTGTTTTCACCAACAACATCACCTTCCTTAACAGCAACACTAATACTAACGCCACCACCAAGCTGGGCATAAACCAACTCTGGAATAAATAATCCGCAAGCGACCATATCATTCCGCGCGACAAATGCCATTTCTGCTTGTTGGTTATCAGGAATCAGAAGCTGCGACGTTACATCCCCACTTCCAATATCTTCAGCCAATGCACGTTTGACAATATCAGCGACTTCTGGATTATTTTTCATAACTACTTAAACACGACTGTTTTCTTACCATTCAGCAGCACGCGATGCTCAATGTGATATTTAAGGGCGCGGGCAAGTGCCACGCACTCAGTATCCCGCCCGATTGCTGCTAAATCATCAGGCAAGTGCGTATGATCAACTCTTGCCACTTCCTGCTCAATGATTGGACCTTCATCAAGATCCGTGGTCACATAATGTGCCGTCGCTCCTATTAATTTTACACCACGATCAAACGCCTGTGTATATGGCTTCGCGCCTTTGAAACTCGGCAAGAATGAGTGGTGAATATTTATCGCCCTTCCCTCCAGTTTTGCGCATAGTTCTGGTGACAAAATCTGCATATAGCGCGCAAGAACCACCACATCAACCTGATGTCGATCGATAATTTCCAACACCTGTTTTTCCTGCTGTGCTTTATTTGCCGCATTAACTGGCAGGTGATAATATGGAATCTCATGCCATTTCGCCACATGCTCCCAATCACTATGGTTGGAAATAATCGCAGGAATTTCGATGGCAAGCTGCCCCGTTTTTTGCCTATACAATAAATCGTTCAGACAATGCCCGAATGTTGAAACCATAATCAAAACACGACTCTTATGGTTTTTTGCAGAAATCTCCCACTGCATACCAAAACGATTCGCAACCTTATCATGGAACAACTTTTTTAGCGCATCCTGATTCACACCACCTTGCTCAATAGAAAATTCAATACGCAAAAAAAATTGCCCTGTAGATTCATCGCCAAATTGCGCAGATTCAATAATAAACCCCAAATTATCAGCTAAGAACCCAGTAACACTCGCGACGATTCCGCGAACATCAGGACAAGAAAGAGTAAGTATATAGCGGTTCTGGTTCATACGGCTTTTTTTGCTCTTGTTGGTTTTGATTCTTGTGGTTTAAGCTCAGGGTTTTCACGCATGAAATAACATTCAAACCGCGCTCCCTTATCTGGTGCAGATAACAATATAATGCGCCCGCCGTGCAACTCAACAAAACTTTTTACTATCGGAAGCCCAAGCCCTGTTCCAGAGCGATTGTTTGGTTTACCCTTAGTCGCCTCTTGGTTACGACCTTTGTAGAATTTGCTGAAAATGGCTTCCTGCTCTTCAATAGGAATCCCCTGCCCGTCATCTTCCACCCACATCATAATCTCACCAGATTCTATTTCCTTAGCACCAAATTTTATTTTTCCGCCTTCCTGCGAATATTTTATCGAATTAGAAAGCAAGTTAAATAAAATTTGCTTGATTCGCGTTTCATCGCCTATCATTTTTCCAATTTTTGATAAACACTCAAATTTAATGGTAATTTCATGTTCTTTGCTGCGTTCCTGAATTAATGACAATACAGATTTCATCATTGCATAAATATCAAAACGCGAAACATCCAGACGCATATACCCAGCCTCAATTCCCGCCAGATCTAAAATATCATTGATAAGCTGCATTAGATGCTGTGATGATTGATGAATACCTTCGACATATTCACGCTGTTTTTCTGACAACGCTCCAAAATATTCCTGTTTCAACATCTCTGAAAAACCGCTTATTGAAGTAAGTGGAGAACGTAGTTCATACGAAACATTGGCTAGGAACTCTGTTTTAAGTTTATCAGCTTCCTGAAGTGCATCATTGCGTTCACGCAGAGATCTTTCCACCAAGGTTGAATCTGTAATATCAAGATAGGTGATAAGCGTAGCACCATCAGGCAGCGGAACTTTGCGCCAGTCAATCACCTTCCCGTCAGAACGCTCAATACGTCTTGATGTGAAGTCGCGTGTCTGCAATTCTTCAATATGCTGGCTCTTAAAATTTTCCCAATCTTCTGGGGTAAAAAGTTCCTTACATTTCTCTATTATTTCACGGATATGTGGCTCAGAGTTTGCAAATTCATGCTCCAAATGCCACATCAGAAGATAACCTGGATTGCTTAGTTTCAAACGCCCATCCTCACCGAACACCGCTACACCTTCATGCAGGTTATCAAGAGTTTCGCGCTGTACAGCAATCAATGTATTATAGGAACGCTCAAGTGCTAAACGATTGGTCACATCCTCATAGGCAAATAGAATTCCGCCAAGCGCATGGGGAATGGCAATGACACGCAGGGCTTTGCCATCTGGAAGATAGAAAAATTCTTCTCGTGGTTCTAACAACCCAGTAAATAATTTAACCTGCTGCTGCTTGAAAAGATGGAAATTAGCCTGTTCTGGCAAACGGCGTTTTTCGTGTAAAACTTCAAGAATCTCACCATAAGTCGGCTGCGAATCAAGCCACACCTCATCAAATTTCCACAATGCAACAAAGGCATTATTGAAAGTTTTTAAGCGCATATCCGCGCCATAAATTGCCATGGCACTTGCTGAACTTTCCAAAAAATCATCCTGCGCGGAAATATGCCTAGCGATATCTTCTTTTAATTTATCAATCTCGCTGTAATCAACAGCAAATCCTGCAAACATTTTTTCTTCAGGAATTGGAAATTCGGTGATTTCATATAATTTTCGCTCACCACCAACTACAATATGTCTTCTGTCGGTAATTGCTTTTGCTGTTCCTCCAGCCTGCTGCGACATAATTCTAACGTGTTTATCAAGCTCTGGAACAACACCAATTTCTGCATTTTCCAATAAATCTTCTACTGCTTCACCATAAGCAAGGTTATAAAAACGGATGTTGTAATCAGAACCGCGCTGCCAAATAGGATATGGCGACATATTGAGCAAAGTAGAAAATATTTTTAAGTCCGATTTCAGTTTTTCATTCTCAGCACGCAACTTTATTTCCTGTTCATTTGACACAGAAATTCGTGCAGCACCAGCCTCACTGCCACTGAAAATCGATTTTATTACGGATGCGATACGATTCACACGCACTCACTTTTGAAGTTATTTATAGATGACGATAGACAGAAAATAAACTCTTTGTCCAGCATCATCTAGCAAATAAAAACTTTAATAGCGATAGCCTTCTGGCTTGAACGGGCCATTTGCAGAAACACTCAAATATTCCGCCTGCTTTTTGCTTAGTTTGGTGAGCTTTACGCCAAGCTTATCAAGATGCAGAGCTGCAACTTTTTCATCCAGATGTTTTGGCAAAACATAAACTTTATTTTCATATTTTGAATGGTTTTTCCATAGTTCAATTTGTGCAAGAACTTGGTTAGAAAAAGACGTACTCATCACAAAGCTAGGATGCCCCGTAGCACAACCCAAATTCACCAAACGACCTTTAGCAAGAACAATAATACGCTTTCCATCAGGGAATAAAACTTCATCTACCTGCGGCTTCACTTCTTTCCACACCATATTTTTAAGTGCAGAGATTTGAATTTCACTATCAAAATGCCCGATATTACACACAATCGCACGGTCTTTCATAGAGCGCATATGCTCCAATGTAATGACATCAACATTTCCAGTTGCAGTAACAAAAATATCGCCTTGCGCAGCAACGTTTTCCATAGTGTTGACTTCATAACCTTCCATAGCTGCTTGCAGCGCACAGATTGGATCAATTTCAGTTATGATTACGCGAGAACCTTGACCTTTTAGGGCATGAGCGCAACCTTTGCCCACATCACCATAACCAGCAACAACCGCAATCTTACCAGCGAACATAACGTCCGTTGCGCGTTTTAAACCATCAGGAAGAGACTCACGGCAACCATAGAGATTATCAAATTTTGATTTAGTAACAGAATTATTCACGTCAATCGCTGGAACTTTTAGTTCAGCAGCTTTTACCATCTCATACAAACGATGAACACCTGTTGTTGTCTCTTCAGAAATACCTTTTACTTCTTTTAGAAGTTCAGGAAATTTTTTATGCATCATAATTGTCAAATCGCCACCATCATCCAAAATCATGTTTGGAGTCCAACCATCAGGTGATTTAATGGTTTGCTCAATGCACCAGTCAGCTTCTTCTTCAGTTTCACCTTTCCACGCAAACACAGGGATTCCCGCTGCTGCGATAGCTGCTGCTGCTTGGTCTTGTGTTGAGAATATATTACAGCTGCTCCAGCGCACCGTCGCACCAAGTGCGGTCAACGTTTCAATAAGCACAGCAGTTTGAATAGTCATGTGCAAACAACCAGCAATACGCGCACCCTTCAGCGGTTGTTCTTTTGCATACTCAGCGCGAATCGCCATAAGCCCTGGCATTTCTGTTTCCGCCAAGGAAATTTCATTGCGCCCCCAAGCAGCTAGGCTCATATCAGCGACTTTATAATCCGTAAAATTTCCTTTAGATGCGGTTGCAGTGTTACTCATGATGTTTTCCTTTTCGTTGTAATTTTATCCCTAAATATTCTGGGAAGCTAGCTTCTGCGCGGATAAACTGCAAGCAGAATTTGCCTAGTCGTTTATCTCAATTACTGTCTCGTTTGAACACAGCAGCAATATTTCCAGTAAATCTTGTAATTTCAACGCCACACAACCTTCGGTTGGTTCATAATTATCACGGGCAATATGTATGAAAATGGCACTACCTTTGCCAGAAATAACTGGCGAATCATTATAGCCAATGGGAATAATCAGATCGTAAACATCGTCATCACGCCATAGTTTTTCGTGTCTTGGAATTTGTATCTTCTCCCTCTCCCCTTGGGAGAGGGCAGGGGTGAGGGCTTTTTCTTCTGTGATGGCGTAGATACTCTGTATTACAGCTTCAAGACTTTCTCCAATCTCCTCATTAGAAAACCTAATTATTTTATAGCCTTTTTCTTGTAGAAACTTACTACGCACAGCATCACTAACTTTTCCTTCAGTTGTAAAATGTGACTCACCGTCCAATTCAATAATAAGGCGCAATTCATCACAATAAAAATCAGCGATATATTTTTCTACAGGATGCTGCCTACGAAATTTTAGCCCATTCATCTGACGGTTGCGTAATATAGACCACAACTTAATTTCTGGAGATGTAGATTCCTTTCTTAATGCACGCGCATATTCTATTAATTCTTGTGGAGAATATACATAATCGCCCTCACCCCTACCCTCTCCCAAAGGGAGAGGGAGAAGAATATGCCTATTATAATCAGACGAAGAAACATCATCACACCAACCATCATTTTCATGAATAATTTTTATTGGTAAATTAGTTTTTGGTTTTTCGATTTTATCCGCGCGATACCACAATTCACGCAGTGAAAAAATTCCAAGTGGTGTGCAGCCATCGCCTTCTTTTTTATCAGCAGAAAAACCATTTTTTCCAATAGCGCAATGATAGTCTTTTCCTGAGAATGTGAGCTTGTTGCCAGTAACGGAAATCATATCATTTTAGACTTTAGCCTTTTAATTAACCTGACAACAAGTGGCATCCCTATAGGAAAGAAAAAAAACGCTGGCATCCAAGCATCGAGATCCGTTCCTGTACAAATACCATCACATCCAACCAAAGCTAATATAATTGAAAAAATGTACAATAACGCACCTAAAAACGCTGCTGTATCAGCTATAAACTGTGCAACTTTATTACCATTCTCTATAAAACTCATAATTAATCCTCTCAAGCAGATTTTCTCGCTGGTTTTTCCGCAGAAATTCCTGCTTGCAACACTTTTTCTACTATTTGCGGAGCATTTAGCCCTGCAATATCATACATGGTTTGCGGAACATTCTGCTCAATAAATACATCAGGCAAACACATAGCTATAATTTTATGCTTATCATTAACAAGATTATTATCAGTTGCAAACTGAAGTACATGCGAACCAAATCCGCCAATTGCGCCTTCTTCCACCGTTACCAGCAGCTCATGGCTTTTTAACAAATTCCCTATTAATTCTTCATCAATTGGTTTGGCAAAACGAGCATCAGCAACGGTAGTTTTTATTCCTTTTTCTAACAAAACATCTGCTGCTTTCATACATTCTGTAAGGCGTGTTCCAAGCGATAGCAAAGCAACTTTCGCGCCTGAAACTTCACGGACAATTCTTCCCTTACCAATGGCAAGTGGAACGCCAATTTCAGGAAGCGTAACTCCAACACCTTCTCCGCGCGGATAACGCACAGCACTGGGCGCATTATCAATCGCAGCAGATGTCGCCACCATGTGTACTAATTCCGCCTCATCGCTTGCTGCCATCACAACAAAATTGGGAAGGCTGGCGAGATAGGCAATATCAAAACTGCCTGCGTGAGTTGGCCCATCAGCACCCACCAAACCAGCACGATCAATAGCAAAACGCACTGGCAGATTTTGAATCGCAACGTCATGCACCACTTGGTCATAACCACGTTGCAAAAAAGTTGAATAAATAGCACAAAACGGTTTGTATCCTTGTGTTGCAAGACCAGCAGCAAAAGTCACTGCATGTTGCTCAGCAATCCCAACATCAAACATACGCTCAGGAAATTCTTTGGCAAATAAATCAAGACCAGTGCCAGAAGGCATGGCGGCAGTAATCGCCACAATTTTTTCATCTTTTTTTGCTTCCGCAATTAAACTTTCTGCAAAAATTTTTGTGTAGCTTGGCGCGCTTGCTGCTGATTTTTTCTGCGTTCCTGTTGTTACGTCAAAACTATTTACACCATGATATTTATCATCAGACTCTTCAGCAGGTGCATAACCATGCCCCTTACGCGTCACCACATGCAACAGAATCGGACCACTATTTTTTTCATTTTTTATATTACGCAAAACTGGCAATAAATGCGTCAAATCATGCCCATCAACAGGTCCTACATAATAAAAACCAAGCTGTTCAAAAAGCGTTCCCCCAACGGCTATATCACGCGCCAAATGTTCTGCTCTGCGCGCAAAACGCATCAGCGGCTCAGGAAATTTACTGGCAACAACTTTCGCCATATGACGTAATGTGTGATATGGGTGAGAAGAAATTAATCGCGCCAGATATGTACTCATTGCTCCAACTGGTCGGGCAATTGACATATCATTATCATTGAGGATTACTATCAGGCGCGTGCCAATACTCCCAGCATTATTCAGTGCCTCAAAAGCCATTCCCGCACTCATCGCCCCATCGCCGATGACGGCAATCACTTCATGTTTTTTTCCTTCCAAATCCCGCGCCACCGCCATCCCCAGAGCGGCAGAAATTGAAGTTGAGCTATGCCCTGCGCCAAACGCATCATAATCACTCTCAGCACGCTTGCAAAATCCAGAAAGTCCTTCTGGTTTACGCAATGTACGGATTTTATCGCGCCTACCTGTAAGAATTTTATGCGGATACGATTGATGCCCAACATCCCATATAACTATATCTTCAGGTGTATTGAAAACATGATGCAGAGCAACGGTAAGCTCCACAACACCAAGACCAGCTCCAAGATGCCCTCCAGTTTGTGATACAGCAGAAATAGTTTCCGCACGCAGCTCATCCGCAAGCTGCACCAGCTGTGCATCAGAAAATGCCCGAGTGTCACTCGGATAAATCACGCTATCAAGTAATGGTGTATCGCTCACAAAATACCAACCGAAAGAATCCTACAATGCCGAACAGAATCTAGCAATTTCAGGAAAAAGGCAAGGACACAATGAAGAAAGCACTACAATTATTGGAGCATTCGTTTTCCGTTTACAACAACCATCTGGCTGCCGTCCATGAGATTATATTGCCCGTCTGGAATGATCGACTTTACACCGTATTGATCCAATAAATAAACATATTCTCCATCAAATACAATCGCTTGCCCAGTACGCAATTTAGGAACATTGCTGGCTGGAGGCGGTGCCAACTCTCGGTTCATCGCCACAACAGGGTTACCCCGCTCAACCACTGGCGGATAATAGTCTTTAATACCTCCTGATTGCTGAGTATTGGTAACTGGATCAACCCGAGCTGGTTCAGCACTAATGGCAATGTCCTCAGGAAGACTAGCATCAGGCTGCGCTACTTTAGCTGTTATAAGAGAAGGATTTCCATAATCAGGCTGAGTATTCGGACTCGCTGGAATCATCGGATTTACAGGAGCTTTCTCAGTAACCTGCCCAGAATTTAGCATTGACCTTTGAAGATCGCTCTCGCTCGGAGTACCAACAGGCTGGCTACCTCCACCGAAACCAAATGTAGACCCAGAACCTTCCTTCTCTTTTTGTTCTATGTAATAGGTCGTGGCAATAGTCAGCGGATCATCGCCATATTTTTTCATCGCTTCTCGAGTCTGATTTTGATAATCACGAAGAGGATTGCTCCCAAAAAACAGGAACAGTGCCACGCCACATAATCCAATAATAATTAATATTCTCATAACCAACATTCTCCTAAGGTAATGTAATGCATTCTAAGCCATGCTAGGAATATAACACGCCCAGCGGTAATTTTCATCAAAAACCTACGAATAATCAAATTATCCTAAGACACCACAGCAAAATCGCCTTTTGTGCGTGCAGCCTGTTCTCTGCCTCATCAAACACTTTTGACTGTTTTCCATCAATCACCTCTGCTGTCACTTCTTCCCCTCGATGAGCAGGGAGACAGTGCATGAAAATTGCTTCTGGCAGAGCTTTTTTCATCAATGCATCATTTACCTGATAGGGAGCAAGCAACTTTATCTGTGCCTCAGCGTCTGGGTCACCCATCGATACCCATGTATCAGTAATCACTGCATGTGCGCCAGAAACCGCTATTGCTGGCGAGTCAGTTATTGTAATTTTTGCGCCCTGCTTTTTTGCCCATTCTACAACCTCTGGAAGAGGAGAAAGAGTTGGCGGACAAGCTATTCTAAAATTACAGCCTAGCAACGCAGCAGCATGAATCCAGCTTTGAGCGACATTATTTCCATCGCCAACCCAAGCGATCGTTTTTCCCTTAATGTCACCTAGATTCTCCTCGAACGTAAGAATATCTGCAAGAATCTGGCAGGGATGGCTGAACTCTGTAAGACCGTTTATCACTGGCACACTGGCATTTTTTGACAATTCAACCAATTTATCATGGCTATGACAACGCAACATAATAGCATCCACATAGCGCGAAAGCACCTGCGCCGTATCCGCAACAGTTTCACCACGTCCAAGCTGTAGTTCATTGCCGTTAAAAGAAAGTGCGCCACCGCCTAACTCCATCATAGCAACTTCAAAAGACACCCGCGTCCGAGTCGAATTTTTTTCAAAAATCATTGCCAGTTTTTTGTTAGCAAGGGATGTTGTAAATTTTCCTTCAGAACGTTCACGTTTTAGTCGCGCTGCACTGCTAAGAATTTTCCGTAAATCCTCTGCTGAAATTTCTGAAAGATCTAAAAAATGGCGAATCATATTACTACTCTCATATCATTTCCTTAGCTGTTTTTCTTATAATTTCAATAGCATCACGCATGTGTTTTTCCTCGATAATAAGTGGTGGGGTAATGCGTATAACATTGCCCTCAGCTGGCGAAGTAAAAAGTCCATTTTCGCGTAGTTTTTCTACAAATTGAACGTGTGGTACACTTGCCTTTATTCCCAATATCAACCCGCGCCCGCGCACTTCGGAAAATATTTTTGGAAATTCATACGCAACAGCTAATAATTCATCTTTAAGCAGCTTGCCTACTTTCTCAACATGCCTAAAAAATTCTGGCGCGAGCATAACATCCAATACCGCATTACCCACTGCCATAGCCAGCGGGTTTGAGCCATAGGTTGAGCCATGCGTTCCAGTCTGCATACATGATGCAACCTTATCAGTTACCAGACAGGCTGCCAGCGGAAACCCGTTACCGATGCCCTTTGCTGCCGAAACAATATCGGGAACAACGCCAGATTGCTGATGGGCAAAGAGCGCACCAGTGCGTCCCATCCCACATTGTACCTCATCAATGAACAACAACAAACCATGCTGGTCAGCAATTTTACGAAGCCCCTGCAAAAATTCGTGGCTGGCTTCCCGTACTCCACCCTCACCCTGTATCGGCTCAACTAATATTGCAGCAGTTTCAGGAGTAACAGCGGCTTTCACTGCTTCCAGATTATTAAACTCTACACGATCAAACCCATCAAGAAGCGGTGCATAACCAGAGCGCGCCACTTCATTCCCTCCAGCAGAAATACAAGCAAAACTCCGCCCGTGAAAACCACCTTCCATAGTTATCACCCGAAACCGCTCAGGATTTCCGTTTACATCATGATATTTCCTAACAATTTTAAGCCCACACTCAACCGCCTCGCCACCCGAATTAGCAAAAAATACTTTGTCAGCAAAACAAACAGAAGTCAGCCTTTCTGCAAATTTATTTAGCTCAGGAACTTGATACATATTGGAGCAATGCCAAAGAATATCAGCCTGTTTTTTTAGAGCAGAAACAACATGTGGGTGACAATGCCCGAGTGAATTAACAGCTATTCCCGCCGCAAAATCCAGATAACGCCTACCATCAGGCGCGAAAAGATATACGCCTTCCCCACGAGAAATCGTAATATTAGAACGGCGATACACTGGTAAAACAGCAGACATAAATATGTTTCGCGACTCTAGGAAAAACGCAGATTTTCCTCTATTAAGCGGATTTGTCAAGCAATGCGATGCCTCAAACAGAAAATTTATATAAAATCACAATTATTAATCTATTTTAATAAATCCTTGATGATTCAAGGTCATAATGCTATAAATCAACATGATTATCTTTAAGTATCTATGAAAATATAGGCATGAATACCGAACAAACACAAAAACCTATTGATATTTATCTAATAAGGCACGGTAAAACGCTTGATAACATACGCGGAGTTACATCAGGTGGCGATGCAGACCCTAGATTATCGCAAGAAGGTATAGACGGGGCAGAAAAAGCAAATGCTATCTATAAAATATTATTAGAAAAAGGCACTATAACGGAAAAAACACCCATCGTAACGACTGGCAGGCACAGAACAGATGAAACTGCCAAGCATTTTTCTGGCAGAGATGATTTTATAGTTGAAGAAGCCTTCAGAGAAAGAACATCTGGAAAATGGGTCGGGATACTAACTGAAAGACTATATAAAGAACTTAAAGACCCCAAAGGTAAACCTGTCCCAGACATAGGGGAAGATATCGGGCGACATAAAGATCGCGTAAAACCAGCTTTAGAAAAATGGATAGAAAGAGCAAAAGCAGAGCCAATAATTATAGTTTCACACGCTGGAACAACTAGGAGAATTTCATCTTTGCTGACTAACAATGGGGAAATTGAAATTGAAAATTCCGTTCCTTACCACTTAAAATCTGTTGATGGTGGCAAAAGTTGGGACATAAAAAAACTGACTATCGAAAATGGAACAATTAAAGAAGAAGCTATAAAACAACAGGAAAAAGAAAAAACATCGCAAGCCACTCTGGGCGGAAAAGATGGTATTTTAGAAATAAATAAAGCAGGAATTTCTCTAAAATTACATGAAAATGGAAGCAGCATTTTTACTGTCACACCAGATAAGCTACTATACAGCCAAAAAAAGATAGAAAAACTTGCTGATGATTTGGGTGAGTTATTAATTGGCAAAGATTATAAAGAAAAAAAAGTTGTTAGAAAAGACGGCTCATCTATTTCTGTAATACTTAACCCAACACAAACCAAAATATTACGCGTATTCTCACAAATAAATGGCGTGGAACTACCGTTAGAGAAAAATGCAACAATCCACCGCTAGGTTTTCAAGCGATAACCTCTGCTAAACAAAATAGACGTAATAACCCATAACACAATATTGGTTATTGTCATCACCACCATCCCTATTTCAATAGTGCCGTCTGTGTAGCCAACCGTTGCGTAACGAAACCCGTCAATCATATAAAAAAACGGGTTGAAATGACAGACATAATACCAAAATTCAGGCAATTGCTTTATTGAATAAAACGTCCCAGAAAGGAAAGAAAGAGGGGTGATAATATAGTTGGTAATGGCTGAAAGTTGATCAAATGACTGCGACCATATACCTGTTATAATCCCAAGCAAAGCCAGCATAACACAGGCAGAAACCACATAGAACAAGCCAATCCACGGATGCAACAACGAAAACGGCACGAACATATAAACCGCTGCCATCACTACAATACCAACAGCAACACCACGCACCAAACCGCCAATAACCAAGCTGAATACAACCTCACCGCCAGTGAGTGGTGGCATCAGTATATCAACGATAACACCCTGAATTTTAGCAAGCATCAACGAGGAAGATGTATTAGCAAAAGCATTCTGCACGATCGCCATCATAATAAGCCCCGGTGCGATAAACTCACCATAAGGTATGCGGTCGATCATCCGCACGTTTCCACCCATCGCCAACATCAAAACCGCGAGGAACAATAATGTAGTAACAACTGGTGCAACTATTGTTTGATTCCAAACCTTTGCAAACCGCCATATTTCGCGCTTACAGAGCGTTGCGATGCCAATAGTATTGATGTAGTTCATGCTATTTCCAGTCATAAAAAAGGGTGGTAGATTCCTACCACCCCTTCCAATTAGAATCAATCACTTACGAATCTATTTGCGGTCACCAATAAAGCGCAGCAAATACATAAATATGTTGATGAAATCCAAATATAAATTAAGCGCACCAAGAATGGATGCCTTCGCCATTGCTTCAGAGTTACCAGCAACCTGATAATACATATTTTTTAGCTTCTGAGTGTCATACGCAGTAAGACCTACGAAAATAAGCACACCGATAACTGATGTAGCAAAAAACAATGCAGGGCTTGGCATAAAAATACTAACTATTGACGCGATAATCAAACCAATCAAGCCCATCATCAAGAATGAACCCATACCAGTTAAATCACGCTTAGTTGTATAACCATAAATGCTCATAGCTCCGAAAGTTCCAGCAGTTACAAAGAATGTAGCTGCAATGCTCTTTCCCGTATAAACCATGAATATTGAGGTGAGCGACAGACCGACCAGCACCGAATATGCCCAGAAAATAGCCTGAGCTGTGGATGAACTCATGCGGTTAATACCCATACCTAGCCACAGAACCAAACCAATCGGTGCAAGCATAACAATCCAGCCAAGCGGAGACATTCCGACAGCCTGACCATTCTGAACGTTGTAAAGTGCATTAATAAACGTTTGTGAATTTGCCGCAAACATAGCCACAACGCCAGTTAGGGCTAAAGCACTCGCCATATAGTTATAAATTTTGAGCATATAAGCACGCAAGCCCATGTCATAAGCAGCAGCCTTTGACTGTGCGCCATACTGTGCCGTGGCAAACGGATCGCGATATTCCATGTTTTTCTCCTAATTAAGTTAATAAATTGAACTACCGTAGTATTATATGGTGTATTGCCATCCAATTTCAAGTAAAACCCGACATTTTTTATCAGCTATTATTTTTTGCTTGATTTACGGATACTTCCCAGCTAAACACACACTCCCTTTAGTTATCAGGCGAGGCATTGCCTTTGGTAACGTTTTATTTATAACCTTAATTGTATAGGATGCTAAAATGCCAAAATTGAAGACCAAATCAGGCTGTAAGAAGCGTTTTCGCTTCACTGCCACAGGCAAGGTTGTTGCCTCCCAAGCTGGAAAACGCCATGGAATGCGCAAGCGTACCAATCGTTTTATTCGTAACGCACGCGGCACTACTATTCTCGATGCTTCTGATACACACCGCATCGTGCAATATATGCCAAACGGCTCATACTAATAGCTTATAAGGAGATAACTCATGGCTCATGCTAAAAGTGGTGCGAATCGCGCCCGTCGCAAAAAAATTCTTAAAATGGCAAAAGGTTATTATGGCCGTTCTAAAAGCTGTATAACCGTTGCCCGTGAAAAAGTAGAAAAAGGTCTGCGTTACGCGTATCGTGACCGTCGTGCTAAAAAACGCAATTTCCGTAGTTTGTGGATTCAGCGTATCAACGCTGGCGTACGCGAACATGGAATGGTTTATTCGCAGTTCATGAACGGCTTAATTAAAGCTGGCATCATCGTTGATCGCAAGGTTCTTTCCGACCTAGCCACCCGCGAACCAGCAGCCTTCAAAGCAATTGTTGATCAATCAAAAGCTGCTCTCTATAAAAAAGCTGCTTAATTTATTAGTGTCATTCTAACATGACCGAAAACTTATTAAACGAAGCCCTCTCCTCTATCGTTGCTTGTGAAACATCAAGCGCGTTAGAGGAGCTTCGCGTTTCTTTACTCGGCAAAAAAGGTAAGCTAACCGATGCACTAAAATCACTCGGGCAAGCCTCACCAGAAGAACGCAAAACTTTAGGTGCAGCACTCAACCAAATAAAAGAGCAAATTACAAACGCTCTCGAAGAAAAAAAATCTACTCTTGCGGATGTTGAATTAAACGCTCGCCTAGTTACAGAAAAACTAGATGTAACCCTGCCTATAGATTCGCAGTCACGCGGGAAAATTCACCCCATCACTCAAGTTACAGAAGAAATAACTGCAATATTTGCCGACCTTGGTTTTAACGTTGCTGATGGTCCTGATATTGAAGATGACGAGCATAATTTTACTGCCTTGAATATTCCAGAATCACACCCTGCCCGCCAGATGCATGATACATTTTATCTACACGGCAAAGGCGATAATAAAACCGTGCTGCGTACTCACACCTCCCCTGTGCAAATCCGCACCATGCGCGCTGGTAAACCACCTTTTCGTTTCATCGCCATGGGCAGCACTTATCGCTGTGACTCAGACCTAACCCACACGCCAATGTTCCATCAGATTGAAGGTTTGGTGATTGATAAAGAAATAAATATGGGACATCTGCGTGGCTGCATCAGCGAATTCCTGCGCGTGTTTTTTGAGTTGGAAAATGTACCTGTACGTTTCCGCCCCAGCTTTTTTCCATTCACCGAACCATCAGCCGAAATTGACATTGGCTGCGCCCGCAGCAAGGAAAGTTTGAAGATTGGCGCAGGCAGTGATTGGTTGGAAATTGGCGGATGCGGTATGGTGCATCCTAATGTTCTAAAAAATTGCAATATTGACCCGAATGAATGGCAGGGCTTTGCTTTCGGCATGGGTATAGAACGCCTCGCCATGCTCAAATACGGCATCCCAGACCTGCGCACATTTTTTGAATCCGACGCACGCTGGTTACAACATTATGGTTTCGATCCACTGCATATTCCCAACTTAGTGAGTGGGTTGTAATATGAAATTCACTCTCTCATGGCTAAAGGATCATCTGGAAACTACCGCTTCCTTGCAAGAAATCACTGATAAATTGACGGCGATTGGACTGGAATTAGAAAGCATTGAAGATAGAGGCGCGTCACTTTCTGCTTTTACAGTTGCTAAAATATTAGAAGCAACTCGCCACCCTGAAGCTGATAAATTGCAAGTGTGCAAAGTTGAAAGTGATGCTGGTGAATTACAAATCGTATGCGGTGCTGCCAACGCCCGCGCTGGTTTATATGTTGCCCTCGCCAAAGAAGGAACGGTGATTCCTGCAAATGGCATGACCATCAAAAAAACAAAAATACGCGGTGTGGAAAGCAATGGCATGCTTTGTTCGCTGGAGGAATTAGGACTCGCCACCAGCAGCGAAGGAATTATAGAACTTCCCGAAGCAAAAATCGGCGCAAAAGTCGCTGATGTTATGGGCATGAACGACCCAATCATCGACATCGCCATTACCCCTAACCGTGCTGATTGCCTTGGTGTGCGTTGGGTTGCGCGTGACCTCGCAGCAGCGGGAATAGGAACATTAAAACCGTTACCAACAATAAATTATAGTCCTAGTTTTCCTTCGCCAATTTCTGTTTCCATAGAAACTAAAAACTGTGAGCAATTTATTGGTTGTTATATAAAAAATGTAAAAAATGGACAAAGCCCTGAGTGGCTAAAAAAACGCTTGGAAGCAATCGGACAAAAATCAATCTCCGCACTAGTGGACATCACCAACTATTTTACTTTTGATCTCGGTCGTCCACTGCATGTTTATGATGCTAAAAAATTAAATGGCAATATAACAGTTAGAGAAACAAAAGCTGGTGAAAAACTAGCTGCTCTAAATGGCAAGGAATATGAACTGCCAACTGGGACAACAGTGATTGCTGACGCGCAAAAACCAGTCGCAATTGGTGGCGTTATTGGTGGCAGCGAAACTGGCTGCACTGAAACAACCACTGATGTATTTTTAGAAATTGCTTTGTTTGAACCAGCGAGCGTTGCACAAGCTGGGCGGGTTTTGCAGATTGATTCTGATGCGCGCTATCGCTTTGAGCGCGGCGTGGATGTTGCTTTTGTGGAAGAAGCTGCAAAACGCGCCGTGGCGATGACTATGGAACTCTGCGGTGGGCAGGCAAGCGAGCTGGTTACCTGCGGAAAAACTCCTGAATGGGAACGTGAAATCAGCTTTAACCCGCAGCGTGTAAAATCTTTAGGTGGTGTTGATATATCTGCTGAAAAATCTTTGGAAATTCTAAAAAATCTTGGCTTTACCATAAACAATAAAATTGTTACCCCACCATCTTGGCGCGCTGATATTGAAGGTGAAGCAGATTTGGTTGAAGAAGTTTTGCGGATTTATGGCTATGAACATATTCCGTCAACACCACTGCCAAAAAATCCACAGATTACACCTGCTATATTAAGCCTATCGCAGAAACGTGTGCATCTTGCCAAGCGTTTACTTGCTGGGCGTGGCATGATGGAAGCGCAAACATGGTCGTTCATTCCCGCTGCACAGGCGGCAGTGTTTGGTGGCAATAACCCCGCGCTCACTCTGCTAAATCCTATCAGTGCAGATTTAGATACTATGCGCCCGAGCCTTCTTCCCAACTTGCTCGATGCCGCAAAACGCAACGCTGCGCGTGACTTCAAAAATATTTCCCTCTTTGAAGTTGGTTTGCAATTCCATGACATCACGCCTGATGGACAGAAAATGGTTGCTTGTGGAATAAGGACAGAAAGAAATATTGTTGAAGATGGTTTCGTACGCAAGATAAAAATGTATGGTAACGCATATAAGCTGAATAAACAGAATTTTATCAAAGCAGAAGTTTTTCCTTTGTTGCCTTTGACTGCTAAAGCCGACGCAATCGCGATACTGGAAAGCCTCGGTGTAAATAAATTTGAAATAAGCACTACAAATCTCCCTTCTTACTACCATCCAAACCGCAGCGGGGCTTTTGTTCTCGGTAAAACCATACTTGGTTATTTTGGTGAAATTCATCCAAAAACAAGCAACGATTTTGATATAGAATGGCGAGAGATTCGTGAGAAAACAATAGACGCTTCTGACATTATAAATCAAATTACCAATCCTAACCTTGAAGGAGCAGTTGCCGCATTTGAAATTTTCTTAGATGCAATTCCTGTTTCACGCAGCAAAGGCACAGCAAAACCACAACTAAAAATTTCTGATTATCAAGCTGTAGAGCGTGATTTCGCGTTTATAGTTGATGACAGTGTAACAGCTGCAACCATTGAAAAAGAAATAAACAAAGCTGAGAAAAACCTGATAACCAACGTAGAAATTTTTGACGTTTATAGTGGCAAAGGCGTTGATACTGGCAAAAAATCGGTGGCGGTGAAAGTAACTCTACAATCATTCGAACGCACACTAACCGATGCAGATATTACATCTGTGAGCAATGCGATAATATCATCTGCCAGCAAAGGTTTCGGCGGAATACTCAGGCAATAATGTCATCCCGAGCTTAGTCGAGGGATCTTTGCAATATTAAATCAATCGCAAAGATTTCTCGCTATACTCGAAATGACAATAAGGAATTTTATGCACCCACATTACTGGAACGATGCAAAATCGCACATCCTCACCAACGATAAGATATTGGGTAAAATAATTAGTCATTATCATGGTGAAATTCTAACTGTGCGTGGCGATGCTTTTTACACATTGGCGCGTTCGATAATCGGGCAACAAATATCGGTGAAAGCTGCTGATACGGTGTGGAAAAGGCTTGAAAATCAGCTTGGTGAAGTGACTCCAAAATCCGCAATAAAAACCAACGAAACAGCCTTACGCGAATGCGGTCTTTCTGCGCAAAAAGTGCGTTACCTACATGGTCTTGCCGAACATTTTATAGAAAACAAAGCACATATAAAAAACTGGAATAATTTATCTGATGACGAAATAATAAGCGAACTTACATCTCTTAACGGTATTGGTCGCTGGACGGCAGAAATGTTCATGATTTTTTACCTTGCCCGCCCTGATATTCTGCCCCTTGCTGATATTGGCTTACAAAAAGCCATTTTCCGCCATTATAATAATGAACAAAAAATGACTCTAGCAGAAATATTTGAGTTAAGCCAAAGATGGAAACCCTATCGCTCCGTTGCCACATGGTATTTGTGGCGTTCGCTTGACCCAGTGCCAGTTGCGTATTAAGAATAATAATATCGTTAGAAATTAATTGATAAGGCACGCACATGATTCCTCGCTATTCCCGTCCTGAAATGGTCGCTATCTGGACAGACCAAACAAAATATCAAATCTGGTTTGAGATTGAAGCCCATGCCTGCGATGCGCTGGCAGAACTTGGTGTTATTCCTAAGTCAGCAGCTAAAACCATTTGGGAAAAAGGCAGCTTCGACCCTACTCGCATTGATGAAATTGAGCGCACCACTAAACATGATGTTATCGCATTTCTTACCAACGTTGCCGAATATGTGGGCGATGATGCGCGTTTTTTACATCAAGGAATGACTAGCTCAGACGTGCTGGATACCTGCCTTTCTGTGCAGCTTACCCGCGCCACGGATATTTTACTTGCCGATATGGATATATTGCTTGCCGCCATTAAGCACCGCGCTTTTGAAACCAAGGATTTTGTAACTGTTGGCAGAAGCCACGGAATCCACGCCGAACCACTTACCTTTGGCTTAAAACTCGCTGGATATTACGCAGAATTTACCCGTTGCAAAGAACGACTAATCGCTGCCCGCAAGGAAATTGCCACCTGCGCCATCTCTGGTGCGGTGGGAACATTCGCCAATATTGACCCATATGTGGAACAATATGTTGCAAAAAAATTAGGGCTAGAGATTGAACCTGTTTCTACGCAAGTTATCCCGCGTGACCGCCACGCTATGTATTTTGCAACTCTTGGCGTTATTGCCAGTTCTATGGAACGCCTCGCCACCGAAGTTCGCCATTTGCAGCGCACCGAAGTTCTGGAAGCAGAAGAATTTTTCTCAGCAGGGCAAAAAGGTAGTTCCGCCATGCCCCATAAGCGCAACCCTGTGCTTTCTGAGAATGTTACTGGGCTTACCCGCTTGGTGCGTGGCTATGTCACCCCTGCCCTTGAGAATGTTGCACTGTGGCATGAGCGCGACATTTCCCATTCATCAGTTGAACGAATGATTGCACCAGACGCAACGGTGACGATGGATTTCGCACTCACCCGCCTTGCTGGATTAATTGACAAGCTGGTGATTTATCCAGAGCGCATGAAACAAAATATGGACAAGCTCGGTGGGTTGGTTTTCTCGCAACGTGTGCTGCTCGCCCTCACTCAAGCAGGCGTTAGCCGTGAAGATTCCTATCGTTTCGTGCAACGCAACGCCATGAAGGTTTGGGAACAAAGTAAAGACTTCCTGACAGAGCTATGTGCGGATAAGGAAGTTACGGATCGCTTGTCGCCAGATGTTCTAAAATCACTATTCGACCCTAGCTATCATACCAAACATGTGGATACTATTTTCAAGAGAGTTTTTGGGTAGTTTATGACCGCGCTACTCCACCCGCAATTAGCGAAAGATTGCCTGCCGATTAATAATCTTGGGGTATGCCGTGTTTACTTGCAAAATAACAGTAATTTCCCGTGGCTGATACTCGTTCCCATGCGCCCTGAAATAAAAGAAATTTTTGATCTGGAGCAGGTTGATTATGAACAGATGATGAGCGAGGTGCGCGCCATTACCAAGCATTTTTCTATATTTACTGGCGCAGATAAAATGAATGTGGCAACGCTCGGTAATGTTGTTCCGCAACTGCATATCCACATCATCGCCCGCTTTGAAAATGATGCAGCATGGCCAAACCCAGTGTGGAATGTTAGCCTTCCACCAACCCCATACGCACCAGAAAAGGCAGAACTTTTGATTAGAGAATTACGAGCAATCTTTTGAGTTATTCACCCACAGTCGTCATCCCCGATTTACTCGGGGATCTAGGGCAAAATACACTGACCGAGATTGGGACTCTAGATCCCCCGCCTGCGCGGGGATGACAGATAGTAGTATTTAATACACCCTTGCCTTTGGTGGCACTGGCTGCACCTCGTTAGAAAGTGTATTCAGATGCACTGGGCGATAGTCAAATGCAACTTTGCCTTTGTCATCAATCCACGCCAGAGTGTGCTTCATCCAGTTTTTATCATCACGCTCTGGGAAATCTTCTCGCGCATGTCCGCCACGGCTTTCCTGACGATTAAGCGCACTAGCAATAGTTATCAGTGCTTGGCTACGAAGATTATCAAGTTCCAAAGCTTCCACCAAATCACTATTCCACACCAAAGTGCGGTCAGAAATTTTGAGTTGATCGTAGCTTTTCCAAATTTCTGCCATTTGCGATGCGCCTTCGCTAAGAACCTGCTCTTCACGGAAAACTGCAGCATGGCTTTGCATTGAACGCTGCATATTACGACGAATTTCAGAAGTTTTTAAGCCACCATTAGCATTACGAATTTTGTCAAAACGCGCCAAAGCTTTTTCAGTCGCAGATTGATTAATTGGTTTATGGCGCATTCCCGATTTTATCAGCTCCGCTGCACGAATTGCCGCTGCTCTGCCAAACACCACAAGGTCAAGCAGTGAATTTGAACCAAGACGATTCGCACCGTGCACAGAAACGCAGCCAGCCTCACCAATCGCCATAAGCCCCTGCACCACGCTATCAGGATTACCGTTTTTAAGGGTAACAACTTCAGTGTGATAATTGGTAGGAATTCCACCCATATTATAATGCACAGTCGGAAGAACTGGTATCGGCTGCTTGGTAACATCCACACCAGCGAAAATTTTTGCAGTATCAGAAATCCCCGGTAAACGCTCATGTAAAACTTTTGGATCTAGATGATCGAGATGCAGATAAATATGATCTTTAAGTGGTCCAACACCGCGACCAGCACGAATCTCCATCGTCATCGCCCGCGATACCACATCGCGCGAAGCCAAATCCTTCGCCGATGGCGCGTAACGTTCCATAAAACGTTCACCTTCAGAATTAACCAGATAGCCACCTTCACCGCGCGCACCCTCGGTAATCAGGCAGCCCGCGCCATAGATTCCTGTTGGGTGAAATTGTACAAATTCCATATCCTGAAGCGGAAGCCCTGCCCGCGCCACCATTCCACCGCCATCACCAGTGCAGGTATGCGCTGAAGTGCAGGAGAAATATGTGCGCCCGTAACCGCCAGTAGCCAGCACAGTAATATGCGCGTTGAAACGGTGGATAGTGCCGTCATCAAGATTCCACGCAATTACGCCACGACAAGAGCCATCATCATCCATGAGTAAATCAGTGGCAAAATATTCAACAAAAAATTGCGCTTTATGGCGCAGTGCCTGCGTGTATAGCGTATGCAAAATTGCATGACCCGTTCTGTCCGCCGCTGCACAAGTACGTTGTGCCGTACCTTTGCCATAATCTGTGGTCATTCCGCCAAACGGACGCTGATAAATTTTGCCATCAGGAGTGCGTGAAAACGGAACACCATAATGCTCAAGTTCAACAACCGCTTCCATAGCATTTTTACACATATACTCGATAGCATCCTGATCACCCAACCAATCAGAGCCTTTGATGGTATCATACATGTGCCAACGCCAGTCATCCTGCCCCATATTGCCCAGCGCCGCAGAAATCCCACCCTGCGCTGCTACAGTGTGGCTGCGAGTTGGAAACACCTTAGTAACGCAGGCAGTATTAAGCCCTGCTGCTGCCATGCCGAAAGTAGCGCGAAGCCCAGCTCCACCAGCACCAACGACAACAACATCATGATAATGATCTATAATTTTATAGGCTAAGGTCATATGATACTCTTCTTAAAAAAAACTAAATTATCCGATTTTAAAAAACTGAATGAACAAATGCAGTTTAAAAACCGCCAAGATACAAACAACAGCACCCGCAATACAGAAAAAATTATTGCCGATAAGCAAGCCGTATTTTGTACATGGGCATTTGATATAATCTTCAATCACCACCTGCAAACCAAGTTTAGCATGATAGAACATAGCGCAAACAAGCAACACCAGCAGCAGTGCGTTTACAGGTGAAACAAACCAATTAGCAACCTGTTTATGCTCAGGAGAAATCATCACCGAAACAATCGCAGTTACAAACCAAATAAACAATGGAATCATCGCAATGGCAGTAACTCGTTGCAGCCACCAATGGGAAACACCATGTTTGGCAGAACCAAGCCCGCGCGCTTTGCTCAATTTACTGCGGAGATCAGAAGAATCTTCTTTTTTCATGATTATAAAACTCCTGCATTATGATAAGCTGCAATCCAGCTAATAAAGCTGGCAATAAACGTAAGTACAACAACAAGCCAACCACTCACATTCACTGAAGAAAGACTAAAACCTTTGCCTATGTCCCAGAATAAATGGCGAATACCGTTAAATAGATGAAAATAGAGAGCAAACGTCCAACCAAATAAAAACAACCTACCCCAAAATGACGATAAACACTTATGTAGCTCATCATAATTTGCTGGTGAATATGCCACCACCCATAAAAAAACAATCAGCAACGCAAGCCCAGCATATAAAGCAACACCAGTCATGCGATGAATTATAGAGAGGAACGATGTGATTTGCGGACGATAAATAGAAAGGTGTGGAGAAAGCGGACGGGTAATTTTAGACATAACCTATTCCAATCAAATTAAAAAAACTTGTATTCTTATATACCCCAGCCATGCAAATAATCCATAAAAAAATAAACAACATAAAATCCACATGTGGGATTTTATTCTTAAACAAAATATAGCTAATCCACATGTGGGATTTTTGTTTTATTTATTTATTAAATGAATGATGCTACTATACACTTTCCATTCGATGACAATTCTAACTTGGAAATTATATGACAAAGAATCCTATCAAACAATTTTCACACTGGCTGGATGAGGCTAAGAAAAACCCAAATATAATCGAACCGACAGCTATGTCGCTGGCAACCTGCACAAAAGACGGCACTCCGTCAGTGCGTATGGTGTTACTCAAAGGTTTGGATGAGCGCGGCTTCGTTTTTTATACTAATTTGAATAGTCGCAAGAGTGTTGAGATAAAACAAAACCCGAAAGCGGCTGGATGTTTTTATTGGATGCCTATGGAGAGGCAAATTCGAGTAGAAGGAAAAATTGAAGCGGTGAGTGATGCTGAGGCCGATAAGTATTTTGCCACTCGCGCACGCGACAGCCAAATTGGTGCCTGGGTATCACAGCAATCGCAAATTCTGCCAGAGAGAGTGGAATTGTTGCAAAATATTGCTAATAAAATGGCAGAGTATGAAGGCACTTCTGTACCGCGCCCTCCTTTCTGGTCGGGTTGGAGAATAATACCTAATAGAATTGAATTCTGGCAGCAGGGTGATTTCCGTTTGCATGAACGCGAAGTTTTTACACGCAATGGCAATAATAAAAGTAATGATTGGGAAATATCACTTCTCTATCCTTAAGCCTTGCCCTGCTTGAGTGTTAGGAATCGCCGCAAGATTAACTTTTTGTTACTTACTTACCTCTGGGTTAAATCCCTGTAATGTAAGCATATTATCCTTTACCAAAAACAGCAAAAAATGTATATCTAAACCTAAGCAATTGCTAGGTTACTATAGCCAAATCGCTTACGGTGAGACACACCGTTTGTCTAACAAAACTAGAAGGATAATTTTATGAATAAGCTTGTACTCGCTACTCTTATCACCACTGTTGCTGCTGCTCCATTTGCTGCTTTTGCTGCTGATACTGCAAAGCCTGCTGAATCTGCTCCTGTAGCTGCTCCTGCAACTCCATCAGCTCCTGCTGCTACTCCTGAAGTAAAAAAGGAAGAAGTAAAAACAGTTGCTGGCGAACTTAAAGACGGCACCAAAATCGAAACCACTGGCGATAAAGTAGAAGTTATCGGCAAAGATGGTAAAAAATCTCCAGCTCCAGACGGTGAACACACTCTGAAAGATGGTAGCAAAATCACCACTAAAGGTGGAATGATTGTTAAAAAGTAATTTTCGTTTTAACAATATTAGGAAATAAGGGCGGTCTTTGGATCGCCCTTATTTTTTGTGCTATGTGGTGACCTGTACTGAACAATTTGGAGTTTCATGCAGCCTGATACCCACACAAACAATATTCAAATCTGCAAATAGTATAGGGCATACTTTTTCTAATAAATAAGCTGCCATATTTTCAGCCGTGGGATTAGTTGGAAGATAAAAAATATTTTGCCCTGTAATATCACTGATGGATTTACCCAATTCTTTATCACGTTCAAATAATATGGTGGTGTGATCCCAATTTTCATCCACCCATGCCCCTAGCCTTTCGCGTATCACCCCAAAATCAACAACGCGACCCAATGCGTCCAGACCTTCGGCAGAAAAACTGACTTCTATGGCATAGCGATGCCCATGCAAATTCTTGCATTTGCTTTCATGTTCTAAAACTCGGTGGGCAGCATCAAATTCAATGCGCCGCGTGCAGATAATATTAGCCATAACAATGTTTTTTATAGTTAAGCGACGGAAATTAACATAGATTCTAGTAATTTGCATCATTTTTAACAGCAAATCTGTTGCATTAGCACCCAGTTTTTGCTATACACCCGCTTCCGCAAGCGATAAAATGACGCGGTAGTTACTCTTAATACCTTCTTTTCATAATCTTACAAGGAGCGAGTCAGATGACAGCAAAAGCTGCAACGAATTATAAACCTTCTGAAAAAGAAGAGTATATGAACAAAAATCAACTAGAGTATTTCAAGCAAAAGCTCTTGTCATGGCGCGAAGAATTAATAACGGAATCGCAGGAAACCATCAATAACCTGAAAGAAGAAAACTGGCAGGAGCCTGATTTGTCAGACAGAGCATCTCTGGAAACTGAGGCTGGTGTTGAGCTGCGTACCCGTAACCGCTACCTGAAACTAATCGGCAAAATCGATGCTGCCCTACGCCGCATTGAAGAAGGAAATTACGGCTACTGCGAAGAAACTGGCGACCCTATTGGCATTAAACGCCTTGAAGCCCGCCCAATCGCCACCATGACCATCGAAGCGCAAGAACGCCACGAAAAGATGGAAAAACAATATATTGAAGAAGAATAAAATTTAGGAATGGATGGAGGGTGATATTAATTTATCCCCCTCCTCCCTATAAATATTCTGCCAACTCTACCACTATAAATCCTTGATCTATATTTATCTCGTCAACCCATGGTTCGGCAAGAGGTAGCATCTCTAAATCACCAGAATCCATAGTTATTTCAACTATATCCCCCGCACCATAATTATGGATGGCGGTAGTTTTCCCAATTTTTTTACCGTTTTCTAGGCGGACTTCCAATCCTATTAATTGACTATGGTAAAACTCCCCATCATCAGGAATGGGCAGAGATGAGGCGGGAACAAATAACTCCGTGCCTTTGAGTAATTCAGCAGAATTACGGTCGTTTACACCCTCAATTTTAGCGATAATAGCATCTTTAACTTCACCAGTGATTTTAATGGAAAATATTTTATTCCCTGTGCTGTCACAAAATTTACCTATATCATTGAATAAATCTACATTCTCAAGAAAACTACGCAGCTTCACCTCGCCCTTGATTCCGTGCGCCCCTACTATAGCAGCAACTTTAATGAGTTTCTCAAAGACCATATTAACCCGTTAAAACACACATAAAGCTTGGAGTAGGAGCAAGTTTTTCCAGCACCAATCCTTTATTACCTGTTTGGAGTATTTGCAGGTGGATTAATCTGCGCCACTTTTGCAGCAGCTTGTAGTAATTTTTGTGTAAATTGCTGGCTGTCTATCTGACCGACAAGTTCAAATGAAGGATTGTTACGAAATTCAGAATATGAAGAAGGGTCTAATTTAACGCCAGCAAAACCAATGTCTTTTATTATATTTTTCAGTGACCCAGCTTGATTATCTGAGGCAATTATTAAGCTAATACACCATTCATCAGATTTTGTTTTGGCTGGTGTAGGTGTGTTATGCAGCAATCCTATTTTTCCAGGATGTGCATCAATAAGCCCTTTTAATATTCCAGCATTTAAACAAGCTATATCTTGAGAAAATTTCTTTGGTTCTTTCATAAAAAACTGCCCAGTATAATTAAAACTATCCAGTATATTAATACATTAAAATAATAAATCCCATTAATACTTTGTATCATAGCAAATTTTATAGGGCTTAATTCGTCCAATAAACTCCGTCACCCAGCATCTGGGCAAAACCAACCATTTTGATCTCACTATCGAAAACCCAAGTGCGGTATGACAAGAAACTACGCAGCAGCAGCCTCAGCTCCACCAGCTTCGCCACCCTTATCTTTCTTCGATTTACGAACTGGTTTGAAAGCTGGCTTAGTGTCAACCAGACCTGCTTTGTTAAAAAACAAATGTACGCGGTCAGAAAGCTCTGCACCAACAGCCAGCCAGTGCTTTGCACGTTCGGTGTTGATGGTTATACGCTTTGGGTTTTCTTGTGCCAGCAATGGCTCATATGTGCCAATCTTTTCGATAAATTTGCTATCGCGCGGGCTGCGTGAATTGGTCACAACAATACGGTAATACGGACGTTTTTTAGTTCCAGCACGGGACAATCTGATTTTCGTGGACATAGCTTCCTTGATCAATTGAAAAATGGTTTAAGGGCGTGCTTTATAGCAGCGTTTTCTTTACAGGTAAAGAGGAAAATAGCTAAAACCACAACCAACCACGATTTATCAATTTTTCACTGCAAATCAGCTAGTTAAGACACCAATTCTTCATCGGCAGATTGACGGCCAGCGCCCATAGCCTTACTGAAGCTAAACGCCAGTTCACCATTTTCAACACCGACTTTCACAGTTCCACCCTTGCTGAGTTTGCCGAATAGCACTTCATCCGCCAGCGGTTTTTTGATTTTCTCTGCAATAAGACGTGCCATCGGACGTGCGCCATTAGCACGCTCATAACCACGTTCTATAAGCCACTGACGAGCATTGTTATCCAAATTAATGGTCACGTTGCGATCTGCAAGCTGTGATTCTAAGCGGAAGATAAATTTGTTTACCACATGTGCCACCACTTCAGGATTTAGGTGCGCAAAAGGAATAATTGCATCAAGGCGATTGCGGAATTCTGGTGTAAAGGCACGGATAACCGCTTCTTTTTCTTCACCGTCACGACCAGTTTTCATAAAGCCAACAGGAGCGCGGGCAGCGTCAGATGCACCAGCATTGCTGGTCATGATGATGATGGTATTGCGGAAATTTATCATCTTCCCGTTATTATCAGTTAAGCGACCATAATCCATAACTTGTAGCAGGATGTTATAAACATCTGGGTGCGCTTTTTCGATTTCATCAAGTAAAATCACACAATATGGAGATTTATCGACAGCATCAGTAAGCAGACCGCCCTGATCAAAACCAACATATCCGGGAGGCGAACCGATTAAACGCGAAACCGCATGTTTTTCCATATATTCAGACATATCAAAACGCAGAAGCTCCATGCCCATAGCCACAGCAAGCTGCTGCGCCACTTCGGTTTTACCCACGCCAGTAGGACCAGTGAATAGATAATTACCGATTGGTTTTTCTTCTTCACGAAGTCCTGCACGCGACATTTTTATAGCCGAAGCAAGAGTATCAATTGCGTTATCCTGACCGAAAACTACCAGTTTCAGGTTTTTATCAAGATTACGCAGAACTTCAGCATCATCCATAGTAACTGTTTTAGCTGGCATACGCGCGATTTTAGCCACGATATCCTCAATCTCACGATGAGTGATAGTGCGTTTGCGTTTCGCTTCTGGAAGTAGCATTTGCGCTGCGCCCGCTTCATCCAAAACGTCAATTGCTTTATCAGGAAGTTTTCTATCATTGATGTAACGTGCAGATAACTCCACAGCGGCTTTAATCGCACCATTAGTATACCGAACGCCATGATGATCTTCATAGTATGGTTTCAAACCGCGTAGAATCTTTATAGAATTTTCTACCGTAGGCTCAACCACATCGATTTTCTGGAAACGACGAGCCAGAGCGCGATCTTTTTCTATGCTGCTTTTATATTCTTTATAAGTGGTTGAACCAATGCAGCGGAAACCACCGCGAGCAAGAGCAGGTTTCAGAAGGTTACAAGCATCAAGCGCACCGCCAGAGGTTGAACCAGCACCAATTATTGTATGAATTTCATCAATAAACAAAATTGAATTAGGAATTTTTTCGATTTCCTTGATAACAGCTTTCATGCGCTCTTCAAAGTCACCACGATAACGCGTTCCAGCCAGCAGCGAACCCATGTCTAGCGAGAAGATGATAGCATTGCGCAACACTTGCGGAACTTCACCACGCACGATACGCAGAGCAAGCCCCTCAGCAATAGCTGTTTTACCAACACCTGCCTCACCAACATAAAGCGGATTGTTTTTGGTACGACGCGCTAGAACCTGCACTGTACGATCCACCTCTTCTTCACGACCAACTAGAATATCAGTTTTTCCAGCTTCAGCTTTTTTATTTAGATTGATGGTATAAAGAGCAAGCGCATCAGATTTTTCTTTATCTTTTTCCTTAGCAGCCTGTGGGCGTTCCAAAGAATCGGCAGCTTCATCTGCATCAAATCCGCGTTTCCATTCAGTGATTTTATTAGTGTCTTGAAATTTAACTACGCCGTGTGAAATATAATTCACTACGTCAAGGCGTGATAATTCCTGTTCCTGTAAAAAGAAAACTGCATGGCTGTCACGTTCTGAGAATAGCGCAACCAACACATTCGCGCCTGTAACTTCATTTTTACCAGCAGATTGCACATGAATTGCCGCACGGTGAATAACTCGCTGAAAACCAGCAGTAGGACGGGCTTCTTCTACCTCATCAACCACTAATGAACTTAATTCTGTTTCTAAAAAATCACCAAGATTTTTCTTAATATCAACAAGGTTGATACCGCAACCACGCATTACTGATATAGCATCTGGATCATCTATTAGCGCATAGAGCAAATGCTCTAAGGTTGCATATTCATGGCGATATTTTTTAGCAATGGCCAGTGCGCGGTGCAGACTGATTTCCAGATTCTTTGACAACATGGCGTTCTCCCGTCGGTTGCAGTAATTGGGTCATTTTTTTATTCTTTCTCCACCCGACATTGCAGCGGATATTCCTTGCGACGAGCAACTATAGTTGCTTCCTCTGCTTTGGTTTCCGCTACATCCCGTGTGTAGACCCCGCAAACACCCTCGCCTTTTTGGTGTATTTCAAGCATGATGCTGACTGCTTCCTCATGATTCCTATGAAATATGCCTTTAAGTATAAAGACCACAAAATCCATAGGCGTATAGTCGTCATTCAGCAACACAACTTTAAAATAGGGCGGACGTTTGGTTTTCACCTCTGGTTCCGCTAGTAACAAACCGTCATTTCTGACAACTTGCCCCTCACCATTATTAGCTGCAGACATTTTGGCGTCTTTAATCATTATGACCCACAACCCTTGAAGAATACGTTAAATGAAGATTTCTAAAGTGTTAATTTCTGCATTTTTTTTATGCCTTACAATCCTGATTTTAATGTTATTTTTCAACATTAAAGCAAGATTGCAATAATTCCTTATACAATATTTTTTTTTAAAAGGGAAGTGGTTGAGTGCAGAGTTTAAGGTGTGGATACACAATTTATACCTACAAACAACCAAAATACTATTTGTAAAGGCTGTAATTATAGTTTCTTATTATAACACGCAGTCCAATTTATATATTTGTAACAGAGTACATATACCAAAAATAATTCATTACATGCCACAGCAAAAAATATATAAATATAACGGCTTTACACTGATCGAGATATCCATCGTTATCGTAGTTGTCGCATTTATAATTGGTGGCATATTTGTCGGACGAGACTTGATTGAACAGGCAAATATACGCGCGCAGCTGTCCCAAGTTGAGCAAATAGAAACCGAGATCAATACATTTCGTACCAAATATAACTGCCTCCCTGGAGATTGTGCTAACGCAACTGATTTTTTTGGCTCAACTTCAGGAATCCTTACCATTGCAAATGGCGATGGTAACACCATTATAAAATCTGATACCGCTTATATAGGCGGAGCTCCAACATCTTACGGTTCTGGAGAATGCCTTAACCCTGATGCAATTGGTGAAGTGTCTCAATTATTTTTGCATCTTTATTTGGCTGGAATAGGAAATTACGGCGATGGAAAAACTAATTCTGTCGCCCTTTCTGGAACTTCTTATCCATATGCAAAATACGGGAATAAAACAGGGGTATTTGTAACTTGCCTTGCCAAAACTGGCACCCCAAACTACACAATATCACCATTTAGAACAGGAAATATAATAACCATTGGAGTTAGTGGAAACCCTCAAAATACTTTATCGAGAATCGGTTATAGAACTGGGCAGTTTAACGTTATTAGTTATTCCTCATATGGTTTACCTAACGGTCTTTCCGCTCTGCCTATCGGCATCCCAGTAAACGCAGCAAGACAAATGGATGATAAACTTGATGATGGCAAACCAAGCACTGGAAGATTAGCAATAATAGCTGGTGAATCTGTTGCGTGCGATAATGCTGCTTTATCAAGTTCAAATTCAACTCTTCTATCAGCGTATCCTGCTCCGTCGGTGGCATGTAATGTCACTATTGGCAAAAAAATCAACTGACTTTAATCACTGCACCTTCCCCAGCTCTTTCAACCCCAACCGTATCAGAACATCAAGATTCTGGTTTTCGTCAGAGTTCTGAACAACCTTCATAACCGCGCTGTAAGCATCACTACGGCTATAACCAAGATTTACAAGAGCAGAGATAGCGTCATTCGCGGAGGGATTAGTTATGACTGATTGTGGCTGAGAAGAGGAAGAAGTAACAAATTCTGAAGTTGGCATTTTCAGAACTTTATCTTTAAGTTCTGTGACAATACGTTCGGCGAGTTTTGGACCGATGCCACTGATTGCCTTAAATGCTGCTATATCCTTTGCCATAATCGCCTGCACCAGTTTTGTTGGCGAATAGGCTGCTAGAATTGCGAGTCCAGTTTTATTTCCCACTCCCTGCACCGTGGCAAGCAAGCGAAACCAGTCACGCTCTATTTTATCAGGAAAACCATATAGGTGAATGTGATCTTCACGCACATTCATTTCAATGGTTAAGCTTGCCGTTTCTCCCACGCTAAGGGTCGCAAGATGGCGTGATGACACAAAAACATGATAACCCACGCCATTCACATCTAAAATCAATGAATCATCGCCTAATTCTTCGACTATACCTTTTAGTTTGCCTATCATGCACTAATCTTTCTTGTTAATTGCAACACTGTCCTCTGGTGCGCATGGCAAATAGCAACGGCAAGCGCGTCTGCCGCATCTGCACCTGTCGCATTACTAGCTGGAAGCAGAGTCTTTACCATCATCGCCACCTGCTGCTTATCCGCATGTCCAGAACCAACAACGCTTTTTTTCACAAGATTAGCACCATATTCCGCGCAGCCAAGCCCAGAAAGCGACAGAGAAAGCATTATAGCTCCCCGTGCCTGCCCAAGTTTAAGGCTGGAAGCGTTATTCTTATTCACAAAAGTTTCTTCCAATGCAGCTTCCTGCGGCTTATGCAGCGTGATAACCTGCTGCAAACCATCATGGAGCTGACGCAATCTCTCTGTCATTTGTTTTTTTGTGTCGGTGTGAATAGTTCCACAAGCAATAAATGAAAGTTGATTTCCCCTAGAAGCAATCACCCCCCAACCAGTATGTTGTAAGCCAGGGTCAATACCGAGAATTATTGTCATAGAATGTCTATGCGCTTAGTTTCTGCATAATAGAATCGGAAATCTCAAAATTGGAAAAGACTTCCTGCACATCATCACTATCTTCAAACGCATCAATCATCTTGAGTAAACTCTGAGCCTGTTCCTCATTCACCACAATGGTGTTTTTTGGCTGCCACAGCATTTTTGCCGATTCTGGCACACCAAACCTTTTCTCCAAACCATCACGCACATGCACGAAATTTTCCAATGTGCAGGTTATAATATGTTGGCTATCATCGACTTCACAATTATCCGCCCCAACATCAATCGCTGTTTCAAACATTCCATCAGGAGTAGCAACAGAAAGCGGATAAGTAATCCGCCCGATATAATCGAACATAAAACTAACGCTGCCAGTTTCAGCCATAGCACCACCAAATTTGCTAAAAATAGAACGCAATTCAGGTGCGGTACGGTTACGGTTATCAGTAAGTGCCTGAATGATTATAGCAACACCGCCAGCACCATAACCTTCATAGCGAATTGCCTCAAAATTATCAGCATCAACGTTGCCACTGCCACGCTTAATTGCCGCCTCAATCCTATCGCGGGTCATATTTTCTTCACGCGCCCACTGAATTGCCGCCCGCAGACGCGGGTTAGACGCTGGGTCGGAACTACCTGTCTTACAAGCAGAAATAATTTCCCGTCCAACTTTGGTGAGTATTTTACCCTTTTTTGCATCCTGCGCGCCCTTGCGACGCATGATATTTTTAAACTGTGAATGACCAGCCATGTTATTTATCCTCTGGATAAATAGATGATAAGATGACAGTACGATAGAATTTTCCTACCATATCGTCACCTCGTTATCTATTTTGATTTCCCATCACTTAATAAAACATCAACGCGGTTTGGCTCACCACCAGCATTTTTACTGCCCTCAGCTTGTACATTTATGTTCATTTTATCAACACCATTCTCAATAAGAGAGGAGCGTACAGCCAGAACCCGCGCTAGAGAAACACGACGCGCTGTAGTTGATTGATCCGCCGATTCACTGGCGTAGGCAATTAAGGTGATACGCTCGTTATTCGCTTTTATACGAGATGACAAACTCTTCAGATCGTTTTCAACTGAGAGTGGCAATTCAGTTTCAGTACTAATAAATTTAATACTAAGCAATACGCTGCCATTTGGTTTGCTATCTTTTGCAACTTCCTCTTTTTTCACTTCAACAGGGGCAGATGGTTTCACTTCTGGTGCTGGTGAAGGTGTGATAGCAGGCTTATTTGGAGCGTTCAACGCCTTCGTAAACTCATCTTCTGGAGTCGGAGTAGGTGAAACAGGAGTAATCGAAACTGCCACTGGTTCTTTTTTGGACTCAGGTGCTACAGCTTTTGGCTCTGGCGCAACTGGTGGAGCTGGAAGCTCTGGCATCTTTGGTTCTGGTGCTGCAGCTTTTGGCTCTGGTGCAACCGGCGGAGCTGGAAGCTCTGGCATCTTTGGCTCTGGTGCTACAGCTTTTGGTTCTGGTGCAACTGGTGGAGCTGGAAGCTCTGGCATCTTTGGTTCTGGTGCTACAGCTTTTGGTTCTGGTGCAACTGGTGGAGCTGGAAGCTCTGGCATCTTTGGTTCTGGTGCTACAGCTTTTGGTTCTGG